>NZ_JAHHUY010000005.1:0-146024 GCF_019144085.1 Clostridium tyrobutyricum
CGATGCCTACTGTCAGCACCAAATGCGGAGGAATTCCCGAGTGGCTAAAGGGGGCAGACTGTAAATCTGTTGTCATCGACTTCGATGGTTCGAATCCATCTTCCTCCACCATAAAAAACACTTGCAAGTGTTTTCTGTTTTACAATTTAAAACTCTTATCGAGAGAGGTGGAGGGAAAGGGCCCTGTGAAACCCGGCAACCAGTAATGTTACTAAGGTGCCAATTCCTGCAGAATTGCTGCAAGATAAGAGAGTAGTTAAGTTTATTAACCTCTTTTTACGAAGAGGTTTTTTATTTTACACAGACGGAGGTAAGAAATATGAGAAAACTATTCACATCTGAGTCAGTTACAGAAGGACATCCAGATAAAATGTGTGATCAAATTTCAGATGCTATCCTTGATTCTATATTAAGTCAGGATCCCAATGGAAGAGTAGCTTGTGAAACAATAACTACTACTGGAATGATTTTAGTTATGGGTGAAATATCAACTAAGTGTTACGTAGACATACCTAAAATAGTTAGAAAGACAGTAAAAGAAATAGGATATACTAGAGCTAAATATGGTTTTGATTGTGATACTTGTTCTGTAATATCTTCTATAGATGAGCAATCTTCTGATATAGCTATGGGCGTAGATGAAGCTTTTGAAGCTAAATCAGGCAAGATGGATAAAATAGATGCTATTGGAGCTGGAGATCAGGGAATGATGTTTGGCTTTGCTACAAATGAAACTGAAGAATACATGCCACTTCCAATAAGTATGGCACATAAGCTTTCTAAGAGATTGGCAGATGTAAGAAAAGAAGGTATATTATCTTATTTAAGGCCAGATGGTAAAACTCAGGTAACTGTAGAGTATGAAGATGACAAGCCTGTTAGAATAGATACAGTAGTTGTATCTACTCAGCATGATCCACATACAACTCAAGAACAGATAAGAGAAGATATAATTGAAAATGTAATAAAATTTGTTATACCAACGGAACTTTTGGATAGCAAAACCAAATATTTCATAAATCCAACAGGTAGATTTGTTGTAGGAGGTCCTCAAGGAGATTCAGGACTTACAGGAAGAAAGATAATAGTTGATACATATGGCGGATACGGAAGACATGGCGGTGGAGCTTTCTCAGGAAAAGATCCAACGAAGGTTGATAGATCTGCTGCATATGCAGCAAGATGGGTTGCTAAGAACTTGGTGGCAGCAGGAATAGCAGACAAGCTAGAATTGCAATTGGCTTATGCCATAGGCGTAGCAGAACCTGTATCTATAACAGCAGATACTTTTGGAACAGGAAAAATTTCAGAAGATAAAATAGTTGAAATAGTAAAGAAAGTATTTGATTTAAGACCAGGAGCTATAATAAGAGATTTGGATTTAAGAAGACCTATATATAGACAAGTGGCAGCTTATGGACATTTCGGAAGAACAGATATAGATGTTCCATGGGAAAAACTGAATAGAGTAGATGAAATAAAAAAATATTTATAATATTTCTTGGCACGTATCCATAAAGGGATGCGTGCTTTTTAAGTTGAAGTCAATATAATACAATATTATGATATAATTGTATGTATTATAACTATTTTAAAAGAGTAGGGAGATTCTATGCAGGAATTACAAGGTATAGTAGATGAAATAGTATATCAAAATGAAAAAAATGGATACACAGTTGCCCAAATAAAGGGGAAAGATGGAATTACAGTTATAGTAGGTAATATACCATTTATCATGGAAGGACAAAATTTAAAGTTAACAGGAGAATGGTCAGTTCATCCCAAGTTTGGCAGGCAGCTTAAAATTAAATATTCCGAGGAAATACTGCCAACTAGTTCCATTGGAATAGAAAGATACTTGTCATCTGGAGCCATATCGGGCATAGGGCCTGTAACTGCAAAGAAGATAGTAGAGAGATTTGGCGAAGATACATTAGATGTATTGGATAATCATATAGAAAAACTTAGAGATATAGAGGGTATTGGACAAAAAAAGATAGATTTAATTTGTAAATCCTATTCAAAACAAGTAGAAGTAAGAAATATAATGATATTTTTACAAACTTATGGGGTTACTCCAAATCAATGTGTAAAGATACATAAGAAGTTTGGATCAGCATCTATAAAAACAGTTAAGGAAAATCCATATGTACTTACGGAAGAAATATCAGGCATAGGTTTTAAAATTGCTGATAGAATAGCTAGAAGTTTGGGAATAGAAGGTAATTCACCATTCAGAATTCAGAGCGGTATTAAATATATAGTAAGTAAGTTTTGTAATTTTGGCAACACATACATGCCCTTAAAAAAATTAGAGGAAGAATCACTGGATGTACTTGAAGTTACAAAAGAAGAGATAGAAGAAAATATATATGACAGTTCACTTAAAGGAACTATAAAATTGGAGAAATTTGAAGATAATATATGTGTACTTTTACCTATTTATTATTATTGCGAGCTTAGTGTAACAAAAAAAATATTATATTTGTCATTTAATGAGTATGATGAAATTAAATTGGATATGGATAAAGAGATTTCAGAATTCGAATCACAAAATAGCATACAATTTGCAGAGTCACAAAAAAAAGCTATAATAGGTGCAGTGAAAAACGGAGTAGAAATAATAACAGGGGGACCTGGTACGGGAAAGACTACTATAATAAATTGTATTACCAAAATATTTGAAAAGGCAAAGCTAAGGGTATTTATGGCAGCACCTACAGGAAGAGCTGCAAAGAGAATGTCAGAATCCACTAATAGGGAAGCAAAAACTATACACAGGCTTTTAGAAATGAATGCATCCAGTGATGAAGATGAAGTTATGTTTTCTAGAAGTGAAGAAATTACACTGGAATGTGATGTAGTAGTTGTAGATGAAGCATCCATGATAGATATAATTCTTATGAATAGTTTGCTTAAGGCAATTTCTATTGGCACTAGGGTTATAATAGTAGGAGATGTAGATCAATTGCCTTCAGTTGGACCAGGAAATGTACTTAAGGATTTTATAGAAAGCAAGTGCATTAAAGTAGTTAGATTGAAAGAGATATTTAGACAATCCAAAGAAAGTATGATAATAGTTAATGCACATAGAATAAATTCTGGCATGATGCCATTTTTAAATAAAAAGGATAAGGATTTTTACTTCATAAAATGTGATGACCAGAACAAAATACTGGACACATTAATTCAATTGGTTGACAAAAGATTGCCTGGTTTTAATAAATCATGGAATAAATTAAGTGATATTCAAGTAGTTTCACCTATGAGAAAAGGTATTCTTGGAGTTCTTAATTTAAATAATAGACTTCAGAATGTTTTGAATTGTAAAAGTGAAGATAAAAATGAAAAAGAATTTAGAAATGTACTGTTTAGAGTTGGGGATAAGGTAATGCAGACCAAGAACAATTATTCATTAAAATGGGAATCGATTCTAAATGATGGAAAAGAAAAGGGATTGGGAATATTTAATGGAGATGTAGGTTATGTAGAGAGTATAAATAATGAAAATAATACTTTATCGGTAATTTTTGATGATGAAAAAAGAGTTATATATGATAATATATACTTAGATGAATTAACTTTGGCCTATGCAGTAACTATACACAAGAGTCAGGGAAGTGAATTCCCAGTAATAGTCATGCCTGTGTTCATGGGATCAAGTTTCTTGATGAATAGGAATCTTCTATATACAGCTGTAACCAGGGCAAAACAAATGGTTGTACTGGTAGGTGAGTTAAAGGCGCTAAAATTTATGATAGACAACAACAAGAGTTTCGACAGATATTCTTTATTAAAAAATAGAATAATGGATATAATGGAGAGTGAAGATAATGTTGCTTTGGAAAAAGATGCACCTTGGAGGGGAGAAGAACAGAGTAGACCAGGATATAATAAAATGGATTAACGGAAAGAAAAAATTTTTAAATATAATATCTATTCCATATAATTCTACAGAAATATTTATAGAAATTATTGAAAAATATATAAAAGAGGATAAAAGAGTAGTATATATAACGGATGAGCAACCTGGACAGATAAGTATTATATCGAATATAAAGAAATACACTAATTTAAAAGATTATAGTTATATAAAAAAGTTTACAAATAATAATTCAAATTTAAAAATATGCAGCATGGAAACAGCAACAAAGATAAATCAAAAATTTGATTTAATTATCTATGATGATATAAGCAGTTTCTCATATCACAATAGATATGAAATACTAGATATATTGGATAAATTGGCTTATGAAAATAGTAGAATAATTTCATATTCAATAGAAGAGATATTAAAAAATGCCGATTATATTATTATACCTCTTAAAAACAATAAATTCCCAATAGTTGAACCAAGGACAGTGATTACTAGAATTAATATAAGTAAAGATATACCATTTGTGATTTACGATTATTTAAAATGGTCTATAAATGCAGGAAGAAAAGTTATAATATACGTTCCGGATGATATAAAAGTCAAGGAAGTAAGTTCATACATAAGACAATATTGCAAATATATTTTGAAAAATATATTGTGTTTTGAAAGAGAAAGACCTGATAAAAAGGTAATTTCAAAATTTTTAAATATGGAAAATGCAGTGTTAATTACAGACTATTTTGGAGATCTAATTAGTCATATAGAAAATTCTGATATAATGATATATTTTGCAGATAATAAGAGTTTTAACTATAAAGAATTTATATATTTATGTGCAAGTGTAGCCAGAGATAAGAAAAATTTAAAAGGAGAAGTTATATTTTTAGCTAATTATGAGACGGAAGAGATGGAAAAGGCCAAATGTATAGCTAGAAATTTTAATAAAGAAGCATGGAATATGGGATTATTGAAAGTTTAAAATTTTTAAAAGATTGTTTGTTGTCCATTGTCTATTGTGGTGATGAAACATGTTTATTGTGTGAATGTGATTTGTATTCTGATAAATCCATATGTGATTCATGCAGGAAAAGTATAATGGTATGTGAATGTAAAAATCAATTGGAATACCAAAACATAAAATTTGATTTTTATAGTGCTTCATATTACTCAGGAAGTATAAAAGAACTTATAGGAAAATTGAAATATAAGAATTCTTTTAAATCCGGAGAAGTTATAGCTGAATATATGTATGATGTTATAAAAAAGAACAATATAGTATTTGATATCATAACATATGTTCCTATGACAAAAAAAGATGAAAAAAGACGAGGGTATAATCAAAGCAAGTATTTAGCTAGTATACTTAAAGGCTATTTAAAAAAACCGGTTATATGTTGTATCCAAAAAAAGAGAAGTACAAAAGATCAAATAGGATTGAGTAAGGAAGAGAGATGGAATAATATAAAAGGTAGTTTTAAAATTGTAAATAAAGAAATGATAAAAAATAAAAATATTTTACTCGTTGATGATGTTATAACTACTGGAGCTACTGCCTTTTATTGTGCATTGGAACTAAAAAATAATGGTTCAGATAAAGTTACTATATTGACTGGTGCTAAAAGTAAGGTATAATTAATATGTTAAGTTAGGTCTGTGGTTGAAAGTCGATGCCAGTCGCAGGCAAAGCGATCCACGTAAATCAAATAAAATGTTTGACGAGCATGGTGCGGTTTAGAAGTAAGTCCTGCCGCAAAGATGCGAGAGAACTAGTAGTGAGAGGTTAAATCCGGGTAGCAAAAATTCCAGCAGGCGAGTGTGGGGTCAAAGACCAGGTCAGCTAGCTTGAAAAAGCACCAATGGTGCTAATTAGCAGTCTTTTATAGGCTGCTATATTTATTTTGAATTATAAAATTTTAGATGTTTATATAAGTAAATGAACAGGACACTCTCTTTTAGAGGTGGCTTGTTCATTTTAAATTTTGTAAATAATTATATTACATTTAATGTTATTGGCACTAGAAATATTACGCCACTTAAATAGGACAGTACTGCAAGTACATCTACCCATGTATGCCATCTATTATTAGTTGTGAGAGGAATAACTACGTTTATAAAGAGATAAATAAATATTCCTGAAAAATAAATACCGTCAAAAATTCCAATAATTTTATTTAGTGTCTTTATGCCTCTCTTTTCAAGTCTATTATAGATTATAAAAAATTCTGTAATAGTAAGAAGTTCAGCACATATTACGGGTATAGCCATAAAGATAATCAAATTCCATGGTTGGTTATCCATTAACAAAGACATATAATGTGTTGAGTTCATTATTTCCACCTCCAATAAATATATTGTTAATAATATCAGTGGAGTGTGAAGATCGTATGAAGAAATAATACAGGTGTAAATATTTTTATTAAATCAAGAAATAGGAGTATCCTAAAAAAACCAGCAAATATAATTTATTATTCTCAGATGTGGCACTTTAATAAGGTTAAAATGTGTAAGATTTTTCTTGATATGACTAAGTGTAGTGAATTTATAGGACTAGCTCAAGCCACCTCTTTTAGGGTGGTTATTGCCATTCCCGAATTTCTTTCTATAAATTAGGTGGATTTGTTTTTTATTGAACTAAAATCTTATTATAATTAATACAGGTCATTAATAAATTTACATATTTTATTCCTTCCTCTTTTGTTCCTGATGACTGTATTAAGAGTACAAATCAAGACTCCCATGGCTATGGTAGTGATAGTAATACATTTAATTTTATTTTTCATTTTAATCTCCTTTAATATACAATTTATCATAGTTGTGTAAATAAAAAACTGACTTTAAAATTATCCAAAACATGAACTTATTAATATTATATCCACGCTCTTAAATTAAATTCACTTTAAAAAGTTTATAATAAAACAAAAATTCAACAATTTTTAGAGATGATAATTTGCTTTATATATTTATAAGTGTTATACTATGTAAAGAACTTAAATGAATCGTAATTAATTTAAACGCGGATATATTTCAATGTGTACTTATGTTTATTATATATGTTAATGTCGAAATTTTATTTAGTGGATATAGTTATTACAAAGAGTTTAAGAAATAAAATTTTGGAGGTACTTATATATGACAGGTACAGTTAAATGGTTTAATGGAGAAAAAGGATATGGATTTATTACAGGAGAAGATGGAAAAGATATTTTTGCACACTTTTCTCAAATAAATTCAAATGGATACAAATCACTTGATGAAGGTCAAAAAGTTTCTTATGATGAAGGTAAGGGACAAAAAGGACCACAAGCAGAAAATATTACTGTTCTTTAATAAATAGGATAAATATTTTATCCCTTAGGTAGAGAAATCTATCTAAGGGATTTTTATATTATAAAATTTTAATATACTGATTTCCATTGTTTACTTGAATATCTATTGTAATTTACATTAAATAGTATTAATATATAAGTATAAACTATATAACATGATAATTGTTTCGATTTATGTTATGTCTATGTAAATTATAGTTTACATAAAGTGATAAGAGAGGGGCTGGAAATATGAAAATAATTATAAAAGGCAAAAATATTTCGGTAACTGACTCATTGAAGAATGCAGTTAACAAGAAACTATCAAAACTGGATAAGTATTTCAACCCTAATGTAGAGGCACAAGTTACATTAAGCATACAAAAAAAGAATCAAATTGTAGAAGTTACAATACCTTTTAATGGTGTCATACTTAGAGGCGAAGAATCAAATAATGATATGTATACTTCTATTGATCTAGTTGTAGATAAATTGGAAGGTCAGATAAGAAAACAGAAAACGAAGCTCTTGAAGAGAAAACGTTCTTCGGATTCATTGAAATTTCAATTCATACCAGATCAAAACGATGTAGAAGATGAAGAACATAAAATAGTAAGAACTAAAAGATTTGCTGTAAAGCCAATGTCTTCAGAGGAGGCAGTTCTCCAAATGGAATTATTGGGACATAACTTTTTCGTATATCAAGAAGCTAGAAGTGGAGAAGTCAATGTTGTATACAGAAGAAAAGATGGAGATTATGGTCTTATAGAACCTGAATTTTAGAATTAGATATAAAAAGGGGAGCTCTTAAAGCTTCCTTTTTATTTATTATCATAAAGGTATTATATGTAAAGTTAAAGTAAATTTATACCTTTATTTATTGAATAGGTAATGAGTAGATGATATAATCAGAAGGTATATATTTTTTTATATAAAATAACATGTGAGGATGAAAATAATGAAACTTTTACAAAAATTTTTTGGTTCATATAGTAATAGAGAAGTTAAGCGAGTAATTCCTATTGCTGAAAAGATAGATAAGTTGGATGCTGATATGCAGAAATTAACAGATGATCAGCTGAGAGATAAAACTGATGAATTCAAGGAAAGAATTAAAAATGGAGAAAGTTTGGATTCCATACTTCCAGAAGCTTTTGCCGTAGTTAGGGAAGCAGCATATAGGACTATAGGGTTAAAGCATTACAAAGAGCAATTAATAGGTGGAATTGTATTACATCAGGGAAGAATAGCTGAAATGAAAACTGGTGAAGGAAAAACTCTTGTAGCTACTGCACCTGCATATTTAAATTCTCTTACAGGAAAGGGAGTACATATAATAACTGTAAATGATTATCTTGCAAAGAGAGATAGAGATTCTATGGCTCCTGTATATGAATTCCTGGGACTTAAGGTTGGAGTTATACTTCATGACTTAGATCAGACTCAAAGACAGGAAGCATATAGATCCGATATAACTTATGGAACGAATAGTGAATTTGGATTTGACTATTTAAGAGACAATATGGTTGTGTATAAGGAAGAGAGAGTTCAGAGAGGACTGAATTTTGCAATAGTTGATGAAGTGGATTCAATACTTATTGATGAAGCCAGAACTCCGCTTATAATATCAGGTGAAGGAGAAAAATCTACTGAGTTTTATAAAGTGGCAGATCATTTTGCAAAGACTTTAAAAAAGCAAGAAGAGACTCCAGATGAGAAAACTGGTGAAGTAAAACACAAGGGTGACTTTACTGTAGATGAGAAGGCCAATGCAGTATTGCTTACAGAACAAGGTATATCAAAGGCAGAAAAGTTTTTTAATTTGAAAAACTATGCGGATGCAGAGAACATGGAGCTTCAACATCATGTGATTCAAGCATTGAAGGCCAATTATATTATGAAGCGTGATAAAGACTATATGGTTAAAAATGGTGAAGTTCTTATAGTAGATGAGTTTACAGGTAGAATGATGGAAGGTAGAAGATATAGTGATGGACTTCATCAAGCCATAGAAGCAAAGGAAGGAGTTAAAGTAGAAAGAGAGTCAAAAACTCTTGCTACTATAACATATCAGAATTATTTTAGAATATTCAATAAACTTTCAGGTATGACTGGTACTGCACTAACGGAAGAAAGTGAATTCAGAGAAATATATGGTTTGGATGTAATAGTAATACCGACGCATAAGCCTTTAATAAGAAAAGATCAATCGGATCTAATATACAAGACTGCAAAGGGAAAATTTAAAGCCATTGCAGAAGAAATATATGAAACTTACAAGAAAGGTCAGCCTGTACTTGTAGGTACGGTAAGTATTGAGAAGTCGGAACTCCTTTCAGACATGTTGAAAAGAAAAGGTGTTCCTCACCAAGTATTGAATGCTAAATTCCATGAAAAAGAAGCTGATATAATTTCACATGCAGGTGAACAAGGAACTGTAACTATTGCTACCAATATGGCAGGACGTGGTACCGATATAAAACTTGGAACAGGTGTTGTAAAATTAGGTGGATTAAAGATAATAGGTACAGAAAGACATGAATCAAGAAGAATTGACAATCAGTTGAGAGGACGTTCAGGACGTCAGGGAGATCCAGGAGAATCAAGATTTTATGTTTCACTGGAAGATGATCTCATGAGGATATTTGGATCAGACAGACTTCAAAGTGTGGTTGATAGACTGGGACTTGGAGAAGATGAAGCCATAGAAAGTAAAATGGTTACCAATGCTATAGAAAATGCCCAGAAGAAAGTAGAAGGAAACAATTTTGATATAAGAAAAACATTGTTGCAGTATGATGACGTAATAAATAAACAGAGGGAAATAATATATAAACAGAGAAGTGAAGTTCTTGAAGGCGTAGATCTTAAGGACCAAATTCACAATATGTTTGGGGATCTTGTTGTTCAAATTGTAAAGTCCCATGTATCGGGAGACGAAGAAGAGTTTGAAAATGAAATCAAGAATTTAATAGATTATATGGAAGAAATTTTTGTCCCAAAAGATACTGTAAAATTTGAAGATATAGCAAATATTTCAGATGAAGAGATAATAGATAAATATATTAAGCTTGGAGATGAAATATACAAAGAAAAAGAAGAAGAATTTACTCCAGAACAGATGAGGGAAATTGAAAGAGTAATTCTTTTAAAAGTTGTTGATACGAGATGGATGGATCATATAGATGATATGGAGCATTTAAAGAGAGCTATAGGCCTTAGAGCTTATAGACAGCAGGAACCAGCTCAGGCATATCAATTTGAAGGCAGTGAGATGTTTGATGAGATGATCTATAATATTAAGATGGATACTATCAAGTATCTATTCCATGTAAAAATAGAAAAAGCTCCAGAAAGAGAAAGAGTTGCCAAAAATATAAATACTAATCAAGTTGGAGACGACAAGGTTAGAAGAATGCCAATTAAAAAAGAAAAGACAGTAGGCAGGAATGATCCTTGTCCATGCGGAAGTGGAAAAAAATATAAAAATTGCTGTGGAAGAAATATTAGTAATTAAAAGGGGCTGTTTATATATGATAATGGAGTTGGAAGAATCTTTGTCAAAAATAAAATCAATAAGAAAATCATTAATTCAAGTAAAGGAGTCTCTTTGACTTAGATAATTGTAAAAATAAAATAGAAGAGCTTCAAATGAAGATGCAGGAATCAAATTTTTGGGATGACCCTGAAAGAGCACAAGAAATATCCTCTGAGGAAAGAATATTAAATGAAAAAGTTCATATGTATACCAATTTAAATGAAAGATTGGACGATGTAGAGGTATTAGCTGAACTTGCTGAAGAGGAAGAAGATAAATCTGCATCCTTAGAAATAATTTCTGAAGTAGAAGATATTGAACATATTATTGATAAACTAAAAATAGAGATACTTTTATCAGGAGAATATGATAAAAATAATGCCATATTAAACCTTCATGTAGGAGTAGGTGGTACAGATGCCCAGGATTGGACAGAAATGCTGCTTAGGATGTACACAAAATGGGCCGAAAAATCTGGATATAAAATTGAAACTCTGGATATACTGCCTGCAGATGATGCTGGTATAAAGAGCGTATCACTTAAAATAACAGGCGAATTTGCATATGGGTATTTAAAAGCGGAGAAGGGTATTCATAGATTAGTTAGAATATCCCCATTTAATGCGAATGGAAAAAGGCAGACATCTTTTGCTTCTGCAGAAGTATTGCCTGAACTTACTAAAGATCAAGATATAAACATAAAATCAGATGATTTAAGGGTGGATACCTATAGATCAAGTGGTGCAGGAGGACAGCATGTAAACAAGACTGAGTCTGCTGTAAGAATAACACATATACCTACAGGAATAGTTGTACAGTGCCAGAATGAAAGAAGTCAGCATCACAATAGGGAAACAGCCATGTTAATGTTGAAGGCAAAGCTTGTAGAACTAAAGGAAAGGGCTCATAAGGAAAAAGTAGAGGATCTTACAGGAGAACTAAAGGATATGGGATGGGGTAGTCAGATAAGGTCCTATGTATTTCATCCATATAGCCTGGTTAAAGATCACAGAACTGGTGTTGAAAACAGCAATGTAGCTTCAGTAATGGATGGAAATATTGATAATTTTATAATTGCTTATTTGAAACAACAGGCCAATTGACAATAAATCACTGTAGCTTTATTCAATTTTAGTAAAGTTATGGTGATTTTTGTCATTTATTTATATTTGTATTTGTATTGAAAGTTAATTAGTTATATATTAACATATAATTGGATTAAAAATTTTATTTAGTAAAGGAATGATTAGCAGTGAATGACTTAATTGAATTGATACAATCCCCGCGAAAATACTTTTCTAGAGATACTGATATATCCATGAAATTTATGTATTTGTTACTTTTGATTTTTTTGGCTTTAGATACTTATGTAGGAGTCTTTGTTGTTTCAAACAAAGAAATTGATAAGGTAACAAGCATGGTCCATTTTAGTAAATGGCTTATACTTTTGTTTGGTGTTGTAGGAGGAATAATAGGTATTATTATAACTGTAAATATAGTATATTTTGTAGTATATATTACATGTAATAAAATCGAGAAGAAGATCTATAATAAGAAAATAGTTAAAAAGCTATTATACACAAGCTATGTTGTACCATATATATTGAGTTATATAATTATATCAATTTATAACCTGCTGGGAGGTCAAAGTGATATATTTACCAATATATTTAGTTTGATTATATCTGCATTAGTTAGTATATTTATATATATGACATTGAAGTTAAATATAAAAACAAAAAATGTCCATAAATTTTTACCTGTAATTATATTTATAATAAGTATAATTCCTGTTATTAAATATTTTATAAAATTACACTAATATATATAGTATTTAGGAGGTACATATGAAAGATAAAAAAAAGTTATTTGTTATAGTCCCTGTTATCGTTATAGTTTGTGTAATGGTGGCTTTAATATTTAACGTACAGCACAATAAGAAAAAGAAGGCTGAAAGTAATCTAGTAAATGAGACATATACTATTCCAGAAAGACAAACTATATTTTTAGATGGACAAGTTCAATACTCAAATAAAGTGGATTTTGTACAAAATGATGCCAATGGAACTGTTGACAAAATAGACGTAAGTGACAAACAAAGTGTAAAAGAGGGCCAAACACTATTTAATTATAAAAATGAACAGATAATTGAACAGTATGACAATCTTGAACAACAATTGAAGGATTTGGATTCACAATCAAGTATGATTACAAATGATTCAAAGAATGTTCAGATGTCAACAAATAATACACAGAAGTCAAGTATACAGCAGCAAATGGATAGCATAAAGGATAAAAGATATACTGATGTTTTAGCACCTTTTGATGGAGTTGTTTCCAGACCGTCAAATACTGATTCAGACAGTGGATCAAATGGTGTTTCAAGTAAGGTTGTCCTGTCACTTATCAATCCAAAAATGCAGGTAGTAGCCAATGTAAGTGAAAAGGATGTTTTAAAACTTAGGAAAAATCAAAAAGTTGAAATAAGTACTTATGGCACAAATAAACAATTTACAGGTAAGATTGCATCTATTGGAACAGAGCCTGTACAGGGAACACAACTTGGTACAGAAACAACCTCTACAACTTTATCACAGTCATCCAGTGTATCCAATTATCCTGTATACATCAATATAGATAATCAAAATGACATATATTCAGGATTCCATGTTGATGCTACTACTGTAGATGAAAGTGAGTTGCCTAAAATTCCAAAATCTGCAGTATTCGATCATAACGGAAATAAATATGTTTGGCGTATAAAGAATAACAAACTTAAAAGAGCTCCAGTTGATTTAGATGAATATGATTCTTCATATATGCAGGTAAGAAGTGGTTTGAATTTTGGAGACAAGATTATTAAGAAAGCGTCAGCTGGAATGAAAGAAGGGGACATTTTTGGCACAACAGCTACTGGAAATTAAAGGATTATCTAAATGGTATGAACAAGATAAAAATCGATATAATGTATTGAAAAGTCTTGATTTTAATGTAGAAAAAGGATCTTTTGTAGTTATAACAGGAAAATCTGGGAGCGGTAAAACTACATTATTAAATATTTTAGGTTTTTTAGATAAATTTAATGAAGGAAGCTACATATTCAATGGCAAAGATGTTACTAAGATGAATGAAGTAGAAAAGTGTTCATTTAGAAATAGTCATATTGGTTTTATATTTCAGCAGTTTTATTTGATTGAATCTTTGACCATAGCACAAAATGTTGAATTGCCACTTTTATATCATGGAGGATATAGTAAAAGTCAAAGAATAGAAATGGTAAAACAGAGTCTTAAGGACGTTGAATTAGAAGAAAAGTTGAATAATTATCCCCATGAATTATCAGGAGGACAACAACAGCGTGTTTCAATTGCCAGAGCACTTGTTACAAAGGCAGAACTTATTCTTGCTGATGAGCCAACAGGTGCTTTGGATTGGAAAACTGGATTGAAGATTGTTGACTTGCTAGTTAAACTAAATAATCAAAATAAAACCATTGTAATGGTAACCCATGATAATGACCTTAAAAAGTATGCTACTCATTGTGTTTACCTTAAAGATGGGGTCTTTTCTGAGGAGGATAATATATGAGTTTTCTGGAACTTATAAACAGTGCAGTCTTGAGCTTGCGTACACATAAGCTCAGAGTGTTTCTAACTATGATAGGTATAATTATTGGAATAAGTTCTGTAGTTGTAATACTTTCTATTGGAGCGGGATTAAAAGCCCAAGTAAATAAGTCAACCAGTGATGTAGATGCCAATACTATTACTGTTAATTTTGAACCAAAAGATGAAAGAAGTTCATCTGTAGTAAATCCATTCGATTATAAGGACTTTCAAAAATTGAAGAATGTTGATGGTGTAGAGAAAGTTAGTAAAAGCAGTAATGGATTGGAAAACTTGATAGGAGTAAATCAAAACGCAGTATTTTTTGATAAACAGACTTATCTGAACATAGATAAATACAATAATGATAACTTGAACTTGATGTATGGAAAAAATATTACTAAAGAGGATAGTGATTTTAAAAATTATGTTATTATACTTACAGATGAGCATGCAAAGGCTTTATTTGGAAATGATCTGAAAGATTCTATTGGAAAAGGGATTAAAGTAAAAGGTGAGTTTTTCAAGGTTATAGGAATTCAAAATCAGGATTCAAGTGTATTATCAATGACAAAAGATTATGTACCGGGTTTTGCAAGAGATATTTTAGAGGATGATACATCCATTAACTCTATAGATGTAAAACTTAGACAGGGATATGATTCTAAAAATGTATTCAAAGAAGTAAAAAAGGAATTGGAAGCTTTACATCCAGATGTAAAGGGAACCTATACACAAGGAGATCCTAATGCTATTTCCAAGACTTTTGAAAAAATAATAAGTTCGGTAACAGGTTTTATAGCAGTAGTTTCGGGAATATCATTATTTGTAGGTGGAATTGGAGTTATGAATATAATGTATGTTTCCGTTACTGAAAGACGTAGAGAAATTGGTATTAGAAGAGCTATAGGTGCCAAGCCAGGTGCAATACTAAGCCAGTTCTTGATTGAGTCCATATTTATTACTGTAATAGGTGGAATCATCGGTATTTTTGCAGGATGTTTAATAGCATCTATTGCAGGAATATTTTTACCATTTAAACCAGTTATAACTTTAAGTATTTTAGCAGGGTCGTCAGCTACATCTATAATAATTGGAATAATCTTTGGAATAATTCCTGCATATAGAGCTGCAAATTTAGATCCTATCCAAGCAATTTATAAATAAAGTAATAAAAAACACTATGGACTTACATCCAATAGTGTTTTTTATTGGGAGGTATGAAAGATGAGTCTCAAGTGGAAAATTCAAGATACATTTATATCACTTAAGCATAGAGACTTCAGATATTTTCTATCAGGTCAGCTTCTATCTACTATGGGAACCATGGTCCAAAATACTGCTCTTAGCTGGTACGTATATAAAATAACCGGTTCACCTTTCCTCTTAGGGATTATAGGAGTATTTCAATATGCACCAGTACTTTTAATAACACTTATAAGTGGAGTTATAATAGAGAGGCATTGCAAGAAAAATATTCTATTAATAACACAATCCCTATACATGATACAAGCTTTCACGTTGAGCTTTGTAGTATACATGGGGTACAATAAATATTGGATATTTGCAATACTGGCTGCAGCAAGTGGTATTATAACTAGTTTTGACATGCCTACAAGGCAGTCGTTTTTTATTGAACTCGTTGGTAAGGATGACCTTCCAAATGCCATATCATTGAATTCAACTGTATTTAACATGTCACGTATAGTTGGACCAGCATTAGCTGGAATAATAATGAACAAGGTTGGAGTATTTGAATGCTTTTTTATTAATGCAGTAAGTTTTATACCAATTATATATGGTGCATTTAAAATAAGTGTAATTGGAAAGCCTAAACTTACTGGAGAGAATTCTGGCTTTTTTAATGATTTAAAAGATGGAGTAATTTATACATTTAATAATAGAGTACTTATATCTACTATGTTTATGATGGCTATAGTTTGTACTTTTGCATTTAACAGCAATATTATAATACCAGTATTTGCAAAAGAGGTTATGAATGGTGGGGCATCAGAATATAGTATTTTCCTCAGTCTTATAGGACTTGGGTCACTTCTTGGTGCTATGTTCATGGCAAGCAGGGGAAGGAAGTTAAATATAAGTCATTATCTTGTTATAAATTCCTTTATTCTAGCAATTTTACAGATAATAACTGTATTTTCACACAACTATTTGGTCATAGCAGCTCTTTTTATATCTATAGGATTCTTTAACCTTACTTTTCTAAATAGATCAAATTCTACTCTGCAATTTAATACGGCAGATGAATTTAGGGGTAGGGTAATGAGTATATATGCATTATTGAATACAGGAAGTACCCCTGTTGGTAATGCATTTGTTGGTTTCATAATGGAAAAATTCGGTGGGAGATTTGGATTCTTTAGTTGTGGTATAATGATATTTTTACTTACCATTATAGGAATTTCAATTATAAAAATTAAAAGAGTGGTTAATGCGTAAAAAGCATTAACCACTAGAATACTAGCTATGATCTTTTTGTAAATCTGACATATAAAATTGAAGTTAGCAGCATTCCTATAAGTGATATTATGAACAACTCCCTGTGATATAATAAATACACGTTATTGTCAAAAGCATAATTGTCAATCTCTTCTGAGGCTATATTAAAGCATCTGTCTATGGACTTTGTATCAATATAGGCAGATTTGTCCATAGGAGTGTGTATCTTTGACATATCTGCATCTGAAAGGGTTATGGCATCTATACCATAAGCCCTGAAGTACTGATGGTCACTAGAATTTTCAAATACATAAGTAAAAGGTTGATTTTGAGCAGAGAATATTTGAGCAATTTCTTTTACAAAATTAGAGTTTTTTGTATCCCATTTTCCTGACATTATAGAAAGAGGCACACTTTTGTTGCTGCCTATCATATCAAAATTTATAACTTTACCACCCCTTAAATTGTCTTTATATTGTTTCACAAAACTTTTTGATCCAAGGCATCCGAATTCTTCTGCGTTGAATGAAGCAATTATTATATTTCTATCAGGTTTTCCGATTGAATTTATGTATTTTACCATACCAAGTAAAAAAGAAGTACCTGATGCATTATCAAGGGCACCATCATATACAGTCCCAGCAAGATCAGTACCTAAATGATCAAAATGAGCTGACAGCACAAGAGGTGGCAAATTTGGGTTTTTACCTTTTATATATCCTAGTACATTGTATGCAGAAGTTAGTTGGTTATCATATGGGATAAAGCAGCTTATTTCATATCCAGAATTTACATAAGTTTTTATTTCCTGTGCAGTTTTACTGGATATCATTATGTACATACTATGAGGAGAATTTGCTATAAATGAACTCCTGAAATTCAATTTGTTGTTTTCTGGATTGTAAAATAGAAAGTAGTCTTTTCCTTTTTGTACTTGAAAATTATTTCCTTTCCAAATTATAATGTCATCTTTCTTAAAGGACAGGGAATTTTTTCTGAAGTTTAGCATGTCTTCCTTATAATCTGTGCCGTATTTATAATGTTTTACTATGAAACCATCTTTATCTTTTACTACAAGAGTTGGGATACCATCTGTTTTTTTAGGATAAAGAACACTAAATTTTTCCAAATAATTACCGTTATAAGGCTTTAGGCCTTCACTTTCAAAATAGTTTTTTATAAAACTTACAGTTTCATAGTTTTCAATACTTCCTGTTAATCTTCCCTTAAAGTTATCTGAAGACAGATAATTTATAGTGCTTTTTACCTCGTTGGAATTTAAAGGTTTTACTGAATAGTAGCCAAAACTTAATGAACATATTATACAAAATATAATCACAAGTAGAGAAATTACAATTTTTTTCATTGTTTACAACCTCACAATTAATGATTCTTTAAATATATATTAATTTGCCAAAATATATATAACTGTTGTAATATATTTTTAGTTGCTATAAATTAACTAATGATTGTACAGGAGGATAATATGAATAATATAGTGGATATACTGGCTAAAGAGCTGGATGTAAATAAAAAATATTTAAACAATGTAATCGAACTGCTGGATTCAGGAAATACAGTTCCTTTTATAGCTAGATATAGAAAAGAATTGACAGGAAGCATGAGTGACGTAACTTTAAGAAAGCTTGAGGAAAGGCTTACATATCTTAGAAATCTTAAATCTAGAAAAGAAGATGTAATAAGAATAATATCTGAACAGGGAAAACTTACAGATGAACTACAAAAATCAATAGAAAAATCCAATACTTTAACGGAAGTTGAAGACATATACAGGCCT
The DNA here is from genome assembly GCF_019144085.1 of Clostridium tyrobutyricum. GTDB lineage: Bacteria > Bacillota > Clostridia > Clostridiales > Clostridiaceae > Clostridium_B > Clostridium_B tyrobutyricum_A. The sequence goes on from NZ_JAHHUY010000005.1 coordinate 18,584, forward strand.
TATAAACCTAAAAAGAGGACTAGGGCCACAATTGCCCAGGAAAAGGGATTAAAACCACTGTCTAAAGTTATATGGGATGGAAATTTCAATGAAGATATAGAGAAATATGCCAGTGAATTTATAAATGAAGAAAAAGGTGTTGATTCTGTAAAAGATGCATTATCAGGAGCCATGGACATAATAAGTGAAATTATATCTGATGAAGCCAAATACAGAAAATGGATAAGAAAATTTGTAAACGACAATGGATTGATAGAGACAAAAGGGGAAAGCAAGGAGCCAACTCCTTACGAGATGTACTATGATTATAGAGAAGCAATTAAATCTATTCCGGCACATAGAGTACTTGCTATAAACAGAGGAGAAAAGGAAAAAGTTCTTTCTGTAAAAGTTACCTGCGATATGGATAGAATACTTGAATATTTAAAGGTACAGTGTATCAAGGAAAATTCCATCACTGATACTTATATAGAAAAAAGTGTGGAAGATTCATTAAAGAGGCTTATATATCCATCTATTGAAAGAGAAATAAGGTCAGAACTTACTGATATGGGTGAAGAAGGAGCTATAAAGATATTTAATGCAAATTTAAAGGCTCTTTTAATGCAGCCTCCTATAAAAGGTAAAAATGTTCTTGGATATGATCCAGGATTTAGAAATGGATGTAAAATAGCCGTATTGGATGATACAGGTAAATTGTTGGATACAGCAATAATATATCCTACGGCACCTCAAAATGATATTGATGGCTCTATAAAAACATTGAAAGATTTAGTATACAGGAATGATGTGGACGTAGTATCCCTTGGAAATGGAACTGCAAGTAGAGAGTCTGAAGAAATAATTTCAAGACTTATAAAAGAAGTAAAGGAAGAAAGGGGAAAGGATTTATACTATGTAATAGTATCTGAAGCAGGGGCCTCTGTATATTCTGCATCAGAAGTTGCTGCAAAGGATTATCCTGATATAAACGTATCAATTAGAGGGGCAATATCAATAGGAAGAAGACTTCAGGATCCACTGGCAGAGCTTGTAAAAATAGATCCTAAATCAATAGGGGTAGGTCAATATCAGCATGATGTTACCCCAAAAAAATTGGATGATTCATTAAGTGGAATTGTAGAAGACTGTGTAAACAGAGTTGGAGTTGATCTGAATATAGCAACACCTTCACTTTTGTCCTATATATCAGGAATAAATTCAGCTATAGCGTCCAATATTGTAGATTATAGAGATGAAAATGGAAAATTCAAAAGCAGGAAAGAACTTCTTAAAGTTAAAAGGTTAGGAGCAAAAGCATTTGAGCAGTGTGCGGGATTTTTAAGGGTTATGGAGAGCAGTGAACCTTTAGATAATACATCAGTTCATCCAGAGTCCTATAAAGCTGCGAAGGGACTTCTAGATACTATAGGATATACAAGTGATGACTTGAGAAATTCAAGTATTTCAGATATAGACAATAGGGTTGAAAGAATAGGAACGGACAATCTTTCAGATAAACTTGGTTTAGGAATTCCAACCTTGAAGGATATAATAAAGGAGATAAAAAAACCAGGAAGAGATCCAAGGGAAGAATTGCCAAAGCCAATACTTAAAACTGGAATAGTGGATATGAAGCAGTTAAAGCCTGGAATGGTTCTTACAGGAACAGTAAGAAATGTAGCAGACTTTGGTGCTTTTGTAGATATAGGTGTTCATCAGGATGGATTGGTGCATATAAGTCAGCTTTCTGATAAATTTGTAAAACATCCTTTAGATGTAGTGAAAGTTGGAGATATAGTTCAGGTAACTGTAATTGAGATAGATGAGAAGAGAAAGAGAATAGCACTTAGCATGAAAAAACAATAATCATATAAAATAAAAGGCCAGTCTTAAAGTGAATTTATTTTAAGACTGGCTTTTGGTGACTCGCACCAAATCAAAGATTTGGGCTCCCTACTTGAGGGAATCATCAAATACTTTTTTTACAATTTCTTTAGTTGGGGCACCTTCATGTATCTTTGTATCACCTACAAAATATGTAGGGACATAATAGTAATCATATTTTTTGGCTATTTCAGGCTGACGTTCTTCATCGATTATTTTAATATCAACATCTGTATATTTAGGATCTTCAGTTCTTAATTCCTTCATCCATGAAAGGGCCTGTTTACAATAGGGACACCAACTTGTTACAAACATGTGTACAGGTTTCATATTATCACTCATTTCTTCTTTGGTTTTAGATGTTCTAATTATATTATCTACATCTTTTAGTATAATTATATATCCAAAAACTACATTTTTCGATATACTTATATCTATATTATATAACAAATTAAAGATAAATTGCTACTAATTATCATTTAATAAAAATTATTATGAAAAGGTATTGATTTTTAAATAGGTAGGTATTATAATTAAAACATAATATGAATATAATCTTCAGGGCAGGGTGTAATTCCCTACCGGCGGTATAGCCCGCGAGCCATAAAGTGGTTGATTCGGTGAAATTCCGAGGCCGACAGTAAAGTCTGGATGAAAGAAGATAAAAGTGTGATTTTTCTGAGCCCTGATTTTTTAATAAGTCAGGGCTTTTTTATTATACTTTTTAAAAATTTAGGAGATTATATAATTGGGAGGGTGTAATAATGAGAGACAAGAAAATAAACAGGCTGGTTAAAGTTGCAGTATTAAGTGTTATAGCATTTTTACTTATGTTTTTAGAATTTGCAGTACCTATTTTCCCATCATTTTTGAAAATAGATATAAGCGATCTTCCAGCACTTATAGGAACTTTTGCATTAGGTCCGGTTGCTGGAATTTCCATAGAATTTTTAAAAAATATACTTCATGGAATATTTGCAGGTCAGACAGCATTTGTAGGGGAACTTGCTAATTTTATCGTAGGAACGGTACTTGTAGTGACAGCAGGATTTATATATAAGAAAAGAAAGACAAAAAAATCAGCTGTTTTAGGACTTATATCCGGAACAATAACAATGTCTATAGCGGCAGGACTAATCAATTATTTTGTACTCCTTCCACTTTATCAGAGGGCATTTAATTTCCCAATAAGTCAGATGGTAGCTATAGCAGGAAAGATAAACGGTAATATAACTGATGTTTGGACTTTAATACTTCTAAGCATTGTACCATTTAATTTGATCAAAGGGTGTGTGCTTACTGTTATTACACTTTTAATTTATAAGAAGGTGTCAGTTATTTTAAAAAAAGAAGATAGAGATGGAAGACAAGCGGCTTAAATGTAAATAATACAAAATAATTTACGAATATATATCTGGTATTGATATTAATTTATTGATACCAGATATTTTTATTCATGAAAATTTATTTTATACGATAAATATAGTATAGTTTTTAGTATAAAGGGTGATGGATTTGGCGGGAATATGGAATATAAATAGTGTTTATAATGTAAATAATAAAAAAATATCCACAAAACTTTCTTTTGACGTAGGAGAGAAATTTTCAGCTAAAGTAGTAAAAACAGAGGATGGCTCAGGAAACATATTGTTAAAGCGTTCAGATGGCTGGCAGTTTCCTGCATCTGTAGAAAATCCAGAAAAAATATCTGAGAATGAAATGATGAAATTTGAGGTTTCAGGATTTGAAGATGGAAAAATTAAATTAAAAGTTGTAAATGAGGAAACAGGGAATCAAAATCCAGGCAAAGATCCCATAGAACTTTTTATAAAAGAAAAATTCATGAATCTGACTGAAAAAGATTATGGAGTTATTAAAGGAATGCTGAATCATAATATTTCTCTTACTAAAGATAATATTTCCAATATAAAAACACTTTTTGATTTTATGAACAAGATTCAAAGTAATCCAGAAGAAAAAAGTAATTTTATAGAAAAATATCTTGCAAGCAAGAATATATCTTTGGAAAGTTCTGAAGGAAAATTTATAACTGAAAATCTTAAAACCTTTTTTGAGCAATTGTCGACACTAAGTGATAAAGATGTATTAACTTTTATTGAAAATAATATAGACTTAAATAGTCAAAATATAAAAAGTTTTAATAATATATTTAAGAATGATTCCAGTATATATAAAGAAATTGAAAATTTATCACAAAAACTAAATACGACAGTTGTTGAAAATAGTATGGATTTGAATAGTGAAGGTACAAATGTTATAAATCAAATAATAAACAATACTAAGGATAAACAAGAGATTATAAGCATGATTACAAAGGATCCAGGTCAGAGAGAACGATTAATAGAAGATTATTTGTCACTTGAAAATATACCTAAGGATAGTGCAAAAGGTAAATTTATAATTTCAAACTTATCTAAATTAGATGATGGAGAATTAGTTACATTTATTAAAAATAATGTAGATTTGAATAGTAGGGGTACAAATATTATAAACCAAATAATAAGTGATACTAAAGATAAACAAAAAGTCATAAATATTCTTGCAAAAGATCCGATTCAAAGGGAAAATCTGATAAAAGAGTATTTATCGGTTCAAAACATACCGGAGAATAGTGCAAAAGGGCAATCTATAATTTCTAATTTGTCAAAACTAAATGATGAAGAATTAATTACATTTATTAAAAATAATATAGATTTGAACACTAAATTAGGTAACACTAAGGATATTGAAAAAATTATAAATGAATTAAAAAATAATCCCCAGGAGAGAGAGAATTTCATATCAAAATATTTATCGGATAATGACATAGCATTAGAAAGTGATAAAGGCAAACTAGTCGTATCATCTTATAGAAATCTTTTGAATGGTATTGATGGAACAGTAGATGAAAACATTGAAAAATTAAATATAATAAAGGATATACTTAATAATATTGAGTTAAAAAATAAATCACAGACAGCAATACAGGGCTCAATAAACAATACTGAAAATATTATAAAAGATCAAATTAATAGTAAAACCCAAGAGATGATAAATATTATAAAGAATATGATTTCAGATGGAAAATTGCCTATTGCCAATAAAAATAGTATTATAAATAGTGTGATTAATGATTTTAAGGTGTTTAATACAGTTTCCAATTCGTATTATTATATGGATTTACCTTTGAAAATTCAAAATAATGATTATAATTTCAAGATGATGATAAGAGACGAAAGGAAAAAGGGGAAAAAAATAGATACTACCAATGTGAAAATTGCTACTTCTATTAGTACAGAAAATATGGGAATTGTTGATGCCTATTTAAGTGTAAAAAATAAAAATATGAATGTAAATATAGAGAGCGTAGGTTTATGGAGTAAAATTTTGGCAAAAGGCAATAAAAAAATAGTGGAGAGCTTATCTCAATTAGGATATAATATAAATATAGAATTTAATGAAAAGAAAGAAGATATTAATATAGCAACTTGCAGGGAATTTTTTCAAGACAGTGAACTTGGTGTAATAAATACAAGAGCTTAGAGAGGTGATTTATTATTAATAACAAAAAAAAGGCCGCTGCTTTAAAATATGATATTAATTATGAATCACCAGTTGTTACTGCAGCAGGTATTGGACAAATAGCTGATAATATTTTGAAAAAAGCTAGAGAATCCGATGTGCCTGTTGTCTACGATAAAGAGCTTGTCAACTTACTTACAAATATAGATGTAGGTGACAGCATACCTGTAGAGTTGTATGAAGCTGTTGCAAAAGTAATAGCTTATGTAGTGGATATAGATAATAAACTAAATAAAAAATTGAAATGATATGTGCAGATGTAAAGATATAATATGTTTTGGAAGGTGATTTAGTTTGGCTTTATTTGCAATATCGGATTTACACCTGGACAGTAGTGGAAATAAACCTATGGGTGTATTTGGAAACAACTGGTTTGAACACGATAGAAAGATATATAATAATTGGATAAATAAAATTAAATCTGATGATACAGTACTTGTAGCAGGAGATATTTCATGGTCAATGGATATGAAAAATGGATTTTGGGATTTGGAATGGATTCATAAATTACCTGGAAGAAAGATATTGATAAAGGGAAATCATGACTATTGGTGGACCAGTATAACTAAACTTAATAATTTATATGATGATATGGATTTTATCCAAAATAATTTTTTTACATATGGTGAGTATGCAATATGTGGTACAAGGGGATGGATATATCCTGAATCGGAAAATTTTACACAGCATGATGAAAAAATTTATAATAGAGAAATTTTAAGATTAAGGAATTCATTGGATTGTGCGTCAAATCAAGGATATAAGAAATTTATTGTAATGGTGCATTATCCACCTATAAGTGAAAGATCCATGAAGTCAAGGCTTATAGACGTACTAAAAGAGTATAATGCGGAAAAGGTTATATATGGTCATCTTCATGGGGAGGCTCTTGTAAAAGCTGTAACAGGATCAATAGAGGGCATAGAATACATACTTACATCAGCTGATTATATAGATTTTGATCCTGTAATAATACTTTAAAGAACATAAAATTCATATACGGAACTTGTTAAAGAGTCCCTTTTTTTTATCCATTTGTTGTTGATTTTTTTGATCATTGATTGAATCTTCATTGACGCCCTCATTTACTAAGTTTTTCTGCTGACGTGCTAAATCCTTGATTTTTTCGGATGCCATGGTAGAAGTTATAACCTGACTAAACCAAATTAAGGATTTTTCTCCTGTACCAGTGCGTCGCATCAATTCTCCTATAAGATACATTGCAGTAAATTTATTCATACCATACATTGGAAATGATTCATTGAAATATGCGGAATTTAGATTTTCCAAAGCCTGTTTTAAAAAAGTCATTTCATTTTTTGAATCTTCCTTAAGTCTATACATCCATGCCAGTTTAAGACAATTCATTGCTTTCTTGCTAGGTCTGGCATTTATAGTATAATAATTCAATAGAGATAGTTTATACCTTTGAATAGCAAGGTCAATATCATATACTTCAGGAAAGTTCTTTCTATGCCATTTTGGTGTCAACTGCTCTTTAATTGTGTCAGCATCATAATCTGACAGCTTTTCAAAATCGGCTTTTATAGATGCATATCCACATTCATCGCATACCCATACATCATAGAAATAAGGACTTATTCTAGAATATCTTATAAAAAAATCAGGATCTTTTTTTATTATTCTATAGGAATTTTTTTTAATAGCTTTAGCTTTAAATACACTGCCACATACTGGACAGGTTATTTTTTTGTCGTATAACATAGAAATTTGTTCTTCTGGATTATATAAGATTAAATTAGACATTTAAAATTTCACCCTTATCATAAATAATATTATAGTTTAATTATATCAAAAAAAATCATATAATTTTGATTTTGTATGGATTTTGTTATAAAATTATTTTAGTTGATATATGTAGGAGAGGGTAGAGTTGGCAATAGGAGAGTGGAAAACATTTTTAATACCATATAAACAGGCAGTTGAAGAATTAAAGGTAAAAATTAAGAGCATAAGACTTGAATATAGAAAGAAGAATGAATATTCACCTATAGAGTTTGTAACTGGCAGGGTAAAGGAAATATCCAGTATACTTGAAAAGGCTAATAAATTTAATATACCTCTTAATAGGATAGAATATGAAATGGAGGATATTTCAGGTATAAGGATAATGTGTCAATTTGTAGATGATGTTCAAAGGGTAGTTGAGATAATCAGGAATAGAAAAGACATGCAGATAATGTATGAAAAGGATTATGTAACAAATGTAAAAAATAGTGGTTATAGAAGTTACCATGTTATAATTAAATATCCTGTGAATATGGCAGAAGGTGAAAAGGAAATACTTGCTGAGTTCCAGATAAGAACACTTGCCATGAATTTTTGGGCTACTATAGAACATTCTTTAAATTATAAATATAAACATGAAATACCGGATAATATAAAACATAAACTTAAAAGTGCTGCAGATCTGGCATTTAAGCTTGATGAACAAATGCTTGAAATCAAGGATGAAATTAAGGATGCGCAAAAATTATTTGAAGTAAAATCAAGTTTGGTATCAGATATAATGAATAATATACTTACATTGTCTTCCATGGGAAAATTATCAGATTCCACAAGATTTCAAAAACAGTTAAACCGTGTTATTGAAGAAGGTGAGGTTTATGATTTGGTAAATCTTTTGAAGTCTACAGAAAAAACTATTCAAATGTACAGCAGATTAATATAAAAATAAGAATGGGCAGTTGAATTGTATGTTCAACTGCCCAACTGTTATTTTGCAACTATATTTACAAGTCTTCCACGCACTACTATAATTTTTTTAACAGATTTATCACCAATAGCTGATTTTACACTTTCCTGAGATAATGATATTTCTTTTATATCATCTTCTGATAAACCGGTCTGTATATTTATTTTTGATTTTATTTTTCCGTTTATTTGTATGGCAATTTCAATTTCATCTTTTACGAGTGACTTTTCATCAAATTCAGGCCACTTTTCATTGAATATAGAGTATTTTTTACCTAAAAGCTCCCACTGTTCCTCTGCAAAATGTGGTGCAAAAGGGGATAATATCTTGATAAAGTCTATTATAGTATCTTCCAGAAATTTGATATTTTTATTTTTGATTTTCAGGTATTTTGAAAGCTCATTGGTAAATTCCATCATTCTTGCAATAGAAGTATTGAATTGGAATTTATTAGTATCAGCTGATACTGATTTTATAGTGAAATTTCTCACATAGTTCAAGTCCTTTTCAGGAGTATCCATGGAAGTTTTAGTATTGTTTTTCGTATCTTCTATAGTTTCTTTGGATTGAGCTATATATCTTTCAATTCTATCTACAAATTTACTCATGGATTTAATACCATCGTCACTCCATGCTCCGCCTTCTGCATAGTCAAAGCCGAACATAAGGTACATCCTGAATACATCAGCACCATATTCTTTTATACAATCATCTGGAGATATGGTATTACCTTTGGATTTACTCATTTTTTGACCATCAGGTCCTAGTATTATACCTTGATGTTTTAAAGATAAAAATGGTTCGTCAAAGTTTAAATATCCCATATCTCTAAGTGCTTTAGTAATAAATCTGGCATATAGAAGATGCATGCATGCATGTTCACGGCCGCCTACATACATATCAACAGGAAGCATCTTATCTATTTTATCCTTGTCAAAAGGTTTTTCAGAATTCTTATTGTCTACATATCTTAGATAATACCATGAAGAACATACAAAAGTATCAAGTGTGTCAGCTTCTCTTTTTGCAGGACCTCCACAATGAGGACAAGTTGTATTCATGAATTTCTCTGATTTTAAAAGAGGAGATTTTCCATCAGGAGAAAATTCTACATCATAAGGAAGTTTAACTGGAAGTTGTTCTTCTGGAACAGGAACTACTCCACATTTTTCACAATAGACTACAGGAATAGGAGTTCCCCAGTATCTCTGTCTTGAAACAAGCCAATCTCTTAATCTATAATTTACCTTTCCTGAACCTAAATTCATTTCCTCTAATTTCTTAGTTACAGCTTTTTTTCCTTCCTTTGTAGATAAACCGTTGAATTCACCGCTGTTTATCATTTTGCCATGTTCTATGTAAGGAAGGGTATCACCACCCTCTATAACTCTTTCAATAGGTAGTTTATATTTTGTAGCAAAGTCAAAATCTCTTTCATCATGTGCAGGAACAGCCATTACAGCACCTGTTCCATATGTATTTAATACATAATCGCCTATCCATATAGGTACTTTTCTACCATTTATAGGATTTATAGCATATGATCCCGAAAATACACCTGTTTTCTCTCTTGTAATTGATTGTCTTTCAATTTCAGTCTGTTTTTTAGCTTGTTCTTTATAATTTTCTATCTGCTCTCTATATTGTTCTTTAGCTATTTTAGCTACTAGTTTATTCTCAGGTGATAGAACTACATATGTAACACCGAACAAGGTATCAACTCTTGTAGTGAATACGCTGAATTCAACCTCTGAGTCAACTACTTTAAAAGTTACGTTAGTACCTGTGGATTTACCTATCCAATGTTTTTGCATAGCCTTTGTAGTTTCTGGCCAGTCTAATTTATCTAAATACTGAAGTAGTTCTTCAGCATAATCTGTTATTTTGAAGAACCACTGTGTTAAATCTTTTTTAGTAACCTCAGTGCCACATCTTTCACAACAACCTTCTTGAACTTGTTCATTTGCCAAAACTGTGTTACAGCTAGGGCACCAATTTACAGGAGCATTTTTCCTGTAAGCCAAACCGTGTTTATATAGTTGAAGGAACAGCCACTGGTTCCATTTGTAATAATCAGGATGACATGTAATTACTTCGTTTTCCCAATTAAACATTGCCCCCATTGATTTAAGTTGCTTTTCCATTGTAGCTATATTTTTTTCAGTGGAATCACTTGGATGTATTCCAGTTTTTATGGCATAATTTTCAGCAGGCAGACCAAATGAATCAAATCCCATAGGTTGAAATACATTGTAGCCCTGCATTCTTTTTAATCTGGCCCAGGAATCTACAGGTGCATAATTGAACCAATGACCTGCATGTAATCTGCTGCCTGATGGATATGAGAACATCTCCATTACATATAATTTATTTTTTATATCATCTTCGTTGAATTTATAGATATGTGTTTCTTCCCACTTTTTTTGCCATTTTTCATCAATTTTAGTACTGTACATAAAAATCTCTCCTTTAACATAAAAAACTTTTCATCTCTAACTAAGAGACGAAAAGTTTAATTTCCGCGGTACCACTCTAATTAAATCAATAATGATTTCCCTTAAATAATAACGGTTTCCTACCGTACCTGATTTTTTCAGATAAACTCGTAAGGTGAGTTCACATTTTAACATCACACTATTTTTCACCTGACAATAGCTCTCTTTAGTGATATAAATATTACTAATCCCTATTCACAGCTAAATATTAACTTATTTCAAATTTTATAATAAATGACAACCTTTTGTCAAGGATAATTTAAAAAAAGAACTCATATGAGTTCTTTTGGCTGCCCATGCTGGATTCGAACCAACAAATACCTGTTCCAGAGACAGGTGCCTTACCATTTGGCGAATGGGCATTGTATAAATCGTTGACATAAAATATTATACCATGTCAGGCTGATATGTCAATACGAAATATAAATTTTTTTGTCTGCTAATATAAATTTTTCCTATATAATCTCTTATTTATGAAATTTATAATTAAAGTTAGAAGATAATCGTATAAAAGGAACACTATCTGGAGTCCTAATATGATCCAATGCATTGAAAATCTAAAATTAAATATTCCAGGAAAAAATAATCTGTAGATTAAAAGTAATATTACTGTACATATATTCAAGAAAGCTAATTTAAGAATGATCTCAACAATTATCTTTTGTATTTTTTCTATATAGAATTTAACTATGCCATATAGTCCGAAAAATAGTATATATGCTAGTACAGTCATTTTAATTCCACATAGAAGCAATGAAAGCAGGGAAGTTGCAGCATATACTGCCAATGTATTTCTTACATTTGTGGTTATGATAGAAAGAGGTATTATAAAAGATGCTGCTGCCAACAAACAGGTTTTATTTATTGGAATTATTCCGCTTATATATACTAATATTATTCCAACAGCTGTAAACAGTCCGCCTTTGGCTATATATTGAGTTCTGTTTGAATTACTGGACATTTTTTACACCCCCATTTTTTAAAGTTCAGAGTTCAAAGTTCAAAGTTTATAGTTCAAATAACAATTTGGTTGATTTTTTGTTCTATGTTCTTTCAACTTTGATATTTAAAATATAAATCAGCATCCTCCAATGTCTCCACCTCCGCAGAGACAGTCAAGACAGTATAAAGTTGCACATATATTGCATATGTCAGAATTACCTCTTCTTGTGTCATAATAAGGTTGCCTATATGTATTGTTCATACCCTGCAGGTTGTTTAGCGCCTGTCTGTACTTAAAATTATTTGGATCTAGATTACATGCCGTGGTTAAATTGTTGATAGCTTCATTGTACCAACTTTTCTTTACATTCAGTATACCCATAAGATAGTTCCATTCAGCATCTCTTGTTCTGCAGCCTGCAAGTTTTGATTCTGCACTTCTTAAATCTCCGCTATTTATAGCAACTTCAATAGATTTATAGAGATCTGAATTTTCACCTGAATAAGTATTATCACTGCTTTCATAGGAATTGTTTGAATAGCTTGCACTGGAGGAATTTTTCATAAGATAGTCATATGCTGCATTTATATCTCTCATTTTTTCCTCTGCAAGATTTTTCAAAGGGTTGTTGCCATATTGATCAGGGTGATATTTTTTTGCAAGTTGTCTGTATGCCTTTTTAATGTCTTCTTTAGGTGCATTTTCATTTACGCCAAGCACCTCATATGGATTTTTCATTTTTATAGGCTCCTCTCTTAAAAACTTTATCCATTTTTTCTAAAAGTCCATATTGCAAAATATTATGGAGCAATTCTTGATTTTTTGATATAGGAAGTTTATTAAAGTAATTCATGCATGTAGATGCACAGCTTCCTAAGATAAAGTCTACTCTATTTTGTATTTCCACATAAAATTCATTATAATTTAATTTGTTTTTATTGAAGCAATAATTTAATACATTGAATTTCCCTTTTTCCATATCTTTTTTTAGATCATCCAGAGCATCTATTACATATATCCATTTTCCAAGATTGTAGCCAAGCGCATATAAAATTTCACTATTGCTATCTGTATAATTAGATAGTGTAAAAGCTGTAATGTCAGAAAAGGAATGGCATATTTTATCAAATGAGTTATTGTTTCTGAATGTTTCAATTTGTGTCAGGTCATTTAAACCTTTTTTTATGTATTCCAGGTTTTTCTTAAAACTATCAGGAAGTTTATTTAAATATATTTTAAGAAAATGTGCCAAAAATATGCTCTTTATTGAGCTGTCATCGTGAATATCATCTAAAAGTTTATAGTAAGTGAAGGCGATATTATAAAAAGCAGCATATTCTAAAGCAGATGTACTTTTTAATATGGTCTTCTTCCTGCTAAGATGAAACAGGCATAACTGTCTTTTATATACACTTTTATCTTTAGACAGACTATCCAACAATATGGCAAGGAATGTCATATCATAATTTAATGCTATTCTAGGCAGATTCCCAATATTGTTTTTTATTGCCCTGCATAAACCACAGTAGTATGCTTTGAATTTTTCATAGTCTCGTACTTTAAGTTCAGAAATACACGGCGTAACATAACCAAACATAAATGTCTACCTCTCATGCTTTAAAATTTCATATATAGTATCTGAAGTTGTATCATCCATTGTATAGCCAAGAAGATTTACTATTTCAGAAAGTTCATCGTCTGATTTTGTCTCAATCTCTATATAGGGAAAAGGGCAAAACGATGTATCATTTATGTCTATTTCTATGAGACTATTTTTATATTTATAACTTTCTCTGCTCTTTTTTATGGATTGTTGAAGTTTAAGTCCTAGAGATTCGAATATCTTTTTTCCAACTTCTCCATTAGATATCTTAATTTCATTTTCATCCATTACTTTATATTTGTCCTGACTTACAATCTTTTTTGTAGTCATATAGTACTCAGTTGAATTATTGAGTATATTTTCCACTATTCTTATTCTAGCATAACCTCCATGGTTTATTAAACGTTTATCTTCAAAATCATATATATTGTTTATTTGATTCTCCATTTTAACTTTTGATGCATTTGCAGATTTTAATATGCTTTTTATATTTTTAACATCAATTTTAATTATTCTGATTTCAAATTCCCGCATTATATCAACTACCTTTAAAATTATTGTTATTTTGAATTATATCATATATTTATCATAAAAATAAATTAATCCCGATACTTAGTATTGGGATTAATTTTGTAAAATATAAGTTTTTATTATTTTAGTTAAATGGGGTTTAACTAAATAAGCTAGTTTAGTGAATTAGCTGAGCCTAATACGTTGTCTATTTTACCCTCTACAACTTGTTGTATATAGTCTCTTCCTGCTCCTAAGTATTTTCTTGGATCAAATACTTCAGGACTATTTCCAAATGTTTTTCTTACAGCAGCAGTCATAGCTAATCTTAAATCAGTATCCATGTTTATTTTACATACAGCCATGGATGAAGCTTTTCTAAGCATATCTACAGGTATACCTTTTGCGTTTGCTATATTTCCACCATATTTGTTACAAGTAGCAACAGCTTCTGGATCAACAGCTGAAGCTCCATGAAGAACTATTGGGAAATTAGGTAATTTTTCCTGTACCTGTTCTAGTATATCAAATCTTAAGGATGGTTTAAAGTCTGGTGGAAATTTAAATGCTCCATGGGATGTTCCAATAGCTATTGCCAATGAATCAATTCCTGTTTTTCCTACAAAGTCTACAGCTTGCTCTGGATCAGTATATATGTGTTCAGCAGCAGATACATCATCTTCAACTCCTGCTAAAACTCCAAGTTCAGCTTCTACTACTACTCCATGAGCATGAGCATAATCTACTACTTCTTTTGTTTTTGCTACATTTTCATCATAATCAAAATGTGATCCGTCAAACATAACTGATGTGAATCCATTTTCTACACACAATTTAACGGTATCTAAATCAGGACCGTGATCCAAATGTAGAGCCAAGTCTATTCCAGTCTCTTCTACTGCAGTTTTAACCATTGCTTGTAAGTATTTTGGACCAGCATATTTTATTGCACCTGATGAACATTGTACTATAACAGCTGAATTTTTAGCCTTTGCACCATTAACAACTCCCTGAAGTATTTCTAAGTTGTTGATATTGAAAGCACCTATAGAGTATTTTCCTGCATAGGCTTTTTTGAACATTTCTTTTGTAGTGACTAATGCCATTTTTATTCCACCCTTCGAAAATTTTATTTTAAAAAATATATATTACATATTTACCCTTGCGGGGCGACATAAGTCCCGCCGGGACTTTATTGTTAATCTACAATTATATTATAATCCATAAGGACATTATTTTCTATAGTTTAATTATAAATTATTTTATAGGCTTTGTGAATACCATAATTATTTTAAAAGATGTTTTGCACACTTAATCTTTCCATGTCACTTATGCTCTTGACTATGCTCCGTATTGAGCTTATGGATGCAAGGGATTCTTCTTTATTTTTGAATTTTATATATTGACTCAATCTTGAAAGTTCGAGATTTATATCGTCTATTTCATTATTGTTTGTAAACAGGGTCATCTTATTTGAATATTTGTTCCAATCAATTTTGAATTGTTTCAAGAAATCACCGGCTTTATCAAAAGAATTTGATTCTAGTGATTTTTCTATCTGGTCGCTGGAATAAATAAGTTTGGAGTCTATAATTTTTAAATAATGTACAGAAAATATCATAGACAATACCATTATTACAAATATAGAGATTGATGCTATAGAACTTTTCAATTTACCATCTCCAATTCTGTGAAATTTTAATTTTGGGTATTTTTTCTTTGGTAAAAAAATTTGCCTTTGGAATCCATCATGGCTATTAAGATTTCATTAGGAGAATTTATATTATTTTTTTTGAGCATATTGCCAAGCCAATTTTTATTCCTATTTATTTCATGTAAGTTTCCAAAATTTATTTTTCCGTCCAATATTAGTGTTATAGGTAATTTATCCTGGGTAGTTTTAATCTGTAGATCTTCTTTGGTAACTGGCTCCATATTTGTCTTTGGTATTATTGAAATCTTTCCACTTGTTTCAAGTACTGCATATTCTATATCTGATATATTGTAATAACCCTGAAGTCTCAATTCTTCCAGCAGGTCATTTAAATTGAATTTTTCCTTTGAAAGGGCTTCAAAGTTCAAATTTCCCTTATTTATAAGTATACTTGGTTTTCCGCTGAAGATTAATCTTACAGTTTCGCTTTTTAGTTCTAAAATGGCAAAAAGAACCTGCAGAAACAAAAGCGTGATTATAGGAATTATTCCTCTCATTAAAGAAATTCTGGTATCCTGCATTGGCAAGGATGCAAGTTCAGATATCATAATGGCTATTACCAGTTCAAAAGGCTCCATTTCACCTATTTGTTTTTTTCCCATAAGTCTCATGGAAATTACTACAATTATGTATAGTAGTATTGTTCTAAAGAGTACGATAAGCACAAAAATCACCTCTATGATTATGTTTTGCATTAATGCTAAAAATATGAGTAAAACTAGAACAATTATATATAAATATGACGTATAATATTATTGCAGAACAAATTCAAGAAGGTGATAAAATGAGTGAATTGAGATCTGAAATAATATGTAGCAGCAAATCTAGTAAGATTATGGTAAATAGGTCCTATGAGATGACATTGCAGTTTGTGTTAATTAAAGCTGTTTATGATGTGTTTAAAAATTCGAAATTGACTATAGAACATTCCCTGGGTAGGGGTGTATTTGGTGAAATAAGCAAGGATACACCATTAACTGAGGTGGATGTAATGAAGATAAAAAATAGAATGAGAGAAATAGTAAATAAGGATATACCTATAAATAAAATAAAAGTTGATAAAAATGAGGCTATGGACATTTTCACAAAATATAATATGATGGATAAGGTGAATTTGTTAAATGATTTAGATGTAAATTATTTATATTTATATGAATTAGATGGCATATACGATTATTTTTATGGAAATACAGCTGAATCTACAGGCACGGTACAATTATTTGATCTTATATATTATAATTCGGGATTTTTACTTATATATCCTGATGAAAACAATAATGTGGTCATACCAAAGCTTGAGGACTATAAAAAACTTAATAATATATTTAGAGAAACAAAACAATGGCTTAATTTGCTTGGCATATCCAATGCAGGTAATTTGAACAATAAAATCAAGAATAATGATATCTCTTATATAATTGGAGTATCCGAGGCTCTTCACGAGAAAAAGGTTGCCTGTATTGCTGATATGATAAATGAAAATAAATCAGTAAAAGTTGTATTGATAGCAGGGCCGAGTTCCTCTGGAAAGACTACTTTTTCAAAGAGGCTGGCTATTCAGCTTGGAGTAAATGGCTATTCAACTTTGCCTATATCTCTAGACAATTATTTTCTGGACAGGCAATATACTCCTAGAGATGAAAATGGAAATTATGATTTTGAATCCATAAATTCATTGGATCTTAAATTGTTCAATAGAGATTTAAGTATGCTTATGGAGGGGAAGGAAGTACAACTTCCCATTTTTGATTTTAAAACTGGAACAAAGAAGTGGAGTGGAAAAAAAGTTTCTCTGCCTGAAAATGGATTGATTGTTATAGAGGGAATTCATGGGTTAAATGAAAAATTAACTTCATCCATACCTAAAGAAAATAAATTTAAGATATATATAAGTGCTCTTACTCAATTAAATTTGGACAATCATACTAGAATATCTACTACGGATGTGAGAACAATAAGAAGGATAGTAAGAGACCACCTGTTCAGGGGATATAGTGCAGAAGATACGTTAAAAATGTGGCCATCAGTAAAAAGAGGGGAAGAAAAGAATATATTTGTGTTTCAAGAAAATGCAGATGTTATGTTTAATTCTACACTAGTATATGAACTATGTGTTTTAAAAAATCATGCTTTAAAAGAACTAAAGAAAATTAAAAAAAGCAGCAGTGTCTACTGTGAAGCCGTTAGACTAATAAATTTTCTTAAATTTTTTAAAAATTTAAATGGGAAATATGTGCCTGAAAATTCAATTCTTAGGGAATTTACAGGTGGAAGCTGTTTTTATAATTACAAGAGGAGATAATATGAGAGAATATAGTGTTTTTGATATTTTAGGACCTATAATGATAGGTCCATCAAGTTCTCATACAGCAGGAGCAGCAAGGCTTGGAAAAGTTGCACGAACCATAGCTAATGGAAAAATTTCAGCAGTAGAGTTTTATCTTCATGGTTCATTTGCAAAAACATATAAGGGACATGGAACGGATAAAGCTTTAGTTGCAGGAATACTTGGAATGAATCCATGGGATGAAAACTTGAGAAATTCAATGAGTATAGCAAAGGAAAAGGGTATAGACATTAAATTCATAGAAACTGATCTGGGTAATGTACATCCAAATACAGTGAAATTTGTAATAACCAAAGAGGATGGAAATAAAACAGAGCTAGTTGGTTCCTCAATTGGTGGTGGAAATATAGTCATAAACGAAATAAATGGGAATAAGGTAGAATTTACAGGAAATTATCCTACTATAGTCATAAGGCATTATGATATGCCTGGAATGATAAAAAAAGTATGTGATGTGCTATATGAAAATGATATAAATATAGCTTTTATGAGAGTTTACAGGACCAGTGGAAAAGGTTCCAATGCATTTATGGTTTTGGAAGTGGATAATGTGGTTCCTGAAGATCTAATACAGTGTATAAACGAAATTCCACATATAAAAGATGCTATAGCGATAAATCCTGTAAAAGAGGAGGAATAACATGGTTAATTACGGTAGCGAACTTATAGATGTATGCAAAAAAGACCATATTAAGATATGGGAATATGCACTTCAGGAAGAGTCAAGATCACTTGAAATTGGCGAACACAAAGTTTTTGAAAGCATGAGAAAAAATTTGAAGGTCATGCAGCAATCTTCTGAATATGGACTAAATAAGAGTCTGAAGTCTGTAAGTGGTCTTATAGGTGGAGATGCATACAGGTTAAATACTTATTTGAAAAAATCAGATACATTAACTGGAGAATTCATGGTAAAAGCTATGGCAAGAGCTATTTCTTCTTCTGAGGTAAATGCAGCTATGGGAAAAATAGTTGCTGCTCCTACAGCTGGCTCCTGTGGAATTTTACCTGCAGTTATAATAAGTGCAGGGGAGAAACTTGATAAAAGTGAAGATGATCTGGTTAAGGCTCTTTTTACTTCAAGTTGTGTTGGGGTTTTAATAGCTAAAAATGCAACTCTTGCTGGAGCAGAAGGGGGATGTCAGGCTGAATGTGGTTCTGCAGCTGCCATGGCAGCTGCAGCTGTAGTTGAAATGATGGGTGGAACTCCGGAAATGTGTCTTAGTGCAGCAGCTATAGTTATAAAAAATATACTTGGATTGGTTTGTGACCCTGTAGCAGGTCTGGTGGAAATACCATGTGCCAAGAGAAATGTTTCAGGAGCTGTAAGTGCACTTACTACTGCAGATATGGTAATGGCAGGTGTATATAGCAGGATTCCTTTTGACGATACAGTTTCAGCTTTATATGAAGTAGGCAGGCATATGCCATGTGAACTCAGAGAAACTGCAATGGGAGGACTTGCAGTAACAAAAACAGGTCTAAAATTGAAAGAAGAAGTATTGGGAGATTAAGATAACTTAATCTCCTTTGTTTTTAATCTTGATTCTGTTTTACCTTAAAACCTTCTTCTCTCCATTTTGCTTTTGAAATTTTTGCCTTTTCTGAACTGGAGTACTTGTCATTTTCTATTAAACTGTAATGATAGAATGTTTCCTGGCTGTCCAGGGGTTTTTTGCCTCTTTTATCTATTTTTGAATAAGTCCCATCGTTATTTAATTGTTTTGCCCTTAACGTGTCTTTTAAGTAAATTCTTAAGGTACGTTTGACTTTTTCTTTAATCTCTATGTTTTCAATTGGAAATAGAAGTTCTACTCTTCTGTCAAGGTTTCTATTCATCCAATCTGCACTAGAGAGATATATGAGTTCTTCACCTTCATTGTAGAAATAAAATATTCTACTGTGCTCAAGAAATCTTCCAATTATACTGATTACAGTTATATTGTCACTTATTCGAGGAATCTTTGGCTTGAGACAGCAAATTCCCCGCACAATCAATTGAATCTTAACTCCTTCAGAAGAGGCTTTATACAGGTTTTGAATTATTTCTTTGTCTACAAGTGAATTCATCTTGGCAATTATTTTTGCAGGTTTGCCCATTTTTGCATTTTTAGTTTCCTGATCTATTAGATATAAAAATCTTTCTCTTAAATTTAGTGGAGCTATGCACAATTTCTTTAAATCTTTTGGAATGGACCTTCCACTTAGCATATTGAATATCATGGAAGCATCTTCACCATAGTATGGATTTGAAGATAAAAGGCCTAAATCTGTATATATTTTTGCTGTTACATCATTATAATTTCCCGTACCCATGTGGACATATCTTTTTATACCGTTTTTTTCTTTTCTGACTATAAGTAGAAGTTTGCAGTGAGTTTTGAGACCTACAAGTCCATAAATTACGTGACATCCGGCTTCTTCAAGTTGTTTTGCCCAGTTTATATTGTTTTCTTCATCAAATCGTGCCTTTAATTCCACCAAAACTGTAACCTGTTTTTTATTTTCAGCAGCGGCAATTAAGGCTTTTATTATAGGAGAATTACCACTTACCCTGTACAATGTCTGTTTTATGGCAAGTACAGAAGGATCTTTGGCAGATTGTCTTACAAGATTTACAACTGGGTCAAATGATTCATAAGGATGTTGAAGAAGTATATCTTTTTTTGATATAGTGTCGAATATATCTTCATCATCAATATACTTTAGAGGATTATATGGTTTTATAGGTTTGTAACACAAATTCTCATATTCTTTGTTGTTGATTAATTTATTTAGAAAAGTCAGGTCAAGGGGAGTATTTATTTTATACTCCTGTTCTTTTGTTATTTCAAGTTCTTTTTCAAGAATATTCAAAATATCACTATCCAATCCCTGTTCTACTTCAAGTCTTACTGCAGCACCCCATTTACGCTGCTTTATGGACTCTTCTATGGCTTCTAGCAGATCTTCAGCACCTTCTTCATCCAAGGTTAAATCTGCATTTCGTGTAATTCTATAGCAACCTGAAGCCAGTATTTTTGAAGTACCAAATAGTGAAGAAAGATTCAATTTCAGTATATCTTCCAGCATTATTATATTTAAACCGGAATCTGAAGGTATTTTTATTATTCTATCAAGTACTGAAGGTACTTCCAATGTAGCAAAAGTCTTTTCATTATTTTCTTCTAGTATTAAACCTATATTCAAGCTTTTGTTCAAAATCAATGGAAATGATGTACTTCTATCTATCAACATTGGAGTTATTACAGGAAAAATATTTTTATAGTAATAATCATGAATATAGTCAAGCTGTTCTCGATTTAAATCTTTTGTGGTCAAAAAATTTATATTTTCCCTTCCAAGAGCTATCTTCAGAGAACGATTGAAATAGCTGCATTGGCTGTTTACAAATTTAGCAGTACTGTTGCATATTTCTTTCAATTGCTGTTTTGGAGTCATTCCTGAAGGATCAGTTTTAGTAAATCCTGCTTTTATCTGATCTAAAAGAGAACCTACTCTAACCATAAAAAATTCATCTAAATTTGAGCTGGTAATGGCTATAAATCTAAGTCTTTCAAAAAGGGGATGATTTGTATTTCTACATTCTTCAAGAACGCTCTTGTTAAATTCTATCCAGCTCAACTCTCTATTTATAAAATTTTCATGATTTTTAAATTTATTCATATTAGGCCCTCCTTTATATTATGGGTTTGACGCCTAGAACTTCTTCAAAGAAATAAGCTCTGTTATTAAAATTCCATTCTTCTAGGCTCAAATCATCGTTTGAAATAATATTAAAATAAAGCATATCATTTTTAAGAACGAGTTTTATACTCTGAATTTTTTGTAGATGAGATATGTCAAGAGCTTCTGACAATTTTAATATGGCAGATAACATTGAAACAATCATTTTGTCCCTATAGCTTAAAATAAAATAATTATAATGGCTATCATCAGGTATAGTGCTGGAATGATATCTTGTTATATTTGCAATTATAAGAAGTTCTCTGTCTGAAAAGCCCATTATATCCTGTGAACTTATTATATTGTAGGATTGATTTTCATGGTCTACTATATCTATGAAACTTCCTATGTCATGGAGTCTGCTTGCAATTTGCAAGTATAAACGCTCTCTAGGACCTAATTTATGTATCTTGGGAGTTTGATCAAATATGGCCATGGATATCTTTTCTACACAGTTTGCATGAACTTTATCTATTTTATATTTGTCTGACAAATACAATGTTGAACTTAATATGTCATTCAGTGAAAACTGTCTTCTTTGAAAATAAAAAATATTATCAGCTACATCCAAAATTACTCCCAATCTTAAATTTATATTAGGGGTGTATATTACTTCCGCTTCAGTCATACTTAAAAAACTGTAAAATATCAATATAGTAGGTATTAAAAGATCTGTCTTTTTCTTGCTTAGACCATATTTGAATCTAATCTGGTCGCTGCTCATATCTTTGAGTTTATTATATAGGGCATTAAAGTCTTTTCTGGATATAGTGTTTCTAGGAATAACATTTTTATTTTCTATTCCAATTAATTTTATGATAGAGGTAAGTTCTCCTCCCAAAACTATAAAATTTTTAATAGTCATATTATACATGTTCGATTTTGACCAGTAGAGCTTGCTATCTATATATTGTTCCATTAAATCTGTAAAGTTGGTATTTGTGTACTTTAGGCCATCCAGCAGTTCACTTACTCTCAATGAACCTATTTGAACATGCTCTGTAAATTTCAACTTTCCATCCTTAAAAATTGATGATTCTACAGCTCCTGTTGTTATATTTGTAACCAAACTTGTTTTAGTGTTAAAAAGATCTGTGTTTGATGTATCATACCTAAGAGCCTTCATAATATAAAAGCGTTCTTGTGATATGTTTATATTTTCAACTTCAATTCCAGTTCTTAAATGAATTTGTTCCAATATGTATTGTTTGTTTTCAGCTTCTCTGATTCCACTGGTAGAAACAGCCTTATAATTTTTTATTTTGTATTCTTTCATTAAAAGTGCAAAGCTCTTTAAAATATTACAGGTCACATGAATGGTTTCTACAGAAATTCGTCCATGTGAAAAAGTATCTTTTCCTATTTTTATAGGCTTTATTATATCATCAAGTATACTTATGTCACCATTGTTGTTTATATCTGCAATCATCATTCTTAAATAGTTTGAACCTACATCTATAGATGCGACTGTCTGGCTGGAATTATTGTTTATCATATGCATCACCCTATTTATTAGTATTGTAATCCATATTTAAATTATACAGTATTTTCTCAAGTAATAAACTTAACTTAACAATATCTTAACATTAGTTGCTTTTTTTAATAAATATTAGTAAAATCGTTTATAATATAGTAGCTATTAAACGTATTATACAAGGAGTGTTTGTATGAGTAAATTGGGTATAATAGATATCGGGTCAAATTCCATGCGAGTTTTCATTGTGAAGCTTTGTGAAGACAAGTATTATGAAGTTGTGGATGAACTTAAATCAACTGTTAGGCTGGGAAAAGATATGACCCCGGATGGGTGTTTAAGTGAAACTAGAATGGAAATGGCAATGGAGGCATTATCCAAGTTCAAACGATTGTGCGATTCAAATGAAGTTAAGGAAATTATTGCAGTAGCCACAGAAGCAGTTAGAAAAGCCAGCAACCAAAGAGAGTTTTTGGAAAAAGCAAAAAATAATTTCGGAGTTGACATAAGAGTATTAACCGGAGATGAAGAGGCATATCACGATTACCTTGGAGCAATAAACAGTATAGATGTAAATTCTGCACTCCTTATGGATATAGGGGGAAGTAGTACGGAATTTATACTGGTTAAAGACAGAAAAATTAAGAATTCCATAAGTATTCCCATGGGCGCAATTACACTTACAGATAAATTCTTATCTTTCAGTGGAAACACTGATAAAAAATTAAAGGAAATGAATAAGTTTTTAAATGATACTTTTAAGTCTATAGAATGGCTAAAGAATGCAAAAGGTATGCCTATTGTAGGTATAGGAGGAAGTTTTAGAACCATGGCCAAAGTCCATAGAAACAAATATGACTATCCTCTAAATAATCTACATAATTATAGAATGTCTTCAAAACAGATTATAGATATATATGATTTATTAAAATACAGAGAAATATCTCAATACAAAAAAGTTAAGGGAATATCAAAAGAAAGAGCGGATATATTCCTTGGTGCCATGATAGCTATTATTACTATTATAAAATATTGTAAATCTAAAGAAGTAATAATAAGTCAAAATGGAATACGTCAGGGTGTACTTTACAGAAAATTGATTAATGATTATCCTACTATAATTAAACACATATTGAATTTTTCATTGAATAATATAATAAATAAATTTTTATTAAATAAAACTCATGTAAAACAGGTTTGGAAAATTTGTAACAAATTAAGCCAGTCTCTTTTGAATAATACTGATTTTGTGGAAGAAAATTCAAGAATATTAAAAACTGCATGTTATTTACATGACTGTGGAAGATTTGTTGGATTTGAGAACAGTGAAAAATATTCATTTTCAATTATGAGAGACCTTAGAATAAATGGATTGACCCATAGGGAGCAGATTATGGCTGCATTTACAGTATTGAATTTTGAAGACGATAAAATTAAAAATTCAAGCTATTTTGGAAGTATAATCACATGTGAAGATATATTGACAGTGCAAAAGATGTCTGCCATGTTGCATGTAGCCAGAGGATTAGACAGGGTAATGGATAACAATATATTGGACATAACTATTAATGTAGAAGGTGAAGATATAATTCTGAAGCTGGTTTCAAAACAAAAGCCATCCATTGAAATAAATTCAATTGAGGACTATAAAGATAATTTTGAAAAGGCATTTGGCAGAAGATTGATTATAGAATAATAAATAAAAATCTTTCATCATATAATGTATAAATTATGTAATGGGAGATTTTTTATGCTTGATATATATAATTATTTAAGTTTTCAATCTGCAATTTATGTTGCAGAAAAATACAATGCAGATAAAACAATGGATCATGAAATAAAAATAGCTTCTTTTGCCATGGCAATATTTGACAAGACCAAACATATACACAATCTTACCGATTCATATAAAAATCTTTTGTGCTGCAGCTCACTTATACATGATATAGGATGTTTTATAAGTAAAAATAAACACCATAAACACACACGGTATATAATTTTGACAGGTTCAGAATTTGATGTAATACCAGACGATTTAAGACATTATTTATCTATAATATCTTCAAGTCACAGAAAAGGTATAGATAAAAGTATTAAGCTCTACAGTGAAAGTATACAAGATAAATTGAAAATTCTAATATCCATACTCAGAATTTCAGATGCACTTGATCACAAACATAAATTCAATAATGTATTAAACAGTATTTCAATTACAGACCAGAATTTAATTTTTTATATAAAAAGTAATGATTTTCAAAGAACTCTTGTAAGATTTAATATAAAAAATCAGCTTTTTAACAAAATATTTAAGATACAAGCTCGATTAGAGCCCCAGGTTAATTATCATTAATTTGAATACTATAAGGGTTAAAAAGGGTGATTTAAAATGTCTCATAGAAAAATAATGGAGGATTACTACTGCGATATAAACAATTTGTCAGACGTATTGGGAAAACTTACTAATTCATACAGATTGTTGATTGGAGGAGCTGGTGAACTAAATACAGTAGCATTGGCACATAAAAAGGATGTAAAAGCTGCTATAGACAGAGTGAATAAGTTGGGAAACACTATTGATGAAATAATAAATACTTTAAATAAGTCTAGCGGATGCTATACTAATTATTGTAGAATTCGTTCCGAACTAATCAAGGGGAAAATAAAAATGGAGTACATGGAAAATGAAATTGATGAAGAATTGTATTTAAATGAAATTGATGAAGACTTAAATGAAGATGATGATAAAAAAGATAGGTGAGAATTAATCTGCACCTATTAAAACTTCTTAAATCTTTTATTACAAACCATAAGATAAGAAAGTAATATAACTAACAATAAAGAAAATTCAATATGAATAGGATGTCTCATTGTAATTAGACAAAATAATGCTATAAACATACCTGCAAAGGTTATTGGAATACCAAAAAACTTTCCATCGAATTCAGTTACATTAAATTTAGCCAATCTATATGCTCCAGACAATGGCAACACAAGAACCATTATGTAACCCAATATTCCCAAACTTGAAAAATTATATATATTGAATATTAAAATCGAAGGTGCAACACCAAAGGATACCAGGTCCGCAAGTGAATCCAATTCCTTTCCTAGTTCACTGGATACATTTAAATATCTAGCTACTCTGCCATCATATCTATCTGCTAAACAGGCAAGTAAAATAAAAATTCCACCTAATACATAATCCTCTTGAAAGGACATTAAAACCGACATTATACCACAAGCAAGATTTGCAAGTGTAAACGCATTAGGTACGGAACTTTTAGCTATTTTAGCCAAAATGACCACTCCTTATAAATAAAAATCTTTAAAATTTAAAAATAAACATAATCCAGACATCTTACGTCTTGATGATATAGGTTTATTATAAACTAATTTTTGAATAAGAGTAATACAATTTGGTAAAAAACTTATTAATTTTTTGTTAACCTTTATAAGTAATCTATAGAATTATTTGTAACTAAAAGACTTATAATATAATATGACAAAGGTTTATTTGTTATAATATATTATGGAATTAAACTTAAAATTTATTATGGGAGTTAATTTATGAAAAATAAGATTAAAAGAAGTCAAATTGTAAAATATATATTTATGGCCATATTGTTAGTTATTATAATATATATATTATTTAAGTATGGTAAAAATTTACGCCATTTAAGATTACATAAACTTAGAAACTATATACAGAGTTACGGTAAGTTCTCTGCAATTATATTTATAATCATATATTCTTTTAAACCTGTTCTATTTGTAATACCCTCTTCTCTCATGTCTATTTTAGCAGGCAGCATATATGGACCTTATGTGGCTACCATATTGAGCATGATAGGTTGTTTTGGATCTGCTACTGTAGCTTTTTTTCTTGCCAAATTTTTTGGAAGATCATTTGTAGACAAGATTTTACATGGCAAAGCTTTAAAGTTGGACAATAATATAGAAAAATATGGTTTCAGGATAATGACCATAATGAGGTTGAGTTTTGTATTCCCATTTGATCCATTAAGTTATGCAAGTGGTCTTAGCAAAATGAAGTACAGGGATTTTATTTTTGGAACTCTCATAGGAATACTTCCTGAAATGATTACATATTCATTTATGGGAAAAAATATACAACATCCATTTTCCATAAAGTTCCTTCTTCCAATACTATTACTGGTAATTGTAGTAATAACTGCAATAATATTAAGAAAGAGGATAAAAAATATCTAATAATTTACAGGTAAGAAAATTGAAATAAAACATATAATAAGCCTGTAAACTAATTTGGAGAGGTGATTGTAAATGAAGATAAAAGATATAATGACCAAATCTGTAGTAAGTTTAAATGTAAATGATACTATAGAGAGAGCAGCTGAACTGATGAAAGAGTATAATATAGGTTCTGTCCCTGTATGTGAGGAAAACAAAGTAGTAGGTATAATAACAGATAGAGATATAGCCATAAGATCATCAGCAGAAGGTCAGAATTCAAAAACAAAAGTAGTAAGAGATATAATGTCTTCAAATCCTGTAACTGGATCTCCAGATATGGATATTCAGGATGTATCCAGAATAATGAGTGAAAGACAGATAAGAAGACTTCCTATTGTTGAAAACGGAAATTTGGTTGGAGTAATTGCTCTAGGAGATTTGGCAGTAGAACCTAAATGTGATCATGAGGCACAGGGAGCACTTAGCAGTATTTCAGAAACAAGTGGATCTGTATTTTAAGAATTTAAATTTTAGCATTTTAAACTAAATTTATAGTTTACAAGAGTTGTTTCAATATAGAAATTATTTTATATATTGAAACAACTCTTTTTTAATGCGAAAACAAGATGATTTTGATAATCTTGTGAATTTATTACATAAAATGATATAATGTAATAGTTAATTTTGAACTAACATCAACTAAACTTTATTTGGAAGTAGGGGAAGTTTTATGAATAAAGTAAAATTTATTTATAATCCATATTCAGGTGAAAGTAATATAATATCCAATATAGATAATGTTATTATGATTCATCAAAAATATGGATATGAAGTAATGCCTTTTAGAATAGGTTCAGATTATAGTATTGAAGAAACACTTAAAGAAATTGATGAGACATACAAATATGTGCTCATAGCAGGTGGAGATGGAACAGTAGATAATGTAGTAAATCATATGAAAAAATTAAATATAGATATACCTATAGCCATACTGCCTGTAGGAACTGCCAATGATTTTGCAAAGTTCATAGGTATGCCTCACAAAATAAAACTAGCCTGTGAGCAGATACTTAATAGTAGCCCTAAATTTGTAGATATTGGAAAAATAAATGATAAATATTTTATAAATGTAGCTAGTGCAGGTCTTTTTACAGATGTGTCTCAAAAGATAGATATAAATTTGAAAAATACTATAGGCAAACTTGCCTATTATGTCAAAGGACTGGAACAACTTCCCAGTTTGAGAAATATAAAAGTCAAGGTTAAATCGGAAGATGCAGTATTTGATGGTGACATGTATTTATTTATGGTATTTAACGGACAGACTGCAGGCAATCTTAAATTTGCATATAAGGCTGAAATAGATGACGGTATGCTGGATGTTATCATAGTAAAAGCAGTAGTGATAAAGGATATAATAACCATCTTTATAAAAATGATAAGAGGAGACCATCTTGAAAATACTCCTGGGCTTATATATTTTAAGGCAAATAAATTGGAAATTGAATGTGATGAGGGTATAGTTACTGATATAGATGGAGAAAGAGGTCCTGATTTCCCATTATTCATAGAGTGTGTAAAACATGGAATACAGGTTCTTGGAATAAATAATCCGCAAATAATAAAATAACAGTAATATAAATTTGGCAGTTATAGTAAATATAAATATAGCAATATGAAGTGAGGTTGAATTATGCTATTTAATATTTATATTTTTATACTGCCTATTATATTTGTGCTTTTATTTTATTCAATTTATATAATTAAGTTTTCACCTAAAAAAATAAGAGTATTGGGAAGTATTGCAATTACATTAATGTTAGCCAGATATATATGTGTTTTTAAAATGTTTGTATCTTCCAGCATGTTGAATTTATATATGCTAAAAACTCCTTATTTTTTAAATTTTGTTGGTATACCTATAATTGTATTTATTATAGGCTATGTGTTTTTAAGAAGAAACAATATAAATTTTAATTATGTTTTTTTATTTTCTATTGCTGTAATTATAACATATATTTTTGGAATGATTAATCTTTCATGCGTAACCAGTGATATTAGTGGCTTTGGATATAATATGATATTTAAAAACAATATGATTGTATATTGGATATATATAATATTTAATACAGCTGTATTATTTCTCAGTATTGTTTTTTCTGGAAAATTACATGTAAATAAAATAGGATTATATATGCTTGCCTTTTCTGCATTTATAACTATATTGGAATATTTAGGAACTATAATAAATATAAGGTTTTTTCCGGAAAATATATTTGGCGACCTTTGCTTTATTATAACCTGTATTTATGGTATTACTAAATTAAAAAATAATTAATTGAATTTTTTATAGCTTTTATTCTTATTAAAGTTTTTCTTTGGCATAAATTCAGGTATAAGACAATTGTGACCTTTCCCTATAAGATCCTGTCGGTTTGCTTCTATGAGAGCTTTCTTAACTAATCTATAATTTTTAGGTATTGAGAACTGCAGGAGTGCTCTCTGCATATTTTTTTCCTCCTGTGTTTTAGGTACATATACTTTTTTATCTGTAAGAGGATTTATACCTGTGTAATACATAGTGGTTGACAGACTTCCAGGAGTAGGATAGAAATCCTGTACTTGTTCTGGAGTATATCCCATATTTTTTATATATAGTGCCAGTTCTATAGCTGCGTTTAAATCACTACCCGGATGACTTGACATGAGGTATGGAACTAAGTATTGTTTTTTATCCAGTTTTTTGTTTATAGCGTTATATTTAGTTACGAATTTATTATATACGGACATTTTGGGCTTTCCCATTTGTTGTAGAACCTTATCACTTATGTGCTCCGGTGCCACTTTTAGCTGACCACTTATATGATATTCACATAATTCCTCGAAGAAGGCTTCATTGTGCTTATCTTCAATAAGATAGTCATATCTTATTCCAGAACGTATAAATACTTTCTTAATACCAGGAAGCTTTCTTGTCTTTTTTAAAAGATTCAAATATTCACTGTGATCTATTATAAGATTTTTGCAGGGAGAAGGAAATAAACACTGTCTGTTCTTGCATACTCCGGCAGTTTCCTGTACTTTACAGGCTCTGTGCCTGAAATTGGCTGTAGGTCCTCCTATATCATGTATATAACCTTTAAAGTTATCTAAAGTAGTTAAAAGTTTTGCTTCATCAATTATGGAGTCCTGACTCCTGTTTTGTATAATTCTACCCTGGTGAAAAGTCAAGGCACAAAAGGAACAGCCTCCATAACAGCCTCTATGACTTGTTATTGAAAATTGAACCTCATTTATTGCAGGAATTCCACCCATATTTTCATAGATTGGATGATAGGTTCTTGTGTAGGGAAGATTGTATACTATATCCATTTCTTTTTGAGTCAGTGGAATCTGAGGTGGATTTTGTACTATATATTTATCTCCATGTTTCTGAATAACGGTTTTTCCTCTTGTAGGATCCTGCTCATAGTATTCCAGCTTATAGCTTTCTCCATAAGCCAGTTTGTCTTTAAGTATGTCTTCAAAAGAAGGAACTTTCACAAAATCATCAAGTTCATCTGTACTGCTTGAGGAATATACTGTACCTTTTACATCCGTCATATTTTCAATTTTCATTCCATATTTAAGTAAATTGGCTACCTGGACTATGGTTTTCTCACCCATGCCATATATTAGAAGATCAGCTTTTGCATCTAGAAGTATACTTCTTCTTATTTTATTGCTCCAGTAGTCGTAGTGGGCAAATCTTCTTAAACTGGCCTCGATACCACCTATTATTATGGGAACATCTTTATATGCCTCTTTCGCACGGTTGCAATATACTATTAAAGCTCTATCCGGTCTATATCCGGATTTTCCACCAGGAGAATACAGGTCATTGTGCCTCTTCTTCTTGGCTGCGGTATAGTGATTCACCATTGAATCAATATTTCCTGAATTTATTAAAAAACCTAATTTTGGCTTTCCCAGTCTTTTAAAATCCAATGCGTTCTTCCAGCTGGGTTGTGCTATTATGCCCACGGTAAAGCTCTGATCTTCAAGCACTCTGGATATTATGGCACTTCCAAAAGACGGATGATCTATATAGGCGTCTCCTGTTATAAGTACAAAGTCAAGCTGATCTATATTTTGATTTTTCATATCTTGTTTATTTATTGGTAAAAATTTATCATTTAATTTCATTAAAATCTCCTCTTGATAGGTTATCTTGCATATGATTTGTAAACTTAATATAGTATAGCATAATCAAATAAAAATGTATAAACTTATGATATACTGAATACAGGCTATTGAGAGGAGAAATAAAGTTGAATTTGAAGATTATAAAAGATGATAAAACATATAGTATAAAATATAATTCCCAAAAGACCATATTGGAAAATT
Organism: Clostridium tyrobutyricum; assembly: GCF_019144085.1. Taxonomy (GTDB): domain Bacteria; phylum Bacillota; class Clostridia; order Clostridiales; family Clostridiaceae; genus Clostridium_B; species Clostridium_B tyrobutyricum_A. The sequence continues at coordinate 50,158 of NZ_JAHHUY010000005.1, forward strand.
TGATAGATAATAATATAAAGATATTTGCACCCTGCAATGGACATGGAACCTGTGGAAAGTGCAAAATTCACCTTATGGAAGGTAAAGTAAATACAAAGAGTATAAACAATAATAATGATTATCTGGCATGTCAGACATATGCCGAGGAAGATTGTACAATAGCATTATCAAAAGTTGAAAGTCAGAATTTTTCCATATTGAAGGATTTTAAGATGAATAAAGTCAACATAGATCCGGAAATTAAAAAGATTTCACTTGAAATTGATAAAGACAGTCTTGGAAAGAAAAGTCTAACTGAAAGTATAAATTTAAAATTAAATACCAAGTATAAATTTACTTTAAAGTCACTTAGAAAATTGTCTACATTAATAAATGAAAGTTCAGTAAGGCAGGCAGACTGTAGTTTCTATAAAGACAGTCAAATTCATATGATGTGCAGTAAAGATAAGGTTATTGATATATTTAATAACAGGGAGGACTCGAATACCTATGGAATTGCGGTAGATATTGGTACTACAACTATAGTTATGAGTCTTGTGGATATTGCTACAGGCAGGGAGATAAATTATGCATCTGTACTGAATTCACAAAGACAATTTGGAGCAGATGTAGTGTCCAGAATACAATATAGTATGGAAAACAGTCTGGAGGAAATAAGCAGATGTGTAAAAGATGATATAATACAGGGTATAGAAAAATTGATTGATGTGTCCAATATAAAAAGACAATCAATATATGAATTGAGCATTTCTGCAAATAATGTAATGCAGCATTTGCTAATGGGATTGTTCTGTGATTCTATAGCATTATATCCTTTTAATACTGTAACAAATGATATTGTGGAGATGGAATTTAATGAGCTCTTTAAAAGTAGATTGCTAAATTGCAAAGTATCAGTTTTGCCGTCAATTTCTGCATATGTTGGAGCTGATATAGTAAGTGGGCTTACTGCATGTGATTTCGGCAACACAGAGGATATATGCATGTTTGTAGATATAGGCACAAATGGGGAAATGGCTCTTGGCAACAAGGAAAGGATACTGTGTACTTCTACAGCAGCGGGACCGGCTTTTGAAGGAGCAAATATAGAAAATGGAGTGGGAAGTATAGAGGGTGCTGTTTCTGCAGTAAAAATAAATAATAACAATATATATTATGATACTATAGGCAATAAACCTGCATTAGGTATATGCGGCTCAGGGATTGTGGATATAACTGCAGAGTTGTTTAAAAATAAAATTATAGACAAAACTGGAAAATTTGATGAAAATAATTGGAAAAATAATTTTATAAATATAACCAGGGACAAAGAAGACGAAGCTGATATAGTATTTACACAGAAGGATATAAGGGAGATTCAGATGGCCAAGTCTGCTATAAGATCTGGAATCGAAATTTTAATAAAAAAATTCAATTGTTCCTATAATGAAATAAAAAAGGTATATATAGCAGGAGGATTTGGAAGCAAACTTAATCTTAAAAATGCTGCAGCTATAGGACTTGTGCCTGAATATATGTTCAGCAAGATTGAACTTGTGGGTAATAGTTCATTATCCGGAGCTGTACAGTATATGCTCAATAAGAACACAAAAAGAGATATGCAGCATATAATAGATATTGCAGAGAACATTGATATATCAATGAATGATGAATTCAATAGACAATTTATAGATAATATGTCATTTTAAATGTAGGCATAAAATTATATTTTGGGTTGTATTTCTATATGTAGTTGTAATATAATTAGTAATGTAATAAATTATAAAATTAGAATATTAGGTGAGGCTCCTATATAAATATATGCTGCTGCCCTTAACCATCGCAAGATGCCACTGGGGTTTAACAGGTACTACCGTATCAAGGTTTTACTTAACGCAGCTGGATTTTTGTGTCCAAAGTTATATAGTGCTAAAACTATTACAGTTTTAAGAAGCCTGATAGAGCTTCTTTTTATTATATTATACCAAAATATTTTTCTTAGGTGGTGTATATTAAATGGATATTGGCCCTTATGGAGGTCGGTGTAGTTACAAAAAAATCGAATATTTGATATACAGAAAAATATCAATGGTTAATTAGATTAATTATTTATAGATATTTCTCTGTATATGTAAAGGAGGAATATTTATGAAAAAATTATCTAGTTTTTTCTTAAGCAAAATTCTTCATAAAAAAATTTACAATGAATCAAATGAATTAGTTGGCAAGTTAAAAGATATTTATGTGGCAACTGATTTAGGAATGCCTAGAGCTATAGCATATGAGATAAGAAGTAGCTTAGGAATATACAATTGTGAATTCAAGAATATAAATTTTTATGAGGATGGAGATCATGTCATAATTAAAGTTGAAGGTATGAGAGACATCATGCTTCAAAAATATTCATATTTGCTTTCAAAACATCTCTTAGATAAACAAATAGTTGATATAAATGGAAAAAAACTTGTACGGGTAAATGATCTCAGAATTACAGAGATGGCAGGAGAATATAGAGTAGTTGCTGTTGACACAGGTATTTTGGCGCTTGGCAGAAGATTTGGAGTAGAAAATTTTGTGAAAAATTGTTGTAGAAAATTTCATAAAAAATTGGAAGATAGTCTTATAGTTTGGGATAATGTTCAGTCTCTTGAAATGATAGATAAAAATCTTCAGCTTTCAGTCCCATATGAAAAACTTTCAAAATTACATCCTGCAGATTTAGCAGATATACTTGAAGATATGGATGTAAATTACAGAAAAAAGGTATTTGAAAGCTTAAATGATGATCTGGCAGCATATACGTTAGAGGAAATAGAACCTGATTTGCAATTCGATATATTGAAGAATTTAAGTCAGGTTAAAAGAAATGAAGTACTTAACAATATGCCAAATGATGAGATTGCAGACATATTGGAGGAAACAGACAGGGATATGGCATATGAAATACTTTCTGACATGAAGAAGGAAGATGCTGATGAAGTAAGATCACTTATGGATTATGAGGACGAAACTGTAGGAAGTATAATGAATAAAGATTTTATATCTTTTAATATAAATCTGACTGTTCAAGAAGCTGTAAATATACTAAAAGATACAAGACCAGATGAAGAAGTATGTCATTATATATATGTAACTGACTTTGATAGTCAAATTCAAGGTGTAGTATCTTTAAAAGATCTACTATTAGCTGATTTTAACAGCAAATTAAAAGATATAATGTTCTGTGAAGTAGAACATGTAAATCATAAAAAAAATATAAACGAGGCAATAGATTTATGTATAAAGTACAATCTACTATCAATTCCAGTAGTAGATGATGATAAAAAATTATGTGGAATAGTTATAATGAATGATATCGTAGAGGATGTACTTGCTCCAAACTGGAAAAAAAAATTAAAAAAGGCCATATAAGACATATGCATAAAGTATAAAAATTTGAATTTTGCCTATTTAAAATTTAATTCAACTTCAAAACCTTTTTGAAGTTGAATTTTTTACGTATTTTTTTAAATTATCTGCACAATATAAGCATAGAAGCCAAATTTTATTACACTTTTTTACATTTGTGAGGTGCAGTTTTAATGACCAAAAAAATATTAAAATTTAGAAAGGCAATAATACTTGTCCTAGTAATTCTTGTAACCTACATAGGAAATTCTATTTTCATAGCTCCTTATAATAATGCAGTGCAGGCTATAGCCTATTACTATGGTTCTAAAGGAAATGCAGTAGGATCTATACAGAAAAAATTAAAGAGCTGGGGGTATTATAATGGAAGTATTGACAATGTATATGGATATCAAACATTTACTGCTGTAAAATATTTTCAATCAAAAAATGGGCTCAAAGTAGACGGAGTAGCAGGAGATGCTACATTAAAAGCTCTTGGAATAAATACAGCTAGTAATAATAGTTCATCTTCTCAATCGTCTGGCAACAGTCAGGACGAATTGCTTCTTGCTAGACTTATAAATGGTGAGGCAAGAGGTGAGCCCTATGAAGGACAGGTAGCAGTTGGTTCCGTAGTATTGAATAGAACCAGAGATCCAAGATTTCCATCCAGCATAGCGGGAGTGGTATATCAACCAGGAGCATTTACAGCTATTGTAGATGGTCAGATACATGCGAATTTAGAACAAAATTCTATAAATGCAGCAAGAGATGCCTTGAATGGCTGGGATCCTTCTGGAGGAGCTGTTTACTATTTCAATCCTGCTACAGCTACCAGTAACTGGATTTGGTCCAGACCTCTTATAAAAGTAATAGGAAAACACAGATTCTGTAGATAAGCAGACATCCCAAATCTTTGATTTGGTGATGGTCGCTTACTCCTTTGACTAAAAGGAAAAGGAGTTTCAGTTTAATAATTCGAACCCAAATTTTTTTAAAAGTTTATTTTAAATTTGTTGACAAAATTAAAGGTAGTTGTATAATATATAATATAGAATTAAGATAATATATGAAAGTGATTAAATACTTTGAAAAAGGAAAGTAACTTAGATGTGAATTTTAAGAGAGGAAATTTTATGCTGAAAGATTTCTAAATTTAGTTTAAGTGAAGTGCCCTTTTGAGTTATGCACCGAATTAACAGTAGGCTGCATCGGATTCATCCGTTACTGTGATTAAGCATGATACTGTGCTTGAATAAAGATGAGACTTTAATGTCTAATTGGAGTGGAACCGCGGAGTCTAAGCTTCGTCTCTATAGTTAACTATAGAGACGGGGCTTTTTTTAATATTATATTAAATATTATTTTGGGAGGACTAAGAATGATTTTTGAAAATGCTATAGAATTGATTGGTAACACACCTTTATTGAAATTGAATAATTTAAAGGTAGAAGGATCTGCAGATGTATATTTAAAATTGGAAAAGTTTAATCCCGGTGGAAGTATAAAAGACAGAGCTGCACTTGGAATGATTGAAAAGGCGGAAAAAAACAATCTGATAAAAAAAGGGGATACCATAGTTGAACCTACAAGTGGAAATACAGGTATAGCTTTGGCAATGATAGGAAAATTAAAGAGCTATAATGTAATAATAGTAATGCCTGAGACTATGAGTATTGAAAGAAGAAACACTATAAGAGCTTATGGTGCCGAATTAGTTTTAACAGATGGAACTAAGGGAATGAAGGGTGCTATAGAAAAAGCTTATGAAATAGCAAAGGATAAGCCTGGATATTATATACCACAACAATTTACTAATATTGCCAATCCACAGAAGCACTATGAAACTACTGCGGAAGAAATATTGAAGGATTTAAATAAAGTAGATGTATTTGTTGCAGGTGTAGGTACTGGTGGTACATTGGCAGGAGTAGGAGAAAATCTTAAAAAACATGACAAGAGTACTAAGGTAGTTGCAGTGGAGCCAGCAAGCTCACCGGTGCTTTCAGGAGGCAAGACTGGACCTCATAAAATACAGGGAATTGGAGCAGGATTTATACCTGATATATACAAGCCTGAAATAGTGGATCAGATAATAACTGTAAGTGATGAAAATGCTTTTGAGTATGCAAGACTTGTAGCTAAAGAAGAAGGCATATTGGTAGGAATATCTTCAGGAGCAAATGTATATGCAGCACTTGAACTAGCTAAAAAGCTTGGTAGTGGAAAGACTGTAGTTACAGTAGCACCAGATGGAGGAGAAAAGTATCTATCCATGGGATTGTATAAATAATACTTTCTAGTTGATCCCGTGGGCTTATTGCACATAAACATTGGGTTATCTAAAACCTAAGATTATATAAAAGTGCACTTGGGTTTTAGATAATTTAATTTAATCATTGGGAAACGAGTTTATTATTATGAAAGGAAGATTAAAATGAGGAATTTATTTAAACTTTTAAACTATGATATAAAAAATGCCATGAAAAATGATCCTGCGGCGAGAAATTCACTAGAAGTATTTTTATTGTATCCGTTTATACATGCACTTATAAGTTATAGAATATCACATTTCTTTTACAAGAAGAAAATGTTTTTCTGTGCAAGATTTGTGTCTCAATTTTCAAGACTATTCACCGGAATAGAAATACATCCTGGTGCCAAAATAGGCAAGGGGCTTTTTATAGATCATGGAATGGGTGTAGTAATAGGAGAAACGGCTGAAGTTGGAGATAACGTAACACTATATCATGGCGTTACACTAGGAGGTACCGGAAAGCATACAGGTAAAAGACATCCTACTATAGGAAATAATGTATTCATAGGAAGTGGAGCTAAAATACTTGGTCCTGTAGTAATAGGGGATAGGGTAAAAGTAGGTGCAAATGCAGTTGTACTTCAAGATGTACCGGCGGATTGTACAGCAGTTGGAATACCTGTAAGAATAATATACAAAAAAAGATGTGAAGTTATAGAGATAAATGACTATGCAGGGAAAAGAAAAAAGATATATAATGAGATGATAATATAATCTTTTTTCAGTAGGTGTGTATATGAATTATAAAAATAAACTAATAGAATTTTGTAGAAAAATTGGAATAGATACTATTGGATTTACAGAATCCAGAATATTTTGTGAATTATACAATTCTTTTAAATTTAGAAGATTGAAGTTACTTGATAATGAATTTGAAGAGAAAGATGAAAATAAGAGGATCAATCCTTTTATATATATGAAAGAGGGAAAGACAATAATATCAGTTGCCTTTCCCTATTTGTTTAATAGAAGTACAAAAGATAACATAGGTTTTTCTCTTTATACTAGAGGACAGGATTATCATAAGGTAGTATTCAAGTATCTGAATAAAATATGCCGCTTTATAGAGAGTATGGGAGGAAAGGCAGTACCGCTTGTGGATAGCAATATGCTTCCAGAAAGGTATATTGCCAAACTTTGTGGAATAGGATTTTTAGGAAAGAATAACATGCTTATTACACAACGATATGGATCATATGTATTTCTTGGAGAGATAATAACGGATTTGGATCTTGGAAACAGTAAAATAGTACGATCTCAATGCGAAGATTGTACTATTTGTCTAAAAGCTTGTCCTACTGGGGCCATAAGAGGAGAAAAAAATTCCAATAAGTGTATGTCCTATATTACACAAAAAAAGCATATTGAAGATGAGTGGATTCTTAGCTTTCGAGGAAACTTATTTGGATGTGATATTTGTCAGAATATATGTCCATATAATAGAAAAGTTTTATTTTCCAATATACAAGAATTTAGACCATTTGAATTTATGGAAAATGTAGATTTATCTGAAATTTTAAATATGGATAATAAAATATTCAGACAGAAATACGCTATAACTTCCTGCGGATGGAGAGGAAAAAATATAATTATAAGGAATGCATTAATAAATTCCTTTATTTCAGGTAAGAATATTACAATTAAAAATATAAGATCACCTTACGTTCAGGATTATTACAATAGACTTTTTAAGCTTTTCAAACTATAATTTATATTAATGGGTATATTTAAAATTTTATTGTTTATACATTTTATATATTTATAGATAGTTTTATTAAAGAAAGGTGGGTCTTAGTATATTATGATATCTCCACTTGTGGTAAAATTAGTAGGATGTCTTCCTAAAGGTCTTACAGGATATATTTCTGATAAGGTTCTAAATGGTTATGTAAAAAAATATGCCGATATGGATATAATGGGCAAGGAAAACTTAAATGGCGTTAAAAGGCCTATACTTTTTATCAGCAATCATCTTAGTAATTCAGATGCCTTGGTTCTTGGCAACGTATTCAAAGAAGAAAATCTTACTTTTGTAGCTGGAAAAAAATTAAACAACAATTCTCTTACTAAATTGGGAATGAGCATGACGAAGACTATATGTATAAATCCAAATACCGCAGATAAGAATGCCATATCCAATATAGTTAAAGTTCTTAAATCAGGCGAAAATGTACTTATATTTCCAGAAGGTACTAGAAGTAGAACAGCTTCTATGAGTAAGGCAAAAAAAGGAGTAGTACTTATACAGAAACTAACTAAAGCATCAATAATTCCAGTAGGAATCTGCGGTACGGAAAATCTTCTTCCAATAAGTGATAAAGATATGGCTGATGAAAGTTTTCAACATGCCAAAGTTAAAGTAAATATAGGAAAGAAATTAGAAATACCAAAGAAAAATAAAGATGAAAAAAAGCATGAATATGAAGATAGAGTAAGTAATTTTTTTATGTACGAAATAGCAAAACTTTTGCCGGAAAGATACAGAGGGGCATACAGTTTTGATGAAGGTGATAAAATTGAAGAATAAAAATGTAGATGTAATATTAAAGGTGCTTGGAGAGACTTATCCTGATGCAAAATGTGCACTTGTCTTTAATTCTCCCTATGAACTTCTTGTTTCTACAATACTTTCGGCTCAATGTACGGATGTGAGGGTAAATAAAGTTACAGATGACTTGTACAGAGAATTCGATACTCCTGAAAAAATGGTTACGCTTACAGAACCGGAATTGGCAGAAAAAATAAGAAGCTGCGGTTTCTACAGAAATAAGAGTAAAAATATCCTGTCCACCAGTAGATCTCTTATTGAAAAATTTGATGGGCATGTGCCAAATACTATGGAAGAACTTATAAAGCTTCCCGGTGTAGGCAGAAAGACTGCAGACGTAGTATTGTCCAATGCATTTGGAATACCGGCAATTGCAGTAGATACACATGTTTTTAGAGTTTCAAACAGGCTTGGGATAGGTAAAGGAACTACTCCGTTAAAAGTAGAAGAAGAACTTATGAAAAATATACCTAGAGATATGTGGAGTATAAGTCATCATTATTTAATATGGCATGGAAGAAAAATATGCAAGTCAAGGAAACCGGATTGCGAACGCTGTCCAGTAGCTCCTTATTGTGATTATTTCAATCATGCTGCAGAAAAACATTAAAATTTTAATTGGGCAAATACATATGAGCATAGATTTCATTTTTATAAAAATCCATGCTCATTGTCATTATAAGAGTTTTCTTCTGAGATAGTCTATGGCTGATACGGCAGCCCTGTTTCTAGCTTTGTTTCTTTCACCAGAAAGTTGAAGCTTTTTAACAAAGACATCTCCCTTTATGTACAATCCAACATATACCAGACCAACTGGTTTTTCTTCCGATCCTCCATCCGGACCTGCAATACCTGTAGTTGACAATCCAATGTTAGTTCCAGAAGTTTTTGCTATGCCCTCTGCCATTTCTTTTGCAGTTTCTTCGCTTACAGCTCCGAATTTATCCAAGGTTTCTTTTTTTACATTAAGTCTGTGCATTTTTGCATTATTACTATAGGTAACAGCACCATCTAGAAATACTGAAGATATTCCAGGATAATTTATGAATTTTGCAGCTACCAGTCCTCCAGTACAGGATTCAGCAGTAGATATGGTTAGATTTCGTTCAACCAGAATTTTAGCAACTACTTCTTCCATGGAAGTTTCTCCATAACCGTATATATTATCTCCGAATATATTTTTTACCTTATCCTCCAAAGGTTTTATAAGTTTCAAGGCATCTTTTTCAGTATTTGCCCTGGCTGTAATTCTGAGTGTAACGTCATTTTCTTTGGCATAAGGAGCTATTGTTGGATTAGAACTTTTATCTATCAATTCTTTTATTCTCTGGGCCATCTCTCCTTCACCAATTCCATATAGTCTAAGAGTTTTAGATCTTATAGTTTCACTGCTGTATTTTTTTAAAAATGGAGCAGCGGAATTTAGAAACATAGGTTTTAATTCTCTTGGGGGACCTGGAAGAACTATAAGTATTTTTCCACTTTCCTTTATAATGCAACCAGGGGCTGTACCGTGATCATTTTCCATTATTGTGCAACCCTCGGGGAAATAGGCCTGTTTCATATTATTGCCTTTAAGATATGATCTTCCCATTCTATCAAAATAATTTTTTAATTTGTCTACTGTATTCTGATCCAGAATCATTTTCTTTTTAAAAAATTGTGACCCTATTTCTTTCGTAAGATCATCAGGAGTTGGTCCAAGTCCTCCAGAGGTTACAACTATATCTACTCTTTTAAAAGAACTTGTTAATTCTTCTAAAAGTCGTTTTGGATTATCACCTACTACCGATTGATGATATACATCTATCCCCATATTTGCTAGCTCTCTTGAAATAAATTGTGCATTTGTATTGACTATATCACCTAATAGAATTTCTGTTCCTACACATAATATTTCTGCTTTCATAAGATGTTTCCTCCAATATTAATTATTTTGTAACTATTTTTTGTTCAAGTATATTATATAATTTTATAATAGCATAAATATATATACATAGTTAATTAGTATATTAAAATTAATGCTTGTATAGTATAATATTATATAGTCATTGTAAAAAGAGGTGTTGAGATGGGTGAAACAAATAAGCCTAGAAGATCTAGAAAATCTAAAAGTAAGGCACGTAGGAATAGGCTGATGATTATAATTCTTTCCTGTGTAATTGCTTTTTTAGGTGTTGCTGCAGGATTTACGGTATATCATTATAATGAAATTAAATATTGGGATAAATTGATATATCCTGGCGTAACAGTTGAAGGTCTGGATTTATCAGGGAAAACGAAAGCTGAAGCAAAAAATATGATAAACAAGGTCTATGTAGAAAAATTGAAAAATAAAAAAATAATTATATCTGCTTCAGACAGCAATTATACATTGAATTATTCAAATATTAATGGAAAATTTAATGTGGACGATACAGTTAACATGGCATATTCTTATGGAAAAAATTCAAATATACTTAAAAAGTATAGCATGATTAGGAGTTCAAACAAGGTAATTTATAAATTGAAATTTACATATGATGAAAAACCTGTTAAAGAACTTGTAAAAAAGATAGCAGGTGATGTGGATAGAGATCCTAAAAATGCTACTATAAGCATGGGTGGAATTGGGTTTAACATAACACCTGAAGTAAATGGGCTTAAACTTGATCAAAAGGATTTAGAAAAGCAGTTGTTGTCCAAAATAGATGGAGATGTAACTAGTGACTTGAAAATAAATGCTAAAATAGATACTGTTGCTGCATCTATCAAAAGTTCGGATTTACAAAAAGTGAATACATTGATTTCTAATTTTAGTACAAACTATGGATCAGTGTCATCCTCGCAAAGGGCAAATAATATAGAACTTGCTACAAAGAGTATAAATGGTACGGTTATTATGCCGGGAGAAGAGTTTAGCTTTAATGGAGTTGTAGGGGAGAGAACAGCAGACAAGGGTTATAAAGCAGCTCCAGTTATAATTGGAGATAAACTGGAAGATGGATTAGGCGGCGGCATATGCCAGGTTTCCACTACACTTTATAATGCAGTAAATGCAGCTGGATTGACTTCTACTGAAAGAGTACATCATACAATGCCTGTACATTATGTTGCAAAAGGTATGGATGCCACTGTAGATTATGGAAATATAGATTATAAATTCAGAAATGACTTTAAATATCCGGTATATGTGCAAGGATATACCTCAGGTGGAAGTGTTGTTTTTAATATATATTCTAATTCAGCAGAGAAAAAATAGTAAAAGTCCTCTCTAAAATATTGAGAGGACTTTTTATATGCAATTTTTTAGCTTATGCTTATCAAAAAGGCACCGATTAATATGAGTGTGACTCCAAGTATTTTTTTAAAAGTTATTTTTTCTTTAAGCAGATAAAATGATATAATCATTGTCCATATATATGTAAGAGATGTCATTGGTAATACAACAGTATATGGCAAAAATTTTAAAACATATATATTTAACAATGCCCCCATAAGATATAGAAAAGAACCTATATAAAACCATTTACTCAACATTACCTTGAATATACTGGATGACTGGGAAGTGGATTTTTTTAAAGAAAATCCTGCAAAAGCTCCTATAATAGTCATAAAGACTAAAACTAAAACTAAATAATTAATTGTCACCACCTCCTATTAAAACAACCCCAGACATAATAAACAATATTCCAAGCAATTTTATAAAATCTACTGTTTCTTTAATAACAATGATACCTAGAAATATGGCAAAAATATAGCTTAGGCTTAACATAGGATGCAAAACGGAAAAGCTGCCGTGTTTAAAGGCGACAATCATCAATAGTGCACCTAGTCCATAACAGATGAATCCTATAAATAGTAGATATCTGGAATTTTGATATGATAATTTCCAGAACATCTGACCAAAAGATGTTAAAAGAGATGCTATAAAAATCAATAGAATTCCATATATATTTTTCTTATATGAGTCAAAAAAAGAGCTCATTTTGTACCTTCTTTCTTGAAAATAGTTATTTGCTGTTACTATATTAAAGCATTTTTAAAGTTTTTATGTCAAGAAAGTTTTCATGCCAAAAATTCATTGAAAGTCAAGAAAATCATATGTAAAGACAGTTGTTTTCCTTTTTCCATTATGATATACTATTCAGGTAACTTATGATCTTTTGTGTGAAAGATTTGTAAAATCACACAATCATGCGGATATGGCGGAATTGGCAGACGCGCTAGGTTCAGGTCCTAGTGAAGGTAACTTCATGCAGGTTCAAGTCCTGTTATCCGCACCAAAAAAAGATGTTAATATTGATATAATGTTGATGCAAGAAAAGGCCAGGTAGTACTGGACTTTTTTTATTTTATATGAAAATCAGATCGCTTTTCAAGGCGGTCTGATTTGCTTTTTTGAGATGTCATAGTGTGAAAAACGCAACTATTTCTGTGCTTTGCCACCGTACCTTTTATAAATACTGGGTAACTATTGACAAAAATCATAAGTCAGTTTACAATTAGGTAAACTTAAAGTTTACTTAATTGCACTTATATGAAGGGAAAGTGATATCATGGGCCATGAAGAACGCAGACAGCAGGAAAAAGAAATTAAGCGGAAAGACATAATAGATGCTGCAGAGCACGTGTTCTTTTCTAAAGGATATGAAAGTACCTCAATGGATGAAGTAGCAAAAGAAGCGGAATTCAGCAAACGAACTGTCTATGTATATTTCAGAAGTAAAGAGCAGATTTACTTCGAAATTATGATTAGAGGATACAAGCTGCTCATTGAGATGATCAAAAACAGCTTTCAGAAAAGCCATCCACAAAACGCTATCGAAGATCTGCGCTGCATTTTTTTCACTTTTTTCCGGTTCAGTGAAGATTATCCAGAGTACTTCAAAGCAATTATGGAATACGAGACAAAAGATTCCGATGAGATATCCGGAATTGAAGATGAGTCAAAATCAGAGTGTTATCGGTTAGGAGAACAAATCTTTGGATATCTTTCTCGTGTGCTTCAAAAAGGCGTTGAAGAAGGAAGCTTGTACAAGGGACTGGAAAGTGAGAAGGCTGCATTGATTTTATGGGCCTGCACGGTTGGCGTTTTCAATACGGGAGAGAAAAAAAGAGATTACCTGAAAAATTACCACCAAGTTGATCCCGAAAAATTTGTAACGGAATCCTTTGACATGATCATGTGTCTGATCAGCAAGAACGGAGTGAGCCAGCATGAAAAAGAAAGCAGCGATTAAGATTGCATCATTTGTGTTATTTAGCATTGTAGTGATATGCCTCATTTTATTGTCTGTACTTTTTATCATCAGTGGAGGTTTTATAAAACAAACATATCTGGAACCATGGTCAAAAGACTATGCAGCAAATCATTCAGACCCGAGGGTGCGTCTTGCGGCTAGTGGTCTGCTTGCAGCAAGTAACCATAATATGCAGCCGTGGAAAATCAGGCTTGATAAATCCGACAACAGGGTATTCTATCTTTATGCTGATAGCTCACGCATGATAAATGAGGTGGATCCCTATGCACGCCAAATGATGATTTCACAGGGTACTTTTTTGGAATATATTGCTGTGGCTGGAAAAAAGGAAGGCTGGAGTACCAAAATCAACCTTTTTCCAAATGGTACGTATGATGAATCGAATCTTGCGGAAAGCATGGATGTGAAGCCGGTGGCAAAAATCACGCTCTCAAAAGCACAGCCCGAGAACAACCCACTTTATGAAGCCACCTTTCTGCCGGATACCAATCGGGAAACCTATAAGATGGAAATGCTTTCTTCCTCACAGGTTTCTGTTCTCGAATCTCTTTCACCTGGAAAAGGTGTTTCCATTAAGCTGTATCAAGATGAGGCCAATTTGAAGAAAATTGGTGGATATGCCTTGCGAAGCGCAGCGATTGAAGCTGACGTTGAGCGCATTATGGATGAATCGGGGGCTATCTTTAGGGCAAACGAATACCAGAAAAACAAATATCGTTATGGCTATTCAGTGGAAGGTCAAGGCACCTCCGGATCGATGAAACATATTCTGCAGGGACTGCTCACCGTCTTTCCATCTTTGAATACCGGCAAGGCAGCCTCCAAAAATTTTATTGACTACACTCGCACATCAGTTGATAACACACCTGTTTATGCAATGATTATAACATCGGACAGCAGCCGTTCTGCTCAGGTGGAAAGTGGGATGCTCTATAGCAAGCTAGTGCTGACCGGACACACATTGGGACTTGTTATGCAGCCACTGAGCCAGGTTCTGGAGGAATATTCTGAAATGAGTATCCCTTATACCGAATTTCAGCAGACTTACGCTCCAAACGGCGGTACGGTGCAAATGCTTTTCCGCTTGGGAAAGCCAACTAAAAGTACTCCGCTCAGCATGCGGCGTGATGTGATGGATCTGATTATAGAAGAATAATCTTCTGTTCAGCAAGGAGTTAGGAGTGCTAAAATTAGATTGACCTTTATACAAAATCATGATATACTGTTACAAATTGAAAATCCCTGTGAGGGAGTAGTTAGCGCAAATGTGCGTGACAAGTCAACATACTGATCGGAAGCGGTCTGGCTTGTCTTAAAAAACGAGACTCATGTATAACTTTTACAGCTATGCATGGTCTTTATTTTTATAAAAGCCCAAATATAAGCTCGTATGAGTAATACTTGGGCTTTTTCTTTTTGAAATTTGACTTTGTAGAGGAGAATGTAAAATGAATGTATTGGAATTATTTATTATTTCTGTTGGACTTTCTATGGATGCTTTTGCCGTAGCTATTTGCTCCGGACTGGCCATGACTAAGCTAACTATAAAAAAAGCATTGACTGTAGGACTGTATTTTGGTATTTTTCAAGGGGTCATGCCACTTATCGGATATATGTTTGCCAAACAGTTTGCCGATAAAATAATTGCTTTTGATCACTGGATAGCATTTGTTTTGCTCTGTTTTATCGGAGGTAAAATGGTTGTTGAAAGTTTTAAAAAAGAAGGATGTACTGACAGGACATGTCCTACTGAAACATGCATTGACAGAGAATGTCCTGGTGGAGAGCGTCCCTGTAGGAAAGAAGCATCTTTAAAACCTGTAGAAATGCTGCCACTTGCTGTTGCTACAAGTATTGATGCACTGGCAGTAGGCATATCATTTGCTTTTCTTCGTGTTAATATCGTTCCAGCAATTTTATTTATTGGGATTATAACACTCATTTTATCTATGCTGGGTGTAAAAATTGGCAATATATTTGGTGCCAAATTTAAATCCAAGGCTGAGTTTATCGGCGGCATTATACTGGTGCTTATGGGTTTGAAGATATTGCTGGAACATATGGGGATTATTAATTTTTAAAGGAAATGATATTATGAATTCAAGAACAACATTTAATTAAGATACCTAATAATTACAAATATTTAATATGAATTTAATATCATTTTAATAGTTTTATATTAATATAGTATTTGTTATGTTCAATATATCAACGTATCTTTTATAAAAACTTTTCAATAATATTTTACTCACACTTATTTAACTTTAATCTTATTATATAGTATTCTTTAAGTTTATTCTGTAATATAAATAGTAGAAGGGGTGTTCAAATGAAAGAATTTAATATATGCATAGACATAGACGGAACAATTACAGATCCTTACTATTGGCTTTCACCTGCAAACAGATACTTTAACAGAAATGTGAAACCGGAACAGGTTACTCAATATTCAATAGATCAAATTCTTGGTGTATCAAGAAAAGAATACATTGAGTTTTATAATAAAAATAAATTTATTATGCATGACAGGGAAAAGATAAGAGGAGATGCAAGAAATATTATATGTAAATTATTTAATATAAGTAATATATATTTTGTAACTGCTAGAGATAAGGATTTGGAAATTTTAACTTATAATTATTTAAATAGATATAAAATACCATATGATGAACTGTTACTTCTAGGATCACCTTATAAAGTAAAAGTTGCAGAAAAACTTGAGTGTGATGTATTTATAGAAGACAGCCCTGAAAATGCTATACAACTGTCACAAAGTGGATTTAAGGTAATTTTGCTTGATACAAACTATAATAGACAAGTATCGGATGATAATGTATTTAGAGTATTTAATTGGAATGGAGTATATGAGATAATAGAAAAGATGCTGTTGCAGAGCAAAGTTGTGTAACAGCATCTTTTCTATTATCTCAATCTTTACAGTATAGTGACAGAATAATTATAATATAGTAATATATTAATAAGACTTTGTACTGAATAGTACAAATAGTACATTTTTGAATTGTTTTATACACTGAAGGAGGAAAAACTTTTGAGTTTAAATATAGTATTATTTCAACCGGAAATACCACAAAACACTGGAAATATTGCAAGAACTTGTGTACTTACAGGTTCTAAATTGCATTTGATAAAACCCCTTGGCTTTAGCCTTGATGAAAAGCATTTAAGGAGAGCAGGACTCGATTACTGGCCATATCTTGACTTGACTCTATATGACTCTTATGAAGAACTAAGAGAAAAATATAAAGATGGAACTTTTTATTTTTCTACCACACATGGAGGACGCTATTATGATAAAGCTAGATATAAGGATGAAGATTTCATAGTATTTGGCAGGGAAACCTGTGGATTGCCTGATTATATAAGGGAACAGAATAGTGATACATGCATAAGAGTTCCAATGATAAACACTACTACACGTTCATTGAACTTATCAAATACAGTAGCTATAGTTACATATGAAGCGTTGAGGCAGATGAACTTTCCTGTTATGAAATAGAGGAGGGTGATTTTTGTTATGGAAAAGATAAAATTGATTACAGACAGTACGGCGGATCTACCTGATTATATAATAGAAAAGTATAATATAGAAGTGCTGCCTCTTTTCGTAATTATTGATAAGAAGACCTATAGAGATGGAATAGATATAAAACTTCCTGAACTTCTTGAAAAGATGGAGAATACCAGTGAGTTTCCAGCTACAGCTCAAGTGAATCCAGAAATTTTTATGAAATGCTATAAAAAATACCTTGATAAGGGGTATAAGATAATTTCCATTCATATATCCTCCAAAATGAGCGGTACTTATCAATCTGCATGTGTTGCCAAGGATATGTTGGGAATTGATGATATAGTGATAATAGATAGCTTGAATGTTACTTCCGGTCTGGGTGTTATGGTTATAAAGGCGGCTCAACTTATAGATAAGAATTTTGGATTGAAAGAGGTAGAAAAGGAAGTAAGGAGAATTCAACCTCATATAAAAACTAAATTGGAATTCAGCAATCTTAAAAATTTAGTTAGAGGAGGAAGGCTTTCCAAAACTGCAGGTACCATAGCCAATATACTTGGAATAAGGATTATAATTAACGTAAAAGATGGACAGATGGCAGTGTCTGATAAAGTAAGAGGAAGTAAAAAGGCACTTAAAAATATGCTTGATTATATAGATAAAAAGGGAGTAAAACAGGGAGAACCTGCCATACTATTACATGTGGGTAATACGGAAGTACTTGATCCATTAAGACAGGAACTCATCAAGAGAAAAATAGAGTTTATAGAAAGTGAAGTAGGATGTGTAGTTGGAGTACATTCAGGTGCCGGTGCATGTGGATTATTTTTTGTAGAAAAATTCTAATAATATGATATTTATATAATAAGGAGGATGGAATATGGATGACGTTTACGATACTATAATAATTGGAGGAGGCCCTGCAGGGCTGTCCGCAGGACTTTACTCTGCAAGAGCAAAATTGAACACACTTGTAATAGAAAGAGAAAATTATGGCGGACAGGTGGTTACTACTGTAGATATAGATAATTATCCTGGCTCTGTAGAAAATGCTACAGGAGATAATTTAAGTAAAAGAATGAAAAGCCAGGCTGAAATGTTTGGAACTAAATTTATTTTAGATGAAATAGTTGATGTTGACTTTTCTGCTGAAATAAAATCTATAAAAGGTAAAAACAAGATTTATAAAACCAAGACAGTTATAATAGCTACAGGAGCGAACCCAAGGTCAGGCGGATTTAAAAATGAAGATAAGCTAAGGGCAAAGGGAATTTCCTATTGTGCAACTTGTGATGCAGACTTTTTCACTGATTTTGATGTAGCGGTTGTAGGCGGAGGAGATTCAGCAATAACTGAAGCCATATATTTGTCTAAATTCGCAAAACATGTCACAGTTATTCACAGACGAGATTCTCTTAGGGCAGCTAAATCACTTCAGGAAAAAGCATTTAAAAATCCTAAAATGAGCTTTATATGGAATTCCCAGGTAGAAGAGGCGTTAGGAGAAGAAGTACTTGAAGGACTCAAAATAAAGAATAAAAACACTGGAGAGACAAGTGAACTCAAAGTAGATGGATGCTTTGTATTTGTAGGATACAACCCTGTAACAGATTTGTTTAAAGGCAAGGTGAATTTGGATCAAAGAGACTATATAATTACAGATGGAAATATGAAAACCAATATACCTGGAGTTTTTGCTGCCGGAGATGTGAGACAAAAGACGTTAAGACAAATAGTAACAGCGGCTTCAGATGGTGCAATTGCAGCTGTAGAAGCTGAAACATATATAGAAAATCAAAATTTATATTAAATGTATAAAATAGAGTCTGATTTATATAATTTGGACTCTATTTTTAAATAACTTAATGATATAATATAATTAGACAATTCACAATTCATAATGTACAGTTCATAATTAGCAATGTGAATTGTACATTATGAATTGCCAATTGAATAAAGGGGGTATAAATATGAACTTGAATTTTGGACTCAATCTAACACAAGAACAAAAATTGGTAATGACACAGCAGATGCAGCTGTCTGTAAGGCTTCTCCAAATGTCAAGTTTTGAACTTAAAGAATATATAGAAAAGGAAGTACAGGAAAATCCTATTCTAGATGCAAAAGATATTGAATTAAACAACAATAATAATAAAGAAGAAACGAAACTTGATTATAAGGAGTTTATAAAAAATATAGAGTTTGATAATTACAGTCATCATAGTTATGAAAGAAATGAAGATAAAGAAATTTCCCCTTTTAATTTTATATCTGAGAAAAAGTCATTGAAAGAGTATTTAACAGAACAAATAAGATATCTGAGTGAAAAGGATTACGTAAAAGCCATATGCAATTATATTATAGAGAATATAGATAGAAGAGGATATTTGATCTTGTCAAATGAGGAACTTGGACAAGAACTTAAAATTTCAAAGGACCTTTCAGAGTATTGCATAAAAATTGTACAATCTCTAGATCCAAGTGGAATAGGTGCCAGAAATTTAAATGAATGCCTTAAAATACAATTAAATAGAAAAAAATTATCAAATGAAAATATAACACGGATTATAGATAATTACTTGGAACTTATTGCTGAAAATAGATACGATACTATAGCAAAAAAATTAAATATAGATGTAAAATGTGCCCAAAAATATGGAGATATAATAAAAGGACTGGATCCAAAACCATCACGGGGATTTTATACAGGTGAAGAGGTAAAATATATAATGCCTGATGCATATATAAGAAAAATTGATGGAGAATATTTTATTTTGATGAATGATGATCTTGTACCTAGATTGACCATAAATTCCATGTATAAAGATATAATAAAGAGTGAAGATTCAAAAGAAAATGACAAAAATGCACTGGACTATGTAAAGGATAAATTAGACAGAGCTGTATTTTTAATAAAGAGTATTCAACATAGAAAAAGTACTATATATAGAGTATTGGAAAAGATACTTGAAATTCAAAGAGACTATTTTGATTATGGAGATAGTTACTTAAAACCTATGACTTTAAAAGAAATATCAGAAAGTTTAGACATGCATGAATCTACTATAAGTAGAGCAATAAGAGAGAAATATATATATACAAGCAGAGGAACGGTAAAAATAAAGAATTTATTTACTACTGGAATTTCTTCATCTTTAAATGGTGAAAACATTTCTGCATCCATCATTAAAAAGGAAATTAAAAGTATAATAGACGGAGAGGACAAGAAAAGACCATTATCTGACCAGTCAATATGCAATTTAATTAATGAAAAGGGTATGAATATTTCAAGAAGAACTGTAGCAAAATATAGAGAGGAACTTGGAATAAAGTCGTCAAAAGGGAGAAAAAGATACTGATAATATGCTTTTAATAACAAATTTTTAATATTTTTTTAAAAATACTATTTAAAAAAGCTTGTATATGTTTTATAATAATAGTGGGACGGTTAGTAAAGTACTGGGACACTAACAGGCCAGGAGGTATGGATGTGGAAGAAGTACTTAGATTACAAAAAAGAATAGTACCTGAACTAGTTTATTTGCTGGAAAAAAGGTACAATATTTTAAGAACTATTTACTATAACCAACCTATTGGCAGAAGAGTACTTGCAAATGATTTGGGAATTGGCGAAAGAATAGTTAGAACAGAAATAAATTTTTTAAAAACTCAAGGTTTTATTGAAATAAATACTCCTGGAATGACTATAACAAAAGATGGAGAGGACATTATAGATAAGTTGAAAGATTCCATACATGAGCTAAGAGGTCTGTCTGAAATCGAGGATTTCATAAAAGAGAAATTCAAGCTTGAAAAAGCTATAATTGTGCCTGGAAATTGTGATTTAGATAAAACCATAATGAGTGAAATAGGCAGGGCAGCAGCAATTTACTTAAAAAGTATCTTGAAGAATGACAGTACTATTGCCATTACCGGAGGCTCTACAATGAAACAGGTAGTTGATAATATGCCGAGGGTAACTAATGTAAAAGATGTTCTTGTAGTACCGGCAAGAGGTGGCATGGGTGCCAATGTAGAGACACAGGCAAATACTTTGTCGGCAAGACTTGCTAAAAAGCTGGATGGCAATTATAAATTACTCCATATCCCGGATAGTTTAAGTGACAATGCTGTTAGTACTATTATAAAGGAAAAGTCCATACAGGATATATTGCAGTTTATTTATAATACAGATATACTAATATATGGTATAGGCAGGGCCAACAAGATGGCTAAAAGAAGAGGCCTGAGTGATGAAAAAATACACCGTATAGAAGCCGATGGAGGTCTTGGAGAGGCCTTTGGATATTATTTTGATAAAAAGGGAAATATAGTTTATGCAACCCCAAGCATAGGAGTAAAAAACAGTGAAATAGACAAGATAAATACAGTAATAGCAGTTGCAGGGGGAGGCAGTAAGGCAGAAGCCATACTTTCCACAGAAATAAGTACACACGGTGGTGTATTGATTACAGACGAAGGTGCCGCAAAAAAAATCGTAGAACTTATAAATGGTCAATAAATTTTTTATTTATTATAAATATTTAATTATTTAGGAGGAGTTTAAATGACAAAGGTAGCTATTAATGGTTTTGGAAGAATAGGAAGATTGGCATTAAGAAGAATTCTTGAAGTACCAGACTTAGAGGTCGTTGCAATCAACGATTTAACAGATACAAAGATGTTAGCTCATTTATTCAAATATGATTCATCACAGGGAAGATTCAATGGTGAAATAGAAGTTAAAGAAGGAGCTTTCGTAGTTAACGGAAAAGAAGTTAAAGTTTTTGCTGAAGCAGATCCTGAAAAATTACCATGGGGAAAACTTGGAATAGACGTTGTTCTTGAATGCACAGGTTTCTTCACTAAGAAGGAAAAAGCTGAAGCTCATATAAGAGCCGGTGCTAAGAAAGTTGTTATATCAGCTCCTGCTGGAAATGACTTGAAGACAATAGTTTTCAACGTAAACAATGATTCTTTAGATGGAACTGAAACAGTTATATCAGGTGCATCATGTACAACTAACTGCTTAGCTCCAATGGCTAAAGTATTAAATGACAAGTTCGGAATAGAAAAAGGATTCATGACTACAATCCATGCATACACTAATGACCAGAATACATTAGACGGACCACACAGAAAAGGTGATTTAAGAAGAGCTAGAGCTGCTGCTGTAAGCATAATCCCTAACTCAACTGGTGCTGCTAAAGCTATCAGCCAGGTTATACCAGACTTAACAGGAAAATTAGACGGAAATGCTCAGAGAGTTCCAGTTCCAACTGGTTCAATAACTGAATTAGTTTCAGTTCTTAAGAAGAATGTTACAGCTGAAGAAATTAATGCAGCTATGAAGGAAGCAGCTGATGAATCATTCGGATACACTGAAGATCCAATAGTTTCTGCAGATGTTGTAGGAATCAACTATGGTTCATTATTTGATGCAACTTTAACTAAAGTAGTAGATGTTAATGGATCACAATTAGTTAAAACTGCTTCATGGTATGATAATGAAATGTCATACACTTCACAATTAGTTAGAACTTTAGCTTACTTTGCAAAAATTGCTAAATAGTTAAAATTTACAGCTGATTATTTAATATGTATATATTAAACTGGTAGCATAGTAAAGGTCTGGTTTTGTAGTTGAGGCTATGAGGCTGGACCTTTAATAATTAATACTAAAATAAATAAAAAATTTAAGAAGAGAGGTATATTATTATGGCTTTTAATAAAAAGACAATTGAAGATATAGATGTTAAAGGAAAAAAAGTTTTAGTTAGATGCGATTTCAATGTTCCACTTCAAGATGGAAAGATAACAGATGAAAATAGATTAGTTGGAGCACTTCCTACAATAAAATATTTATTGGAGAAAGGTGCAAAGGTTATATTGTGTTCACATCTTGGAAAGCCAAAGGGAGAACCAAAGCCAGAACTTTCTTTAGCACCAGTTGCAAAAAGACTTTCAGAAATGCTTGGAAAAGAAGTAGTATTTGCAGCAGATGACAATGTAGTAGGAGAAAACGCAAAAGCTGCAGTTGCGAAGTTAAAGGACGGAGAAGCAGTATTACTTCAAAATACAAGATATAGAATAGAAGAAACAAAGAACAAAGAAAACTTTTCAAAAGAACTTGCATCCCTTGCAGATGTATTTGTAAATGATGCATTTGGTACAGCTCACAGAGCACACTGCTCAACTGTTGGAGTTACTCAGTTCATAGATACAGCTGTATGTGGATATCTAATCCAGAAAGAACTTAAATTCCTTGGAAATGCAGTAGAAGATCCAACAAGACCTTTCATAGCTATTCTTGGAGGAGCGAAAGTTTCAGACAAGATAAATGTTATAAACAATTTACTTGAAAAAGTAGATACACTTATAATCGGAGGTGGAATGTCATACACTTTTGAGAAAGCTCAAGGATTTACTATAGGAACTTCATTAGTTGAAGAAGATAAAATAGAATATGCAAAAGAAATGATACAAAAGGCAAAGGATAAGGGAGTAAAATTACTTCTTCCTATAGATAATGTTATAGGAGATAAGTTTGATGCATCAGCGAAACCTGTTATAACAGATGATGAAAACATAAAAGATGGATATATGGGACTTGATATCGGACCTAAGACTTCTAAATTATATGCAGATGCTATAAATAATGCAAAGACTATTGTATGGAACGGACCTATGGGAGTATTTGAATTTGAAAACTTTGCAAAAGGAACTATTGCAGTAGCTAAGGCTATGGCAGAATCAGGTGCTACTACAATAATAGGCGGCGGAGACAGTGCAGCTGCAGTTAACCAATTGGGATTTGGTGATAAGATGACTCACATATCCACAGGTGGTGGAGCTTCACTTGAATTCTTAGAAGGAAAAGAACTTCCAGGAATAGCAGCACTTAATGATAAATAACAAAGAGCAAAGAACAAATAATGAGGATTTTCGGATACAGCCGAAAATCTTCCAAATTTGATATTTGCTCTCTGAACTTTGAACTTTAAAAAAAGAGAGGGAGATATAAATGAGAAAAGCAATAATTGCAGGAAACTGGAAAATGAATAAAACTGTTGACGAGGCAGCAAAATTAATTGAAGAATTAAAACCATTGGTAAAGGATGCCAAGGCAGATGTAGTTGTATGTCCACCTTATGTATGCCTTGACACAGTTCTTAAAGCTGCAAAGGGAACCAATGTAAAAGTTGGAGCTCAAAACATGCATTTTGAAGAAAGTGGAGCATATACAGGAGAAATCGCACCAGCTATGCTGGAGTCAATGGGTGTAGAATATGTAATACTTGGACACAGTGAAAGAAGACAGTATTTCAACGAAACAGATGCTGCTGTAAATAAAAAGGTAAAGAAAGCTTTTGAGCACAATTTAATTCCTATAATCTGCTGCGGAGAAACTTTGGAAGACAGAGAAGCAGATGTAACTGAAGAAGTACTTGGAAAACAGATTAAATTGGACTTGGCAGGACTTGAAAAACCACAGGTAGAAAAATTAGTTGTAGCATATGAACCTATATGGGCTATAGGAACAGGAAAAACAGCTACAGATGAACAGGCAAATGCTACAATAGCTTATATAAGAAGTGTAATTGGAAAACTTTACGGCAAAGATACTGCTGAAAAGACTAGAATCCAGTATGGTGGATCAGTTAAGCCTGCTACAATAAAAGCTCAGATGGCTCAGCCAGATATAGATGGTGGACTAATTGGAGGAGCAAGTCTTAAAGCACAGGACTTCTCAAAGATAGTAAATTACTAATTTGTAATAAAATTTGGAGGTAAATATGAATAAAAAACCAGTAATGCTTATGATACTTGATGGTTTCGGTATTTCCGATAAAGTAGAAGGAAATGCAGTTAAAGCAGCAAACAAACCAAATTTTGATAAATACTACAAAAATTATCCTCACACTGAATTAGGCGCAAGTGGATTAAGTGTAGGATTACCTGATGGACAGATGGGAAATTCAGAAGTTGGGCATTTAAATATAGGTGCAGGA
This sequence comes from Clostridium tyrobutyricum, assembly GCF_019144085.1. Taxonomy (GTDB): domain Bacteria; phylum Bacillota; class Clostridia; order Clostridiales; family Clostridiaceae; genus Clostridium_B; species Clostridium_B tyrobutyricum_A. The sequence goes on from NZ_JAHHUY010000005.1 coordinate 75,176, forward strand.
AGAATAGTATATCAGGCTCTTACAAAGATAACAAAATCAATACAAGATGGGGACTTTTTTGAAAATGAAGCACTTAACAAGGCTGCTGACAATGCATTGAAAAATGATTCAGCTTTTCATTTGCTTGGGCTTTTATCACCTGGAGGAGTTCATTCTCATTCAGAGCATTTAAAGGGACTTATTAAGTTTGCCAAAAAAAAGGGATTAAAGAAAGTATATGTTCATGCTTTTACAGATGGTAGAGATGTAGCACCATCATCTGCCAAAGAATTCATAAAAGATATAGAAGATTACATGAAAGAAATTGGAATAGGTGAGATAGCATCGGTTTCAGGCAGATACTATGCTATGGATAGAGATAAAAGATGGGAAAGAGTAGAACTTGCCTATAATGCCATAGTACTTGGAAAAGGTCAAAATGCAAACAGTGCTCAGGAAGCTGTAGATAATTCATATAAAGATGGAAAGACAGATGAGTTTATACTTCCAACAGTAATTGAAAAGAATAATGTACCAACTGCAACTGTTAAAAATGGAGATTCCATAGTGTTTTTCAACTTCAGACCAGATAGGGCAAGACAACTTACAAGAGCTATAATAGACAGAGAATTTGATGGATTCAAGAGAGAAAATCTGGATATTGAATTTGTTACAATGACAGAATATGATGATACAATTAAAAATGTAGATGCAGCTTTCAAAAATGAACACTACAAGAACACATTGGGAGAATATGTAAGCAAATTAGGAAAAAATCAGCTTAGAATAGCTGAAACTGAAAAATATGCTCATATTACGTTCTTCTTCAACGGTGGAGTGGAAGAACCAAACAAAAATGAAGACAGAGCACTAATACCATCACCAAAGGTTGCAACTTATGATCTTCAACCAGAAATGAGTGCCTATAAGGTTACCGATGAACTTTTGAAGAGAATAGACCAGGATAAATATGACATGATCATATTGAATTTTGCAAATCCGGATATGGTAGGTCATACAGGAATTCTTGAAGCTGCAAAAAAAGCAATTGAAGCTGTAGATGTATGTCTTGGCAAAATTGTGGGTAAAATACTAGAGAAAGATGGAACTGTATTTATAACTGCCGATCATGGTAATTCAGAACAGGAAATAGACTATTCTACAGGAAATCCTATGACAGCACATACTACAAATCCCGTTCCTTTTGTATATGTAGCAAATAATGCTTCAGAAATGAGAGACGGTGGAGTACTTGCAGATATAGCTCCAACAATGCTTCAAGCCATGGGTCTTGAGAAACCAAATGAAATGACAGGCAAAAGTCTTATCAAAAAATAGTGTATTTTAGTTATAGCTTCCAATATTAATTGTATGATTTGTCATTTAAATGATATAATTAATTTGAAACAAAAAGTATAAATTAGAAAGGAGTTGAAAGAACCGTTATTTTATTTAGCGGTGGTATTTATGAAAAATTATGTAGAAATTGTAGATGTAAGTGCAAGACAAATTCTTGATTCAAGAGCAAATCCTACAGTAGAGGTGGAAGTTACCTTAGAAGATGGAACTGTTGGAAGAGCTGGAGTACCATCAGGAGCATCAACAGGAGCTTTTGAAGCTGTTGAACTCAGAGATGAAGACAAAGACGTGTATCAAGGAAAAGGTGTTACTAAAGCCGTTGACAATGTAAATAACATCATAGCAGAAGAATTAATAGGAATGAATATATTCGACCAGATATTAATTGATAAAACTATGATAGAGCTAGATGGTACAGACAACAAGGCAAAATTGGGTGCCAATGCAACTCTTGGAGTATCACTTGCTTGCGCAAGAGCGGCAGCACAGTATCTTGGACTCAGCATATATCAATATATAGGCGGAGTTAATGGCAAGGTTCTTCCAGTTCCTATGATGAACATATTAAATGGAGGAAAACATGCTGACAACAATGTGGATTTACAGGAATTTATGATAATGCCGGCTGGAGCTCCTAGTTTTAATGAAGCTATAAGAATGAGTACTGAAGTTTATCATACATTAAAGTCACTTTTAAAATCAAAAGGTTATGACACAGGTGTTGGTGATGAGGGAGGATTTGCTCCAAACTTAAAGTCCAACGAAGAAGCTATACAGATAATTGTAGAGGCTATAGAAAAAGCAGGATATAAACCTGGAAAAGATATATATATAGCACTTGATCCAGCTTCATCGGAATTCTATGAAGATGGAAAATACAATCTAAAGGGAGAAGGAAAAGTTTTAACTCCTGAACAGATGGTGGATTTCTATGTGGATTTGGCAAACAAATATCCTATAATTTCTCTTGAGGATGGAATGGCTGAAGAGGATTGGGATGGATGGAAAGTCTTAACTGAAAAACTTGGAAACAAGATTCAGCTTGTAGGTGACGATCTGTTCGTAACAAATACAACAAGACTTAAAAAGGGAATTGATCTTGGAGTAGCAAATTCCATACTTATAAAATTAAATCAGATAGGAACTCTTACTGAAACATTAAATTCTATAGAAATGGCAGAAAGAGCAGGATATACTGCAGTAGTTTCCCATAGATCAGGAGAAACTGAAGATACTACTATAGCTGATTTGGTTGTAGGTGTAAATGCAGGTCAGATAAAAACTGGTGCACCTGCAAGAACAGAAAGAGTTGCCAAATACAATCAACTTTTGAGAATAGAGGAAGAACTTGGTGAAGCTGCTGAGTTCAGAGGATTGAATGCATTTTATAATTTAAAAAAATAGGCAATTTATTTTGGAATCTGGTATTATCATGTGCCAGGTTCTTTTTTTTGTTGAAAAAATAAGAATTTTTAAAAATGGACTTCCTTTTTCATAATAAAGTGGTATAATTAGTATATTATAAGTAATAATATATTAAAAATTATAATTTTTAATATTTATGTAATATTATTGAATAATGTGTCTAATATTGGGGAAGGTAATTTTAGTATGCTTAAGATAACTTTATTGGATCTATTGTTAAGAGCTACACCAGAGTCGTTTTTATTTGTTATTTCAAGTTATATATTTTCTCATAAAAAATTTGCTATAAATTCAATAATCAAGAGCAGTGTTATTATGGCTCTTAGCATATATCTTATAAGATTGCTTCCAATACAGTTTGGAGTTCATATAATTTTAAATATGACAGTTTATATAATTCTGTTAATTAATGTGAATAAAATTGAATATAAAAGAGGTATAGAATATGCATTAGTGCTAATGGCCATGCTTTCTACAAGCGAATTGTTAAATATAGTTGTTGTAAACATATTATGTGAAGAAAGTTTTAGTATGGTAATTAAAAATGATATTCACAAAAATATATATTTTGCACCGTCACTTATACTCTTTATAGTTGGTATATTTTCATATAATAATTTATTTTGCAGACACAAAAGAGGAGGTAATTTTGATGTCATTGGTAGAACAGGCATCAAATAGGATAGCTATAAAAATAGCTTCAATTTTAAATGTGAACGATGATGAAAAGGATATAATATGTTATGGAGCATTTTGTACCTTACAGACAATATTAAGCTTTTTTTGGATTGTTTTATTTGGAACCATATTTCATGTACTTCCTCAATCTCTTTTGGTAGTATGCACAATAGCTGCTCTTAGAAAGTATTCAGGGGGGCAGCATGCAACTGCACCATCAAGATGTATGATAATTACTACATTTATTTCAACATCTTTTGGACTTGTCATAAAAAATATATTTGTAAATTTTAATATTGCACTCATAGTATCCATAGGAGTTTTATGTTTCATAATTTCATTTTGTCTTGTATTTAAGTTTGCACCCGCAGACACTGAATCCAAGCCTATTTCAGATAAGAATATGATATATAGACTAAAGAGGAATTCTATTTTAATTGTATGTGGACTAGTCGTAATTGATATAGTACTTATGATGTTCTATTTTAAATATAATAGTATTATGTTATTAAATTTGGCAGTATGCATATATATGGGAGTTATATGGCAGTCATTTACTCTTACACCTATAGGTTATAGAAGTTTATATAAAATAGATTTGTTAATGAAAAATCTGTATATAAGACAAATTAATACATAAAACTTGTTTGCTGTCTGATTATTTATTTTTATGCAGAACAATAGTACAATGATAATATATTCTAATAATAGGGGAGATAGATTCATGCTTAAAATATCTTTATTAGATTTATTATTGAGAGTAATTCCAGAATCTTTTTTGTTTGCTTTTGCTGCATATTTGTTCTGTCATAAAAAGCTTGACAGAAATCGTATAATTGCAAGTACTGTTATTTTTGCTCTTGCTATATATTGTATAAGATTGCTTCCAATACAGTTTGGAATTCACACTATTTTAAATATTCTTGTATTTGTAGCAATATGTATAAAGATAAATAGTATTCCATTTACTAAAAGTATTGCATATTCACTGCTTTTAATGGCAATGCTTTCATTAAGTGAACAGTTAAATTTTATAACTTTAAATCATATATTTGGGCAAAATGTAAATACAATATTAAATGATGATTTGTTTAAGAACATATATTTTATGCCATCTATGATTTTATTCTTTATAGGTATAATAATTTGTTATAAAGTACTTTACAGGAAAAGATAAAATAATTTATTTTAATATTTTAATATAAAATTTTGGAGATGATATACTATGAAAATTTCAATTAAAAAAGCTATAGCTAAGTTAGGTAAGAAGACATTTATCCATGTAGCATTTTCAACACACAATTCAGCTTGTCTTCTTGGTGCATATCAGCCTAAAGAACCTGAATGCATGAGACATAAGAAATAATATCATGGAGTGAAGTATAGGAGGTATTCCTATACTTCTTATAAATTTTAAGATATGGATGTGTAATTATATGAGATATTTGGAGGATATGAAACGAAAGAAGATATACAATATTATATCCATTGTAAAATTGGTTTCCCTATTGTTCTGCTATATTATAGTCTATAATAGAATTTCTACAAAGACCATAGATGTAAATATGAATAGTGCATTTCCCAATGTACTTACAGTTCAAGTACTGATTTGTTCCATAATTTTAATATATATTGCATGGTCTTTTTTTTCTGTAAAAATACTTAATTTCAGAAATACCAGAATCATAGAGATAGTTGAAAACTTTATCTTTATAGCATTGTATTCTGTATTGGATATAATGTGCAGGTCCAATGTATCTGAATATAAATTCATGTTTTTGTTCATAATTATTACAGCCACTCTTCAGCTTGGAATAAAACATGGAATGATTACAGCCTTGGTGTCAGCAGTATCAGTACTAGTCATAGACTTGATATATGTTCCAGTTTCAAGTTCTGGGGTTAACTTCCAATTCCAAAATGATCTGATTGTAGCTGCAGTATATGTGCTTACAGCCTGGCCATTAGGCCACTATGTGGAGATCGAAGATGATAGTATTAGGAAAAAAAATATTGAACTTGAAAATTTAAATAGCAAAATAAATATTCAAGATATTAAGCGAAAAAGAATAGAAGATATGATATTGAAAAACAAGGCCTGTTATAATCTGTTGATAGAAAATTCAAGAGATTCAATTATTGTGCATAGATCTGGAAAAATTATATTTTTAAATGAAAGTGCAGCTAAAATTATAGGGATATCTCAATATAATAGTATTAAAGATATAAGTATGGATGATATAATACCAAAGGATAATAGAGAATTGGTAAACGAAATATATAATAAGATATATAATAAGAAGAAGATTAATTATACCTTCGATCAGGAAATAGTGGGCATTAATGGCAATATGCTTTCAATAAGAAATACCTCAACATATTTTACATATGAAGGCAAGCCTACTATACTTACCAGAATACATGATATTAGCTCGGAAAAACAAATTCAAAAGCTTGAAAAAGATGTTCAAAAAAGCATTAAGTTATTAAATGAAAGCAGGGAGTTAAACAAGCTCATTACAGAATTCCTGTCAAATGTTTCCCATGAACTAAAAACACCCCTTAATGTTATTTTCTCAGCTGTTCAGGTATTGGATATGAATGATAATTTAACTTCAAAAAACTATGCAGTAAAGGAAAAGAAATATTTGCAAATAGTTAAGCAAAATTGTTACAGGCTTATGAGGCTTATAGAAAATCTACTTGATGTTACAAAACTCAACTCTGGATTTTTAAAACTTAGTCTACATAATAGCAACATTGTAAGCTTTGTAGAGAATATAACACAATCCATAGTTCCTTATTTGGATGAAAAGGGTATACAATTGATTTTTGATACTGATACTGAAGAAAAGATAGTAGCTATAGATACAGACAAAATGGAAAGAATAGTATTGAATCTTCTTTCTAATTCAATAAAATTTACTGATAAAGGCGGTAAGATATTTGTAAATATAGTAGATGAAGATGATCATGTTCTAATTAAATTTAAAGATACAGGTATAGGTATTCCTCAAGATAAGATCAAATTGATATTTGAAAGATTCGGGCAGGTTAATAAAAGTCTTAGAAGGCCATGCGAGGGAAGCGGCATAGGCCTCTATCTTGTAAAATCATTTATAGAATTGCATGGAGGAACTATAGATGTGAAAAGCAAGCTGGGAGTTGGAAGTGAATTTATAGTAAATTTGCCTGTTAAAAATGTATCTGAAAATCATGATGAAATAGCAATTGATAGTGATAGCAGTTTAAACAAGATAAATATGGAATTCTCAGATATATACTTTTAGAAATTGAAATTAGGCAATATATATGATAAAATATATGTTATGTCAATAGCGTTGTTAGTTGATAATTAGGAGGGCGATTTTGTGCATACTTTTGTTTTAGTAGTGCAAGTTATAATAGCAGTACTTTTAATAGCTGTAGTATTGGTACAGCCTGGAAAGACCAATGGATTAAGCGGATTCATATCAGGTGGTGCTGGAGAGAGTTTTTATTCTAAAAATAAATCAAGAACTTCAGAAGCCATGCTTTCAAGATTGACTGTGGTTTTAGCTATAATTTTTGCAGTGTTATGTATAATTCAGTATTTAATAAAGTAGGTATACCGTGAATACAGCAGAGTTTAGATTCTGAGGTATTCATTTTTTTATATAATTATTTTTTCTGAGTTGAGAATTACTTTTAAAAAATTATATACTAGCATTAAGTTCAGAAGTATAATGTAAATAGTGGATATATTTATATAAATATTGAATATTTTTAGTGAAATTGTACCAACATAATAGAAGGTGGTGAATATATGAATATAACGGAATCAATTTTAAATTTTATGAGAGAAAAGGCATATAAGCCTACAGATATAAAAGAATTGGAAAAAATTTTCGATATAAAAAAAGATGAAAAAAAGGAATTCAAGAAGATACTTAGAAACATGGAAAAGGACGGACAGGTAGTTAAGACCAGAACCAATAGATACGGGGTACCTGAGAGAATGGGACTTGTAGTTGGAAAGTTTCAGGGACATCAGAAAGGCTATGGATTTGTAATTCCTGAAGAGGGAACTGACATATTTGTACCTATTTCCGGTGTAAATGGTGCCATGAACAAAGATAAGGTAATGGTAAGAGTTTTAAAAGAAGAAAACAGCGGAAAAAAATGTGAAGGCGAAATAATAAGGATACTTGAAAGGGCTAACAAGACTATTATAGGTATTTATGAGGATAGCAGAAATTTTGGATTTGTAGTACCGGAAGAAAAGAGAATATATCAGGATATATTTATACCTAAGAATTGCAAAAAAGGGGCAAAAACCGGAGAAGTAGTCATTGTGGAGATAGTCCAGTGGCCTGATGGAAGAAGAAATCCAGAAGGAAAGGTAATAAATGTACTTGGAAAGAAAACTGAAAAGGGAATAGATATATTGACTATAATCAAAAAGAATGGTCTTCCTGAAGAGTTCCCTGAAAAAGTTGAAAGCTATGCAGATAATATCCCAAATGAAATTCCAGAAGAGGAATATGAAAGAAGAGAAGATTTAAGGGATCTTACAATAGTTACAATAGATGGTGAAGATGCAAAGGATCTGGATGACGCCATATCTATTGAAAAGCTTCCAAATGGTAATTTCCATTTAGGAGTTCACATAGCAGATGTTTCCAACTATGTAACAGATAGAAGTCCTTTGGATAAAGAAGCACTCAAGAGGGCAACTTCTGTATATTTAATAGACAGAGTCATACCTATGCTTCCTAAAAAATTGTCGAATGGAATATGCAGTTTGAATCCTAAAGTTGATAGACTTACTTTAAGCTGTTTTATGGAAATCGATGATACGGGCAAGGTAGTAGACCATAAAATTGTTGAGAGCATAATAAGAACAAGTGAAAGAATGACATATACAGATGTTACCAAGATATTAAAAGGTGAAGACGACAAGGTAATAAGCAGATATAGTTATCTGACAGGTACATTCCAGCTTATGGGAAAACTTGCCGACATATTGTATAAGAAGAGAATACTTAGGGGAGCTGTAGACTTTGATTTTCAAGAATGCAGTATAATACTTGACGATCTGGGCAAACCTGTAGAAATAAAGCCTTACGAAAGAGGAATTTCAAATCGTATAATAGAGGAATTTATGCTTGTATGCAATGAAACTATAGCTGAGCATATGTTCTGGAGCAATATGCCTTTTGTATATAGAATACATGAAGATCCAGATGAAGAAAAATTGATGTATTTCAATGAGTTTGTACACAACTTGGGATACACTATAAAGTGGGGCCAGGAAGTTCATCCAAAGGCACTTCAGGAGATTATAGAAAAAGTAAAGGGGAAAAAGGAAGAGACAGTAGTCAGTACACTTCTTTTAAGATCTATGAAACAGGCCAGGTATTCTCCTAAATGTATAGGACATTTTGGTCTGGCGGCCAGATATTACTGTCATTTTACATCTCCAATAAGAAGATATCCGGATTTAATCATACATAGGATAATCAAGGAACTCATAAATGGTAAACTTGATGAAAAAGAAGTAAAGAGATTGAATGTAAAAGTTGAATATGCTTCAAAGCAATCTTCAGAAATGGAGAGAGTGGCACAGGATGCTGAAAGAGAAGTAGATGACTTGAAAAAGGCTGAATACATGAGTAAGAGAATAGGAGAAGAATATAACGGTATAGTATCCTCTGTTACTAATTTCGGAATGTTCGTGGAACTTGAAAATACAGTTGAGGGACTGGTTCATCTAAGTACTATGACTGATGACTATTACATATATGATGACAGGCATTTGTCACTTGTAGGAGAAAAGACAAGGAATATCTACAAACTGGGAGATGAAGTTAGAGTAAAGGTGCTTAAAGTTGATATGGCTTCCCATGAGATTTATTTTGAAATGATTAAGGACGAGAAAAAGCTTGATGAAAAAAATATCAAAGATCAAATTTAAACTTTTATATTTAAAGAAACTTTGAAATTTATAAAAGGGGTGAATATAGTTGACTAAAAAGAAGACTGGGAGGAGTACTCTGGCTGAAAATAGAAAGGCAAGACATGATTATTTTATTGAGGAATCAATGGAGGCTGGAATTGAACTTGTAGGAACAGAAGTAAAGTCAATAAGAGAAGGAAAGGCAAATTTGAAGGATAGTTATGCAGACATAATAAATGGTGAAATATATGTGAAAAATATGCATATAAGCCCCTATGAAAAGGGAAATATTTTTAACAAGGATCCTTTGAGGACAAGAAAATTATTACTTCATAAATCTGAAATATCAAAACTTTTTGGATATACAGCTCAAAAGGGGTATACTCTAGTTCCGATGTCTCTTTATCTTAAGCATGGACGTGTAAAAGTAAATTTGGCAGTTGCCAAAGGTAAAAGAGATTATGACAAGAGAAATTCTCTTATGGAAAAGGAAGCCAAGAGGGATATAGACAGGCAAATGAAAGAAAGATATAGATAACTGAAGAGATAAATATATATTAATCATATAATATCTAACCTTAATATAATTTTATATCAAGGTTAGATATTGTTATATAGATTTATTTGTGTTTATGTTTTGAAGATCTGAACATTATTATAGAAGTGTACATTATAACTATTATAAGTACCCATTTCAATATTACTATAGGCAAATTTTTAACTATATATACAGCAAATAAAACACCAATACTTCCAAATATCATAGTTGGAATTGGGACCCTTATATCATAAGATCTTTCTTTTACAAATTTTATTGAAGCAGCGATTTCTAAAAATGCACATGAACCCATCATGACGGGAAATGCCACTCTCGGGCTCATACCAAGGGCAAATACCAATGCCATGCAGGGAGCATAAATCCCTATGCCAATAGTCATGAGAGCTCCAAATATGAAGTTCCCTATTAAACCTATAACCATACGTATTCCAGTTAATTCAGTAGCATTTCCTCCGGAGGGCATTAAATTTATCTGTCCTGCAAACATTATGAATGCTACTATTACAAGAGCTATACCCATTCCTATCTGAATTTTCCTTTCATCTAATTTTGATATAAATGAAGCTCCTAAAATAGCACCAATTGTAGCTGATATAATCATGGATACCAAAGTAAATACGTTTACTTTAACTATAGTTATAAATATAAGTGATTCAACTACTACAGGTATAGTACAAGCTACATTTAGTGTACCTGGTATTAGTCTGTCTTCAGTAAGTTTGAGATTTTTTAAAAGTGTAGTTAAAATTGCAAAACTCCCTATTCCAAGAGTATCGAAAAAATTTGCTATAAAACCTGTTATTCCAAATATAAAAAATTTTTTATTGTCTATTTCTTTATTTTTTAATCTGGGTACATAGTCTTTGAAGAATACAAGTAAAAAATATAGTGCAAAGACAACGAGTATAATTAATAAAATTCTGACCATTGCTCACATTCCTTCCGATGTAATAAAACCAAATAAATATATTCGACAATAATTTTAAAAATCCTTTATAAATAAAAAATTCCAGTTTAATTTTAAAACTGGAATTTTTTATTTATCTTATTGTTTTAGGTCTATAATATGTATTTATGTCCTTGGGATTGAATTTATCAGAGTATATGAAATCTACACCTAGATTTAATGCCCTATTAAGTTCTCTAGGATTATCAATTGTCCAGCAGAATACTTTTAGTCCATCTTTATGGGCTTTTTCTATAAGGCCTTTGTTTAAGTAGTCAATGTTACAATCTAGTTCAGTAGATTTAAATGATTTTATATATCTATAGCCATAAAGTTTTTTATTTGGGTTTACCATTGGCATCAAAATAAGTCTTTTGTTTTTTTGACGAAGATACTCTAGATCCTTATAATTAAATGCATGAATTAATAATTTACGGCTGTATTGATGCTTGTTTATAATTCTTAACATTGTATTTAAATCTCTAGTTTTATTACTAAGAAGTTTTATATCGAATACTGGTGTAAGGTTATATTTTTTACATTCTAATAGTGCATCTTCAAATCTAGGCAATTTTAAATTAGGATAATTAGATATATTTGCACCCGTATTGATCACAAGCTTGTCTATTTCCTTGGAAGTTTTTGATGATATTGGACCATGACCATTAGTAGTCCTATCAAGTGTACCATCGTGGAGCAAGTATAAAACTCCGTCAGATGATGAACAAACATCTAGTTCTACACCCCAGTATCCAATTTTTGCCGCTTCATCAATTGCAGGAATAGAATTTTCAGGGGCAACACCGCTTGCAGCACGGTGAGCTATTATAACTGGTTTGTTAAAATTTAGATTTACAGAAGTATAAACTGGTTTTGATGATGTATATTTTAGATTAACGGCTTTGGGACTTTTACTTATGGTAGATACTTTTGTTGTTGTATTGTATAAACTTTTTGAAGTATTTTTATTATTATTGTAGCTTAAATTTGGAGTAGCTATTGGTGAAATGATCAGATTAATAAATAATAGTATTATAATTTTATAAATAATATCATCCTCCATATTATATAAGTAGTTGTTGTAAGCAATTATTGGATATTAAGTCTATTATATATTAGAAATTACATGTTTTATTTACAAAAATATTACTTATACGACTCATTTGTTTACAAAACTGTGACATTGACTAAAAATTTAATGATTATAGGTAAAAATGGGAGTATATTAACATGATTCTTTTAGTAACCATTGTTATATATATCACATTCAATGTTATTCTTGAAATATGATGATATAATTTATTTAATATAGTATCTCTTGTAAATTTTAATATTCAATAGTTCTGATGAAGAAAGGAATGCCAAAGATGAAAATTACAATACGTAAATATATTGATAAAGATATACCATACATTACGAGAATTTGGAATAATGTAGTTGAAGAAGCAAAAGCATTTCCTCAAATAGAAAAAATGAGTGAAAAGGAGGCAGAAATATTTTTTGCATCTCAGTCATTTACAGCAGTTGCTGTTTGTGATGATCAAGTTTTGGGATTGTATATTTTACACCCCAATAATATTGGACGTTGTAGTCATATTGCAAATGCTTCATATGCTGTTGGTGTAAATTATAGGGGAGGGCATATTGGAGAAAAGTTGGTGCGCCATTCTATGGACAAGGCAAGGAAATTGAATTTTTCCATTCTTCAGTTTAACGCTGTTGTAAGTACAAATCAAAGTGCGATTCATCTGTATGAAAAGATAGGATTTAATCCTATTGGTAGTATTCCTGATGGTTACTTGCTTGGTGATGGAAGGTATACAGATATAAAATTATATTATATTTCATTAATATAATTTTAATTTTAAACTTTTGACGTTATAACAGTCTTCTACATAACCTAACCAAAATGATTTAATCAGTATTTGTTAGAATGTAATGATAATATGAGGGCAATCTTGCCCCCATTACTCATTTTTCTTATAATTAATGCTATTTATTTTCAGTATTATATTTTAAGGTTAATGACAATATAAATCCAATTATGAATATAATGCCACCAAATTTAATGGAATAACCAAATCCATAGAATGCAGAATCTATTTTATTTTGGTTGGCTGTTAAATAGTTATTTTCATAAGTGGACATAATTCCTAAAAACAAAGCAGATCCCAGACAGCCAGCTATTTGCATAAGGGTATTTATGATTGCTATTCCATCTACCCTTAATTTATTTGGCAGCTGATTAAGTGCAGTTGTCTGTGTATTGGATGCAACCATGGATGTGCCCATGCATATCAAGCAATATAAAATAACAGCTGTAAAAATGGAATTTGACTTTGTAATGCTAGATAATATAAAAATTGAGATACATGCCAATAAAACCCCGCAAGGAATTATTATTTTTCCTCCTATATTGTCATATAATTTTCCCGATATAGGTGATAAAAATGAATATAAAAGAGTTGCAGGCAATAAAATAATTCCAGTTATCAAAGTTGATGCTTTAAATCCATTTTCAAAAAGCATAGGCAGTATTATATTCATTGAGAATTGAAGCATTTGAATAATAATTATCAATAATACACTTCTTGTAAATACAGGATGTTTAAATGATTTTATTTGGAGCATTGGTTGTTTCAACGATGTCTGCCGCTTGCAAAAAAGTAGTGTGGATATTATACCAATTATAAATATTGCTGAAATAGCAACTATATCTGTATTGGATGTGGAACTTATGGAGTATATAATACATCCAATGCCTATAGCTGATAATAAAATAGACAGGTAATCTATTTTAGGCTTGGTTATTGTATTTACATTTTCAAGGAATAGATGTCCTAAAATCAAGCATAACACTAAAATTGGAATTAGAATTAAAAATAGTAAATGCCATGAAAAATATTGCAGCAATATTCCTGAAAAAGTGGGACCGAATGCAGGTCCTAATGATATTACACAAACGCATGCACCCATTACTGCCCCACGTTTTTCCGGTGGATTTATTATAAGAGCGGTATTCATTAAAATTGGTATTAACATGCTTGTACCAAGTGCCTGTATAATTCTAGATACCAATAGCAATGGAAATGATGTAGAAAAAAATGCACATATAGTTCCAATTAAGAATAAAGTAATAGCTGTCATAAATAATTTTTTAGTTGTATAAGTATTCATAAGGAATGCTGTAACAGGCATTAAAATGGCAATTACCAATACATAACCGGTAGTAAGCCATTGCACTGTTGTAGTACCTACATTCATTTCTATCATTAGTTTTGGGAAAGCTACGTTTAATATTGTTTCATTAAAAAGTGCTATAAAACTCCCTAAGAGTAATGTGAACATTATAATTTTTGTATTGTATTTTTTTGATTGTAGGTAGTTTTCTTGTTGAATCATATATGTTAATCTCCTTTTAATATTTAGACCAGTCTGTATATAATGATTAAAAAACCACTCAAGAGAATATAAATTTTAACTTAGCAAAGCCTCTATAGTATTACTGATTATTGAGAGTGGAACAGTATCCTTTCTTGTAACACAAATAGTAATAGCTCCTTCAATCATTATTTCAATAGTCATGCCCAATTCTTCAGCCCTTTGTTTTGAAAACCCGCTTTCAATCAATTTATGGGTATATACGTTACTTAACGCTGTGAATGCATCTTTACAAACTTTTCTTAAACGTTCATTTGAAGAATATGTTTCTAAGGCTATCAAACTTATCGAGATATTTTGAAGTTTGTTTTCTTCTTTCAAATCATTTATTATATTGCTTATTAAATATTTTATAGCTTCAATTGGATCTGAATATTTACTTAAAGTAATACCTAATCTTTCTATTATAGACTTGCTTGCCAGTTGAATTGCTTCTAATGCTAATTGTTCTTTACCATCAGGAAAATAATAGTAAAGAGATCCTTTAGGAGATTTACTCTCTTTTAAAATTTCATTTAGTCCAGTAGCACTAAATCCATTAATTTGGAAAAGCTTAGTTGCAGTATTAAGTATTTTTTCTCTTGAGTTATTTTTAGAATTCATAATTTATGTCCTTTCGACAAACAAAATTATAATGATTGGTCTATATAATTAGATTATTACTATTCTATATTTATGTCAATATATTTTACATTAAACACCTGGTTATCCAGGTGTCTTTTAACATTATTCATAAAATGGTATAAATTGTTTACAGATACTTAACCAATATGACATTAAGCCGTAACAAAAACCATATAGAATAATAAGTGTCCTAAGGAAATACCTTAGAGAAAATGGAAATAATGCTTTTACATAAATGAACAAAAGTAATGGTAATTACCAAACTGGTGCCTGTGGTTGCAGGGCACACTAAACTTAAGTGCAACCGCCATTAGATACAAATAATTGTTGTTCCCCCAACAACATATTACAAAATGAGCATCCGTCATTTAGGGTGCTTGTTTTTATGCATGAAATTCTTAACAACAAGAGTATTAACACATATTTAATATAAAGTTAATAACATAAGTGTATAGTAAAAACATATACCTCAATATATTGTTCACCAAAATATTAAATTTTTGGTTGAGTGTCTCAGATAATTATTTCTGAGGCTTATTTTTATGTATTGTTTATACATCTAATTGTCTTGCTATTGTTGACTGGGAAACCAAATGGTTATATAATACGATTAAGTTTTAATATATTGGAGGACAAGCAATGAGCAAAGAAGAACAGGTCATGAGGGGTTTATGGGACATATTTAAAAAGAGAATAGGGCTTGATAGCTTTAAAATGAAAGATAGGCTTAAGGGTTATAATCCTTCTGAAATACATTGTATTGCTTATATCGGAGAAGATGAAGATTCCAATGTGACAAAGCTGGCGGAGTCTTTTGGCATGACCAGAGGTGCCATAAGTAAACTAACTAAGAAACTCGTGAAAAAAGGGCTTATAGAAAGTTATCAGAAGCCGAATAACAATAAAGAAGTCTATTTTGAACTCACAGAGCAAGGAAAAATAATTTACAATATCCATGAGGAAATGCACAGAGAGTTTAAGGATAGAGATCAGCCCTTTTTTGAACAGGTAACCGAGGAACAGCTTGATGTTGTACTAGGCTTCGCGAAAAAGTATAATATGCATTTGGACACGGAAATAAAGAAACTGGGTGTAGATATGAAATCTGATAACCTATAGTTTCAAAGACTCTCCTTGAAACATATTAAGGAATATGAAATTGCTGGCAGCCCTCTCTTATTGAGGATGGGCTGCATTTTTATTCGACTTTAAATCTGCGAACTTTATTGTTTCCTACTCAACATTAATATTGACAAGGAAACAATAAGATGATAGAGTAATTATGTTGACAGGGAAACAAAAATGTCATTACGAGAGAAGATCGTATAATGAACACACAATCCGCATAATAAACGGGAAACAAAAACGATATGCAAGGAGGAAAAAGCATGAATATCATTGGAATTATCGCAAGTCAGCATAAAGAAGGCAATACTGCCTTTATTGTAAATAAAATACTCGAAGGTGCAAAGGAAAAGGGTGCTGAAACGAGTACTTTCAGTTTCAGTGATCTTGATATCAAACCATGCTGTGGCTGTTGGGCTTGCCACAACGGCAATCATGGTTGTGTTATCAACGACGATATGCAGAAAATTTATGACGCACTTGAGTATGCAGATGCCATTGTTTTAGGCTCACCGATTTACATGGGTCAGATGAGTGCCCAGGGAAAGATATTTACCGACAGGCTGTTTGCACGATTTTCCCCGCGATTCTCTCCGTTTTTCAAAGAAAATGCCGTGAAACAAAAGCTGATTCTTTCGTTTAATCAAGGTAATCCTGATGCCGGGCTGTTCAAATCTTATATTGATTATACGAAACACATGTTTGAGGTACTGGAATTTGATGCCGAAGATGTACCTGTTGTTACAGGTTTGAGAAATGGGCCGGTGCATGAAAGAGAAGATCTGTGTACTAGACTGAAAGATTTTGGATCAGTGTTGGTTTTGGAAGGATGTCGGAAATAATATGGAGGAGAAAACAATAATCTATTAAAATAGAAAGAAGATATGAATAGTAAACAGTGTAAGTTCACCGTAGTCACAGTTCTGTCTGCTTTATTGACATAGATCTCTGATAGCCTTCAGGTCATATGTAGTGTTGAAGAGGGGTGTGTGTTGATGTGCTATGGAATTTAATAGATAAAAAAGAGCCCTTGGGAAAGGGCAAATGAATTTTACGTTAACGAATAAGTTAACAAGTGGTATGACCTCATACTATCAAAAAACGAGGAATATGTCAAATGGAGGAATGAAAAGAAGAGTAATTAGTACTGACAATTGTGTAATAAAAAAGTCTTATAGAACTGTAAGTATAATTAAATGGATGGCTGATAAGGGTGCTGACATTGGAATTTAACTTTTGCCACTAATATTAAATAATATTGTACAGATCGAGTATTTATAAAGTAATTTTTATTGTTAACAGAAACTTATCCACAATGTTGATAATATAACAGCATTTACAAAGCTCAAGTAAAACAATAAGGATTTGTAAAGTCTTGAACTTACAGGTATCTGAGATAATTTAATGACATCTATTTTGACATCCAAAGCATAAATTTTTTATATATTTGTTACCATACAGTAATGATATGGGATAATATAAAAATGACTATTTATCAAATGATGATAAATAGTCATTTATTAAAATACCACGTTACCAATTGGTGGAGGCGAGGGGGGTCGAACCCCTGTCCGAAAGCAGAAACGCTTGAGCATCTCCGAGTGCATTCCTTAATTTAAAATTCCCTTATTCAGACGCCTAAGGACAGGCTTCTGAATTCAGTAGCTTCATAAATTCCGTTTCCAGGTCAAAGCTTTCCTGGACTCGGGACCCCGCTATCGGCGCCAGGCTCCGGAGCGCGGGAAATCCGGACTGACGGCTAGCAGACTATGCTGCTAAAGCTAATTCTTCGTTATTGTTTGCGTTTATATTTAAACCCCATAGTTTTTTAACGCGGGTCCACAGGTTCCCTCGACTCGCTTCTCAAACCCAACTTGCCCCCGTCGAAACCAAAATGCGCCCCCATAATGTAAAACGCAAATTGCCTTTAAGGCAAGAACTACAATAATTAAATACTTGATGTAGTTTTTAATTATAACACTTAAAGTCATATAAGTCAAAAAAATTTGCATTAATATTATTTAATATTTCCTATCACAGCATATTTTATACAGCATAACTTATTAGTATACTAATTTGTCCGGGGGAAAGATATGAACGTTGTACTTACAAATCTCCACTTTATATATCTTATATTCATAATTATAATAATTGTTGCAATGATAATGAAACGAGATATATCATTGATATGTATAGTTGGAATTTTTATTCTTGGTATAGTCGGAACGGCATCTATTTCAAAATCCCTTATTGGAGTATTCAACAGTCTTGTATATGCAACCAAAGAGCTTATGCCAACTATATTTATAATTTCCATAATAACTGCCATGAGCAATGTATTGGTTACTTCCGGAATAAATAAAGAGATGGTTAAGCCTTTTGGCAAGATAATCAAATCACCAACATCTGCCTATTGGGTAATAGGTATTGTGATGATGGCGCTTTCCTGGCTTTTTTGGCCGTCTCCTGCAGTAGCTTTAATAGGAGCACTGTTTCTTCCTATAGCTAAAAAAGTTGGACTACCCGCAATAGGAGCTGCAGTTGCAATGAACTTGTTTGGACATGGTATAGCACTGTCCAGTGATTTTATAATACAGGCGGCTCCAAAGCTTACAGCAGATGCAGCTGGCATATCTGTATCCAAAGTAATATCTGCCAGTGTACCTCTTACCATTGTAATGGGTGCAGTTACTACTATAACTGCATTTTACATGCTTAGAAAGGATATGAAAAGTGGAAAAATCAATACAGATTTTGATTTGGAGGATGAAGCAAATGAAGAGTCACAAATGGTTATTCCACAAACTTTTAGAAAAATACTGGCTGTCATAATAATTGCTGTTTTCATATTGGATATATTCCTCATGTATACCTATAAATTTCAAGGAGGGGATGCTACAGCACTTATAGGTGGAACTGCAGTATTTGTCCTCAGTATAATTTCAATCATATATTATAAAAAGGCATCTCTTGAAAAGATAACTGACAACATTGTGGCGGGGCTTCAATTTGGATTTAAAATATTTGGTGTTGTAATTCCAATAGCCGCATTTTTTTACCTTGGTGATTCAGCCTTTGGTGAAATTTTTGGAAATATACTTCCAAAGCATTCCCAGGGAATAGTAAATGACCTTGGAGTTGCACTTTCTAGTATAGTACCTCTGAATCCATTTGTAGCTTCTGGAACTTTGACTGCAGTAGGTGCTATAACAGGTCTCGACGGATCTGGATTTTCAGGTATATCCCTTGTCGGTTCCATAGCCCACATGTTTTCCATTTCACTTGGTGGAGGAACAGATGTACTTACAGCACTTGGACAGATATCAGCTATATATGTAGGTGGAGGAACTATAATACCATGGGCAGTTATACCTGTAGCTGCAATATGCAAAGTAGATGCCTTTGAACTCACCAAGAGAAATTTGATACCTGTTGTAATAGGTCTGGTTGTTACAACTATATTTGCAGTATTTTTAATGTGATAAGTCTATGTAAAACCCCAGCAGTACATCTGCTGGAGAGTTTATTTTTTACCTGATTTTTTCTTTAACTTTTTTAAAGCTCTTTCTACGGTTTGATTGTCAGGAGAAATCTCCATGACTTTTTCATAATGCTCTATGGCTTTTAAATAGTTATGGTTGTTTTGATACAGAATAGCTATATTTAGATTGTACAGTTCATTGTCAGGATCTATTTCCAGTGCTTTTGTTATATAGGATATTCCCTTGTCATATTCTTTCAATTTATTATATAAAAGTCCAATATTATTATAGGCTTCATGGTAATCGGGAGATATTTTTATACACATTTGAAAATATTCCAATGATTTATCATAGTCGTTTAGATTGTCAAAATACAAAATCCCCAAATTATTATAGGTAAGCAAATACTCTGGATCTAACTCAATAGCATGTTTGTAGTCTGAGAGTGTATTTTGATATTTTTTCATGCATTTATATGAAAATCCCCTTGAAGTGTATACTTCTGGGTTGTCCGGATCTAATTCCAGTGATTTATTATAGTAGTCTATTGATGTTCTAAAATCTTTTAACGTGCCATAGATAGCACCTAAATTATTATAGGCACTTATATATTTGGGGTCAACTTCCAGTATCTTTTCAAAATCCTGCTTTGCTCTCTCCAAATCCCCAAGCTTTTTATATAATACCCCTCTGTCATTATAACAGTCTATATACTCTGGTTCTATATCCAATGCTTTTCCATAGTACTCGAAAGCTAATTCATAGTTATTTTCATCGTAATACAAACATGCCAGATGATAGCAGTATTTTGCATTGCCAGGGTCCATTTCTATAGCTTTACAGTACATTTTGATTGCAGCATCTGTATTGTCAAGCATTAATGATGACATTCCCTTGTAATAGTATATTTTACTGTGTTCAATGTTTATTTTAAGAGCACTGTCGCATGTATTGATTGTATCTTCATATTTTTTTAAGTCGAAAAGTATTTTTGATTTTTTTATATATAAATCAGGATAGTAGGGAAATGCTTTTAGACCAATATCACAATTATCCAGTGCCTGATCATAGAGTCCAAGTTCAATAAGTGCAGAAATTCTATGAATATACACATGGAAAATATTGGAATTTAGTTCTATGGATTTTCCGTAGGACTCAACAGCATCTTCAAATTTTTCAAGTTTGCATAGAAGATTACCTTTATTGTCATATAATACAGGTAAGGTGCTGTTGATGCCCTCAGCTCTGTTATATAGATTTAAAGCTTCCTCATATTTGTTCATTTTTTCAAATAACAAAGCCTTGGAATAATAGGCTTCCCAGTTTTCAGGATTTAACTTTATGGATTCATTTATATACATTTCAGCTTTTTTGAATGAGTTTAAGACTTTTAATGTATTACCAAGCAGCAGATAGATTTTGGAGTCTGCTTTTGGATCTTTCATAATGTCTTTTAGGAGTTCATGGCATTTTTCAAATTCCTCAGCGTAAAAATAGCATTGAGCCAGTTTATAGTGACAATCTGGTTTATTTTTATATTCATCAATCAAATAATCATTGGAGGAAATGAACATTGCTTTTATATCCGAGTTATATGGATATTTTTCCAATAAATCATGGAATAGTTGTCTTGACTGCCCAAATTTTTCCATGCAAAAACAGCAATATGCCAGTCCATATGCAGCACTAGTACTGATCGGGAGAATTTTAACAGCTTTGCTGTAGTCTTCATAGGATTCATGAAGCTTTCCAAGTCTTAAAAGTGCAATGCCGCGATTTAAATGGGCATCAAAATCATCTTCCTGTGATTCTATAACTTTAGAGAATATTTTGATAGCTTTAGACAGATTGTTTGTTGTCAAATAGTATCTTCCATCCAAAATTTTTAAATCTGGATGACAGGGATACATTTTAGCAGCACTGTCTATTGATTTTCTGGCATCATATATATTATTTGCATTAAGGTGACGAACAGCATTATAGTAGTTTGCTATATATTTATCATAATTTATATTCAATCCATTTTTAAATAGATTATATCTAAAGGTTGTTGGCCTCTTTATACTATCCAATACAAAATTTATAAAATCAGGATGGAAAATATTATACAGTTGTTCAGCTTTATCACTCCATAAAAAATGCTCATCAAGTATTTGCCATATTTTATGGGGAAGATAATAGTTGCCCATTAAAAAATTGAGAAGTTCATAACTTATTTCTTCGGATGTATCGATTTGAAAGCATATATCTTCATTCAATAAGTCATACCATTTATTTTCATCTATCCTTTGAAAAAAGTCATTATATACAATGTTTACTTTTGATATCCATTGTTTCACTGGAGAATTTTGAATTATGTCAATCTTGTCATTTGAAGGAATGTCCTGATTGTCTGGATCGTATTTCAGTGCAGTTTCATAGGCTTCTCTTAAAGCTTGAAATCCTTCAGGATCATCTTCAGGATGATGTAAATTCAATTGTGATGCATAAGCTTCTTTTATAGCGGATTTATCTTCTGTAGGCTCTATCCCTAATATATCCCAAAAACTCATAATTACCTCCGTATATCATAATAAAATTATTAAAATTCCTTCATCTGTTCAATTTGCGCAAATATCATTTTTAATTTCTTTGCAGCTTCTTCTATTTCATGCTCATCCTGTCTATTTAAAATATCTTCAAAAACTTGTAAATTATAATCCAACAATTCTCTGATTTTACCTGTAGATTCCTCGTATAATCTTTCCCCTTTGGCCATAATGAGTTTATTTTCTTCCTTTTCTCTAGGATGAATTTTAATACTGCTAAGTTCTTGAAATCTTTTTTCAATTTCATCTTTGGACATATAACCTGGATTTTTTTCTATTATGGCTCTTTTTTTAAATCCATTTGAAAGTACAGTTACTTCAACTTCCAAAATACCATTTATGTCATAAGTATATCTTACGTCAATGGCTTGTTCTCCTGCAGGTGAAGGGGGCACATCAATATTTATCTCACCAAGTAGTATATTGTTTTTAGAAAGTCTGCTTTCACCTTGAAGTATTTCAATATTTATTTTTTCCTGGTTGTCCTGTATGGTGTAAAGTCGTTCACTTTTACTTACTGGAATTACTGTATTTCTCTCGATTATAGGACAAAAATGTCCCGATTCGTAGTATCCATCAGGCTTTCTTAATGAGATATTGGTACCTAAAGTATAAGGACACACATCTGTAAGCACTATTTCCTTCAAATGACTGTTCCTCTCTTTCATTGCAGCCTGTATTCCTGCTCCAAGAGCTACAGCTTCATCTGGATTTATATTTACACTTGGTATACGTCCAAATAATTTACTTACGAAAGTTCGTATAATGGGAAGCTTTGTAGCACCTCCAACTAAAACTATAGAGTCAATTTCACTTGCTTTTATTTTAGCATCGCTGAGTGCTCTTTCTATAGGCCTTCTTAGCTTTGCAATTAAACTCTGGCAGTCTCTTTCGTAGTCATCTATTTTTAAAGTATAGTCAAGTAATTTGTCTTTTATCTTACATTTTATAGAGACTTCTTTGTCTGTGGAAAATTTGATCTTGGCCATTTCCGACTGTTCCTTTATATATGCTGCAGTTTTGTATTCAATATCCTCTAGTTTTAAATTATTGTGTTCCAGGAAGAGTGACATAATAATATTGGTAAAATCTTCTCCACCAAGATAGTTGTCACCAGCTACAGCTCGCACTTCCATTATATTTTTATAAAGTTCCAGTATTGATACATCAAAAGTACCTCCACCTAGATCAAAAACCAAGAATTTGCTATTGGATTCTTTCTCATGTAATCCATAAGCTATGGCTGCTGCAGTAGGTTCGTTTATAAGTCTTTCTATCTTTAATCCTGCAAGCTCTCCAGCTCTTTTTGTAGCTTTTCTCTGGGTATCGTTAAAATATGCAGGAACACTTATAATAGCTTCCTCTACAGGTTGTCCAAGATATATTTCTGCATCTTGTTTTAGTGATCTGATTATAAGTGAAGAGAGTTCTTCGGGAAGGAACTCTTTATCTCCCAATTTAAATAATTTTTTTGAACCCATATTCCTTTTGAATACACTTGCCGTCATGTCTGGATGTGTTATAAGACGTTCTTTTGCAATCTTTCCTATGAATATTTGTCCTGAATCATCTACACTTACTACAGAGGGAGTCAGATTTTCACCGAAGACATTTGGTATTATTACGGATTTCTCATTATTCCAGTATGAAACAAGGCTGTTTGTAGTTCCTAAATCTATTCCTAAGATTGGCATTTTAATTCCTCCTCTAAAAAGTCACAAGCTGAATCTAAATTTTGTGAAATCAATTTGTCGTTTGGGTATTTTGAAAGTATTTTAATATATATATCTTTTGCCTCTTTATAATTTCCCATGTACAGACAGCAATTCCCAAGTTGGCATTGAACTCTTATGTTTTCAGGATCTATACTCAGGCATTTGCTGTAGTCTTCATATGCCATGCTGAGTTTTCCTGATTTTACATAAGTATCAGCTCTATTTAAATGGGCATAAAAATCATTATCGTCATTATTTATAACATGTGAGAAATTTTCTATAGCTTTGTCAATCCTGTTGATTTCAACATGGTAACTGCCTTCAAGGATAATTAAATCAGGATGTTCATCAAATATCTGCTTTGCCTGGAGGATTGACTTTTGGGCAGTATAGAGATTTTTGTTTTGCAGTGAAAAATAAGCTTTGTAATATAAATTTATGAAATCATCATAAGAACCA
This sequence comes from Clostridium tyrobutyricum, assembly GCF_019144085.1. Classification (GTDB taxonomy): domain Bacteria; phylum Bacillota; class Clostridia; order Clostridiales; family Clostridiaceae; genus Clostridium_B; species Clostridium_B tyrobutyricum_A. Next base: position 99,494 of record NZ_JAHHUY010000005.1, read on the forward strand.
TTTATTTCTGATTTGAACAGATCATATCTTAATCTATACTGGTTATTTATATTTGATATTACAAATTGTATGAAATCCTTTGAATATAATTTTGAAAGTTCCATACTTCCACTTTTCCACTGAAAATGTTGATCCAGTAAAGTCCATATCTGATAGGGAAGATTGTAATTGGACATGAGAAAATGCAGTAGTTTATCACCTATAATGTCCATATACCAATTGTATTTATTTGAAGCATTGTGTATAAGAGCATCCCAGTTTTTAGGATCAATTCTTAAAGAGAAATTATCATACAGTCCGCTAAGATCATCGCGGAATTTTGCATCATTATCTTTGGAATCATAGGAATTATTTTTTAACTTTTTGAAAAAATTAATCATGATGATATTACATCTCCTGTATATATTTTGTATAAATTAAATTTTACAGTAAAATTTCTAAATTTTCTATATGTAATTGAAGAAGTTAAATGAAGAATATTTTATACTTTATACAATTTATTATTAAATAATTGACAAAAATACACGATATAAAGTAAAATAATATCTATAATTAAAGATTCACCAAAGGTGATGCTATGAGAATAAAAAAAATTCTTAACAATAATGTAATTACAGTTATTCAGAACAAGATAGAGATAATTGTAATGGGGAGAGGTATAGCTTTCAATAAGCGGCCTGGAGACATAGTAGTTGAAGACAAAATTGAAAAGACTTTTGAACTTAAAGATGACAACGGTATCCTGTCAAAATTTAAAAAATTGATATCAGGCATTCCTATAGAACATATGAAAACTGCCGATGAGATAATAAATTATGTAAAGGAACACACGGATGGAAGGGTCAATGATCAGATTTATCTTTCTCTTACAGACCACATAAGTTTTGCAGTTGAAAGGTATAAAAAGGGTATAGCCATTAAAAATTCAATGTTGTGGGAGATGAAAAAACTTTACAGCAAAGAGTTTAATATGGGTATGGAGGCACTTCATATAATAAAAAAAAGGCTTGATATGGAATTGCCTGAAGATGAAGCGGCTTTTATAGCTTTTCACATTGTAAATGCCGAAATAAATAGTGATATGCCCGAGTTAATGAATATAACAAAAATAGTTCAGGATATACTGAGTATTGTAAAGTATTATTTCAAAATTGATTTTGATGAGGAATCAATAAACTATTATAGATTTTTAACTCATCTGAAATTTTTTGCACATAGAATACTAAAAAATACTCCATATAAAACTGGAGATGAATTCCTGTATGATGTAGTAAAAAAACAATACGGTGAATCCTATCTTTGTACCTGCAGGATACGGAAATATCTTGAAAAAACATACAGTTATAAACTTGAACATGAAGAAATGGTTTATTTGATTATACACATTGAAAGAGTAGTAAGAAGAAATTGAATACAGTAGGATTGTTACTGGTAAGCAGGCAAAACCTAAATTATATTCTTGTATGAAGTAGTGTAAGTCTATTTCGTATAAGGAATAATTTAGGTTTTTTATTTTGCCTTTAAATAAAATTACAAATAAATAATTTACCAGATTTATTATATGAGGAGGAGTAAAATGAATTATGCTGAATTGGCAAAGGATGTCTTGAAATTTGTAGGAGGAGAAGATAATATTCAAAGTGTTACTCACTGTGCAACCAGACTTCGCTTTGTACTTAGGGACGACAAAAAAGCCGATACAAAGAAAATAGAAAATATAGATGGAGTAAAAGGTGCATTTAGCAGTGCAGGTCAATACCAGATTATAATAGGACAGGGTGCAGTTAACAAGGCATATGCTGAACTTATAAAAATAGCCAATATAAGAGAGAGTACTGTAAGTGAACAGAAGGATATTGCTGCACAGAAGATGAATGTGGCCCAGAGATTTGCAAGAATGCTTTCAAATATTTTTGTACCTATTATACCGGCTATAGTAGCCTGTGGACTTCTTATGGGTCTTTTAAACTGTCTTACCAGTTTTAATGTTATAAATTCACAAAGTGGAATATATCAGATGCTGAATATGTTCTCAAATGCAGCTTTCGTATTCCTACCTATGATAATAGCCTTCAGTGCTGCAAAGGTATTTGGTACAAATCAGTATCTTGCATGTGTACTTGGAGCTATAATGATACATCCAAATCTTCAAAATGCATGGACACTTGGTGAAGGAATACACAAGACCATTACTGTATTTGGATTGCATATTGGAATGGTGGGATATCAGGGAACAGTGCTTCCTATACTTATAGCAGTTTGGCTTATGTCAAAGATCGAAAAGGGATGCAGAAAAATAGTTCCAAATGTATTGGATATACTTCTTACACCTTTTCTTACTCTAATGATAACTGCCTTTATTACTTTGACAGTCATAGGACCTTTGGGAAGAATAGCTGGTGATGGAATATCACTTGGACTCAAGGGAATGTATGTTACACTTGGTCCGGTAGCAGGTATAATCTTTGGAGGATTGTACTCGTTAATAGTAATAACAGGAATACAACATAGTTTTCACGCTGTAGAGGCAGGTTTGCTTGCAAATAAAGCCATAGGAATAAACTTTCTTCTTCCAATATGGTCCATGGCAAATGTAGCACAAGGTGGAGCAGCTTTTGCAGTTTACTTGAAGTCAAGAGACAATAAGATAAAATCAGTAGCAGCACCTGCAGCTGTAAGCTGTCTTCTTGGAATAACGGAACCGGCTATATTTGGAGTTAATTTAAGATTTATGAAGCCATTTATAGGAGCTTGTATAGGAGGAGCTGTTGCAGGAGCATATGTAGTTTTAATGAAGGTTGGAATGAATGGAATTGGAGTTACAGGAATTCCGGGAATTGCCATAACAACAGGCATGTCAATGATTAATTACATTATAGGAATGGCCATTTCACTTGCAGTATCCTTCTTTGTTACTATTGCAATTTTCAAGGATAAAAACAAGAGTGAAGATGAGAAAGAGGATATTGAAGAAAAATGTGAGGAAGTTACAGAAACTGAACTTTTACAGTCAGCGACTTTATCAAGTCCACTAACTGGAAAGGCAATACTGTTGTCTGAAGTACAGGATGATGCTTTTGCATCTGGAATAATGGGAAAAGGGGCAGCTATAATGCCTGATATAGGACGGGTATGTTCTCCTGTAGATGGGACAGTAAGTGCACTTTTCAATACAAAGCATGCTATAGGACTTACAGCGGATAATGGAGTTGAAGTACTTATTCATGTTGGCATAGATACAGTCAAACTTGGAGGTAAATATTTTAAAGCCTATGTTGATAATGGGGTGAAAGTTAAAAAGGGAGATGTTCTGGTAGAATTTGATATTGAAAAGATAAAAGAAGCGGGATATGATATAACTACATGCGTACTTGTTACCAATGCAGATCAGTACTCGGATGTTTTATCCAAGGATGATGCTGAAATAAGCACAGGTGATGATTTTATAAGCGTGGTAAAATAAATAAAAAAAGGAGAAATGATTTATGAAAAAAGTACTATGCATAGGAGAACTTCTTATCGATTTTATATGTACGGATATAGGAGTGTCTCTTTCTTCAGGAAATAATTTCTTGAAAAAAGCAGGTGGGGCTCCTGCAAATGTTACATCAGCTATATCAAGATTAGGTGGAAAAGCTAGTTTTGGAGGAAGCGTTGGGCGGGATCCATTTGGAGATTTCCTTGAAAACAGTCTTGTAAAAGAAGGAGTGGATACTACTTTCTTGAAAAGAGAAGGAAAGCCAACTACCATGTCATTTGTTTCAGTTCAAGAAGATGGAGAAAGAGATTTTGTATTTGCAAGAGGTGCAGACGAAATTTATGAACCAGATGAAAAAGAAGCTAAAAAAATGGAACATTTTGATATATTCCATTTTGGATCAGCCACAGCTCTTTTAGGTGGTTCACTTAGAGATACATATGACAAATTTTTTGCCTATGCAGAAAAAAGTCAAAAATTAATATGCTTTGACCCGAATTATAGAGATAATCTATGGGCTGGGAGAGATCAGGAATTTATAGAACTGTCTAAAAAGTACATAGCAAAATCTGACATAGTAAAGGTAAGTGATGCAGAAGTATGTCTTATAACAGGCATATCCGATGTAAAAGAGGCAGCACTTGCACTTTCCAAACTTGGAGAAACTGTACTTCTTGTAACTCTCGGCAAAGAGGGAACTTTGATCATTGCAGGGGATCATGTGGAAACTGTAGGTTCAATGAAGATAAAATCAGTTGATTCTACAGGTGCAGGAGATGCTTTTGTAGGTGCTCTTCTCTATAAAATGGCATGTTCTGATTCCAAGGATATTTTAAAGGACAATAGTGAATTTTCAAATATTGTAAAATTTGCAAATTTAGTAGGTGCATTAACTTGTACAGAAATGGGCGCAACAGAAGCATTACCTACATTGGACAAGGTTAATAAATTTTTACAGTAGTTTGTAATATTATAAATTTTGAAACTAGTATTTTAAAGGAAAAGAGGTGTATTTGATTTATGAATGAAATACAGAAAAATATAGAACGTAAAATACACATTGTAGAATCGGATTACAATAGACCCAGGTTCCACATAGTACCTAAAATAGGTTTTATAAATGATCCAAATGGACTTATATATTATAGAGGGGAATATCATGTATTCTATCAGTGGAATCCATTTTTCCCTGAAAACAGGAAGGTATATTGGGGACATATGAAGTCCCGGGATTTAATACACTGGGAGGAACTTGAAACGGCTCTTTCGCCGGACATGTGGTATGACCGGAACGGTTGTTATTCTGGCAGTGCTATTGAGGTCAATAAAAAGTTCTATCTCATATATACTGGAAATGTGAAGGATGAAGATGGAAACAGAGAGACTTATCAATGTGGTGCAGTATCTAAAGATGGCAGAAAGTTTTCCAAATTAGAAAAAAATCCCCTTGTAAAAAATCAACCTGAAGGGTATATGGCACATTTTAGAGATCCTAAAGTATTCAGGAAAAATGGAGATTTCTATTTTGTATTAGGAGCACAGAATACCCAACTTAAGGGAAGAGTTGTTCTCTATAAATCAGATGATCTCTTTCACTGGAAAATACAGGGAGAAATGAAATTCAAGGGTATTGATGCTGAAAACTTTGGATATATGTGGGAATGCCCCAATCTTTTCCAACTCGAAGATGAAAAAGATGGTATGGTAAAAGATATTTTGATGTTCTGCCCTCAGGGCCTGGAACCTTCAGGAATGTTGTACAACAATATATACCAGTGTGGCTATATAACAGGAAAAATAGAGGAAGATAATTTGACATTTGCAAACTGCAGAAGTTTTGAAGAAATAGATAGAGGATTTGAATTCTATGCACCACAGATATTTAATGATGGCAAGAAAACTATAATGATTGGATGGATGGGAAATCCTGAAGAAGAAGAACAGCCTTCCAGACAATATTCATGGATGCACTGTCTTGCAATTCCAAGAGAGCTGAATTTGAAAAATGGAAGGATTTATCAGAAACCTGTAGCTGAACTTAAAAGTTTGAGAAAAGATAGTGTGGAGATACGCAATTTAATAGTAGAAAATTCTATTATTAAATTACATAGTTTTGATTCTGATGTGTATGAGATGAAAATAAATTTTGATGTGAAACATACTGAGAAATTAACATTATATTTAAGATGCAGTGAAAACAAGTTTGTAAGTGTTGAATTCCAAAAGGACATATTGACTGTAGATAGAAGTCATACAGATTATATATTAGGGGGTACAAGAAGTGTAAGACTGCCTCACAATGATACTTTAAAGCTGCAGATTTTTTCTGACAGGTCATCTCTTGAGATATTTGTAAATGATGGACAGGAAGTTTTTTCATTAAGAGCATATATGGGTGATAGATGCCTGGACACCAAAGTTGAGGCACATGGAAAAGTCTCAATAGTCAATGCCGTATATTATAGAATATAGTAAATTTCATATAATAAAAACTCTATGTAGACTTTCATCTAATAGAGTTTTTATTGTTTATTTGAATTTCTTTTTCACAATATCTATTACCTGTGAAAGATCTTTTGCCTGTGCAAAGAGTTTATCTTTAACATCATCTGGAATCTTTATTAAATCAGGAATCCATATAGGTTTTATATGTGCTCGAATTGCAGCTATTAAACCATTTGTAGAGTCTTCCATTACAATGGCATTGTCAGTATTTATATTGAAAAATTCACAGGGCTTTAAAAAGATTTCAGGATTTGGCTTGCTTTCTTTAAGTTCCTCTCCACTTATTATATAGTCAATATTATCATATACACCTGCGTGGTGTACATTGTATTCAACAACATTTCTTTTACTGGAAGATGCAACTGCTATTTTAATTTTGTTTTCTTTAAAGAAATCCATAAGTTCAATAAGTCCTGGTTTTATAGGTACTCCGTACTTATGTATTGTATCTTTGAATTTCTTTTCTTTATATGATAATACCTTTTCAAGAGGAAAATCTTTCCCAAAAGTGTCAATAAGTATTTTATTTCTTCTTTTGCTGCTTGCACCTGTAGTCTTTGCAAATACAGAATCATCAAATTTATAATTGTACAAGTTTCCTGCTTCTATATAGGCGCTATGCATAATTCTTTCAGTATCAAACATTAATCCATCCATATCAAATATGGCAAGTTTTAAATCTGTCATAATATTATTCAGTCCCTTCTTGAAGTATAGTTATTATTAAGAGTTTGCACATGTTTTATCTATATAATACCATATGTTGTCATTACAAGTGTAGTGATAATTTAGATGTATTTCAACCATACTAAAACAAGTATGTATTTTAAAGAAGGGAGGAATTAAATGGAGATTGGCAATAATATTAAAAAGATTAATTTTGTGTTTTTAACATTGAGTATAATTATAATACTCTGTGTATGTATAAACAATCCTGTAAGTGCATCCAGCAAGGTAAGACCTTTGGACTTTAATTTAGTTGATCAATATGGGAAAATTCATAATCTTAGCAGTTATAAGGGAAAGACTGTATTTTTGAATTTTTGGGCAACATGGTGTCCTCCTTGTAGAGCAGAAATATGTGATATAAATAAAATATACAGACAATATGGAAATAACAAGAATAATGTAATAATTTTAGGAGTAGCTGCACCGGACATTGAAAATGAAATTTCAAAACAGGGTATTACAGATTTTCTAAATAAAAATGGATATGCTTTTCCCGTTCTATTTGATACTGGAGGAAATGTTATGGATGAATACAATGTAGGGGTATTTCCAACTACTTTTTTAATCAACAAGGCAGGTAATTTAAGTAGAATTATTGAAGGCTCCATAAATAAAGATGAGATGAATTATCTAATAAACAATGTAAAATAAAAAATCACGGGGATATTCTTGTTTGTAATTTTATCCCTGTGATTTTCTATTTGAATGAGGTTTAATTATTTTTTCTCAAGTACTACATCTCCGCCTGTTTTATTAAAGGTGTCAATAAATTCATCAACTATCTTGTTCATAGTTTTCTCCATGTTTATCGATCTTATAAAATCCCAGCCCAGCCATTTGAATTTAAAGCCCTCAGGTATATTGTTATCTACATTGGGATTCAATGAAGGATATAGATTGTCAGCACACTTGGTTCCAAATTCTGTACCAAGAAGACAATCTGTTAAAACACTTACTTCATCAAGTTTGGCTTCCTTTGTGAGAATAAAGGATGGACTGATCATTGCACCATCTTCTGGACATACTATCTCTAAATTTGGCTTATCAGGACAAGCATTTGCAAAAAACCATGGTATTATATAGACAGCTGCACCATCTCTACTGGAAACAGAAGCGGACTTTGCCATTTGAGCTGGGTGCCAGGTGTTTTTAGAGTTTTCTGCAAGGGCTTTCACTCCTTCATCTCCAAAGTATTTATAATAGTAAAGAAGCTGATCTTCATGTATATCACCATCACAGCCGCCTATTATTATTTTACCTTTATATATGGGATCCAGTAAATCAGCCCAGGTCTTTGGTACAGGAAGTTTTCCCAATTTATTCTTGTCTATGAGCATTACCTCTGAAGATACAGAATATATTGAGTATATGCCTTCGGGATCAATCAGACCAAGTCCCTCAAAATCTTTATTTATATTTTTATCTTGAGGTGATTTAAAATATCCTTTAGATGCGAAGTTGTCTAATATGTTGTTTTTGAAAGTATTTCTGTATCCTAATGCTGTAAATACATCTGGCAAATCATCAAAATTTGAGGATTTCAATAATTCCTCAATGTGTTCTTTGCTGTGACAACCCATAGGAGTATAACACTTTAAAATTTTATCTGTAGCCTGTTTATATTTTTGAAGAGTGTTTTCTAGATTCTCTCTAAAAATTTTTTTCATGGGGCAGCTGGTTAAACCTATAAGGTTAAGACCCTTGAGATTGCTATCGTCAGTCATAAGCATACTGTCTAGAGCTTCATTCATAAATTGACCTCCTTGAAAATTATTCTGAATTTTCTTATATAAACTAGTAATTCTATTATAAAAATTAATAGTATAAAATTCAATACTTTTAGCATTAATATTTTATTAAATTATTAATTATTGATACAATTAATTAAAAAATAATAATAAATCATTTTTATTAGAAAAAACCAACAATAATCCACATAAGTATGAAACTAATAATTATAGTCACATCACAAATAGTACCTATAAATTTTTTATCATAATTAAATTCAACTGCATAGGGAATATCTGCCATTCCAATTGGCATTATAAGTCCTATGAGAAGAGTATAGCGATAAAGCTCGTTGAAAGGAAGAATATTAAATAGTATAATTCCAACAGCTAGTCCAATAGAATATCTTATAAGCAGAATTTTAAATATATTTTTTCTATATACTTTATCTATAGTGAAATTCAGGCATATTCCAAGTAGAAGAAGGGATAAAGGTGCATTTGCCTTGGAAAGTATTCCTGTAATATTTATTAGCACTCCAGGATAATGATGACCTGACAAATTTAATATGAGTGTTATTATGTAAGTCATAAGAGGAATAGATGTAAGTAGTTTTCTTATGGTTATTTTTATATCCAAATTCTTTTCTTCTGATGAAAAATAGCTTGCAATCAAGTAGCAGACTACAAATATAGGAATAGTGTTTCCCATGTCAAACATACCAAAGTATTTTACGCCATTTTTTCCCCATATTCCTTCTACAAGTGGATAAGCGAAAAGACCTATATTAAAGCCTGGAATAAGCATGGATAGAGTTCCTCGAATTTTTCTGTTTTCCTTCCTAAAAATAAAGATTCCCAGAAAGCCCATGAATATTCCAAAAACACAGCTTGTCAATGTTATAAATATAAGAGATGTATCCAGCTTCATAGTATTAAAATTGTATATTATAAGTGAAGGAAGAGTTATATTGAATATAATTCGAGATACTCCATCTCCATCATCTTGTTTTATTATATTTAATCGTTTAAATATATATCCAAGCCCTATAATAAGCAGTGATAAAAAGAATTGACTGTTTACGTTTTCCATGTGGTGCACATCCAATCTGTTTGATTTATATATTATTATAAATGGATGAATTATATATATCAATAGAAATGGCAGAAAATTTATTTAAATAAATTTTCTGCCATTTCCTCACTTAAATCAACTATTTAAGATTCAAAGCAGTATCTGCTGCCTGTATATCTTTCTGGAATTGTTGTTGTGGATTCTGAGCATTGTAGAATCCCTTTTTTATCATGTATTCTGTAAGCTTTTCGTGAAGACATATAGCATCATTCAAGTGTGTTTTCAAGATATTTCTAACTTCTGGTGAAGCTGTTTCTGAAATAGCTGAAGCATAGTTTTTCATACTTGCTTTGGCAGATGCTAAAAATTCAGCTGCTATCATTTGTTCGTTCATTATTACACCCCTTTTCTCTATTGGTAAGCTATTACATTGTACTTCCGGACATAGCCATTTTAGACATATCTGCTTTGCAAAGCAATGTCTTTAATTCTGTAATCTGAGTTCTAGTTTTAGTTATATCATCTTGTATAATCTGTTTTAACTCAGGATCGGTAACTTGAGATATTGAATTTACTGCTTTAGTCATGCAAAGATTTTTAGCAGAAAGTAGTTCATGGATCTCCAATGCTTCACGTGGAGTAATTGTCTGTTGTGTCATAAAATATCGCCTCCTTATTTGTACAATTATATTGTTACCAAAATAACGATAAATATTATATTGAATTCAAGTAATAAATTCATTTTTATGAATATTTTTCTTGAATATAAATTAGTTATATGTAAAAGATATTTTTATGAAGATAAGATTTGTAATTTATGGTTTATTAGGATGGTGTACTGAAATAGTATGGACTGGAATTGGAGCATTATTAAGTGGAAATTTAAAACTTACTGCATTTACTTATATATGGATGTTTCCCATATATGGCATGGCTGTACTGCTAGAGCCTGTACATAATAAAATAAGACATTGGCCGGTTGTTTTTAGAGGAGGTGTCTACACAGTTATTTTCTTTTTAATGGAATATGTTGCCGGAGATACAATAAAGAAGTTTATTGGAATTTGTCCATGGAATTATGGAAACTGCCGTTATTCTGTAAATGGTATTGTAAGACTGGACTATTTTCCTGTATGGTTTGCAGCAGGATTTTTGTTTGAAATAGTTCATGATGGTATTATGAGATTGAGGATAATAGAAAAGTAAAGTTTTAGAAGGCTTTCAAAAATAAATTGTTTTTGAAAGCCTTTTGTGTTAAAAATTTTGTTACAAAAATATGTTATAATTATTCACAAGAAAAAATTAGGAGGGTTCTTATGAAGATTGTTGTGTTGGACGGATATGCATTGAACCCAGGAGACTTGACATGGGATGAATTCAAGTCATTTGGAGATATAAAAGTTTATGACAGGACTCCTGAAGATTGTCCGGACATTATTAAAGAAAGAGCGGGGAATGCTGAAATAATTTTAATAAATAAATTTCCAATATCAAAACATACACTTGCCAGCATGCCAAATCTAAAGTATATTGGAGTGCTTGCTACAGGGTATAATGTAGTGGATATTGAAGAAACCAGAAAGAGGAATATAGTAGTAACAAATGTTCCCACATATGGTACTGCTGCAGTAGCTCAAATGACAATTGCTCTATTGCTTGAGATATGTAATCACGTATGGATTCATAGTGAAGATGTAAGACATGGTGGTTGGACGAATAATAAGGACTTCTGTTACTGGAAATATCCACTTACAGAACTTCAGGGAAAAACTTTTGGAATTATAGGATATGGAAGAATAGGTCAGGCAACCTCAAAAATAGCTCAGTCACTGGGTATGAATGTACTTGCATACAGCAGGCATAGAGACAGGACTCTTGAAAATGATACCGTGAAATATGCAGAATTAGATGAATTATTTAAAAAATCCGATATTGTAAGTCTTCATTGCCCATTATTTGACAGTACAAGGGGAATGATAAATAAATCCACAATATCTAAGATGAAGGATGGTGTCATAATAATAAATACTTCCAGGGGTCCTTTAATAGTAGAGGAGGATTTAGCTGAGGCACTTAATAGTGGAAAAGTACATGCAGCAGCAGTTGATGTAGTTTCAAAAGAGCCTATAGAAGCTGACAATCCACTTCTCAAAGCGAAAAATTGTATAATTACGCCCCACATTGCATGGGCTGCAAAGGAATCCAGACAGAGACTGATGGATATAGCAGTGGATAATTTAAAGAAATTTTTAAATGGAACTCCAGTAAATGCAGTTTAAGAGAGGAGAAGATTAGGTTTATATGGTAAAAAATCACCATATGAACTTTTAATTTAAATCAAAAGTGAAAATGATTAAAAATTTTTATAACTTTTTTAAAGCACATATAATTGAAATATTGATTTTAGTACCAATAATAATTATACTCATAAATTCATTGTTTATTAATCCAGCCATAGGAAAGTATGACAATGGAGATTTTGGAAGACTATCATTGTATTATGGTGGCCTTTCAAATCTATCCAATAGTTATCATAAAATGTATGACAGGTTTGTACATATGCACTATCTTATATCTACACCCACTATATTTTTGGTATTTTACAAGGATTGGGTTTCTGAAAGTATACTTTTGAAAATAGCTGTAGTTATTTCAATGATTACACACGGTTTTATGAGTAGAATATTTGATATAAGATATTTGGCATTCGTTTATTCTATAGTATTTTTGCTGGGGGTTTTTTTGATTTTGAAATTTAAAAAATTTTCTACTCCAGTGAAAATAGCTGCAGGAGTATTCATAGTTTTATTTTTTACGGATACATCATATATATCCTATTTTAATTCTTTCTTTGGAGAGGCAGGTACTATAGTATTTTTCTTTTTAACTATAGGTACTTATTTGAACCTTGTAGGCAGGGAACAACCTTATCCAAGATATTTTGTATATTTCTTTATTGCTTCAGGTGGATTTTTAACTTCAAAGGCACAAGAAATTCCACTTCTGTTTTTTATGAGTTTTGTATACATAGCTTTATTTATTTATCATAGAGAAAAAAGGCAGAGAAAATATATTTTAACCGGATCTTTGATGGTAGTTGTATTATGTGGAATTGCATATGGCTCCATAACAAATACAATGAATCAAAACAATATGTATCAGGCAGTGTTTTCAGGTGTTTTAAGAGGCTCGAAACATCCTGAAAAAGACCTTGAGGAACTTGGATTAAATAAAAAATTTATAGTCTTTTATGGACAATCTTTTTATAATAAACATACAAAGCACAATCCTACAGGAGAAGTCATGGAAAAAGAATTTTATCCAAATATTTCACCGGTGAAAATATTATCTTTTTATGTTAAACATCCAGACAGACTTTGGCAAAAAATAGTTGACTCTGCGGATAATGCCTATGCTTTTGAAAAACCTACCATACATAATTTTGCAAAGTACAACTATAATAAAGATAAATTTCTAAATAGTTTCAGAACATCACTTGTAATAAGATATCCTGAAATTCACAGAAATATTTATATTTTCATAGCCTTTTCTGCTGTGTATATGGGAATTGTAATATTTTATTTTGTGAGGAACAAAAACAGAACTGTGAGATTGGTTTCACTCATGTCGTTTTTTATTCTAATGTCGGGAATGTCACAGCTTATTCTTCCAGTAATAGGATCAGGGCATGGTGATTTTAAAAAGCACTTGTTTTTGTTGAATCTTTCATATGACATTATGATTGGAATTTCATTTTTGTGGATTGTTCACATCATATCAAAACTTGTATATTATATAATTAAAATGAGAGATTCTAGAGATTTAAACTAGAATCTCATTTTTATTAAAAGTGATTATTTTTTATAGAATGTTTCTTTGCGTTACGATTAAAGTTTTGTCCTTCCCGGGTTAGTGGTGTCTGACCTTTTGCCTTTTGCTCCCTAACTTCTTTCTTGTCTATTTGGCTGTCTTTTGCCATATGAATCACTCCTTTATTGGATCAGCTTTTTTATTGCCTGTTTTTGCCTTGCCCTGAATTTCTCCAACAGGTGAACCATTATTTTTTGGAAATTTTGTCTTTTTATTACTCTCAGTACCGTGTGGATCACTTGGATCCGGTCTTCTCATACCAGCTTTAGCCATAATATAACCTCCATTTTTAATTTTTTACTACAAAATTATATTAACCATGTAGATATTCTTTTATGCTTGAATAAAATGTATAATATATATAGAAATAATTTACATTTGTTTAAATATATTTATTATATTAAATAAAAAAGGGGACATGTTAATGATGGAAAGAAAGAGTGGTATATTAATGCATATTACGTCTTTGCCGTCGCCTTATGGGATTGGAACTTTTGGAAAAGAAGCCTATGACTTCGTAGATTTTTTGGTGTCGTCTTCACAGAAATACTGGCAGGTGCTTCCAATGGGACCTACAGGAATAGGAGATTCACCTTATCAGTCCTTTTCATCTTTTGCAGGAAATCCATATTTTATAGATTTGGATTTCTTAAATAAAGAAGGTATTCTGAAAAAATCTTCATATGAGAATATGGACTTTGGAAGTTATTCTGAAAAGATAGATTATGGAAAAATTTTTATAAACAAGATGAAAGTTTTAAGAATGGCTTATGAAAATACAAGGGATAAATATAATGAAGATATAAAGGTATTCAAAGAAAAGAATAAAATATGGCTGGAAGATTATGCAATGTACATGGCATTGAAATCAGAATTTAATCTAAGGCCCTGGAAAGAATGGGATAGAAGTATTAAATTCAGGGAAAAATCCGCTGTTGAATATTATAGAGTTAAATTAAATAATGAAATAAATTACTGGATATTTATTCAATATGTATTTTTAAAACAATGGACAAACCTAAAGAATTATGCAAATGAAAGGGGAATAAAAATTATTGGGGATATACCAATATATGCTGCAGAGGACAGTGCAGACACCTGGGCAAATAGTAAGGTTTTTATGCTTGACGATAACAAAAATCCACTTTTGGTTTCAGGGTGCCCTCCAGATGCATTTTCAAGTACCGGACAGTTGTGGGGAAATCCCGTATATAATTGGAATTATATAGAAAGTACAGGATATAAGTGGTGGATAGACAGGATGAGAAAAAATGTAGAACTTTATGATGTAGTTAGGATAGACCACTTCAGGGGTTTTGAATCATATTGGGAGATACCATATGGGAATGATACTGCTGTACATGGAAAATGGGTTCAGGGTCCGGGAATGAAATTTTTCCATAAATTAAAAAATGAGCTTGGAAATGTAGATATAATAGCTGAAGATCTAGGATATTTAACAGAAGAGGTAAAAAAATTTAGAGCTGAATCCGGATATCCTGGTATGAAGGTTTTGGAGTTTGCTTTTAATTTTGATGGGGACAGTGATTACCTGCCTCATAATCACATAAAAAATTGTGTAGTCTATATAGGCACTCACGACAATGAACCTATTATGGGATGGCTTCAAAATGTAAAAAAAGATGATGCTGATTTTGCAAAAAAATATTTGAGATTAAGTGATGAAGAAGGGTATAACTGGGGATTTATAAGAGGGGTTATGGCATCCGTTGCAAAAATTGCCATTGTCCAAATGCAGGACTATATTGGACTTGGAAATGAGGGCAGGATGAATACTCCGGCTACTATAGGCGAAAATTGGTGTTGGAGAATTAAAAAGAATTGCCTTACAGGAGAACTTGAACATAAAATCAGTGATATTGTAAAATTGTACAGAAGGTAAATCAAGGGGACAGTTAACAACTTTTTCATGAAAAAGTTGTTAACTGTCCCCCAATAATTTATTTAAGTCGCGAAAGTTTCTCAAAATCCGGTCTTGTGGCAGAGGGCAGGAGATGGGCAGAACGAGATGAACCTGCAATTCTTGTTTTATTTAAAGTATTTATTATTTCATCACCATTTTTTATTCCTACTCCATGCCCATAATACATATCGTCACCGAGGTAGATTACATTTTCTCCCTGCCACTCAGGAGTTAGTGGATTGACATCTGGATTCTGAAAATATCTGCAGTCACCAGGTATGTTGTCAGCTGCATTGTCAACAGTAGTAAGTCCAAGGTTTTTATCTACATTGTGCCAGTTCATCAAATATATTTTAGGAAAGGTGTTGTTGAAGATTTTTGATCCCAAAGAATCAAGGCACGCTTTATAATATACGATAACCATAGCTGTAGCACATTCTGTAGCGTACTCATCTCCATTTGTAAATATGTCATCTATGGCAGATGAAGGTTTTGCACCTTCTTTTAGAAGGAAACCGCCCTGTCTTGTTCTCTCCCAGTAATCTGTATTGCATCTTGATTTACGAAATATACTAAATCCAAAATTACTTCTATATAGTGATATAGAAGCATTTACAATGTTTTTTCTTAAATTCAGCTCAAATTTAAGTTCTCTCTCAGAATTATAATTGTAGATATGACTACTTGAAGAAAGTATGTCCAATATATATTTTTCGATACTATTATTTTTATAATTATGGGATAATTTATTTATATCAATTCTATCACCGGCAATAGTAATCATTGTACACCTCCTATTCTGGCAATCTTTATCTGCTCATTTAAAGAATAGCTGCGCCATATGTTCCAGAGGTATATATTTTTATGATGTATTCTCAATGAGAAGTTTGAAAGAAGAACTTTTGTATCATGATCCAATCTTTTGAAATCATTGATCAGGCTGTTCTCTTTTTCAGATGGAGATCGAAGAGCCGTTCCTGTATCACAGCATATCCTCTTACATAGATATTTTCCCTCAAGAACTATTTTATAAGGTGTAGGATTTGTAGTTTGCTGAAAACTTTCTCCTGTATACTTGAGAAAAGGACTGTTTTCCTTCATCCAGTTTAAAAAGTTTGTATATTTTCTTTCTTTGCTTATACTACTGTTTACTGAAGGTATAAAATTCAATAGCCTGCAGGCTATTTTAACATCTTCTGCAGCTGCGGACAGTAATTTTTCTCCTATTATAAGCAGGTTTTGTGGATCTGCTGCTTGAAAAAATGCCCATACAAGATCATGAAGCAGTGTACCTTTCTTATATCTTTCAAAGATCAAGTCCGCCATAATTGGAAGAAGTGTCTTGTCCTTGTATAGTTTTGTAAGTATTCCGCATGTAATGTCCAGGATACGATCATATTCATCATTTAAACCATCGCTTTTATAACCGGATTTCAGTATCCAGTTTAGTGTAGAATGAATTATTTGAATATAGTCAAAAGAAAGGTGTTCCTGTTCCAGATTGTGTTTATTATCTGATAGAATTTCTTTTATAATAAGTAATGCAGTTTTATTTTTTATAGTAAGTTTATCTACCAGGCTGTATTTTTCGATTTCATCTCTTAGTATAAATAGAGTTGAAAAATTCAGTTTTTCATCATTTATAAATTTTAAAGCAGTTTGTACATCTTTATTGCAAAGTTCAGTAAAAAAAATTTTTAAATCATCTATTCCTTTGTCGCTTCTTAAGTTATCCAAAAAGTTTGAACAGTTGAAATTTGAATTATCCATGGATATTTAATAGCTCCTTTAATATCTCTATCCATACATATTTATTTTTATAAATATAATTTATACTATGAATTAACAAGTTTTTAATTATATAATTAAATATAGGAGACAGGCTTTCTGAAATATTAAAAATTCAAGAAAAGAAGGCGTACAATAATGCTTGGTAGAAATTTGAGAAAGTATTGCAGTATAGGTGACATTAAACTTGTATACTATGAAAAAGGTACTGGTGATACTGTATTACTAATTCATGGAAACAGTATGAACAGTATAATGATGAAGAAAATGTTCAATTACCTTTCTCAATTTTATCATGTTGTAGCTGTAGACAGCAGAGGACATGGTGGGAGTGAAAGTGGTAAAAAAGCCTATTCAATTGAGTTGTTTGCAGAGGACATGGTTGAATTTTGCAGAAATAAATTTTTGAACAATATTATTGTTATAGGTTACAGTGATGGTGCCAATGTGGCATTGAGAATTGCATCTAGATATCCTGATTTGGCAAGAAAGATGGTGCTTATTTCAGGCAACTATAATGCACATGGTTTAAAATGGTTGATTAGAATACCAGCAGTGTTTATAAAATTGATTATGGAGATAATCAAGAAGATTTTTCCAAATACGAGATTTACCTTATGGAAGATAAATTTATTGCTGAGCAACTATGGAATAACGGAAAAAGAGCTTGAAAAAATCAATACGGACATACTCATACTGGCTGCAAAACATGATTTTATTTACAGAAAACATCAGATAGAAATGAGCAGACATTTGAAAAATGCACATATGTACGTTGTGAGAGCTACAAATCACATAAATATTATAGTTTCAAAGCGTACTTTTAATATTATAAAAACTTTTATAGAACGAGAAAATCTTATTAAGAATAGTAATGTTGTGGAGCAATCAAAGAAAGATAGGATAAGAAATTATGTAATGAAATATGGACAAAATACTATATCCTATCTGGCAGTGGACAATGACAAGCAATATTATTTTGGACACAAGGTAGAAGGGGTTGTCGCTTTTACCGTTGTAGCCCATGTAGTGGTATGTTGTGGAGATGTAATATGTCAGACAAGTAATGTAAAATCATTTCTTCTGGAATTTATATCATTTTGTGAACAGAATAGATACAGCCTTGCATTAATAGATGTGTCGGAAAAATTCTTGAAGATATATGAGAGTATGGGATTTGAATATGTAAAATGTGGAGAAGATGCAATGTTTGAACTTTCGAATTGGAATTTGAAAGGTGGGAAAATAGCAAAAGTAAGAGCTGCCATAAATCATGCAAATAAGCTTGGAATATATGTAGAAGAATATAAACCGTTGAAGTGTAGAGATGAGAATGTAGAAAGTGAAATAGATGGAATCACACAATGTGGAAGAAGGGAAAACATGGAGGCTTGCTCTCTTTTATACTTGGAGGAGCGGAACTTGAAACTCCTTGTGATAGAAGGTATTTCTTTGCCAGGGATAAAAGTGGAAAAATGCTTGGATTTGTTGTATTCATACCTTTTGAAGGAGGCAGTGGATACCTTGCAGATGTAACGAGAAGGATACCTGGAGCACCTCAGGGAGTAATAGAGATGATAATTTATGAAGCCTTTATGAAGATAAAATCAGAAGGAGTGAAATGGGGAAGTATGGGACTTGCACCTCTTGTTAATGTAGGAAGCAATGGAAGAGCATCTATTATAGAAAAAATACTTAAATTCATTTATGAAAAATTAAATGGAATATACAGTTTTAAAAGCCTTTATCATTCCAAGAAGAAATATGCACCTACGCAGTGGGAATCAAGATATATAGTATATCATTCCAGAATATTTACTCCGAAAATTGGATATGCAATTGTAAGAGCCATAAGTCCACAGGGGATTTTGAGTCTTATAGGGCGTAAAAAATTATAATAAAAATAATTTTTATATTCTTATTTACATGTATGTAAGAATACTTTATACTATTTATGATTTAGAAATTTTGAGGGGAGGATTACTTTGAGATAATGTATATCTTGAGGTAAAATTTAAAATGTCATCAGGATATGTTAAGGAACCTGTATATCAGAAAATAGCGATAGATATAGCAAATAGAATAATAAGTGGAGATTTTTCCATAGGAGACAAACTTCACGGAAGATCATCTCTATCCAGCCATTATAATGTTTCACCGGAGACTATCAGAAGGGCTATTATTCTTTTAAATGATATGGATATAGTGCAATCCATAAAGGGTAGTGGAATTATCATTAAATCTGTAGATAACTGTTTGAAATTCATAAATAAGTTTAAAAATATAAGTTCTATAAATTCCATGAAAAAAGAGATTTTGGACTTGCAAAATCAAAGACATATATTGGAAAAGAAAATTGAAGGCAAGATCAACGAGGTTATAGATTATTCAAATAGATTTATTAAGAGCAATCCATTTATTCCACTTGAATTTGAGATATACAAGGGGCTTCCTATTATAGGCAAAACGGTATCCGAGAGCAGATTCTGGCAGAGTACAAATGCCACTATAATAGGTATAAGAAGAAATGGGGAGCTAATACTTTCTCCGGGGCCTTATGCTGTATTTGAGGAAAATGATGTATTTATAGCTATAGGACCAGAGGAAAGTTACAGTAAAATCAAAAGATTTATCTATGGGGACAGAGTTGGTGTTTCTGATAAAATACAAGTTAACCCAATAAATCAATAATTTTATAAAATCTATAATCAATATCTAATTTAACAGAAGGGCTGGCAGTTTTGATTGAAACTGGTGGTTCATTTACATTTATAGTTGAAAAATTTGCATAGGATATTACAGTATTATCAGGCATTTTATCTTCAACTTTATATTTGTTATATAATAAATTTTGTTACAATATATGTTATTTTCCATATGATAAAGATGGTTACAAATTGTTGTTATCAAAAAAGGAAAGCAGCTTTTCGGCTGCTTTCAAATTAAAATATAAAGTTAGGGGAATATATTGTTTTGGGGAAATATGGTCTTTTACATCAAATAATAATTGTTATTGCTTAATTATTATTATATCATATAAATATAATTAATCAATATCTTTTTAGTATATTTTATAAAATATTTTAGGATATTTGAAATCTCTTTTTTATTATTTCAGATAATATGTGTGCTGTTCCCTGGACACCAAATAAACTGCTGTCAATCATAATATGCTTGTTTTTAATATTTTCCATGGAATATCCAGCATAATTTTTATAATAAGTATCCCTTGCCCTGTCTACTTCCATAATCATTTTACGTGCTTCTTCAGGATGCATCTTTAATGTTTTCACACAGTTTTCAAAACGAGCTTCTTTTGGAGCATATATAAATATATTCAGGCAATTTTTGTGATCTTTCAAAAGGAAGTCAGCACATCTTCCTACTATAATACAGGACTCCTTATCTGACAGATTTAGTATAATTTGACTTTCTGCCTTGAATATTTTATTTTGTTTATCTTTAGATGAATCTCCTAGCGGAAAAAGCATATTGAAAAAGTTTGATTTGAAACCTGTTTCCTCCTGGTTGCTGATAGTTGATATAGGAAGATTTAATTTTTTTGATGTTTGTTCTACAATATCTCTGTCATAATACTCTACTCCAAGTATTTCAGATACTTCTCTAGCTATAGGTCTCCCTAAACTCCCAAATTGTCTGTTAATAGTTACACAATATTTTTTCATATAGATCACCCCACTATTCTTGAAAGAAAACTTTTTGTTCTTTGATTCTTTGGATTTGTAAAAATTTCCTGTGGCTTGCCTTCTTCTACAATATATCCATCACTCATGAATATAACTCTGTCAGAAACATCTCTTGCAAATTCCATCTCATGAGTTACAACTATCATAGTCATACCCTCATCAGCCAGTTCACGCATAACTTCAAGAACATCTCCAACCAGTTCCGGATCAAGGGCTGATGTAGGTTCATCAAAGAGCAGGGCTTTAGGCTCCATTGCCAATGCCCTTGCTATTGCAACACGCTGTTGTTGACCACCTGAAAGAGTAGAGGGCATTACATTGGCTTTATCTACCAATCCAACTTTTTCAAGTAGTTCAAGTGCCTTTTTTTCAGAGTGTTGTTTTGATTTTCTCTTTGTTAAAACTGGTGCAAGTGTGATATTTTTAAGTACACTTTTCATTGGAAATAAATTAAATCTTTGAAATACCATTCCAACTTCCTCACGGTATTTTCGAAGATCATTCTTTTTATCACATATATTTTTTCCGTTATAATATATAGTGCCGCCAGATTGAACTTCTAATTGGTTGATGCAGCGCAGAAATGTACTTTTACCTGATCCTGAAGGACCGATAATACATATAACTTCACCTTCAGCAACTTCCAGGTTAATATCTTTAAGTACTTCCAAATCACCAAAATTTTTAGATAAATTTTTTATTTCTATTAAATTTTTCATGCCCTAACCCTTCTTTCAACCTGTTTTTGTATAATTATGAGTACTGAAATTATTACCAGATAGAATACTGCACCTGCAGTATAAGCTTGTATTGTATTAAAAGTTACTGCAGCGTAGTTTTGAATTTGTTTTGTTATTTCATTTACTACTATTACAGAAAGTATTGCTGTGTCTTTAACTGTAATAATGAATTGATTAAATAAAGCTGGAAGCATGGATCGGAAAGCAGGTGGTACAATTACGTGCCATAGAGTTTGAAGGGGTGTAAGACCTAGAGACAATCCTGCTTCTTTTTGACCAGGATCTATTCCTTCAAGAGAACCACGTACTATTTCTGCAATAAACGCACCTGAATTCAGAGAAATTACTATAATACCAGCAAGGTTGCTCTTTAGATCGTGTCCAATAATTTTAGGCACAACAAAGTATACATATAAAGCTTGAACAATTATAGGAGTTCCTCGAATAACCCATAAATATATATTGATGATAAACTTGGCTACTTTATTTTTGCAGCCAAGTACAAAACCAGAAAAACATCCAAGCAAAAACCCAAATAGAATTCCAAACAGAGAAATTTCAAGTGTTACTTTCAATCCCTTTAAAAGCATTGGCATGAGTACATTTAAAAAGCTCAAATCCATAATATCAATCCTTCCTTTAAGTATAAAAGTTTTCTTCTGGCAATCATGTTTCACTTACCAGAAGAAGTTTACAGTATGAATAATATATTTTATTTACACCATTTTTGATTTAGTTTTTCTATTGTTCCATTATCTTTTAATTTTTTTATTGCTGCATTGAATATACTTACCAATTCAGGATTCTTTTTGGATGCATCAAAAGAAACTGCAATTGCATATGGTGATTGATCTTCTGCAAATTGTTTGCCTACCATTTTCAGTTTTGAATCTTTTTTATTGGATATATAATAGGCACTACCAGGTGCATCGTAAACCATGGCATCTGCCTTGCCAGACTCAAGTGCTTCAAGAGCTGTTGTGCTGGCATCATGTACTTGAAGTCGATCTGAAGATACACCGGCATTAACTAGATATAGATTGCTGGCATCTCCTTTTTGAACTGCAATTTTATAGTTGCCTTTTATAAGGCTGTCAATTCCTGTTATCTCTTTTGGACTGGAATTTTTGTTCACAATTACTGTAAGACCCGCTCCATAGTAGGTATCAGAAAAATTCATTACTTTTTTTCTAGTATCTGTTGCACAAATAGCGGCTATACCAATATCCAGTTTTCCCTGTGACAATGAAGTAGTCAATGGGCTGTAGTCCATGGCCTGAACGCCGCCATCAATTTTAAAACCAAGTAATTTTTGAAGTTCTTTGAGAAAGTCCATGTCAAAACCTGTTAAAGTTTTTCCATCTTTGTCGTAGTAGCTAAAAGGAGCATAAGTACCTGAAGTTCCAATTTTAAAAGAATAATCTTTTAGAGCTCCTTGAAGTTCTCCGGTATAAGCCTTTGTAGAAGTCTCTTTGTTGTTTGCATTGCTGCTGCCACAGCCTGCTAGTGATCCTAATAGAACTACTATAAGCAATGTTGTTAATAATTTTTTCATGAGTATTCCCCCTTTAAATTTTATAATTTTTTTAAAATTCTCTAAATTACAAAATCAAACATTTTTAATAGATGTTTAATTTTACAGCGAATATTAGCTAATCTTTTTATACACAGTATCATTTGTTTGAAACTTTGTCAATAATACATTCAATTGTTTGATTATTTAGTAATAGATCAGTGAAAGCTTTAAATTAATAATAACCAAGTAATGCTGTAATGTTGTTGTTATGCGGATTTCATTATGATTTTAAAATTATATTTTCAACTACATCCTCCGTGTATTGAATAAATTTTTTTGAAGCAGGGGAAATATGATTTAGTGCTTTTATTCCAATACCAAGATTTCGATGCTGATAAGGTTCAAGGGGTAGAGTAGTAACTTGATTTGACCACTCCTGAATAATCAAGCTTGGAAGTATGCTTATGCCAAGGTGATTTGCAACCATTGAAATAATAGCATGATCATCTGTTGATGAAAAACGTATATATGGGTTTACATCCTCTTTTGTCAATGCAAGACGTACATCATAATCAATTCCAACTTCAGAGATGATAAAAGGCTGATTTTGAAAATTTGAAGTTTCATAAGTTCCACTTTCAGGAATTGGAAAATCCTTTGGTAGTATTGCCATCAATGGATCATCATGGAGTGGTATCCAGTCAAATTTTTGAGAAGGTCTGTGACTGCACAAACCAAAATCTACGGTGCTGTCTTCAATCCATGATTCTATTTCATCAATACCACCTTCCTTCATGTGTATATCAATATACGGGAAATTATTTTGAAATTCGTATATAATTTTTGGAAGCCAGTTTATAGAAATACTTGCATATGTTCCAATAGTAATAGAACCAGTATTCAATCCATTCAACTCATTGATTGTCTGTTCCAGACGGGAATTTTCCAATAGCAGTTGTCTTATAAGTGGCACAATTCTCTTGCCGTTGTCTGTAAGCAATACTCCACGTCTTGTTCTTACAAACAGTGGAAATCCCATTTCCCTTTCCAGTCCCTTTATTATGTGACTTACTCCAGATTGTGTATATCCGAGTTTGTCGCCACTTGTCGTGAAGTTACCAGTTTCTGCTATATCAGCGAGAAGTTCATACTTTTTTAAATCCATTTTATACTTGCTCCTTTCCATATACCAATTAGATTTATCAGACATGAAAAAAAATAATGTCTAACTATTAAAATTGTAATTTTACTATTTGCATAATATGAATTATTATAGTGTAAACAGATAAAAAAAACAAATTAGCAATTAAAATCATGTTCAGCAAACAGTCTGGCAATGGAAAGGAGACATAGCATGCAAAGTTACAGGTTTTTGATGAAGCAGCATATTGGAGCACCTTCAGATCCTCTGGTTAAACAAGGTGACCTGGTGAAACGAGGACAGCTTATAGCCAGAAAAGCACCAGGGGCAATGGGCATAAACATTCATTCCAGTGTGAATGGTAAAGTTACCTGTGTAACTGATTTATATATTCAAGTTGAACAACAGGAAGAAACCAGTACTGAAGGATATGTAAGGCTTCAGGGAAATACTCCGCTGGAACTTGTGGAAGAAGCTGGTATTGTTGGCCTGGGTGGTGCCGGATTTCCAACTTATATCAAGCTTTCAAAACCACTTGAGAAAGATGGAACAGTAATAGTAAATGCAGCAGAATGTGAGCCTATTCTCAGCCATAATATTTTTATGATAGAGAAGAAGGCAGAAAAAGTTATTCGAGGTATCCAGATTGTTATGGATATAGTTCATGCACAAAAGGCTGTAATTGGAATAAAAGAAAAAAATAAAAAAGCCATAGAAACACTTAAAAAACATATTGATAGTGATAAAATTCAGATTTGTTTGCTGCCTGACATGTATCCTATGGGAGAGGAAAGAGCAATTATAAGACAATCTAAAGGAATGCTTCTGGATATTGACAAGCTTCCTTCTGCAGCCAATTCTGTTGTAATAAATGTAGAGACAGTTTATAAAATTTATGAGGCTGTGGATGAAAGGAAACCATTTATTGATAAGGATGTTACAGTGGCAGGAAAATTAAAAGGTGATTTGATACAGGTCTTTGAAGATGTCCCAATTGGTACAAAAGTTGGCTCTCTTATAGAAGAAGCAGGTGGATGCTATATGGATTATGGCGAAATCATTATGGGGGGACCATTTACAGGTAAAAGAACATCTATGGAGCTGCCAATTGTAAAAACTACTGGCGGAATAATTGTTACAGAAACTTTCTTAAAGGGACCTGATAAAATAGGACTTCTAGTATGTGCTTGTGGGGCAGATGAAAAGAGATTGATACAGATGTCAGAAGATATGGGATCACAGGTTGCAGGAATAGAATATTGCAAACAGGCACGAAAAGTAAAAAACGGATACAAGTGTGAAAATCCTGGAATATGTCCGGG
Organism: Clostridium tyrobutyricum; assembly: GCF_019144085.1. Classification (GTDB taxonomy): domain Bacteria; phylum Bacillota; class Clostridia; order Clostridiales; family Clostridiaceae; genus Clostridium_B; species Clostridium_B tyrobutyricum_A. Next base: position 125,016 of record NZ_JAHHUY010000005.1, read on the forward strand.
ACAGGTTCAAAAAGTAATGGCTCTTAAAAAGGCGGGAGCCAAAGCACTATTAATAAGTAATTGTAGTGATTGTACCAATACTGTAATGTCCTGTGCTCCAAAGCTTAAACTACCAGTATATCATTGTACTGATGGTGCAATGAGAGCAGTCAATCACAAATTAATACGAAAACTGAAGATTTCTTGAACATGGCAAGTTAAAATTGGACAATAAATATTAAGAAAATATAGAATATTAAGAAATGGGAGGAAACAAATATGTCAATTACAAAGGAAACAATAAAAAAACATTTGAAAGATCCAGCAATTTTCTGCTGTCAGAGAAAGAAGGGACTTGTAATCAGTGAACATGACCTTGAAGATCCTACATTATTCGATGATATGGTGGAAGCAGGTCTTATGACATTAAGCGACGATGGTCTTACAATTGAGCAGGTATTGGGAAGAGCATTAATATTAGATGCTGATGCACTTACACCAATTACAGAAGATATGCTGGATGGTGTCAATTCAATATCAGAGGTTTCAGAACAATCTGAAAAAAGAACTGAAAAGGAAAAAGTTGAGTTGAATCAAACAGAAAATAATAAAATGATGCACATTGAAATATCAAAATTGGAAGGCCTTAAGTTGGATATACCAGCAGGCATGTTTATAAATCAATCTGTAGAAGCGGAAAATATAACACAACGAAATAAAGTAGAAGATAAAGTTATAAGGACCTTGGTAAAAAAGTATTATAAAGTTAGTGAAGTAAAAATTGGTTTGAAAACATCATTTGAAGATGGTGTATTGACTATAGATAAAAATATTATAGACAAGGCAATTAAAGCAGATCCTCTAGTAAAAGATTTAAAGATGGATGTTATTACACCGGATAACAGACATATTTATACAGAAACTATCATGGATGTATGTCCAATATCTACAAAAGTTAAGGGAAAGCTTGGAGAAGGAATTTCACATACCCTGGAGGGAGTTGTATTTATGCTCACAGGTGTTGATGAAGATGGTGTACAGGTTCATGAATTTGGCTCCTCGGAAGGATATCTGGATGAAAAGATGAAGTTTGGAAGACCTGGTTGTGCAGATGAGAATGACATAATTATTCGTGTACATGTAGTTATTCAGAAGGGTACTGGAATGGAAAGAAGAGGACCTTTTGCAGCACATTCCGCAGAGGATGTAATTATTCAGGAAGTTAGAAATGCAATAAAGAAGACGTCCGAACCAGTAGAAGAAGAGAAAATATGCAAGGATGTAAAAAAATATGGAAGACCAAGAGTTGTCTTGATTAAAGAAATTATGGGACAGGGTGCAATGCACGATAATGTTCTTTGTCCAACAGAACCTGCAGGCATACACGGCGGACAGAAAAATGTAGATCTTGGTAATGTACCGGTTATGATGACACCAAATCAAGTACGTGATGGTGCAATTCACGCTTTAACATGTATTGGACCGGCAACTAAAGAGATGACAAGACATTATTTCCGTGAACCATTAGTTGAAGGATTGGCAGAAGATGAAGAAGTGGATTTGATTGGTGTAATATTTGTAGGAAGTCCTCAGGTCAATGATGAAAAGACTTATGTTTCAGAACGTTTGGGAGCACTTGTAGAAACATTGGAAGTAGAAGGTGCAATAGTTACTACTGAAGGCTTTGGAAACAATCATATTGATTTCACATCCCATATTGAACAAATTGGCATGAGGGAAATTCCAGTTGTAGGTGTATCATTTTGTGCTTATCAGGGACAACTTGTTGTAGGAAATAAATACATGGATGCAATGATTGAGATAAATAAAGATAAAGATGGATTTGAAAATGAAATTGCAGGCTGCAGTTCTATTACAAAAGAAGATGCAGATAGAGCTATCCTTATGTTGAAGACAAAAATGGCCGGAATTCCTATTGAACCAGCTGAAAGAAAGTGGAATCCTGAAGTAATAGAAAAAAATCAAAAAATTGCTGACGAGGTACTTGGAAATGATTGAGTTAAATCCAATATTGACCAAGGGAAAAATTGTTGAAGTAAATGATACTGCAGTAAAAGTAGATGTACAGGGAAGGCTTGGTGTTATCTGTGTACCACTTAGATGGGTATTTACAGACAAAAAGCTTGAAGCTGGTCAGATGGTACAGTTTTACTTCAGTTATATGGAGACTATTTAATGTAGAAAAAAATAAATAATTATATCGAGGAGGAAAATAAAATGAAACTAACAACAGCATCAGGATTAAAATCGGAGATATTTGTTCCAATTACACCAAAACCAGTTTGGAGCCAGCTGAAAAAACCTTTAAGTGAATGTAAAGTAGCATTTATAACAGCTGGAGGTATTCATAAAAAAGATCAGGTTCCTTTTAATACAGCAGGTGATTATACTTATCGTCCAATTCCATCAGATACTCCAACTTCACAGTTAATGGTTACACATGGTGGATTCGATAATTCAGATATCAATAAAGATGTAAATGCAATGTTTCCACTAGACAGGCTTCGAGAACTTGTTGAAGAGGGATTTATAGGAAGTCTTGCAGATGAAATGTATGGTTTCATGGGAGGCGGTGGAAATGTTGATAAATTTAAAAATGAAACTGGACCTGAAATTGCTTCAAAGCTTAAAGCACAGGGAGTGGACATTGTACTCTGCACCGGCGGATGCGGTACATGCCATCGTTCAGCAACTATAGTTACAAGAGCTTGTGAAGAAGCTGGAATGTCTTGTATAGTAATTGCAGCATTGCCTCCAATTGCACAGCAGCAGGGAGCTCCACGTATTGCAGCAGCTCATGTACCTATTGGTTCAAATGCAGGTGAACCAAATAATATAGAGATGCAGATGGGTATTTTAAAGGATTCACTTCAGTGTGTAGCAGAATTTGATCACTTTGGACAGTTGAAGCTATTGCCATATGAATATAGACACAATGTTTGATTTATAGGAGGCAGTCATGAAGTATTCACCAAAATTACGAAAAGCTGAAAAAACATTTCTTGCAGTGGACTCACATACTATGGGAGAACCTACAAGAATCATATTGCAGGGTTTTCCAGAACTACAGGGTAAAACTATGATGGACCGTAAAAAATTTCTAAAGGAAAATTATGACCACTACAGGACAGCTCTTATGCTTGAACCAAGAGGTCACAGAGATATGTTCGGAACTGTTATTACAGAACCCATCAGTGAAGAAGCTGATTTAGGTGTAATATTCATGGACAGCGGCGGTTATTTGAATATGTGTGGACATGGAAGTATTGGAACAGCCACCGTAGCAGTAGAAACAGGATTGGTTGAAGTCAAAGAACCTTATACAAATGTAGTGCTGGAAGCACCAGCAGGTATAATTAGAACCAAAGTAAAAGTTGAACATGGAAGGGCAGTAGAAGTGAGCATTTTAAATGTTCCAGCCTTTTTATACAAAGAAGACATGGAACTGGAAGTTGATGGCTATGGCAGAGTTCAATTTGATATTTCATTTGGAGGAAGTTTTTTTGCACTTGTTGATACTGAAAAGATCGGCATTGCAATTGAACAGGATAATTTATCCGTATTAAAAGATATAGCTATGAAACTTATAAAAAAGATCAATGAATCAATAGAAATCATACATCCATATTTAGATATAAAATCTGTGGATTTGGTCGAGTTTTATGGAAAATCAGATGATCCAAAAGCGGATTTGAAAAATGTTGTTGTCTTTGGTGATTCACAAGTGGATCGTTCACCTTGTGGTACAGGTACTAGTGCAAAACTGGCCTATCTATATGAAAAAGGCAAAATAGGTATTGGAGAAGAATTTTCCTATGAAAGTATTACAGGTTCCATATTCAGGGGAATTGCAACAAAGGAAATTAAAATTGATGGAAGAAATGCAATTATTCCACAGATTACAGGAAGTGCATATATTACAGGTCTTAATAGGCTTATATTGAATGACTATGATCCTCATGAATATGGATTTATTATGGGAAAAAACTACAAAAGGGAAAAATCCAGTTTTATTTAAAAACCATGATAATAACTTAGAATTTATTTTACTAAAGAAGAGAAAGGACACTAATAATATGAAGTTTAATTATCATTCGCCGGTAAACCTTATTTTTGGAGCTGGAAAGATAGAGGTGTTAGGTGAAGAAACAGCAAAGTATGGAAAAAAAGCTTTTATTGTTACAGGAAGAAACAGCACAAAAAAAACAGGACTGCTTGATAAGGCATTGAATCTTCTTGAAAAATGCGGAATTGAATGTGTGGTTTTTGACAAGGTAGCCCAGAATCCTTTAACTACTACAGTAGAGGAGGGGGCAGCTCTAGCAGTCCAGAATGGATGCGATGTTGTAATTGGAATTGGCGGCGGAAGTATAATGGATGCAAGTAAATCTATAGCATTTATGGTAAAAAACAAAGGAGATATCTCAGACTATATTTTTGGAAGAATTTATGGTGAAACTGCACTGCCGATTATTCTAGTTCCCACAACAGCAGGTACTGGCAGTGAGGGAAACAATTTTTCAGTTTTAACCAATCCTAAAAATGGGGATAAGAAATCTCTAAGAACCAATGCTATTTATGCAAAGGCATCAATAATTGACCCTGAGCTTATGATGACAATGCCAAAGTCAATTATTGCTTCAGTAGGATTTGATGCTCTAACTCACAATATAGAGGCATATATTTCAAAGGCAAGTCAGCCTATTACTGAAATTCAGGCTCTTTATGGAATAAATCTCCTGTCAGAAAATCTAATAAAGGTTTATAACGACCCAAAAGACCTGGAAGCCTGGGAAAAGGTGACACTTGCTGCTACACTAGGTGGTATTGGTTATTGGAATTTCAGGGGTGGCAGCTTCTCATGGATTGGAACATCCTGTTAGCGGATTAAAGAATGTAGTACACGGTAAAGGTCTGGCAGCATTAATGCCTACTATAATTGAAAGATCTTTTAAGTCCTCTCCTGAAAAGTTTGCCAATATTTCCAAAATATTAGGTGGAAAAGATGAAAATGACTGTTCGAAAGTTCTTGAAAAATTGCTTGAAGACTTAAATTTGAATATAAGTCTTGGGGAAATGGGAATTACCCACGAGGATGTAGACTGGATGGCTGAAAACTGCATGAAGGTTTCAATGGCATCTTTAAAGAATAATCCAAAGCAGTTTAATTGTGAAGAGATTAAAGAGATTTACCATGATTGTATATAAAATTTATGTAAATAAAGGAGATTTTAAATATGAAGTTAAAAGATAAAGGACTAACTGCACAAGATGTAAAATCCTTAGTTAAAAAATATATGATTGAAACATATGAACGTTATGATTTTGTATGTGAACGTGCAAAGGGTATGTATCTTTATGATGACAAGGGAGAAGGATACTTGGATTTTTATGGTGGTATTGCTGTAAACAGTGCAGGAAACTGCAACGACAAGGTTATTGCTGCCGTAAAAGAACAAATTGATGATGTAATGCATACATTTAACTATCCTTATACTATTCCACAGGCACTTTTAGCCCAGAAAATATGTGAAACTATTGGAATGGACAAAATATTCTATCAAAATACAGGTACTGAAGCAAATGAAGCTATGATCAAAATGGCTAGAAAATATGGTGTAGAAAAATATGGACCAAACAAATACAATATTGTAACAGCCAAACAGGGCTTTCATGGAAGAACTTACGGTTCATTGACTGCTACAGGACAACCTGACAATGCATGTCAAATTGGTCTTAAACCTATGCTTCCGGGATTTTCCTATGCTGATTTTAATGATCTGGAGTCTTTCAAATCTTTAGTGACTGAAAATACAATTGCTATTATGCTTGAACCAATTCAAGGTGAAGGAGGAGTTGTCCCGGCTACCCAGGAGTTCATGAAAGGAATTAGAAAACTTTGTGATGACAAAGGTATGCTGCTTTTAATAGATGAAGTACAAACAGGATGGTGCAGAACCGGAAAGGTTATGGCATATATGGATTATGGTATAAAGCCTGATATTGTTTCCATGGCGAAAGCTATGGGTGGAGGAATGCCTATTGGAGCAATTTGTGCAACTGAAGAGGTATCAAAAGCTTTCACTATGGGGTCGCACGGTACTACTTTCGGAGGAAACCCTTTATGTTGTGCTGGTTCACTTGCTCAAATCAATGAACTTCTGGACAATAATCTAGCTGGTAATGCAGAAGAAGTAGGCAATTATTTCATGGAAAAATTAAAGACAATTCCTCATGTAAAAGATGTACGTGGTAAAGGTCTTATGATAGGAATCGAATTTGATTCACCACTAGGCAAGGATATAAAACATGGTTGTTTCGATAGAAAACTTCTTGTTACATTAATTGGGACTTCAGTAATTCGTGTGCTTCCACCGCTTATTGCAACCAAGGAAGACTGCGACAAGGCATATGAAATCTTGAAAGCAGCAGCGGAAGAAGCATATAAATAAGTTTTGAAAAGCTATTGAATTTTAATACCAAAATGGGAGTAATGATATATAGTCCTATTTTGGTATTATTTTATATCATTATATAGTATATATGGAAATCGGATTACGATCTACCAGTCTTTTGTATTTGTATTTAGGATAGCCAACCATAATGGCTCCGGTTATAACTTTACCTTCAGGTATGTTAAACAGATTCAGTAGAGGACTATAATTAGCAAATACACACATTTCAAACAGCCCGGCCCAGCATGAACCAAGTCCAAGTGCAGTAGCGAACAGTTCTACATATGAAAGTGAAGAAATTGTATTTTCTCTCCCATTTTTGAAGTCATGAGGAGCAATTGCCAGTATAAGATGTGGGGCATTTCTGAGTATGGTGTCATTGCCATTTTCCCTGTAGTTCTTAACATGATGTGGAAAACTATAATGATATGGATTTTCAAGTTGACTTTCCATCCACTGAACTATTATTTTAGTTGCCTTCTCCAGTATCTTTTTATCATATACTATAATGTATGATAATCCTTGAGTATTACTGGCAGTAGGTGCAAAACGTGCAATATCGACTAATTTCAATAGAGTTTCTTTAGGCACAGGAGTTTCCTTATAACAGCGTATGGATCTGCGTGATCTTAGAAATTTTTCAGCAGTTTGAGATGTTATAACAGGAAAATTTTTTATGGGAATCTGTTTGGATAATGGTGATTTCATATTGTCAATTGCTTTATTGGGACATACAGCTGTGCATTGACCGCATGCAATGCATGAATCTGGATTAAGTGCATATGGTCCATCTTTATTTATGTCTATTACACTTGATGGACAGACCTCTATGCAAAGTTTGCATCTGGTACATAAGTTCTTATCTACTTTAATTAATTCCAATGTAATCACTCCTAAATTTAAATTATTCAAAAATCTGTTTATGGTATATAATATATACTGCAGTGTGAGTTCCTACAAGTACGCACTTATTAGTAATTTAGTAACTGTATGTATACTTATAATTATTGAGTTGGGGGAGTGAAGAATGATAAAATTCAAGGGAATAGAATACAATTGTTCCATGGAACTGACTTTGGACATTATAGGTGGAAAGTGGAAATCATTGATTATATGGCATTTGGCTGAAAAAACCATGAGGTTTAATGAGCTCAAAAGATCCATGCCTCATATTACACAGAAGATGCTTACACAGCAGTTAAGATCTTTGGAAAAAGATGGACTGATAAACAGAGTGGTTTACAATCAGGTTCCACCCAAGGTAGAATATTCTCTAACCAGTTATGGAAAAGATTTATTGCCCATTTTATCAGTTTTGTGCAGTTGGGGAGTCAAATATGCTGGTGCAGTAGAGTGTATTAAAAAATAGTTGATAGGAAATTACAAAAGGAGAGGAATTTATGTTACAGGTAGATGTTGAAAAATGTATTGGATGTGGACAGTGTGTTAAGGAATGTTTTCCAGGTTGTATAGAGTTGAAAAATAACAAAGCCGAAATTAACAATAAATATTGTTTTAAATGTGGACATTGTATAGCAGTCTGTCCAAAGAAGGCAGTTTCCACGGATGAATACAGTATGGAAGATGTTAAAGAATATGACAGGGAAAAATTTTCTGTGGATCCAGATAATCTGTTGAATTTTATAAAATTCAGAAGAACTATAAGGCAGTTTAAAGACAAGAAAGTTGAGCAGGAGAAGATAGATAAGCTTATAGAATCAGGACGATTCACTGAAACCGGCAGTAATGCCCAGGATGTTTCCTATACAGTTGTAAAGGAAAATATAAGTCAATTGAAAGATTTGACTTATAAGAGCATGAGAGATATAACTGATGAGGTGTTAAATAGTAGAACTCTTGAAGCCAAACTATTTAAAAGATATGCAAAGATGTGGCTTCAAATGTGTGAAGATTATAAAGAAAATCCTAAAAATGACAGAATATTTTTTAATGCCCCAATGGTTATAGTTGTTACAGCTCCATCAGAAGTAAATGCAGCACTGGCTTCCTCAAACATGGAACTTATGGCAAATGCAATGGGACTTGGAGTACTATTTAGTGGATTTTTTGTAAGGGCGGCCAAAGACAACAAGGATATCAAGGAGTTCCTTCAGGTTAAAAGAAGAAAAGAAATTGTAACCTGTATGGTAATTGGGTATCCTGATGTTAAATATGTAAGAACGGTACCAAGAAAAAAGGCAGATGTAACATGGAAATAAAATTTTTGAACTTATTTAGTATCATTAGATACTAGATAAGTTCCTATAATCATTATTAACAGGGCGGCAATGAAATAAGAATTCAACTTTTCCTTGAAGATGAAAAATGAAAATCCCACACCTATGAAAGGTGATAGTGCGTAATAGGCACTAGTTTTTGCAGCTCCAAGTTTTCTCTGAGCATAAACGTAGAAAAATATGCTCAATCCATAAGATAAAAATCCAAGTATAAGAGCAAAAACAATATATATAATATTGTCAGTCCATTGATTTAAAATGTATGCAATTATGAAAGAAACCGCGCCAGAGCCAAATCCTTTAATAATAACAACTTCAAGAGGATCTTTTAATGAAAGCATTCGTGTACAGTTATTTTCAAATCCCCAACATATACATCCTGACAAGATAAACAATGAACCAATTGAAAAGGAAAAACTACTGCTGTCTTTTATTGAAAGAATAATGCTTGAAACAGTAATTAATATTATTGCAAGCCACAATCTTTTGCTGATATGTTCTTTAAAAATTAACAGGGCTATTAGAGAGGTAGCTACAATTTCAAAATTACTTAGTAATGAAGCATTGGCAGGGCTGGCTGATGTTAAGCCAATCATCAAAAATATAGGGGCAGCAATATCTAGGATAATCATCGCTGAGACAAAAGGCAAGTCCTTTTTTGACAATTTTGCTTCTATTTTATTTTTACCATTTTTATGTTGAATATAGCCAATTATAGACATACCCAAACCTGCACCGGTATAGAGTAATGCTGACATTAGAGCTGGTTGAATTTCACTTAATAATATTTTTGATACTGGCAGACTGACGGCGTATAACAATGCTGACAATATGGCGAACAGAACAGGCTTATGATTTTTTAAATTCATTTTTAGTACTCCAATAATTATTATTTTATAAATTTATCAATTGCACTATTTAAATCTTCTAAAACTTTTTTATCATTGTTCTCTATTGCATCAACTACACAATTATTAATATGATCCTGTAAAATTATTTTACCGATATTATTAATGGCACCTTTTACGGCAGCAATTTGAACTAATACTTCACTGCAGTCCTTTCCTGATTCCATCATCTTTTTTACAGATTCCATATGCCCAATTGCTCTTGATAATCTATTGATAACCGCATTTGTATTTTTATGGTTATGATTATTGTTCATGTAAGCACCTTCTTTAAATATATAATATCCCCCCATGGGGGATATTATATATTATAACTTCAATTACATATTAATTCAATATCTTTCTATAGACAATATGTATTGTTATAATTTAATAGTGTACTCAATTTATAAATATGGGAGTGAAATAAATATGGATGAGAATGTTAAATGGTATATAAAAAAACGAATTGAGAAGACTATAAAATCTCTAAATGATAATAATATGGAAGGTTATTATATTGACAGCAAGGATGAACTGCTTAAAAAATTAAAAGAGTTTATACCTGAAGGATCAACTGTTGGGGTAGGAGATTCAATTACTCTCATTGAAACCGGTGTGCTGGATTTTTTAAGAAAAGGCAAATTTAATTTCATGGATAAATATAGAGATAAAATAACTACTGATGAAAAGAGGGAAATATACATAAAGAATTTTTCTGCACATACTTTTATTTGCAGTACAAATGCACTTACAGAGAGTGGGGAATTATATAATATAGATGGAAATGGCAGTAGAGTTGCACCGATGATATATGGCCCAAAACAAGTTATACTTGTAGTTGGAATAAACAAAATTGTTAAAAATATAGAAGAAGCCGAAAGAAGAACAAGGGGATATGCGGCTCCTATTGATGCAAAAATATTAAATAAGGATACACCCTGTACAAAATTAGGATACTGTGTTGATTGCAAAAGCAAAAATAGAATTTGCAATGATTTTGTAATAATTAAAAGACAGTTTATTAAAGGAAGAATTAAAGTATTGATTATGGGAGATATTTTAGGATACTAGATATTTGTTGTATACTGTATCCATTCATAAACATTTTTACAGTAGTCCTGTATATCATTGATTAGTTTGCTTGTGTGATATCCATCTGCAGCTGCATGATTGACCATTATTGAAAATGGTATAAATACTTTTTTGTCCTGTTTAAAATACTTTCCAAAAGTAATAACGGGAAACAGCATTTTGGATTCATTTAGAGAAATATTGCTGCATCCAGTAAAACTGAGCCATGGCAAAGCTGAAACAGGAAAGAAGTTTTCAGGCTGGTTTGGCTTTGCCTTAATCCCCTTTACATCTTTATAAGTTTCTAAATCCTTTACACAATCAGCGTAAAATATTGAAAAATCTTCATTATAATATGTCCATATATCTGAAAATGTCTTGTCATCCTCATGAAACAGGGTGTACACTGGATTTGTATACTTCCAGTAGCCAAGTTTGCCTTCATTGTCATAACTCATGCGAAATTCCATATTGTGATTGATTGCTTTTGAAACCACATAAATGAAACTTGGATAAAATCTTAAATTTCTCTTCTTGATTTCAAATAAAAGATTGGTTATTTCTATATTGGAAGTTAAATTGTACTTACATTTTATATTGTTTATATAATAGTTGAAATGTTCTCTTCTTGGCCATGTATTCATATCTATTTTTTTAAAATCCATATAATCCACCATCCATATAAAGTATAAATCTATAATTATATTATATCATTTCCTGATTAGTTGACATCATGATTAAGAAAATTTGCTGTGGAAGAATAATGTAACATTAATGTAAATAAATATTAATTTGGATATGTTATAATACACAGACATGTATTTATTTGAAACTTATGTATAAAAATCAAATAATTTAAAGATTAATGCTACTACTTTTATTGATAGAGGAGGACTTTATAAGTGACAAGAGACAAGTCGATTTTACTAATTAAAGATCTTTCAAAAAAATTAGGAGATAAATATATATTGAAAGATATTGATCTCAAAGTTAATTCAGGAGAAGTTATAGGTATTACCGGTAAAAATGGATCAGGAAAGACAACTCTTTTGAGAATTATTATAGGATTAATGTATCCTTCAAAGGGTGAAGTTTCTATGAGAGGGTAGAAAATTAACACCAGGTTTTTTAGGGAACTTGCCTACAAATGTCAGTGCTTTAATTGAAAATCCTAATTTCCTGCCGGGATTTACAGGATTTCAAAATTTAAAAATGCTGGCATCTATTCGAAATAAAATCAATGATGAAGATATTAAAAAAACTATTGAACTTGTGGGTTTGGAGCCATTAAACAAGAAGCATGTTTCAAAATATTCCCTTGGTATGAAACAAAGACTGGGGATTGCCCAGGCCATAATGGAAAGTCCCAAAATGGTTTTATTTGATGAACCTACAAATGCACTTGATGACGAAGGAGTAAAGATATTTTCACAAATTGTAAATAATATGAAAAAGAATGGAACAGGATTTATTATAGTGTCACATAAAAAGGAAGACATTGATACCTTATGCGACAGGGTATATAGAATTGAAAGTGGACAACTAAATGTTGTAAAAGAGCATAAAGATGTAGAATGGAAAATAATCCTTAGAGATTTAAACAATTTAGAAAATCTGCTGAAGATATTACCGAATGCCAGTGTAATCAATCGCATAGAGGGACATCCTGCAGTTGCATGTAAAAAGGATTGGATTACTTCAGATGAGGCAGTTCAATTTTTAGATGAAAATAATATAGATCTTATACGTGTAGAGGAGAATAAACAGTGATTTACCTTTCAATAAGGCAATATTTATCTTATAGTTGGAAGAAATGGCTTGCTGGTATTTTTATAATATTTATTTTGGATGTTGGACTAAAATATTTGGTAATTGTTGATTTTCTCCCTAAATATAAAACTCTGATTTTCAAGGATTATATTTTTTCCGCACTATCCTATCCACTTTACTGTATATGTGCAGTGCCTCTATTGTACAGTTATCTTGTATGTGACATAGTTACAAGGGATTATGATGGGGGATATTTAAGCTTTATTGTGTCAAGAATTGAAAATAGAACTACATATTTTATGTCAAAATTTATTTTAATTGTTGTTACTGCAAATATATTTTTCTTTGTAAACATAGGTATACTTATGTTTACAGCTATGCTATTCAGACTACCGCTTCATGGAATATCTTATTATCCTACGTTGAAATTTTCAACTGAACTTGGATTGAATACTGGTTCGATATTTTTAATTCAATATAGCATATATGTAATTAGATTGATTGCTATAGGAATGATTGTATTGACAATTTCTCTATTGTTCAATAGTGGAATTTATTCAATAATAGCTGTAGTTATGCTTATGATTCAGGGACGGGAAGCTTTTTTTAATGATGAGTCGATTTTAAAATGGTCTCCAGTATCACAGCTGGTATTATCAAAGCATTATCCCTTTTATTTTTATAATTATGGATCATATAGCAATAAAAGTATTGAATCTTATACAATCCATTATTCAATAGTATTCTATTTAATTATCATAATAATTGTCTTTATTATAGGGTTTATGAGAATCAACAGAATGAATTTAAGTAAAAAATCAGGAGGGTAAAATGATTAAGTCATTTTTAAAAATTGAATTTAAACGAACTTTTTTTAGCTAGAAAACTTTAATTGCGTTTATACTTTTTATGGCTGTATATATACATATATCTTATTTGGATGGATTAGATTTGCCTAAGTTGCCTCCTTCTACATACTACTATAAATTAATGATGGAAGATAATAATTTTTTCATGGCCTATTTAAAAGTTATGGCAAGGACAGTTAATAGCTATATGTCAATGGTGTTTCCCATAATAATTTTATTAACAGTAGGTGATTCATTAATTCAGGATATGAAAACAGGATTTCTTGAATTCTATTTGACCAGGATAGACTGTAAAAAGTATATTTTTGCCAAAAACATTTCTGTGGGTATAGTTGCTTTTGTAGTTGCATTGATTTTTCAAATATGTGGATTTATTTATACTGTTTTCACACATCCTTTTTATCTTCCTAAAGATCTGGATAAGGCACCTTTGTTTCTGAGAGGAATGTATATGCAGGTTCCATATTTATATATACTTATGACCATGATAATATTTAGTTTTATAGCAGCTGCTATAGTATTATTTGGAATGCTGCTGTCAAATAAATTGAAAAATTCGGTTCAGGCAATATTGCTTCCATATATAATATATCTGATATTGGGGCTTGGTATATACAATGGAATACCTGTTCCTTCAATTTATGCTTTTAGTCCCGTAATGATGTGTGGAATATTTATATTTGAACCTTATTATCCATTAGGTGTAATAGCCGTGTATTGGATCGGCATACTTCTCATATGTGGATATTTTTCATGCAGATTGTTTTTAAAGAAGTTCAAAATAAAATCAGATTTAAAAATATGAGGTTGACTAAATGAAGAATTTAGTATTGAATCAGATTTATTCTATCGGCAAAAACATTATACTGGTTATTATACTTTTATTATTTTTGGACAGTTCACAGCTTGTTTTTATGCTAAATGATGCAAAACTCAATAATGTAACAGCATCTCAACTGGATTTTTTAGTGAGAATAAGTGGAGGAATACAACAAAATTTCAATCTTTTCCAGTATATCAAATGGATAATAGTCATATGTACTTTGCTTCTCTTAGTTGAGAATATTAATAATACCAATAAAGGATTGGACTTAATGTTGATAAGCAGGGCTGATTCCAGGTTCAAGTGGTGGAGTTCTAAAATAATAGCATTGATTTTATTGAATATATTTTATGTAGTACTGTTTTTTGGAATGCAGAAGTTAATCTCCATGATATTTTTGCCTTCAACTAATATTTGGAGTTCATATCTTAAGATTTATTATCTTAAGTTTTATAATAGCAGCTTGGCTCCCAAGGAATTTCAAATTATAATTCTATGTATTTTATTAACAGGATTTATAGCTATATCCACACTTTTTCAGACTATAAACTTAATATTCAGCAGTAATGAAAAAGTATTTATAATAGCAGTTATTGTGTTCCTTATTAGTGGAGTACTATATATGAATAGATCAGTTCCAAGAGTGCTTTCGCCTTTAAACTATTCATCCACTATGGATATATTACCAAATATTCAATGTTATGCTAGAAGTATTTTCTTAAATATAATATTGATTATAGTCAATGTGACAGCAGGATATCTTGTTGTTAGGAAAAAGAGCATTTTATAAAGGATATATAAAAATCAGCAGAATTTTAAAACTCTGCTGACTTTTAATAAATACTATAATTTTTAAATCATTGACATGGATTTCTTTGTTCTTGCTATTTCAGTATTGTCCTGTTTTCTATCTGACAGGCCAGCTACCGGATTAGGCTTGGATTCCGAACGATAATCCTCACCTTTTTTGCTCTGGTGCTGTTGTACTACTACATGACTTGCCACTTTGGAAATATCATGGTTTACTTTGTTCTGATAAAAGAAAAAGCTGTGATCTGAAGGAAGATCATGAACATTTTTAAAATCCTCTTTATCTGCAGTAAGATCAATTTGATTTGCAAGAGTATCTCTTACATAGTCTCTTGTGTCATGGAATCTTAGCAATTCAGGAAAAGCACCTGGAACAACCTGTTCCCACTGTTTGTTTTCATATTTGTTCAGAAGCTCTGCAGCTTTATGCAGATGGGATATTTCCTGATGGAGATGAAGATCCCAAATGGATTTTACATTTTGATCAACTTCATCTTCGTAGAATGAATAATATAGATAGCACTCCATGTATTCATGAAGCAGAAGACTTTCCAGCCATGTACAGTTTGGATCGATAAGTGATCCGTAATGGCTTACGTGCTGTTCTTCTATCATTCCAATTTCCTGATAAAGCTGACGACCTATATCGTTGTAGTATGTATTACCAAGATTCATGTAGAAGTTCATTGTTTGCTGTTCACCTGCAGTAATGATCATGGTACTTAATTTTGTACGTATATCTGCTGTTTTGAAGTCAACAAAGCGTTTTGCCTCCTCTTCCGGACAACGGTGTTCTGCTACAGTTGGACGTCCTGGAGTAATGTCTACATATTTTTTTACAAGATTTTCTGCAGGAATGTTTTCATCAAGATCCAGTAGATTTGAGTAGCGGTACAGATGATCGAAATCTTCCAGCAGTGCAAAATCAAGTGCCTGTTTTACGTAGGAATTTGGTTCTTTTTGTGCAAGCCAGGCAGTTAAATCTACAGCAACGTGTTCATATCCTATAGTTGTTTCAAGCTGTGTCTCATCAATAGGCTTCAACCAGTTGATGTGTTTTTGCTGCTGCTGTTCCACACGGCGCATCATTGCAAGTTCTCTACGAAGATCGTTGTTGTTGCAGTGGCGGTTGAATTGATGGGAGAAAAGAGCTGCTTCCACCTCAATTCCATTCATCAATATGATACGGACTTTTGTATATGGATCAACAGTCTGTTTTGAATATGGTTTTGGGTACATAGTTTGCCAGTCCATGATAGTGTCTTCAAGTGGCATTGGCTTTTGGTCAAATGGATTAAACATTTTATCACTCCTTAAATTATTTTTTATATAAAGTATTATGCTCTTGAATCCACCTAAATATGTATATAATATATATCATGGAGGTGTATATATTAATGAAAGAAAAAATATTGACTCTGAAATTGTTAAAAGACAAGTATGGGGTTTGCAGGTTGGACACTACTTCATCAGTTCCTGAATGGGGAGAAAAAGGGGAGTTTTTTTCTGTAACCAGAACATCAGACGAGATGTCAATTGTATGCTCTGAAAAAAATATCCCTGAGAATATAAAATGTGAGAAGAACTGGAGAATTTTAAAGATTGAGGGACCATTGGATTTTTCTCTAATTGGAATTCTAGCTTCCATAAGTTCAATATTGGCTGAGAGAAAAATAAGCATATTTGCTGTTTCCACCTATGATACAGATTATATTCTCATTAGGGATGCAGATGTAAATAATGCTGTAGAAGCACTATCTGAACAAAAATACAATATTGTATAATTATAAAAAAGTCACTTGCCAATTGTGACTTTTTTTGATACATTTCCCCAGAAGTCCATAGCCTGAATTTCATATTTGGAATTGTCAGAACTGCTTTTACATTTGAATTGTCCCAAAGTTTGGTTTTTGTTTCCGCCGTATTTTCTCTGTACAGATGGAGAATATATTTTCCTGCCATTACAGAATAGTTTATATGATGCTGCATCTTCAGATACTTCCCAATTGATGATAGTTTCGGTATTGGTTTTATTGATCTTACTCCATTTAGGTGCATGAGGACTTCTATTGTGAATTTTATGCTGATATAAATATGTTTTATAAGCTCTGTGAAATCTCCTGTTTATATTGTTTGGACTATAATAATGACTGTAGGTAAAAGTTATAATATTATCCACAAATGGATATTCCAATCTCATCTGTTTTATAAATCTCTTTATAGGGGCGCTTGACCAGTCATTATGGTTGAAAGTTTCAACGTTTGCCCAAAATAGAAGTCCGCTTTTAGATTTGGCAGATTTGCTTAAGGCACTAAACCAGTCTGTGACTTCTTTAATTTTAAGTCCGCCGCCTCCTACAGAGTCCTGTGGACAAAAAATATCTCCTCTTTTAAAATTGGTCAAGCTAAAAAAGTGCTTCCAATTGTCTGCGTAAGCTTGAGGTGTGGAGTATTTTGAGTTCATAAAAGGAGACATCATAAATGGCAGTCGCATATTATTATCCTCCATGTAGTCTAAATTTATATTCACAGCTGTGGATAATATTTTAAAATCATCTTTACTTCTAAAGTTGAGATTATCAACTTCATATACCCAGTACCACCCATAAAATGAATCCTTGTATTTTTCATGGTATTTCTCATACAATTCTTTTATTATGAAATTTGATTTTTTAATCCGTCCATATAGGAAAGAAGGATTTCTTGGCCCAAACTTCCACCACATAGTATTGTAGTCAATTCCAAAAAATACTTTAAAACCTGATTTTTGGCAGTTCTTCAGGCACATATCCACTACATCATTTTTAAATGAACCATCATATATTTTTTTAATCTTTTGATTCTGGACTATAAAACTGTTTATTACAATATATCTCATTTTAACTTCTTTTAAATAATAAAGTTCTTTTTGCCATGTTACATCATCCCAGTTAAGTACCATATCAGGTTGTATGAATGTTCCCGATGCGTGTGGAAAATTAGTGATTTTATAAAGAATTTTACTAGCCATATGAATTTCTCAGCCTTTCAATTATTTATATCTTCTATAAAATAAGTATGATTTTTTCCAGTTTAATAGAACTAATCCTTTGAATTTACACTTTATTTAAATTTAACAATGTGATATAATTACTTCAATAAATGTATCTTAGGTGATGAAGTTCACCTTTAACCATCTCTTCCGGGATTGATGACTTCTACTATATTTGTATAGTAGAGGTCATTTTTTATATATTGGATAAAATTTAAAAGGAGATATAGGATATGAAAAAATATATTTATATATGTGCAGGTGGATTCTTAGGTACAATTTTAAGATATTTTATTGAAAGTTTGAAATTCCACAGTTACACAGGAGTAATTCCTATAAATACACTTTTTATAAATTTAACAGGCAGTTTTTTACTTGCATTTATTACTACTATCTTGATGGACAAACTAAGCCGTTCTTCCAATATCCAGCTTATGATATGTACAGGCTTGATAGGGGCATATACTACGTTTTCCACAATATGCAAGGAAATATGGTCAATATTTTCAAAAGGATATTATCTGCAGGCAATATCATATACACTTATGTCCTTGATGTTTGGACTTGTTCTTTCAGCAGTTGGAGTTATTTGTGCAAGGCAGATTATTAAGCGTATATCATTCAGAAGGGAATTGATAAAATGAACTTTCTAATTGTAGGTATGGGAGGCATGTTTGGTAGTTTAACCAGATATTCTTTAGGACAATATATACAGAAACATCTTGGAAAATACTTTCCAATAGGGACAATTATTATAAATATAACAGGTGCCTTAGTTTTAGGAGTATTAAATGCAGCCAATTTGAATCCTAAATTTTATATTCTGCTCTGTGATGGTTTTTTAGGAGCCTATACTACATTTTCAACTTTTATGTTTGATGGAATAAAACTTTTTGATACAAATAGCAAGATAAATGCAATAAGTTATATATTGATTACCATTGTATTTGGAATTTTAGCATATATGATAGGATATAAAATAACGAATTTCTTTATTTAGAGTATGTAAAAATTGATGGGGGAGAGAACTATGCCAAAATTATCTATCGGGAGTATATTTTTTGCATTGATGGCTGATGCAATGTGGGGATTTGTATACATAGTACCGAATTTATTATCAGACTATACTGCTATTGAAATAACAGTTGGCAGATACCTTGTATATGGGATTTTTTCCATGGCTATTCTACTTTTAAAAACTCAGAACAGGAAAAATTTGATAGATATAAATATGTGGAAAAAGGCTATAGTGTTTGCATTTTGTGGAAATATAGGCTATTATTTTTTCCTGGCATTGTCCATCAAGTTAACAGGTTCCATAATTTCCACACTTATAATAGGATTGCTGCCTGTTACAACTTCATTATATGGAAATCTTACAAACAAGGATATCTCATTTAAAAAATTGATTATTCCTATTCTTGTTATCATAGGTGGTAGTTTGTTAATGAATTTTGCATCATTAGGTAACAACAGTAAATTTAATATATATGGAATTATATCCTGTATATTTGCGTTATTTGTTTGGACATGGTATGCAGTTGCAAATGCTAATTTTTTAAGACAAAATTCAAGGATTAATCCTCAAGTATGGTCTACAATTACAGGTGCAGCTACTTTATTGCTTGTTCCAGTTTTTATAGTGATAATTAAAATTATAATGCCAAATTCTTTTTCGATAAATAGACTAATGAATTTTAACAACAGTACTTTTGAATTTTGGTGTATTTCCATATTTCTTGGAATTGCAGTATCATGGCTGGGAGCAGTTTTTTGGAATAAAGCATCTGTTGGGTTGCCTGTCTCTTTAGTAGGACAGATGGTTGTAGGTGAAACTGTTTTTGGACTTGTTTATTATTTTATCTTTGAATCAAAATTACCGGATTTTATTGAATTGATAAGTATTATAATTATTATATCAGGTGTTTTGTATTATATGAGAGTTATAAATAATTTAAAGAAAGAGAAATATAAAGCTGAAAATGTACAATAAATTAAAATTATACTTTCTCAATACCTGTTTTATTAAACTTTAGGAAATAAAATAGATATTGAGAATTTACCATTATTATAAAAGGCATCTATTGTTCCATTCAACTGTTTGGTGATTTCTTTGGCTATTGACAATCCTAATCCTGTAGTCTTTTTATTTCTGGATTTATCTTTTGTGTAAAAACGTTCAAAAATATAATCTAAATTATCTTTGGTCATGGGTTCACTAAGATTGGAAAAAGTAAATATATAATTACCCTTTGATTCTTGAATTTCAAGATCATATTCTCCCTTACCATGTACAATTGCATTAAATAAAATATTTGAAAATATTCTTTTTACGCCTTGTTCATCTCCTAATATTATACATGGTTTTTCCAGTAAGTGGACAGTTGGTTCCTGATCCTTATTATAAAAATCATCATAATACATGACCAATGTATCCATAAAAATTTTTTTTGCATCTATAGGTATATGTTTATAAATAATCTCCCCTGATTCAATACGTACGTATTCAAATAATTGTTCCAGTAATATCTTAACCATATTCTGCCGTTCCAATACTATTGCCAGATACTCTTGTTGTTCTCTATCTGGAGCACTTGCCTGCAGCATTTGAACGTATCCACTGGCAGTTGTAAGGGGTGTACGCAAATCATGTGAAATATTAGTTATACTCTGCCTAAAATTTTTATTTAGCCGTTTAATTCGTATACGAGACAATCTGATATCTCGCATTAAATTGTTAATCTGATTAACAAGATTTGAAATGTCTCTTTGTCTTGCCACTACTGTCAGCAGCTGGTTAGTATCTTTTATATTCATAATTTCTTTTAGTTGCCTTGTAATATGCTTAATATTCATTCGGTAATACAGATGATAAAAAATAAATATGATAAACATAAATATCAATAAAAAAGTTGTAACTACCCAAATATCTTCCATATTAACTCCTTCAAAATGTTTTCTCATTTCTTTTTATTGCAAATTAATCTACATCTCTTTTTGAAAATAACAAACTGGATGCTAAAATTGTAACTCTTAAGCCCCTAAGTATAGTT
>NZ_JAHHUY010000060.1:0-5171 GCF_019144085.1 Clostridium tyrobutyricum
ACTGGTGATATCGGTCCTACCGGTCCTACTGGTGCTACCGGAGGAATATTAAACTTTGCAGATTTTTTTGCATTGATGCCTCCTGATAACGCAGCAACAGTAGCTCCAGGCACAGATGTAAGCTTTCCTCAAGATGGACCTACTAGTGGAACTAATATTTCACGTACTGGTCCTAGCACATTTAACCTATCTACAATTGGCACTTATCAAATTTTATTTCAGGTAAGTGTATCCGAAGCTGGACAACTTGTTTTAACTCTTAATGGAGCTGAATTAGCCTATACAGTGGTAGGAAGAGCAACAGGTACTTCTCAGATAGTAGAAATGGCTCTTGTAAATACAACATCCATCAATTCAGTACTAACTGTAAGAAATCCTGCTGGTAATGCAGTGGCACTAACTATCACTCCTCTGGCTGGTGGAACAAATCCTGTTTCAGCTCACCTTGTCATTACACAGCTTGCATAATGGAATCAAAAACAGTCAATATTTCAAATTAACCATGTTTTAAGCACCAAAAAAAATTATTGGGGGATAATGAATTTTATCCCCCTTAATATTTTAAATTATAGTCAGAAAAGCTTTCCATGACATCAATTACAGACATAATTATCCTGACCATCTCTCTTTTTTGCAATATACATAGCCATGTCTGCTTTTGCTATTAAGTCATCTATATTATCACCGTCATTCGGGTAAAAACTCACCCCAATACTCAATGATATGAATATTTGATTTTTGTCACAATCTATAACATTATTTTTAGCATTGAGTATTCTACAAGCTATAGTTTCACAATCAGTTAAATTCTTTATATGAGGTAGTAGTATAAGGAATTCATCTCCACCATATCTTGTAACTACATCATCTTTTCTTGTAGCCTTTTTAAGTATATCAGTTACTTTAACAAGAACTTTATCACCTACTTCATGTCCATAGGTATCATTTATATTTTTAAATTTATCAATGTCTATAAACATCAATCCCAACATAGTATTATTTCTCTTGGCAGCACTTAAAAATTTTTCTGAAAACTTATAAAATAAAGTCCTATTTGCAGCTCCTGTCAATTTGTCATAATAGGCTAGATTTTTAATTACTTCTTCCTTTTCTTTCAATTTCTTATTTAACTCACATAACTTAGTCACATATTTTTTTAATCTGTCAACCTGTATAAACTGATTAGTAACATCCAAAAATTCCAGAACAAGTACTTTAGAATTATTATAATCAAGCCTACTTATTTTTAGATTTAAGTTTTCCCTATCATTAACTAATTTCCCATGCATTGATGATGAAAAAAACATTTTAAGTCCAGTATCCATTACATTGGATATACTGTTTTTTAAATATCTTCTGGTCAAATTAGGTAATATTTCATATATATTATTATTAATTGCATTTTCTGAATTAATACCTGTTAAATACTCCATGTATTTGTTCCATATACAAATATTCAATCTCTGGTCAATTAATACTAATCCTTCATTAATGTTATTTAATATATCGGATATAATTTTATCCATATAATTCATCCTCTATACTATCTATTTTTTCCATTAATTCCTTTAAAGATTGAAGCGTTAAATCAATTACCACTGCACCTTCAATCTCTATTTCATCTATTACAAATGTTATATAAAGTATAAGTACATTCTTATACTCTTTATATTTAATATCTCGTCTAAAATCTATTGTATTAAATACTTTAACTTCAGGTAGAGTATAATCCAATTTAATATCCAGATGATTTCCAACTTCACCAATAATGGAATTTAAAATTATATTGCCAATTTCTTTAATAATATCAAAATCTACATTTGTAAAATCTTCATCATAAAGATTATTATCTTCATATTGACCATAACATATGTCTACAAACTTCTTCATTTTTTTTGCAGGAAAAATCAAATTTGCCTTTCCTGTAAGTTTCTTTTCAAAAGCTATAGATGATATCATTAAGGTTCCGTCAATTATCATTGGAAAATAGTCTTCCATCTTTAGATCTCTATTTTCTAAATTCAATATTTCCACATTCGGTACATCCAAAAATATTCTTTTATTAGTTATTTCTGAAAGCATGCTAGCAGCTTTGCCTACACTTATATTAAATAGTTCCTTCAATATATCATATCTCAATATTCTTTTATTCATCTTAATCATTCCTCATCATATTACATAATTTCTCAGCCTTCTTTTGATTAAATGGTTTATTAATAAATGTCAATATACCATAAGATTCTATTT
This sequence comes from Clostridium tyrobutyricum, assembly GCF_019144085.1. Taxonomy (GTDB): domain Bacteria; phylum Bacillota; class Clostridia; order Clostridiales; family Clostridiaceae; genus Clostridium_B; species Clostridium_B tyrobutyricum_A. The sequence goes on from NZ_JAHHUY010000060.1 coordinate 2,248, forward strand.
CCTCTCTTACATTTTTTTGAACATCTGCAGAAATAACAGCTATTTTTGCATCATTATTATCTTTCTTTATTAATTTTATCAGCTCTTTGCCATTTAAATTAGGCATTAATAAATCTAAAATTATATAATCAGGATTGATATCTTTATATTTTTCAAATCCTTCTTGTCCATCACAGGCAAAGAACATTTCAATATCATCCAAATTTCCTATAAATTTTTTTATAAAATTGGAAATTATCTTTCGAGAAAACATTGAATCATCTACTATCAAAATTTTTAACATTATGCTTCCTATCCTTTCAATAAATTAAAAATGAATAAAACCAGCAATTGTAAAAGTCACTACTAATTACTGGTAGGTATCATCACTAGCTTAATTTTCTAAAATTTTCAAATATAGAAAACGGCTTAATTGCCCCTACTTAAATGTATAATATAACTTTAAATTCACATATAAAAATGTTAATACTAACTTGAGCCAAAGTCAATATATTACTATAAATGAATATATTTATAGAAGCCCTTATACATTAACCATTTAAATATAAATTTTATTATATACTCTTTCATTATTTACTTTTAATTTACAATTTAATTGTACAATTCTCTTTACCATATTAATAAATTCACAAGTCGCTTTTGTAATATATTCTCCTTGTCTATAGGCTATTACAATTGTAGAATTAATATCATCTATTAAAAAATAATTATTGTATTTATCTGTATTCAACAACCATATGACATTTTCCGGTATAAAAGCAAATCCCATTCCTTCAGCAGCTATTCTATGAGCAGTATCAACATTGGTAAGTTCAAGAAGAATATTTGGCTTAAAATGCGAATGTTGAAATATAATATCTGCAATAAGCCTCATTCTCTGACCTTGCTTCAACAAAATAAACTTTTCATTTTTTAAACTATTAATATATAATTTTTGATCTCTTTTAGAGTTTTTATGATAACATATGGGGTGATTCCTAGGAGCTACAAGAAATATTCTTTCATTACACACTGTTTTATATAAAATTTTTTCATTTTTTATTGGAAGATTTAATATGGCAATGTCTATTTTACCATCCAATAGCATCTGCTCTAATTTCAAGGTTACGTCTTCTTGAATTGATAATTTTATCTCTGGAAACTTATTGTTAAATTCAGGTAAAACTAATGGTAGTATATACCTTCCTATTTGGATTGGTATTCCAATTATAATTCGTCCTTTTTTAGAACCAGCTATATCACTTAGTTCTTTTCTTAATTGGATATTTAGATTGAGAATACTCTTTGCAGTTTTTAGGTACTTCTCCCCTGCAAAAGTCAATTTAATAGAGTTTGTAGTTCTATCAAATAATTTTACTCCTAAATTATTTTCCAATCTGATAATATATTGACTTAAAGAAGGTTGAGAAATATATAATTTTTTTGCTGCTTTTGAAATACTTTTTTCCTCTGATATTGCTATTACATATTCTAATTGATGAAAATTCATATAAATTTCCTACTTTCTTATAAAAAATCAATTCGTTATAGTTTTATACTATTAATTATATAATATTAATAGTATTATACATATACTAAAATCAAAAGTATAATATATAAGTATACAATACTTTAATATTATATTTTATTAAAAGGAGCTATTTATTTTGACAGTTAAAGAAATACATATATTTCATAAAAAGAAATTAAGTTTACACTATCCTATTATTACCTCTGAATCATTGATTCTTGGAATACTTCTTGCAATAGTTGGCGGATTTCTGGATGCCTATACTTTCGTAGGAAGAGGTGGTGTTTTTTCCAATGCCCAGACAGGTAACCTTGTATTGGTTGGAATATCACTTTTCAAAAGAAATTGGGCCCAATTTTTGCATGCATCAATGCCAATTTTAGGTTTTATAATTGGTGTAATGACCTATGAAACTATAAAAGATAAGAATTTTATTATTTTTATAAAAAATTCTTTATCTTTATATATAATACTAACTATTGAAATACTACTATTTTTAATTATAGGATTTGTTCCTAGAACTGTGTCAAATATTTTTGTAAATGTTACTATTTCATTTGCAGCTTCGCTGCAATATTGTTCATTTAGAAAATTAGTAGGTTCACCTTTTGCCACTACTATGTGTACCGGTAATTTACGTTCAGCCTCACATGCAGCCTATATTGCAATTACACAAAAAAATCATGAATCCATCATAAAAGCCATTAGATATTTTGTTATTATTTTCTCTTTTTTATCTGGAGCTTTTTTAGGAGGCTTTTTTACCATAAATATTGGAGATCATTCAATATGGGTTGTTTGTGTATTATTAACATTTTGTTTAATTTCACTAATTATAAGCAATCAAATTACAAATAGGCAAAATGACTAGGAGATATTTATATATATGGATATTATAATCAGACAGGCATTATTAAAGGATTTGGATGCGATATCAAAAGTTGAAGCAATCTGCTTTCCAAAATCAGAGGCAGCTACAAGAGAATCTTTAAAACAGCGTCTTAATACATTTTCAGAAAGTTTTTTTGTAGCAGAAAAAGATAAAAAAATTATTGGATTTATTAATGGTTGTATTATAAATGGAACTGTAATTTATGATGAGTTGTATGAAGATTCAACACTTCATGTTCCAAATGGTGACTATCAGACAATTTTTGGGCTTGACGTCATACCAAAATATCGTAACCATGGAATAGCCTTGCAATTAATGAATTACATAATAGATTTATCAAAAATATCAGGTAGAAAGGGTATGGTTCTCACTTGCAAGAAAAGACTCATTCACTATTATGAAAAGTTCGGATATGTCAATAAAGGTATATCTAAATCAGTACATGGCGGCGTTCAATGGTATGACATGCTTTTGAAGTTTTAATTTTTAAGAAGAGTTGAGAATATAGATAGATTTGTGTAA
>NZ_JAHHUY010000061.1:0-4621 GCF_019144085.1 Clostridium tyrobutyricum
AAAGTTAGAAGAATATTTGACATCTTGAAATTTACCTATTTTAGCAATGGTTAATGCATCTTTTTTATCATTTTTCACTTTTCTTATGTCCACATTCTTGTTACAATTAGTAATGAGTGGATTAAGGATACATACTTCAAACGTATCTTTAAGAAAGTGGAAAAGAGTAAGATGGTATACACCAGTAGATTCCATGAAAATGGCTGTTTTCATGTTAAGCTCTTTCTCCGCTTTTTTTATTTGATCTACTAGGTAATCAAAACCATTTCTATTATGCATAATCTTAAAAGGCTTTCTATACACTTCACCGTCAGGTGCCAATATGGCAGCTACAGAAAAGTCTGCCGATATATCAATTCCAACTATTGGTTTATAAAAAAATTTACTCATATATGTATCTCCTTTGTTTTGAGATAGAATAGATATTCCATTTCTATCAGTAATTTTGTAACCTTGTTTGTGACACGGGTAGTTCCCAAAGGGAAACCCAACCAGCTAAACACAGAATTCTCACTGATGGAATGATACGCTAATTTACGGGTAATAATGATTCTATCGAATCATTTCCCAGGAGGAATACATCTATCGCCTATTCAGGAGATATTATACATCAATTTTACTAGTATGGATTCCCGTTAGGGAAAATTAATAGAAAACAAAGTTAGATGAGATTAGTACACCCTATCGGGTAGAAAATCTTCGAATAATAAAAAAGAAATGAGTTGTAATGTTCGTTAAAATTTAAGATAGTTTTCTATTGAATGTTATAACCACATTATACAAGGAGGATTTAAAATGCGTGAGTATGAAATTAATATAAATGAATATAACAAATTGATTTTACACATAGAAAAAACTTTTAAATCAGATATAGAAAAAATGAGTATATATAAAACCTTAATAAATGGCTTAAAATCTTATGAAAATAAGATTATCAATAAGAGAATAGAAAAAACAGTCCAGGATCTATTTGAAAATTATGGTGTAAGTTATTATAAAAATTATGGGTGGTATGAGTTATATATATCAAAACAGAATCCATATAAACACTTTGAGATAACTCTAGCACCTAGAGAAGAAGGAAGTAAACACACTAGATTTAAAATTGATTATTTAAAGGATAATTTAAAAAAACTTCAAGAAAAACATAAAAAAGATGTTTTAAATTCTAAAAATATAGCTGAAATAGTAGGTCAGTATAATACAGCTTTAAAGTATTTTAGGTCAGCAGCAGAGAAATTGAGAGACATTCCATCGTGGTATTCATTTAATAGATTTGATTAGGGGAGGAAATAAAATGGTAGAAAATATTATAGATATTGAAAAATTAAAAAAGAATTTATTGGAAAGGAATATTGATAATAAAAATGGACTATATAATTCTGATTTAAAAATTGATAGTTTAATAAAAATAGTTCAAAAGGAAGATGAAAGTCTTGCTTTAGATATGAAAAATACCATAGTAGATTATATTTATAAAATAGCAGTTGAGTTTTATAATACTGGTTTTGATGACGCAAGATTATTTTTGAAACAGTTAGTTAATTTATAATATTATTTTGGTTTAGTAATTAAATATTAAACTAAAAGTTAAAGCTATAGCTCAGATATAGAATAAAATTTATGTTTGAGCTATAAAAAATATTGATAAAAATGTACATATGGGGTACATTGTAATTATAATAATATTTTTTGGAGGGATTATATGATAAAAAATCCAAGATTTCAGGTCAGAGATACGGAAGAAGAATTGAAAAAACTTGATGAAGCTATTAAAAAATTAGGATATAAAGATAGAGCAGATTGGTATAGAGATATGAAAAGAAAAACAATTCAGGAATCAAAAAAATAAAAAATTGAATGTTATATGGTTAGCATTAATATTTCTGACAAAAATAAGTAATTGTAATTAGATAATGATATTATCTATCTATAAAATAATTCGTAAATATAAATTTTATGCTGCTAATTTGATTTTGTTATTTAATTATAAAAGGCCCTGATTTATTAAAAAGAATGCGATATGGTATAGGTACAAGCAGAGGATTTATGCGTTTAATTGCGTCAAGACTTCTTATGAGAAGATAAAAAAGTATTATACATGAAATTAGATAGAAAGATTAGAGAGGTATTAGTTGAAATTAAAAAAGCTGTTATTAAAAAAAATATATGTTTTTTAATAACAGCTTTTTTAATTTTTATTATTTATATAGATTTTGCGAGCGCTAAATGCTATACAAATAATTATTATATATATTACATCCTTATAGACATTATAGTTTCGCGAGCGCTAAGTACTATAATGTTCCATAATATAAATTGTTTAACTAGCTTTATATTGTTATTTACATACCTTGCGAGCGCTAAAAAGTATATAAATAATTAAATATATAAATATTATAGTTTGAGCGAGCGCTAAGTGCTATAATATACTATATATTTAAGTATGCCCACTTTTCAAGAAATACATCTACATAATAGATGTATATATTTATTATATAAATATAATGTTATTTAGTCAACATTATTGGAGGAAATTATGAGTTTTGAATTATATTTTGATGAGTCAAATAAGCTAGATGAATTTAGGTCTACGTTTTCTTATTATGGAATAATAGGGTGTTCTTATTTAGATAGGAAAAAAATAGACAGTTATAAAAATGATACTGATCTTAGAAAGGAACTTCATTTTGTAGACTTTAATTTATCACTTGTAAATTATTATTTAAATATTTTTAAGTATGCATTGGATTTTATAAAGACTAATATATACATAGTAAATAATGAGTATGCAATAAAAACTGGAGAAAAATTAAAGCTTAAGCCTACAGCTATTAGAAATTTATTATATACTAAGATTCCTGAAAGGCTAATATATGGAATACTTAGGACAAGCTATGATTTTAAAAATATTGACATTTACATAGATGAATGGGCTGGTTATGGTAATAAGAATTTAGAGTTTTTTAGTGAAGAAAATGCTAAAAAGTTTAAATCTATAATAGATTCAAGTTCTAAGTTTAGTGATGAAAAAAAAATAAAAGAATGTAATAAAATTATTAATAAAACTTATAATCATGTTCAATTGACAAAAACGTTAAGAGAACAATTAAATGCCCAAGCTATGTATAGAGGATTAAATTACAAAGTTGATAGGTGTAGGCAAGAAAAATCTGATGATTACATAGGACTACAAATAGTAGATATCATATTAGGTATATTTTCTTTTTTATTTGAAGAAAAATACTTAGAGGTTCCTAAAAATATTGAAATAAATACTATGAATAATATATTAGGCAAGTTAAAATCTGATGAAAGGGAATTAATAAATAGTGCTTATAAGAAATATGAACAATATAAATTAATAGTACCGACAGACGATATAAAAACACGTAATAAATTAAAACAATTAAATAAAAAATTAAAGATATATGATATTAATAACATTATGAAGGCTGAATTTGTTTATTTAATTCTTTCAGATAATGAAACTTTGAAAAAATTATTAACTTTAAATATTTTTATTTGGCCAGAGGATGATAGTAAAGATACTAATTCTACTATTGGGAAAGAATATATATCTAAATATGTTGCTACATTTTTAAATTTTAAAAATGACTTTGATAATGAACATATGAAAGCTATTATAGACTTTCATAATGATAAATTAAGTGAAGTTAAATATAACTTTAAAGATTATAGAAATATATTTGACTATCCAAGTAGGTTGTCTAAATTAATTGAAAGATACTTAAATAAATTAACAATAAATTGGCTAGATAAAGATGATTGATAATTAAAATATAAAACTCCTTAGGGTATAAGCAACAAAACACGAAAATTATGCTAAGAATTTATTCATATTTAAAGACAAAATAGAAATAAATATAATGGGACTACACAATCCACAAACCCCTAGTGCTAACGCCCTTAATAATGGAAGTTGTTGTATACATTTTTTCCCTTCTCTTTTTTCTCCTGTAAATTAAAATAGTTTATAAATCCTTTTGGAATTTAACACGTTCATTAACCATACTCCTACTTTTATTTTCTAAATTTACTTAATTGTAACATATAAATAGCAATGTGGTTTTCCATCTTTTGAAAAAAGTTCACTGTTACAGCCATTATCGTTAGGTCATAATCTCCATTTTCATCATTAGAATAATTACTGTATTTTGAAACTGGAGAAATGCCTTGCTGAAACATATGATCGGTATCAAAAAGAATAGGGAGTTTTCCACTAATAATATATTTCCAAATTTCACTAATTATTTTTATTCCTTCTTCAGAATTATTCGTTCTTACTGTTACTTCCTTCAATTTATAAGCCATAGTTTTATTATCTCCTTATATAGATAATTACCTTTTTACTTTTTATATAATATCACACTGAATATGACAGCAGTATGCCACAATAGACTACTACTGTATATTAAAGTATATAATCATCTAATTACAATTACCCATTTTTTGTCTTAGCGTAGGTTTCGTCGGAAATGTAGACGCTATTCCTAATAAAAAGAAAATTCAATTTATGATTAACCATTATAGTTTTATGGGGAAATACCAGCAAATATGTGATTAGTGGTAAGTATAGTAAAATAAACGACCATTTATT
>NZ_JAHHUY010000062.1:0-3848 GCF_019144085.1 Clostridium tyrobutyricum
TTTTTACCATGGGGTCTGACCCCTTAACTCTGACCCCTTAACTCAAGTCCTTCAACCTTGGCCATAACTTATCCTTATCAGAGAAGATTATATTGTCTATTCCGTCTAGCGGCCATTTTATTCCTATATCCGGATCATTCCATATGAGTCCGCCCTCATCTTCCGGATGATAAAAATCAGTACATTTGTAACAGAATTCAGCTTCATCTGAAAGGACTGCAAATCCATGTGCAAATCCTTTTGGCAGATAAAACTGCTTCTTGTTTTCTTCAGACAGCACAACTCCTACCCATTTTCCGTAAGTTTCCGATCCATCTCTAAGATCCACACCTACATCAAATACCTTACCTTTTGTAACTCGTACAAGTTTTCCCTGAGAATGTTTTTTTTGAAAATGAAGTCCTCTCAAAACTCCCTTTGTAGATTTGGATTGATTATCCTGAACAAATTCCATATCCAATCCTGCCTCTTTAAAGTCATTATAATTATAGGTTTCCATGAAATATCCTCTGTTATCTCCAAAAACCTTTGTTTCAACTATGTATACGCCTTTAATTTCCGTATTTACAAATTTAAAATTACCTATTTTAAACACACCCTTTCTTGTCAATTCACAGTTTACAATTTACAGTTCACAATTAAGAAGTTGTTAACTGTCCCCCATTATTGTCTGTATAAAAGATTTGAGGGCAGTTTTCCAGTTTCTCATGTCATCTCCTATAGTACATCTGAGCATCATATTGTCCAGTGAAGAATATTCAGGTCTCTTTGCAGCTCTTTTAAGCGAGTCGGAAGTCATGGGAGATACTGTACATTCTATTTTTGAATACTCAACAATTTTTGAAGCAAAATCATACCAGCTGCATTCTCCCTTTCCCGTACAGTGATATATTCCATATTCATGTGTAAGTGACAGTTTTAATATATGGTATGCAAGGTCCTCTGCATTGGTAGGATTGCCTCTCTGGTCATTTACTACATCAAGATGCCCTTTTTCTTTTGCTGCCTTCATTATTGTATATACAAAATTTTTGCCGTATCTTCCGTAGAGCCAGGAGGTTCTGACTATAAAATATCTGCTGCAGTTTTCCCTTACATACTGTTCTCCAAGAAGTTTTGTCTTTCCATATACACTTACTGGTTGTGGAAGGTCATATTCTTTGAAAGGTATATTGCCTTCACCATTGAAAACATAGTCTGTGGATATGTGTACAAGTTTTGCTTCTATTTTTTCACATGCCATTGCAAGATTTCTCGGGCCAATTGAATTTACCCTGAAAGCACTTTCATAGTCACTTTCACATTTGTCTACATTTGTGTAGGCTCCACAGTTTATAACTATATCAGGTTTGTATTTTCCCATAAAGTTCATTACATCACTTAATCGAGTTATGTCAAGCTCATCTCTGGCGACATATATCATTTGAGAATTGGAATACAATTTATCCACAGGTCCGAGTTCTGAACTTTTGTTTTCCAAAATAGAACGAATTTCCATGGCAAGCTGACCTTTTGCACCTGTAACCAACACTTTCACATATATCACCCTCTAAAATTTATATTTTTTTCTGTCTATCAGGCTCAGGATATAACGTCCATAGTCTACTTTTTTCAAAGGCTCGGCCAATTTTAAAAGCTGTTTGTCATCAATATATCCCTTTCTGTAGGCAATTTCTTCAAGACATGCTATGTAGAGTCCTTGTCTGGTCTGTACAGCTTCTACAAAATTAGCTGCATTTAAAAGTCCTGTTGGAGTTCCCGTATCAAGCCATGCCATGCCTCTTCCAAAGAGTTCTACTTTCAGCTTTCCTCTTTTAAGATATTCATTATTTATATCTGTTATTTCAAGTTCTCCTCTTGCAGAGGGCTTTATGTTCTTTGCTATATTTACTACATCATTGTCATAAAAATAGAGTCCCGGAACTGCATAATCGGATTTTGGATGTTCAGGTTTTTCCTCTATGGATATTACGTTGAAGTCATCATCAAATTCCACTACTCCAAAAGAGGTTGGATTACTTACATGATAGCCAAAAATAGTGGAACAGTCATGTCTCTTTGAAGCATTTTCAAGTCTTTCTGTAAAACCATATCCATGAAATACATTATCTCCAAGGACAAGTGCCACATCGTCCTGTCCTATAAATTCCTCTCCTACAATAAATGCTTCTGCAAGTCCTTTGGGTTCATACTGTATTTTATACTGGAAATTAAGTCCATACTGACTTCCATCTCCAAATAGTTCTTTAAATGTCTCTATATCCCTTGGTGTTGATATGATAAGTATGTCCCTTATATCTGCAAGCATAAGAACTGACAGAGGATAATATATCATTGGCTTGTCATATACAGGTATGATCTGTTTTGATATGGCCTTTGTCATTGGATAGAGTCTTGTACCGGAACCTCCTGCAAGTATTATACCTTTTCTCATGTTATAACCACCTTTTCAATTCACTATTTACAGTTCACAATTATGAGTACATTTTTTTGTAATAGTTTTTATAGTCTCCCGAGGTTACGTTTTCCATCCATTCCTTGTTTTCAAGATACCATTTGATTGTCTTTATTATTCCATTTTCAAATTTGGTTTCAGGGTACCATCCAAGTTCTTCTTTTATCTTTTCAGGATCGATTCCGTATCTTCTGTCATGTCCTTTTCTGTCCTCTACATATTTTATAAGATTTTCTTCTACTGAAGAATCTACATTGTCATGTATATATGAAATTACAGTTTTTACAATATGTATATTGGTTCTCTCGTTATGTCCTCCAATATTATAGACCTGTCCGACTTTTCCACCATTTAAGACCATGTCTATTGCCTTGCAGTGGTCTTCTACATAGAGCCAATCCCTTATATTCATTCCATCTCCATATACGGGAAGTTCTCTCTTGTTCAAACAGTTGTTTATAACAAGTGGTATCAATTTTTCCGGGAATTGATAAGGACCGTAGTTATTGGAACATCTAGTTATGTTGACAGGCATTTTATATGTATCAAAATATGCTTTTACCATTAAATCCGCAGATGCCTTGCTTGAGGAGTATGGACTGTGGGAATCGAGAGGAGTTGTCTCTGTAAAATATCCTTCACTTCCAAGTGATCCGTAAACTTCATCTGTAGAAACTTGAAGATATTTTTTGCCTGCTTTAAAAGTATCTCCTCCTGACCAGGCATTCTTTGCTGTGTTTAAAAGAGTTACAGTTCCAAGTACATTTGTCTGAACAAATATTTCAGGATTTTTTATACTCCTATCCACATGTGATTCTGCAGCAAAATTAACTACATAATCTATATCATATTCTTGAAACAGTTCTTCCAGTTTGCTTTTATCGCATATGTCCCCCTGTATAAAAGTGTAGTTTGGATTATCCGCTATTGATTTAAGGTTTTCCAGGTTTCCTGCATAGGTGAGCTTGTCATAGTTTATGATTTTTATGTCATTATATTTGTTCATCATATAGTGGACAAAGTTCGAGCCTATAAATCCAGCTCCTCCTGTTACCAAATAAGTTTTCATTTGTATCCCCCTTCAATAAATATAATTATTTTAAATAATTTACAATATATTTATATTATATACTGGCTATATACTGATTAAAAGTACTTTCAGAATAGTGCTATCATGAAAAAATAGAGTGAATCTCTTCGCTCTATTTATGAGTATCTAATTATCAGCTCCAGCTTCATTATAACTTTTATCAGATAAATGATTACATGTTTTACTCTTATATAAGTCTGACAGATAATTCATAAATGGATCTCTTAAATCATCTCTTTTTAATGCCATTTCCACAGTGTATTGTGTGTCTCAAGCCTTTTGGCTCCTTCTGCCTTATAAAAT
>NZ_JAHHUY010000063.1:0-3204 GCF_019144085.1 Clostridium tyrobutyricum
TTGTTCTTTGAAAATTGCACAGTAAGAATAGAAAATTATTTATAATTTTCATTTTGAATAAGATAAAATAATTAAAGTATTTATGTATGTTTAAACCGAAGGTTTATGTATACTAGATACAGCTAAGGTTAATAACCTTTGTAGATAAAGGTCAAGCTACAAAGGGCGCATGGTGAATGCCTTGGCACCAGGAGCCGACGAAGGACGCGATAAGCTGCGATAAGCTTCGGGTAGACGCAAATAGTCTGTGAGCCGAAGATGTCCGAATGGGGAAACCCACAATGCTTGCATTGTACTATAAACTGAATTCATAGGTTTATAGAGGTAAACCCGGGGAACTGAAACATCTAAGTACCCGGAGGAAGAGAAAGAAACATCGATTTTCTTAGTAGCGGCGAGCGAAAGGGAAAGAGCCCAAACCAGGAACTTGTTCCTGGGGTAAGGGTAGACACAACGGAAGGCAATAAGTTAATTGAAGTGAGCTGGAAGGCTCCGCCAAAGAAGGTAAAAGCCCTGTAAGTGAAAATTAAAGCTTCCAGTCTATTCCAGAGTACCACGAGACACGTGAAACCTTGTGGGAATGCGGGAGGACCACCTCCTAAGGCTAAATACTACCTGGTGACCGATAGTGAAGAAGTACCGTGAGGGAAAGGTGAAAAGAACCCCGGAAGGGGAGTGAAATAGAACCTGAAACCGTGTGTCCACAACCGATCGAAGCACTTTTACGTGCGACGATGTGCTTTTTGTAGAACGAGCCAACGAGTTACGGTATGCAGCAAGGTTAAGTACTTAAGGTACGGAGCCGAAGGGAAACCGAGTCTGAATAGGGCGACTAGTTGCATGCTGTAGACCCGAAACCGAGTGACCTATCCATGGCCAGGTTGAAGCGGAAGTAAAATTCCGTGGAGGACCGAACCACGTTGGTGTTGAAAAACCATGGGATGAGCTGTGGATAGCGGAGAAATTCCAATCGAACTCGGAGATAGCTGGTTCTCCTCGAAATAGCTTTAGGGCTAGCGTTGAGTATGAGTAATGGAGGTAGAGCACTGAATGGGCTAGGGGCTGACAACAGTTACTGAACCCTATCAAACTCCGAATGCCATATACTTGAATCTCAGCAGTCAGACTACGAATGATAAGATCCGTGGTCAAAAGGGAAACAGCCCAGATCATCAGCTAAGGTCCCAAAGTGTAAGTTAAGTGGAAAAGGATGTGGGATTTCTAAGACAACTAGGATGTTGGCTCAGAAGCAGCCACTCATTTAAAGAGTGCGTAATAGCTCACTAGTCGAGAGGTCCTGCGCCGAAGATGTCCGGGGCTAAAACTTACCACCGAAGCTATGGACTCGAAAGAGTGGTAGAGGAGCTTCCTGCATGGGTTGAAGTCGCACCGTAAGGAGCGGTGGACTGTGCAGGAGTGAGAATGTTGGCATAAGTAGCGAGAAATAAGTGAGAATCTTATTGGTCGAAAACCTAAGGTTTCCTGAGGAAGGTTCGTCCGCTCAGGGTTAGTCGGGACCTAAGCCCAGGCCGAAAGGCGTAGGCGATGGACAATCGGTTGATATTCCGATACCGCAAATTTGCGTTTGACAAATGGGATGACGCAGGAGGATAGGATGTGCACACTATTGGATGTGTGTCTAAGCACTTAGACAGGCTGGACTGGAAAATCCGTTTAGTCAATGTTGAGGTGTTACAGGGATCCCTTTCGGGAGAAGTATCTGATTCCACGCTGCCAAGAAAAGTCTCTATGGAGTAAGTTTGTGCCCGTACCGCAAACCGACACAGGTAGGTGAGGAGAGAATCCTAAGACCATCGGAAGAATTGTTGTTAAGGAACTAGGCAAATTAACTCCGTAACTTAGGGATAAGGAGTGCCCCGAAAGGGGCCGCAGAGAATAGGCTCAAGCAACTGTTTATCAAAAACACAGGTCTCTGCTAAAGCGAAAGCTGAAGTATAGGGGCTGACGCCTGCCCGGTGCTGGAAGGTTAAGGGGAATACTTAGCGTAAGCGAAGGTATGAACTTAAGCCCCAGTAAACGGCGGCCGTAACTATAACGGTCCTAAGGTAGCGAAATTCCTTGTCGGGTAAGTTCCGACCCGCACGAATGGCGTAATGATTTGAGCACTGTCTCGACAACAAATCCGGCGAAATTGTAGTGCAAGTGAAGATGCTTGCTACCCGCGATTGGACGGAAAGACCCCGTAGAGCTTTACTGCAGTTTAGCATTGAGTTTCGGTATTGTCTGTACAGGATAGGTGGGAGACTTGGATATTAGGGCGTCAGCCCTTTTGGAGTCGACCTTGGGATACCACCCTGACAGTACTGGAATTCTAACCGGCGGCCATGAAACTGGTCACGGGACATTGTTAGGCAGGCAGTTTGACTGGGGCGGTCGCCTCCTAAAATGTAACGGAGGCGCCCAAAGGTTCCCTCAGAAGGGTCGGAAATCCTTCGAAGAGTGCAAAGGCATAAGGGAGCCTGACTGCGACACATACAGGTGGAGCAGGGACGAAAGTCGGGCTTAGTGATCCGGTGGTACCTCGTGGGAGGGCCATCGCTCAACGGATAAAAGCTACCTCGGGGATAACAGGCTGATCTCCCCCAAGAGTCCACATCGACGGGGAGGTTTGGCACCTCGATGTCGGCTCGTCGCATCCTGGGGCTGAAGTAGGTCCCAAGGGTTGGGCTGTTCGCCCATTAAAGCGGCACGCGAGCTGGGTTCAGAACGTCGTGAGACAGTTCGGTCCCTATCCGTCGCGGGCGCAGGAAATTTGAGAGGAGCTGTCCTTAGTACGAGAGGACCGGGATGGACTGACCTCTGGTGTACCAGTTGTTCCGCCAGGAGCATGGCTGGGTAGCTATGTCGGGAAGGGATAAACGCTGAAAGCATCTAAGCGTGAAGCCCACCTCAAGATTAGATTTCCCACAGCGTAAGCTGGTAAGACCCCTTGAAGAACACAAGGTGATAGGTCAGAGGTGTAAGCATGGCGACATGTTCAGCTGACTGATACTAATAGGTCGAGGGCTTGACCAAATTTATCTTACTGTGCAATTTTCAGAGAATAATATTCTCATTTGTTTCTTATAGTATTTAAGAAACAAGGTAACTCACTCAGCGAAGCTGAGGAGTACCAATTTGTTGGCAAAATCAAAGATTTTGACAAATTGGCATCTGGTAACAATGACGTGAAGGTAACACTCC
>NZ_JAHHUY010000064.1:0-3033 GCF_019144085.1 Clostridium tyrobutyricum
TGTATATAAAACTGAAGATGAAATAAAATTTTTGCCTGGGAAAAATTCTGATATATACACATTATCAGTTGGATAAGCATTATAAGTAGTCATTAAGTTACACCTCACTTTTAGAGTATTATTCTAGTGTAATAAATTTATAGTTTGCTCAATTTAATATATGTAATTCCATATTTTTAGTTCCATAATTTCTTAGATTACGAACTAAATGATTGATGTAAAAAACTATAGTTATAAATATATTATCAACTTTTAAAAAATCAGAGATAGATTTATTTTAGTGGCAAGAATATCGTCACTGTAAAAAATAGAATAAAGTGGTTATAGTGCTTATTTTTATAAGTTTAAGTATAGAAAATAGTTTATTTTAAAGAATAAATTGAATATAAAGAGCAGATATTTTTGAAAGTAGAATCTTGCCAATGTAAAGATATATATCATAAATGTTTCAGGGCATACTGTGATAATGAAAGATTCTGAATACTAGAATTAAATGTTATTTTTATATCTTAAAGATCGATAGTGGCGATATTTTAGGTACTAAAGGGAAAACAGTGTTGCTTTTTTTCATATTTTATTAAGGATGCAGAACACTATATTTGTATGATATGATTAATACATGGAAAAGAGTATTTAGTTATTTATATTAACCGTACTTTTTTGGTTATAGAAAAAAATATAAAACTCTAGTGAATTAAGGAGTTGATAAAAGTGACGAACGCTAGTAAGTATTTGGAAAAAGGACTTGAAATAAAAATCAATGAAAATGTTGCTGATATGATTAATAATGAAGTTTCTTTTATAAACTTTTCTACCAAACATATTGTATTACTAGAAGGCGTCAAATCGACAAATCTTTATTTTATAATCCATTGTATAGTTAGAGGATATACGTTGATGAACAGGGAAATGATATTACAAAATGTTTCAGCAGAGAGAATGAATTCATATAAATTGGTATATAAAATTATAAAAGAAGATGGAAGATTAAATAACATATTTGTTAAGAATTATCTAAAAGAAATTGAAAAATTAGAAAATAGGGTTAAAAATTCAGCTTTAATGACTGCTGAAGAACGATATATTGATTTTAGTAGACGATATCCTCATCTCCATGATAGAGTTGAATTAAGATATATTGCATCCTGCATAGGTATTAGAGCTGCATTTTTGAGTAGGATAAGGAAAGAAATAAAAAATATTTTTTTAAATTAACATATGTGAATTATTATAATATTTCTTTCTTCTATAATGTTATAAGAAGAAAGGAGTGTTTACATATGAAATATGTATTAATTACTGGTGGAACGAGTGGAATAGGTTTTGAGATTGCCAAGAATTTTGCCAGAGATTGCTATGGAATTGTAATAGTTTCTTCCAATAGTAATAGATTGAAAGAAGCTAAGAAAAAATTAGCAGATGAGTTTAAAACACCGATATTGACATATCAACAGGATATGGGAAAGATAGGAGCAGCAACACAAATATATAATCGAATAAAAGAAGATAATTTAAATATTTCCATACTTGTGAACAATGCAGGAATAGGATTGATTGGTCCCACGGATAAAATTGATTTACAACGTGATGAAAGCATGATGATATTAAATGTCATTAATCTTGTAGAACTATGTAAATTGTACATTTCTGATATGTATATACGTGGGAAAGGTAAAATTTTAAATGTTTCTTCTATTGGTGCCTTTCAGCCTGGACCATATACGAGCACTTATTTTGCAAGCAAAGCTTTTGTATTGAGTTATAGTAGAGCAATACGATATGAGGCAAAGAAAAAAGGTGTGCAGGTTTGTGTATTATGTCCTGGGGCTACAAGAACAAATTTCTTTGTTCAATAAGGAACAAAAACTCCAAGAAGTGCTATGACTTCTAAAGATGTTGCGAGATATGCTTATAAACGATTTATGAAAAATAAAGATATTATTACTCCTGGCTTCCTAAACAGATTAAAAAATTTGTTCCCTATGAAGTTTAAAATGATAGTTGTTGCAAAATTGAAATATCAAAAATGAGATAAGAAAATGCTACATTAAATTATTATACTCTATACTGGATTGATACTCAATTTTTGTAAAAGATGCATCAATCGTTGATGTGTTTTTTGGTATATTAATTACCATAGTTTAGTTAATTGTCCACGAACCTGTTCGCTGATACTACAAAGACAAGGTAAACACATGAGTAAAAAAAGTGTAAAAATGGGGACTGCCATTATATCCAGTTATAGTATAAACAATATCTTCTATTCCAACTAAAGTTATTCCATGTAATTGTATTTTCATTAAATTAGCTAAGTTATTGCATATTTTTATTAGTTGAGAAGGATAATTATAATCTTATTTATCCTTCCTAGTTAGATAAAGATTTAGTACTACATTTATTATTATATATCCACGTGGAATTAAATTTTAAAAGAGCCCCCTATAGTCATAGAGGGCTCTAAGCATATTAATCTAGTTTTGTAATTACTAGTTGAGCATTTACGTTAGGAGTATTTTCGAGAACTATAGTGTTTGTTGAAGTATTTCTTAAAGTTATTATATCCCCAGCATTAAGAGTTAATATAGCATTTCCAGAAGTTTTGCCAGCACCTAATAAAACAATAACTTGAGTTGATGGCTGAACAAATCCATTTACAGCGATTGCTAAAGAAGCAGTATTTGAATTCATTGTTGTAGATATACTATAGTTTATTTCATATATTCCAGTTTGGGTAATACTAATTCCGGCAGTACCTGTTGTGTGTGCAATACCATTCAGATAACCATTATTACTAAACAGGATATCATCATTAGCAATAGCCATACTATCTTGAAGATTATAAATATATCCATAAGCATTTAGACCATTTGCAGGTCCAGCAGCACCATCAGCACCAGCAGGGCCTTGAGGACCTTGAGGACCCTGAGGGCCAGTGGAACCTTGAATTCCTTGGGCACCGGTAGGACCAACGGCACCTTGAGCACCATCAACACCGGCAGGACCTTGAACGCCTTGAGGACCCTGAGGACCTTG
>NZ_JAHHUY010000065.1:0-2497 GCF_019144085.1 Clostridium tyrobutyricum
TGCTTGGTGATGATGTAGTAGATTCCGAAGTACCATGCTTGAAACAGCTTATGAATTGCTATGAAGAGTATAATACATCAATTTTAGGTGTTCAACAGGTAGAAAAAAGTCAGGTATCCAAATACGGAGTAATAAAAAATTTAAACATAGAAAAATGTGTATACAAGGTTAAGGATTTAATTGAAAAACCTAGTGTAAAAGAAGCACCTTCCAATATAGCAATCCTGGGAAGATACATATTGATGCCTGATATATTCGATGTACTTGAAAAAACCAAGCCTGGAAAAGGTGATGAAATACAGTTGACAGATGCTTTAAAGAATCTTCTTGAACATCAGGTTATTTATGCTTATGAATTTGAGGGAAGAAGATATGATGTAGGAGATAAATTTGGATATTTACAGGCTACTGTGGAAATGGCATTAAAAAGGGATGATTTAAGAGAGCCATTTATGAATTATCTGTCAGGTTTATATGAGAGTAAAATATTTAATGAAACTGCAGCTAAATAGGGTCAGACCCCATGGCAAAAAATGCCTGGGGGTCTGACCCCTTTATTCGTCAGATATAATTTTTAAGTTCTGTATCCAGTGCTAAAAACAGAGGATGTTTTGGATTACCGTTTTTACAAGTATCAAGACAGTATAGCTTATAATTTTTTAGAAGAGTTAAAACAGCAGAATCCCTACTACAAAATGAATTTTCCCCCCAGGCAATAACTATTTTGTCAGCATTTTTTATAGCTTCTAAAATATAAAAGTCGTTCTTTTCACCTACAGGGTCGAAAGTGCCATTTTTACAAATCATCTTTAAATCCTTTGGTTTAGTAGCTCTATAGGCAAAGAGATTTACTATCTCTAGTGATCCAAAATTCCAGCGTTTTGCAAAAGATATACACTTCCTTACAGTTTGATCATCTTCAAGGGCATCAGCTGTACTGGGGTTTAGCATTATAAACACTACTTTTTTCAAACTTTGATCCCATATACGTGATAATGAGTATCTGTATTTTCTAGATTGATCTATAATAGCATCTTTTTTCAAATTAAAAAACCTCCATTAAATTCTATGATATGGAGTATATTCTATAATAATATTAAAAATACCTTTAATTTTATCTATTAGTTAGAGTTAGAATGCTTAGGGTTAACTAAGGGATAAAGTTGTCTTTTCAATACCTGATGAAATATCATCTGATATTAAAGTAAACATAAATAATTCCAAAAAAATAATAGATAGTCTGTGTAAAAAAGCCTATCTATTTTTATTGACAAAAACTAAAATACTTCATATAATGAATATATATTCATTTATTAAAAAGGAGATATATATGCCAAAGACAAAAAAGCAATTTGAAGAAATGCGGATTGCAACCAATGAAAAAATCAAAAATGCCGGAATTAAATTATTTGCATCAAAAGGTTTTGCAGATACTAGTGTACAGGATATTGCCAATCTGGCAGGAATCAGCACTGGATTGTTATATAGACATTATAAATCTAAAGAAAGTTTGTTTTATGCACTTGTAACTCAGGCTGGCACAGCACTCGATGAGATAAAACGTGTTTTTCAATGTGATGAATCTCCATCTATTTTATTAAATCAGGTAACACAGAATATTCTTGAAGAAATCAAAAATGACGATAATTTTTCTCAGTATTTTGTTTTGATAGAGCAATCATTTAAGTTAAAAGATAAAATGCCTCAAATACAAATGTTAATAGAAAAAAATATTGTGTTGATAAACCAAACAGCATCCTTAATTGATAGAGGACAAAAACTTGGACAATTTATTGATGGAAATGCATATGAGATGGCAATTTTATATTTCTCAATTATTCAAGGATTGGTAAGTGTAAAATCTGCCCTGAAGGATGAATTTGCAATTCCTGATATTAAAATGGTTACAGCATTTTTAAAAAAATAGGATACTTGAAAAAATACAGATTATTAAAGGGAGAAAAAATAATATGAATGAAATTTTGAAGTTTTTACATGATAATCATACTTTTTACCTTGCTACAGTGGATGGTTCCATGCCGAAAGTCAGACCATTTGGATTCGTCATGGAATATAAAGGAAAATTATGCTTCTGTACAAACAATAACAAAGATGTGTATAAGCAGCTGAAATTAAATTCTAATTTTGAAATATCTACAGTATCAAGGACTTTTGAATGGATGAGACTAAAAGGAAAAGCGACTTTTATAACTACTGAGGAATCCAAACGTGCAGTATTGGATGCAATGCCTTCTCTTAGGAAAATATACAGCCTGGATGATCTAACTTTTGAGGTTTTTTGTGCAGATGAAGCAGAGGCAACATTCTACAATATGAAGGGTGAAACTAGAACAATAAAATTATAAACTTGGTAAACTGTAAACTTGGGGTCAGACCCCATGGAAAAAAATGGCATGGGGTCTGACCCTTATTTGAATTTTATTTTTCACTATGTTATAGTAATTATAAATAAATAGACATGAGCATAATTAAAAAA
>NZ_JAHHUY010000066.1:0-1937 GCF_019144085.1 Clostridium tyrobutyricum
CGATTTCTTTAGAAAAATAAATAATTATTCTTTTTATATCTTCTTCATAAAAACGTATAACTCTATCTTCAGGAAAAACATATGTATTGTTTTGATTATTAATATTATTTATAGTAGAACTATCTTTACTTATTTGATTTTCTATAGGAATTCCATTTTCATCTTGTAAACCATCACTCATAATTCATCCCTCATTTTAACAGCTTGTACTAATTCCTTTTTAGGTAATTATATCATCTAAAATATTTTTTAACAATAATAACGGGATCTTACAATTGTACAACAAAAAAATATTTTATATAATAAGATTGTATGAAATATTTTTTATAATGATTAAATACTTTTGAAAGGAGTCACCCTATTGCTCAAAATAGCCATATACAGCCGTAAATCAGTAGAAACAGACACAGGAGAAAGCATAAAGAATCAGATAGCAATATGCAAACAGTACTTCCAAAGACAGAACGAAGAATGCAAATTTGAAATATTTGAAGATGAAGGCTTTTCCGGTGGAAACATAAACAGACCTGACTTCAAGAGAATGATGCAGCTTGTCAAAATAAAACAGTTTGATGTAGTTGCAGTATACAAGGTAGACCGTATAGCCAGGAACATAGTGGACTTCGTTAATGTATTTGATGAACTAGACAAGCTAAATGTAAAGCTTGTATCTGTTACAGAAGGTTTCGACCCTTCCACACCTATAGGTAAAATGATGATGATGCTCCTGGCCTCCTTTGCTGAAATGGAAAGAATGAATATAGCACAGAGAGTAAAAGATAACATGAAGGAACTTGCAAAGCTTGGCAGATGGAGTGGCGGAACTGCACCTGCAGGATATTCTGTAGAGAGAATAAAAGAAAACGGCAAGGAAGTTTCATACTTGAAAAAGGAAAAAGACGCAGACAACATAAAACTCATATTTCAAAAATACGCCAGTGGTTATACTGCCTTTGAAATACACAAATATTTCAAGCTGAAAGGCTTCAACTACAATCCAAAAACCATCTATGGACTACTTACAAATCCAACTTACCTGGAAGCCACAGAAGAGTCCATAAAGTATCTTAAAAACAAAGGATACACTGTCTATGGCGAACCAAACGGATGTGGATTTCTCCCATATAACCGCAGGCCAAGATATAAAGGTGTAAAGGCATGGAAAGATAAAAGCATGATGGTAGGTGTATCAAGGCATGAACCTGCTGTAGACTTGAATTTATGGATTGCTGTACAAAGTCAGCTTGAAAAAAAGACAGTTGCTCCTCATCCACATGAAAGTAAATTTACATTTCTTACAGGTGGACTTATGAAATGCAGATGCGGGGCAGGTATGGGAGTTTCTCCTGGAAGGATAAGAAGTGACGGAACCAGGGTATATTATTTTACCTGCAGTGGTAAAAGATACAGACAAAATGGATGCTCCAACCTTTCTCTCAGAGTTGACTGGGCTGAATCCAAAGTCAAAGATTTTCTTGAGAAAATGAGGGACAAGGAGACACTTACTAAATACTATAACTCCAACAAAAAGAAATCCAATGTAGACAGAGACATAAAATCCATAAACAAAAAGATTGCATCAAATAAAAAAGCTGTTGACAGCCTTGTAGACAAGCTGATTCTTCTTTCAAATGATGCTGCCAAACCATTGGCTGAAAGAATAGAAAATCTTACACAGGAAAGCAATACTTTAAAGGAAGAACTTCTAAAACTAGAAAGAGAAAAACTTTTTAACTCTAATGACAAGTTAAATATAGATTTAATTCACAAAGCAATAATACAGTTTTTGGATACGGACTCCATGGAAGAAAAGAAGAAATTTGCAAAAGACATATTCGATAAAATCACCTGGGACAGTACCTCAAAGGAACTGCTTTTCTTTTTACAGATGTGATGTTTATTATTCTGGTCAGTACCTCCTGACCACCCCCACTCGT
>NZ_JAHHUY010000067.1:0-1724 GCF_019144085.1 Clostridium tyrobutyricum
ATGCTTTCCTAAAAGGTGCTGTACAGACAGATGGTTCTTCAATAGTTTTGCCTGGAATCGCAACTTTAGACAATGCAAAAGTAGATATGCTGCCTGATACAGATGTAAACTGGTACGTAGACTACAATAAAGACAATATTGACGAAGAAACTGGAAAACCTGTAGGAACTTTGAGAATACCTTGCTTTTTATACCACAATAATGAAACGGTAGATTCAAGATATATATTGAAACATTCTATAGAATACTTAAAATCCAATCTATTTGATCTATTTAAAAAGTATCCTGAATCACTGTCTTCTTTTGGAATAAAATATGAAGATATAGATGATATTGTTGGAACATGTGCTACTGAACTTGAATTCTGGGTAAATACTCCAAACAATAAAACTGAAGTTGAAGCTCTATCCACTTCACAGGTTTTAAAGGAACAGTACTGGGCAAGAACCAAAGGTGCAGTTAAAACTTCACTTGAACAGTCACTGACTACAATGGACATATATGGACTGGAACCTGAAATGGGTCACAAGGAAGTCGGAGGAATACAGGCTAAAATAGATAAAGATGGAAACTATCAGATAATGGAGCAGCTTGAAATTGACTGGAAATATTCTACCGCAGTTCAAGCCGTAGACAATGAAGCTTTTGTAAAGAACTTAATTGAAGAAACATTTAAGGAAAATGGATTAAATGTAACTTTCCTTGCTAAACCGGTTGATGGAATCGCTGGAAGTGGTGAACATACTCATATAGGTATTGCATTAAAACTTAAAAATGGCAAGAGATTAAACTTGTTCTCTTCAACTAAAAATCATTTCTTAAGTACATTCGGATATGCTTCTATAATGGGAATACTTAAAAATTATGAAGTTATAAATCCATTTGTTTCATCAACAACAGATTCTTTAAGAAGATTAAAACCTGGATTTGAAGCACCAGTTTGTATAGTAACTTCCATAGGACGTTCTGTAGAAGTACCATCCAGAAACAGATCTGTACTTATAGGCGTAGTAAGGGAACTTCAGAGCCCTCTTGCAACCAGATTTGAATTAAGAGCACCAAACCCTGGAACAAATACATATATAGCTGTAGGTGCACTATATATGGCAATGCTTGATGGAATAAAATATGCACTTGTAAATGGAAAGACAGAGGATGACCTTCTGGCTGAACTTTCCAAGAAACAGGGCGATACAACAGATTATCTTGAAAAAGACAGAGCTTATAGAAGTGAAATTGATGTATTTGAAGAATATACAGATGAACAGAGAGAGGATCTCTATGGAAAAGCTCCTGCTACTGTATATGAGAATTTATCTGCCCTTGAAGAATACCCTGAAAAGAAAGCAGTTCTTACAAACGGCGGTATATTAAAAGATAAATTTATAGAAAGTTTTAAAGAAGCATTTTTAGAGAAATGGACAGTTGAAATAGAGCACAGAATTTTAAATCAATATTCGGATGAAATAAGAAATTTCAAACAACTTCATCACAGTGACAAGGCTCTTGATATAGATCTTGCCAACTGGGCTAAAGTAAATGAATTAAGATATGCCTTATTAAAGGATTCTTACTCACAAAAAAGTTTGTTCACTCAAATAAAAGAAGCAGTTGAAAGCAAAGAATATGCTAAAGCATCTGATCTTCAGGTAATTATAGAAAAGAAAATAGCTGAATTGAGACAGTCATATTCAACTTATAAAAAGAATTTACTTGATTTATAG
>NZ_JAHHUY010000068.1:0-1690 GCF_019144085.1 Clostridium tyrobutyricum
GAGATTATAGGTTACAGTGCAGGAGACCATAAAGATGCAGCATTAGTAAGAAAAGTTTTTGCAAAAGTAAATGGTAATCTAAGGAACATTGAAATTTTCCTTACAGATAGAGGTAATGAGTTTAAAAACAAAATTATAGATGAGGCAATGCTGGCCTTTCAAATTAAACGTTCACTTAGTATGAAAGGATGTCCTTATGATAACGCAGTTGCAGAAGCAACATTTAAAATTATAAAAACAGAATTTGTACGTGGAAAAGTATTTGAATCACTTGATGAGTTGAAATGGCAGCTTGCAGATTATGTTAACTGGTTCAATAACCATAGAATTCATTCATCTCTTGGGTATGTAACTCCATATCAATTTAAGTTAAATAACCTTAAAAAAGTTGTCTAGAAAAATGTTGACATTCCAGTTTGTCCGCTTGCTGCTTGCTGCTTTTGCTGGGGTGTTGCTTCATTAGATTTATTTTCTTTATATCCTATGCCTAACTGAGATAATATAGCTTTAGCAATTTCCCTAATAATTTCATTTCTTTTTACATCAAATAAATTATTATCATTGGTACTATCAATAAATCCCATTTCAATTAAAACTGCTGGGCATCTGGTTTCTCTTAGCACATGATAATTAGCCGTCTTTACTCCCCTGTTAACAAACCCAATACTTACAAGTCCAGCTTGTATTTTTCCTGCTAGTGCTTTAGCTTTTATACGTGCACTTAAATATGTGTACGTTTCAGCACCTCTAGCTTTTTCTGGCTTAAAAGCATTTCTATGAAAAGATATAAAATAATCATAGGTATTCCTATTTTCAAAATTACTTCTTTCTCCCAAACTTACAGTAGTATCGCTAGTTCTTGTTTCATCAACTGTAATTCCATGTTGCCTAACCTCTGCTGCTACTGATTTTCCTAAACTCAGTACATCATTACTTTCTTTTCTTCCTTTATAACAAGCTCCACTATCTTGTCCTCCATGCCCATAATCAAAACATAATCTAGCCATTTTTCTTTTTCTCCTTTAACTGCTCTAAAACATTCCTTAACTTATCTGGTATTGGAAGTCCTATCTTTGCTGTATTTTCTAAGATACTGATTCCTTCATTTGATATATAAAAAAATATAACAGCGGTACGAATTGCACTACCACTGCCTATAAGGTAATAATCAATTATATGAGCTACTCCTACCAAAACAAAAGTAAGTACCTTTTTAAATATTCCTCTAAACCCTACTTCGCTAGATAGCTTTTGTTCAAGAATTGAAGCCATAATTCCAGTTAAATAATCAATAACAACAAAAGCTATAAGTGCATATAAGAATCCATCTATTCCTCCAAGCATCCACCCAATCCATCCACCTATGGATGCAAATACCATTTGTACCATTTCAATAATATTTTTCATTGTCAAAGCCTCCTTTTTTTATATAAATAAAGCCCACTCAAATTAATGAGCAGGCATGTCTAATGGATTAACATAATCGCAAGTGAAATCATATTGAATTTTCATTGTATTTACTGGTGTTTTTGTTACTGGTTCTGGAAGAAGTGTATGTGCTGAAGCTGGAATTATATAATACTCATTTAAACTTCCATAACTACGATCATTAAAAGCAAATAAAGTTTGAGTATCCTTGTCCCAATTCATACTATAATAACTGTAGTATCTCTTAAGCCCCTAAGTATAG
>NZ_JAHHUY010000069.1:0-1597 GCF_019144085.1 Clostridium tyrobutyricum
TCAAAATTAAACAGAGTAAAATAAACCGAACAATTTATGAAACAGTCTTGCTGTTTCAGTTCTCCTTAGAAAGGAGGTGATCCAGCCGCAGGTTCTCCTACGGCTACCTTGTTACGACTTCACCCCAATCACTAACCCCACCTTCGGCCGCGTCCTCTTACGTTAGACTACGGACTTCGGGTGTTGCCAGCTCTCATGGTGTGACGGGCGGTGTGTACAAGGCCCGGGAACGTATTCACCGCGACATGCTGATTCGCGATTACTAGCAACTCCAGCTTCATGCAGGCGAGTTTCAGCCTGCAATCCGAACTGAGAGCAGTTTTTGAGTTTGGCTCCACCTCGCGGTATTGCTTCTCTTTGTTCTGCCCATTGTAGCACGTGTGTTGCCCTGGACATAAGGGGCATGATGATTTGACGTCATCCCCACCTTCCTCCGCGTTAACCGCGGCAGTCTCGTTAGAGTGCTCAACTAAATGTTAGCAACTAACAATAAGGGTTGCGCTCGTTGCAGGACTTAACCTAACATCTCACGACACGAGCTGACGACAACCATGCACCACCTGTCTCCCTGCCCCGAAGGGCTTCGCCTATCTCTAGGTTATTCAGGGGATGTCAAGTCCAGGTAAGGTTCTTCGCGTTGCTTCGAATTAAACCACATGCTCCGCTGCTTGTGCGGGCCCCCGTCAATTCCTTTGAGTTTTAATCTTGCGATCGTACTTCCCAGGCGGAGTACTTAATGTGTTTACTGCGGCACAGAAGGGGTCGATACCTCCTACACCTAGTACTCATCGTTTACGGCGTGGACTACCAGGGTATCTAATCCTGTTTGCTACCCACGCTTTCGTGCCTCAGCGTCAGTTACAGTCCAGAGAATCGCCTTCGCCACTGGTGTTCTTCCTAATCTCTACGCATTTCACCGCTACACTAGGAATTCCATTCTCCTCTCCTGCACTCTAGATATCCAGTTTGAAATGCAGTGCCCAGGTTAAGCCCGGGTATTTCACATCTCACTTAAACATCCGCCTACGCACCCTTTACGCCCAGTAAATCCGGACAACGCTTGCCACCTACGTATTACCGCGGCTGCTGGCACGTAGTTAGCCGTGGCTTCCTCCTTTGGTACCG
Organism: Clostridium tyrobutyricum; assembly: GCF_019144085.1. Classification (GTDB taxonomy): domain Bacteria; phylum Bacillota; class Clostridia; order Clostridiales; family Clostridiaceae; genus Clostridium_B; species Clostridium_B tyrobutyricum_A. The sequence continues at coordinate 1,126 of NZ_JAHHUY010000069.1, forward strand.
TCATTATCGTCCCAAAAGACAGAGTTTTACAATCCGAAGACCTTCATCACTCACGCGGCGTTGCTGCATCAGGCTTTCGCCCATTGTGCAATATTCCCCACTGCTGCCTCCCGTAGGAGTCTGGACCGTATCTCAGTTCCAATGTGGCCGATCACCCTCTCAGGTCGGCTACGCATCGCTGTCTTGGTAGGCCATTACCCCACCAACTAACTAATGCGCCGCGGGTCCATCTCAAAGCGAATTACTCCTTTCATCCATTCTTCATGTGAAGATTGGCTTTATGCGGTATTAATCTTCCTTTCGGAAGGCTATCCCCCACTTTGAGGCAGGTTACCCACGTGTTACTCACCCGTCCGCCGCTAATCCACCCCCGAAGGGGTTTCATCGCTCGACTTGCATGTGTTAGGCACGCCGCCAGCGTTCGTCCTGAGCCAGGATCAAACTCTCAATTTAAAAGTTAAAAGTTTTTCTT
>NZ_JAHHUY010000006.1:0-144414 GCF_019144085.1 Clostridium tyrobutyricum
TCTATAAGTTCCTGTTCTTCCCTGCTTCGATTATCCTTTTCCTTAAATGACCCCGTATTTTCAGACTGCCTTATCCATCTACTCACCATTGATAATGATAAACTATATTCTCTGGCAATCTCACTTTTCATCTTACAATTATGATAAAGTTCCACTATTTGATTTTTAAATTCCGTTGTATAATTATGTCTCTTCTTTGTTTTCTTTTTTTCAGACATGACTAATTTCCTCTTTTCTATAATTATTTTATTATATCATGTTCTTAAAAAAGTTGTTTTATTTATTGTAGCTTATCCAGTTTATATGATGGTAGTAAGAGGAAAACTTTCTATTGTCCTTAACGACTAGGATATTCATAGGTATTCCAATGGTACTTTACTAAAAATACCTGTAAATACAAAGATGAGCGTTAAAAATTTGAATGATGACATGTTGGAATTGATTGTTGTAAAAGCACCAGCCCCAATAAAATAAAGAGTTGACCGTCACTTGAGGAATTTCCTTGGTTGGCGGTTTTTTATTAAAAACGGAAATAGTTATTGACATATGCCATAAACAGTGTATAATAAGAATAAATAGCATATGCCATAAACTATAAGGAGGTGAATAGCATGCCAAGAAGAGACGGAACTGGTCCAATAGATGCTGGATCAATGACTGGAAGAGGTTTAGGACTTTCCACAGGTGCTAATGCAGTAAGATATGGAACTGGTCTCGGAATGGGATTAGGTATTGGATTTGCTTGCAGACGCGGTTTTGCAATTAACCAGACATCCTCAAAAACAAAAAAGAGCTGCTCCATGAACAGAAAACCATGTTGCAAGATCGACTCGAAGTTATTGATAAGCAATTAGAGAACTTATGATGGGCATCAGGGATAACCAGAGGACTCTCTAGTTATTTCTGATTAGAATGGAGGTGATAAATCATGGCAAGACCGATGAAGTGGCGAAAAGTTTGCTGCTTGCCTGAAACCAACAGATTCGGGCCTCTTGATTCACCTGCAGATGCAAAAAACCATGTAATCATGACCATTGACGAGTATGAAACTATAAGGCTTATCGATTTGGATGGCTTTACACAAGAAGAGTGCGCCGCGCAGATGAATGTTGCTCGTAGCACAGTTCAGGGAATTTATATCGAGGCCAGAAAAAAGCTGGCTGAATCATTAGTAAATGGAAAGATGCTATTGATTGCTGGTGGCGAATACCGGCTCTGTGAAGGATTAGGGAATGGTTGGGGCCGTGGCTGTCATAGACATAGGAATGGTAGATGCTTTAAAGATGATTAGGATTGAGTTGGTTGATTATATATTCAGAAAAAGTGATTGAACATTTTATGTGCCTTCAAAATGCCCAAAGTATGCCGGATGCAGATGCTGAAGGAAACCACGGGTATCCTTCCTGCGGAGATTATTTGACCATTTATTTAAAGGTAAAAGATAATCGTGTAGAGGAAATCAGCTATCTTGTGTTTGGGTGTTGTGCTTCAATTGCAACATCCAGTATGACGTCGGTATTAGCAAAGGGCAAAACCTTTGGGGAAGCATTAAATATTATAGAAGAAGATATCTTCAGGCTTTAGATGGACTTCCTGAAAATAAGGTTCATTGCTCAAATTTAGGTGTGAGTGCGCTACGTAATGCAATTGAAGATTATTTAAACAAAAATAGAATGGAGGATCCCTATGAAAATAGCAATTCCAGTAGATGAGAAAACCTTGGAGTCGAACGTATGTACATCCTTTGGACGTACTCCCTATTTTCTTATTTATGATGTAGAAACTAAGGAAAGTACATTTATTGATAACAGTGCCGCAGCAAGTACAGGTGGCGCAGGAATTAAGGCTGCACAAACGATGGTAGATAATAAAACAAATATTTTGCTTACTCCTCGCTTAGGGGAAAATGCTGCTGACGTGCTTAAAGCCGCTGAAATCAAAATTTATAAAACGACAACTGCTTCAGCCAAGGATAATATTGATGCTTTTATTGCTGAAAAACTTCCTTTGCTGGATGAAATTCATGCAGGATTTCATGGACACGGAGGCAATTAATATGAGAATAGCTGTGCTAAGCGGCAAGGGCGGCACAGGAAAAACACTGGTATCGGTGAATTTAACTGCGATATCGAAATCATCGACATATATAGATTGTGATGTAGAAGAGCCAAATGGACATCTGTTTTTTAAGCCTGAAGGAGTTCAGGAGAAAGAAATATCAGTGAAAATTCCAAAAGTAAATAATGAACTATGTAATGGATGTCGAAAATGCGTTGATTTTTGTAAATTTAACGCCCTTGCCTATATTAAAAATAAACTGATTGTCTTTGACGAGGTTTGCCACTCCTGTGGCGGCTGTATCTTGGCTTGCCCTGAAAAGGCACTAACAGAGAAAGAAAAGGTTATTGGTAAAGTTCAAAAAGGAACTTCAGACCAGGTAGCGATATACACAGGAATATTAAATACTGGTGAAGCCTCGGGTATTCCTATCATTAAGAAGCTGCTTGCTGAGAAAAATCTGCAAGCAAATAAACAGACTTTTATTGACTGTCCTCCCGGAAGCGCCTGTATTGTAATGGAAAGTATCAAAGATGCGGATTACTGTATATTAGTGGCTGAGCCTACATTGTTTGGTGTGCATAACCTCAATATGGTATACGAACTGGTCAAGTTATTTAATAAGCCATTTGGGGTGGTTCTTAACAAATATTTGGAAGAAGAAAATCCGGCAGAGAAATTTTGTTTAGAAAAAAACATTAAGATATTAGGGCGGATTCCATTTGACACTAACCTCGGAACATTGAATTCAAATGCAGAAATTGCCGTTAGTAAAAATGATAATTACTGGGAAATGTTTTCTTCCCTGCTTAATACGGTGACAAAGGAGGTGCAGCATGAAACAACTACTAATCCTTAGCGGTAAAGGCGGCACCGGAAAGACCACAATAGCAAGTGCATTTATAAAACTCGCTGACGCCAAGGCATATGCAGATTGTGATGTAGATGCACCTAACTTGCACCTAATAACCGGGTGGAATGCTGAACCGGCAAAAACAGACTATTATGGGTTGCCAAAAGCGATGATAAATCCAGAACTATGTATTGAATGCGATCAGTGCAGGCAAAACTGCCGATTTGATGCTATTTCAATAGATGAAAAATATAAAGTGGATCCTTTCGCATGTGAAGGCTGTGGTGTTTGCGAGTATGTTTGTCCTGTGGAAGCGATAACTATGATACCGGCAGTGGCTGGGGAATTAATGCTTTATTTTGATAGGAAAAAAGTATTTTCAACAGCACAACTCAAAATGGGTAGTGGTACCTCCGGAATGCTTGTCACTGAGGTGAAAAAGCAAATGAAATCGACAGCAGTTGATGCTGGGCGGGCCATTATTGATGGATCTCCCGGAATAGGCTGCCCTGTTATTGCATCACTTAGTGGAGTGAATATGGTTTTGATAGTCGCAGAACCTTCCATATCAGGTATCAGCGATATGGAGCGCATTATAAATACAGCAGCGAAATTCGAAACAAAGACAGCTGTATGTATAAACAAATATGATACCAACATTGAAAACACAGAAAAGATTGAAGAGTTTTGTAAAAAACAAGGGCTGCCCTTTATCGGCAGGATACCCTTTGATTCCAACGCAGTAAAAGCTATTAATAATGGTCAAACCATTGTAGACATAGACTGCACATCAGGGTCAGAGGTTAAGGAGGTTTATTACAAGACAATGAATCTACTTTTTGAAAAAGGTGGTGGCTAAAGTCATGCTTATAAAAACTTTAGTGGAAAATACATCGATATCAAAGGGGTTTGGTAGTGAGCATGGCCTTAGCCTGTATATAGAAGCAAAGAAACACAAAATATTGTTTGATGTGGGCGCAAGCGAGTTGTTTCTTCAAAATGCAAAAAAGCTTGATGTGAATATCACTAATGTTGACTTTCTTGTAATTTCGCATGGACATTACGATCATGGCGGAGGACTAAAAACATTTTTGAAAGAAAACACAAAAGCCGAGGTATTTTTACATCGCTTCGCTTTTAAGCAACACTATGCTATCCGTTCAAATGATAAATTAGATTTTATCGGTTTTGATGAAAATCTGAAACAAAACAAACAAATTGTACTCACGTCAGATCGATTTTTTATCAACAATGGAATCCAAGTATTCTCGAATATTGTCCAAAGAGAGCCACGTCCAAAATCAAACAGTGGTTTGCTCACTGAGCATAAAGGGCAAACGGTAGACGATACCTTTGCACATGAACAAAACCTCGTGATAGAGGAAGACGGGATGACTCTATTAGTTACAGGATGCACCCATAATGGCATCATAAATATACTTGAGTATTTTCACTCGGTCAAAGGACGAATGCCCAACTATGTGATAGGGGGATTTCATCTTCTCAGTCGTTCTGGCGAAAATGAGGACTCTGATATGATAGATAGAATTGGTAAATACCTAATGGGTACAAAAGCAAAGTTTTATACCTGTCATTGCACAGGCATAGAGCCTTATAAAACGCTGAAAGCTACTATGGGTGATAACATTGATTATCTGTCGGCAGGCAGTGAAATAACAATCTAAAATAAAGGAGCAAGATTATGAGTGAAAATTGCAATCAAAGCTGCAGCAGTTGCTCGGAGGACTGCGCAGAAAGAAAAGAACAAAAAACGGATTTTTCCGAAAAACTGCACGAGATGAGTAGCATTAAAAAGGTTATTGGTATTGTTAGTGGCAAAGGAGGAGTCGGCAAGTCACTTGTTACCTCTATGCTTGCAGTTACCATGAACAGAATGGGTTATCATGCTGCCATTCTTGATGCGGATGTTACTGGGCCTTCTATCCCAAAAGCCTTTGGTACCAGGGAGAAAGCTTCAGGTAGTGAATTCGGCCTATTCCCTGTTAAAACTAAGACCGGCATTGATATTATGTCTGTTAATTTGCTTTTAGAAAACGATACTGATCCGGTTGTCTGGAGAGGACCGATTATTGCCGGTACAGTGAAGCAGTTTTGGACAGATGTTATCTGGAGCGATGTGGATTTTATGTTCATCGATATGCCACCCGGCACCGGCGATGTTCCCCTTACGGTATTTCAATCCATTGCTGTTGATGGGATTATCGTTGTGACATCTCCACAGGAGCTTGTATCCATGATTGTATCAAAGGCTGTTAAGATGGCCGAGATGATGAATATCCCCATTATCGGTCTGGTGGAAAACATGTCCTATTTTAAATGTCCTGATAACGGCAAGGACTATCAGATATTTGGCGAAAGCCACATTGAAGAAATTGCTGATAAACATAATTTAAAGGTTCTTTCTAAATTACCTATTGACCCGAAAATTTCAGCTGCATGTGACAAGGGTATGATAGAGCTTTTCAATGGCAATTGGCTTGATCCGGTTGCAAAAATACTAGAAAAAATGGAGGAAAACTAAAATGATGAAAATTGCTGTAGCAAGTGAAAACGGAATGGTGACTGAGCACTTTGGACATTGCGAAGGGTTTATGATTTTTGATACTGAAAACAGTCAAATCGTCAAAAGCGAAACCATTGCTAATCCCGGACACAGACCTGGGTTTTTGCCTAATTTCTTGAATGATATGGGTGTTAATGTAATTATATCAGGTGGTATGGGCGGGGGAGCTATTGACATCTTTAGTGAGAAAAACATCGAGGTTATTGTCGGAGCAAAAGGTAATGCTAAAGCAGCGGTAGAAGCGTACCTGCAGGGTTTCCTAAAATCTACTGGTTCCGTTTGCCATGAACATCAGCATCATGATGAATGTGGCGAATAAATGACACATTTGTATTGTGAAATAGTGTTTGCGCAGTATAATTAGTGCAAGTACTATTTTTTTACTACCGTACAAGCGAATGCTGTGTGGTATATTAATCAAGAAATAGAACCACAGCTTTACATTATGGTGTTAAATATAGGAACAGGAGGAACACCAGTATTCTTACCTTCTGGGGGAGCTTCAAGTTCACAGTACAGTACTATTTTAAATAGACCAATAATTCCCTATAGAGCAGTGTTCACCTCTTGGTAAAAAGGGAGATATTATACTTGCAGATTCTATGCAATATATTGGAATAGATAAAAAAGCACCAACAGCAGATGTGTCAATACATGTAAGATTTTTATATGATGCTCATGTGTTTAAGGTTTATATATAAATTTAATGGTGCTCCGTATAGAAGTAAACCTATTACGTCTTATAAGGGAGCTAATGCTTTGAGTCCGTTTGTTACTTTGGCTGACAGATAAAAAATTGTTTATATAAGTGATGTATTAGGCTATAATATAATAAAAGTATTATTTGTTGGAGGAATTATGATGGAAAAAATAAATCAACAAAATAACTTATATGAGCAATTTTTGAGGTATTCATATAACGATCTAACAGAACTATTTAAAAAAGCAAAAACGAAAGAAGAACAGGATTTTTATATTACATTATCTGATTTGGTACTACAAAAGGAACAGGAAAGAGTAATAGGTAAAAAGTAATGGCTATTTATACTATATTTGCAGGAGTAAACGGTGCTGGAAAAACATCAATATATGAGTCTATTTATTGTGAAAGGGACAAAAATGAAAAAAGAATAAATACAGATGAAATGGTAGCAAGAATAGGTTCATGGAAAGATAGTAATCTTCAAATTAAGTGTGCAAGGGAAGCTGTAAAACTTATAAATTACTATATTAAGAACAATATATCATTTAACCAAGAAACTACTCTTTCAGGTAAAAGCATTGTTAGAAACATAAAAAAAGCAAAACAGGAAGGCTTTTATGTAGTGATGAATTACATAGGAGTAGATAATCCTGATGTTGCTAAAGAAAGAGTTAAAATTAGAGTTTTGAAAGGTGGACATGGAATTCTAGAAGAAGCTATAGAAAGAAGATATTATGGATCATTAGACAACTTAAAAGAGATATTAGGTATATGTAATGAAATAAATATATATGATAATACGAATAAATTCAGGCATATAGCTTATATATGTGATGGAGTAATTAAATGGAAAAGAGATATAATTCCTAAATGGAGTAGTTACATTTTGAAATAACACTAGTTTAGTATATTAAATATTAAGCTAGTTTTTTTATATTCAAAATATTAGTAATATAAAATGGAGGAGGTTAATATATTTATGGCGTTAATCGAAAAATATAAATTAAATGAAAACGTGTGATTTTAGACAGGAGGAAAAGAATTTTGTACTTATGGGCAAGTCTGGTGTTGAGCAATTAGAGTTACAGACCATGAGCAGTGGTGAAGAAACAAGACTTAAAATAGCACAGGCTCTTTTTGAGCAGGTACATGGTATTCTGGCAGATGAACCGACCAGCCATTTAGACCGTGAAGGAATAGACTTTTTAATCGGACAGTTAAAATATTTTTCTGGCGTATTGAGTTATAAGCCATGATCGCTATTTCCTTGATGAGGTGGCAGATAAAATATGGAAACTAATTATCTTCGCTAGAAAGAGAAAGACTGTAAAAGTCAAGCTGCAAAATATGAACGATTTGTTGTAGAGTGTGATTGATTGGAACAGGCTGCTGGGGAAAAGCGAAAGCAAGCACGTAAAATAGCTTAGAAAGCAAAAGGTGCTGCCGAGAAAAATAGTTCTGAATGTGGTGGACGTCTGTCTGGTACATCAGAAAACAATTGGAATCACAAAAAGAGTTAGCTTATTCTACAGATGCTTGAACTGTTAAGTAAAATATTCTTATAAGGCATATGCTAATTTATTAAATAAAAATAGAATTGATAAGTAAAAAATCTGTAGTTACCATTTTACTTCATAAAGTTGGTTGGCTACAGACCTCTTATTATTTTCTGGATAAAATTTGTTTTGTTGTAAATAAAGTGTAAAAAAATGAAAAGAGTAATTTTGACAAATGAAAGTCCCCATAAAGAGGGGTGAACATTTATTGAATTAACAGAAGCCTCAGAGACTAAAAAAGTATGGTATTGATTCGGATATGTATTGACTGCGGAAAATGCAATTAATTGGCTAAAATGTACTTTCAATAATGATATTGTCAATGAACTGTATGAAAAAAATCAAGAAAGTAGATGCAATAATTGAATGATATAGAAGCCAATTGCTATTTTTTAAAGATATTGGATTTGTATCTACTATATTGACATAAATTCAATCCATATTATTAAGTATTATAATATGGGGGCTATCTATACTCTATATAATCTAAAAATCGTTTGACTGCAAGTGATGCACTCTTTTTATCTTTCAAGGCCAATCCAATTTTTCGATAAGCAGGTATTTCCAATTCCTTTGCTACAATATGATAAGGAATGCGTTGTAAAATAAGCTGCGGCAAAATACTAATGCCCAAACCGCTTTCAACCATAGACATAATGGCATAGTCATCCCATGTTGTAAAATGAACTTTAGGGGAAATGTTACATTGTTCAAATATATCCGAAATCTCTGCTTTTGCACCCTTTTCTAACAGCATAAAAGGATAATCACATAATGCCTTTACCGGGAAATATTCGCAATCTGCAAGTGGGTGATTTTCAGGTAAAACCACAAGTAGTTTATCCTGTTCCAAAAAAATCGTTTCAAATTCCGGGAGTGTAGGAAGCCGAAGAAAGCCGCAATCTACACGCCCATCTAAAATCCAGTTTTCTATTTCCGTATAGTCGCCCAATAACAGTTCATAATCGATATTAGGATAATCCTTTTGAAATTCTTTAATGATATTCGGAAGCCAATGGGTTGCTACGCTTGAAAATGTACCTATTCGGATAAGTCCGGATTGTAATCCGTTCAATTCTTGAACTTGCGTCTGTAACTTTTGATACTCATTACACATACTTTTAGCAAACGGCAATAATTTTAAACCGTCTGAAGTTAATCGTACACCAGAACGTCCACGTTCAAGAAGTGATACATTCCATTCTTTTTCTAAATCATTAATCATACGACTAATACCAGACTGGGAATAGTTTAACATCTCTGCTGCCTTTGTGAAACTCCCATATTCAACCGCCCTAACAAATGCCATATATTTTTGAATATTCATATCCATACTATATTTACCTCATATTCATCTGATTTTATCATCTTTTTTATGACAAACATTCGCTTTTGTAATTTATAAATTTATGATACACTATGTCCATAGAGTTTTCAAGGGAAAGGGATGGAATAAACGTGTTTTTTGTAAGTGATATTTATACAACGCCGCCAGACAAGTTTGATACTATACTGCAAAAGGAAACGTATAGGGTATTACAAAGTTTACATATTCCATTTGAACGTGTTGATACAGACGAAGCAATTACAATGGAAGATTGCGTTCAGATTGATAAAAAATTAGATATGAAGATGGTAAAAACGCTGTTTCTTTGTAATCGTCAGCAGACAGCTTTTTATCTGTTCATTACGGCAGGTGATAAGCCGTTCCGGTCAAAGGATTTCAGTAATGTGTTAGGAGTGTCTCGTGTTTCTTTTGCCCCTGCGAATTTAATGGAAAAGATGCTGGGAACTAAAATCGGTGCAGCAACTGTTTTCAGTGCCATACTTGATAATAATAACGCTGTACAAATTGTTTTTGACAAAGATGTTGCTAATGAAGAATGGTATGGGTGCAGCGATGGTATAACTACTAGTTATATGAAGATTAAAACAGAGAAAATCATTCATGATTTTCTGCCCTTTGTGAAGCATATACCAACTATTATTGAAGTGTAATTAGAAAAGAAGGAGTATTTTTAATTATACGATCATTTATGTATAGAGAAAGAATGGTGAATAATTTGAATTTGTATCAAAATAGAATTGTTGTTAAGGTTGGTACTTCTACACTGACAAATGAAATGGGAGAAAATAATTTGCGCTCTTTTGACCGACTTGCCTGTGTAATATCTGATATTCAAAACATGGGTTATGAGACTGTCTTAGTATCCTCCGGTGCGATTGCTGCAGGTAAAAATAAACTGAAAATGAAAACGTGTCCTACAAGTAAGCGTTTGAAGCAGGCTGCAGCTGCAGTTGGGCAATGCAGTATCATGTACCTATATGATAAATTTTTCCATGATTACGATAAAACAATAGCACAAATTCTGCTAAATGCTGAAGATATGGAAATCGAGGAGAAGAAAGAAAATCTAACAAATACATTTAATACCTTGCTTGAGATGGGTATTATCCCGGTTGTAAATGAAAATGATTCGGTTAGTTATACCGAAATTGAGTCTGAGGACAGGCTATTTGGTGATAATGATATGCTATCTGCTGTTGTTGCCATATTGTGCAGAGCACAAAAACTCGTCATTCTATCAGACATTGATGGTTTTTATGATAGTGATCCTCGCCTATATCCTAATGCAAAGTTAATAGAACGAATTACCACAGTAGACGAGAAAGTACAATCCTTAGCTGGAGGAGCCGGCTCTCGGCGTGGTACAGGTGGTATGAAAACGAAGTTGCAAGCAGCAAAATTGGCAACTATACAGGGGATTGATACAATTATTACAAACGGTAAGAATCCATCTGTATTATACGAGATTGTAAAGGAAAGAAATGTTGGGACACTCTTTGTTGGAAGACATTAAGTTTCAGTGTGGTTTCTTTTACTTGCATATAAGATTTCATTAAACCTAACAGATTTTGAAGGAGAACAACTATGAAATATAAAATTCAGTTAATTTTATCTATGATTATTTTTGGAACTATTGGTTTAGTTGTTAGACATATAGAACTGTCTTCAAGTGAATTGGCGCTATTAAGTAGTGCAATTGGCTGTTTATTTCTGATTTGTGTTTTTTTGTCGGCTAAAAAAAGATTCCATTGGGATATGCTAAAGAATAATTTTATCCTATTATTTTTCTCTGGAGTTGCTTTAGGGGGAAATTGGATTTTTCTATATGCTTCTTACCAGTATACAACAGTTACAAATTCTACACTTGCTTATTATTTTGCACCGGTAATTGTTATATTTTGTTCACCAATTCTTCTTCATGAAAAACTATCTATTAAAAAAGGAATTTGTATTTTTATTTCACTGCTTGGTTTGGTTATGGTTGTAGGAAATGGTATGAGTAACATGGCATACAGTGATTTTATTGGAATTGTTTTAGGACTAATCGCAGCAATTTTTTATGCTTCACTTATGTTGATAAATAAATTTATCCATAATATGGATAAATTAGAATTAACAATTATACAGCTAGCAATTGTTGCCATATTCCTTTTCTTTTATGTGTTTTTCAAAAATGGACTGTCCTTTTTTAGTATTTCAGCATCATCAATACCTTTCATTGCTATACTGGGCATCGTCAATACAGGAATTGGGTTTTGGTTATTCTTTTCTGGTATGGAAAAGCTCTCGGGGCAAAGTATAGCTATGCTAAGTTATGTTGATCCACTAGTAGCAGTTGCAATTTCAGGAATTGTTTTATGTGAGCAAATGACTACTATTCAAGTAATAGGTGGAATTTTACTTTTAGGATCTACGTTTATTAGTGAAGTTAGATTAGATGAGTTCCATAGTTAAATGAAATAATTCAAAAATAAATAAATTAATTGAAAAACAGATTTCTTAAATCTCTGATCATACAGAAAGGATGATAATAACTAATGAATAAAAATTTTCTTAATTTTGATTGCACTATTACAGATTCGTAAACGCCAAACCATGGGTACCTCGAAACTAATTTAAATTTTTGAGGTAATTTATATGAACTTAGAAAAACTACTAGTTTTCTAAAGTAAATAATGAGCTTTTCTCGAACAAGTGGACACTCCAGAGTCAGAAATTCTCTCAATATCGCATAATTGCTATTGTTATTATTGAGTGCATTATTTTTCATAAAATCAACTATGATGCTATTAAAATCTTAAATTCCTTCCTTGCTTATTCACGTATTTTATACTCTTCCCGGTAGATTAATTCACATTCCCTGAATCTTGAAGGATTCTCTCTGTCTTTTTATTTTTTTATCCAGTTTCCTAAGGTCTGATCATTCATTCCTAAATCTTTTGCTATACTTCGGAAAGGAAAAATCCAGGGGAACATCAGAGACAGAGACAACTAACTGAAAAACCTCTAGTTGAGGCTTTCTTTAAATGGCTAAAAAAGCGCAGGAATGAAGTCCTGCCCAAATCTAAAACAGGTAAGGGATTAACATACTGTCTTAACTAGAAGAAATATTTAAAAGTTTTTCTTGATGACGGTAATATTCTCGCTGATAATAATGCAGCAGAAGCCAGTATCAGAGGATTTTTTATTGGAAAGCACAACTGTGGAATCTAATCGATACGATTGACGGTGCTAAGGTCAGTGCAATAATTTACAGTATTGCAGAGACTGCTAAGTCTAATAACTTAAAATCATACAATTACTTTGAATTCCTTCTTACAGAAATTCCAAAGCACATGTAAGATACTGATCTTGATTTTCTGAAAGATTTTCTCTCGTGGTCTGAAAAACTTCCAATCAAATGTAAAAAGCAGAATAAGTAATTCAGTTTGCCGCCAAAAAGGCGGTTGTGTTTTCACACAGTACCTATGGTTTGGAGTTTACATTTGAGTTGATAAAATTATATGTGTTTGTGATAAAAAGAGTGCCAAAGGCAACTTTGACAACAGCGGCCTTGGAGTATTAAGTAACGCTGTAAGCTGCTATATAACTGAAGAATTAAACGGTGATTATTTATAAGTCGCTTGGTTCTTTTAACACTTATATTTAGTATTATTTTAGTGACAATTATCGGCAATGCTGCGAAGCACAGTACGATGGTACTGATGTCACTAAAATAAAATGAATGTCGCGGTTGAAATTGCGTTGGGCTCCAGTCTGAAAATCATTCGGGAATTATATGCAAGATTCCTCCCACCATCCAAATGCGATACGTCCAAGAATTTTTTCGTTGTTTGTTTCTGGTGGAAGACAGTTTATTAAAAAATTACCTCCAGGCCGGCAAATGAATTTCCCGTCTTCTTCCGACACAATAGTCGTTTCAGCAGGACAACGGCGTCCAAATATGATTGTTCCACCCGTAGGTTCCGCATCGACGTTTTCTGAATACAAAAACTTAATTCTTGGTTTCGGCAGAGGTCGGATTGCTGTGTTTGATGGGCTTTGCATATCCGTCAGCTTTGCCTTTCCTGATGCTGTTGTATTCAGCCAGACCTGAAAAGAAAATGGAATTTCAGTAACATTACTAACGGTAAAAACATTTACGAAAAGTAATACTCCGGAATCGCGGGGATTGAAAAGTCCGGCCCACGCATATCTGCCTTCGCCGAATTCTTCTCGGCTTAACCCAACGAAATACTTGCCCCGAAGGGATTGATATAAAGGCATTGGATAGGATGGTGGCTGACATGGATTAACGAACATAAATATCACCCTTTCTACTGTATTATATGAAAGATGTTTGGAAAAAGTGAAATCAAGTTTCCACTTTTGCTTTGAATTCAGAACTTTAATTTTTCTTCGTGCGATTTAATGTTTAAGGTACCACAGGTGTTAAGTCGTATTTAATGATGCTGTTATGTTTATCATGTAAATAACGCTTTATTCAATAAAAAATTCTTAAATTTATAATACCGTGTTTTAGAGGTAGTTAAGGCTAGCGTAACTAAATAATAGATTATTGTATAGAAAATTATCATTATTTAGTTCCCAATTTTACAATATTAATAATTTTATATGTGATAAATTATATATATACTAAATCACAATTGATTTATAGTTTAGGCACATCGTAATATGTGTAAGTTTAAAACATATAAGAGAGTTGATATCAAATGAAACTTTAGGTGCTATTTTTTATACCTAAATTATATAGGAGGAATAGTAATATGAAAAATGCAAAAATAAATTTTCTTTATTTAAGTGAGCCTGATATGATTAAAGCTGGTGTTGGAGATATGGTTAGTTGTGTTGATGCAATGGAAGAAATGTTCAAATTATTAAAAATTGGTGATTTCCGCATGGGTGGTCCTAATGGAAATTCACATGGTGTAATGGTTACTTTCCCGGAGAATTCAAAGTTTCCCAATATGCCAAAAGACGGTCCGGATAGAAGATTTATGGCAATGCCTGCTTACCTGGGCGGCAAGTTTGATATGGCTGGCGTGAAATGGTATGGTTCAAATGTAGATAATAAGGAAAAAGGCCTTCCAAGATCAATACTTATGCTTACCTTAAATGATAAGGATACAGGCGCTCCTGTTGCGCATATGTCAGCTAATATTTTAAGCGCATACAGAACAGGAGCCGTTCCAGGTGTTGGTATAAAGTATTTCTCAAAGGAAGACTCAAAGGTTGTTGGTATTATTGGACCTGGAGTTATGAGCAAAACAGCACTTGCTGCAACTATTGCTGTTAGACCTGGAATTGAAATGGTTAAGATTAAAGGAAGAAGTGCGAAGTCAATTGACGGATTCGTTGAGTATATTAATGTAGAGTATCCACAAATTAAAGATATAAGAATTGTAGACACGGCTGAAGAGGCTGTTAGAGATAGTGATATTGTACATATTGCTACATCTAGTACAACTGGCGATATTAATGATTACCCATATATAAGTGAAGATTGGATTAAAAAAGGTGCAATATTATGCTGTCCAGCAGCAGCTAGATTTGATGATGATTTTATTTTAAACAGAGCAAGAAACGTCACAGATAATATTAAGTTGTATCAAGCCTGGGAAGAAGAAATGGAATTTCCAGCATATAGTTCGATACCAATACCGGCAGTACATTGTATGGACTTAATTAAAGAAGGTAAGATGACAAGTGATCAAGTTGACGACTTGGGAGATGTATTAACTGGTAAGATACCAGTACATCGTAATAAAGATGAAATTATTATCTACTCTATTGGTGGTATGCCAGTTGAAGATGTGGCATGGGGTACGATAGTTTATCATAATGCGATAGAGAAGGGAATTGGAGTTAAACTAAATCTTTGGAATGTGCCTGAGTTGGCATAAATTATCCTGCATAAATTAAAATAAAGAAAAGCTATTTAGTTTTTGAGCTAAATAGCTAATTTATTTAATATTTATGTTACAAATAGAAAGGAGACTTGTATATGAGAATTTTAGGGCATCCTATATTGGGTGAAATTAAAAAAGGATGTTTAGTTAGTTTCAGTTTTGATGGAAAGACATTGAAAGGGTATGAAGGAGAACCAATTGCAGCCGCATTAAAAGCAGCAGGTGTAATGATACATAGATATACCAAAAAGAAACATTCTCCAAGAGGTATATTTTGTGCTATTGGAAGATGTACTGACTGCGTTATGGTAGTAAATGGAAGACCAAATGTAAGAACTTGTGTTACCAGTTGTAAGTTTTGTAGATGAAGTACCTGGTCTTATACTTGCATGTGCTTTTACTGGGCACGGATTTGGAATTTCGCCAACTGTTGGTATGCTTTTATCAGAAATGGTAGAAGGAAAAGAAACTACTCTTGATATAAATGCTTTCCGCTATGATAGATTTAAAGCAAAAATATAAAAAGGAGGTTAATTTATATGGAATTAATTAGAACAAATTATTCATCGGGTGCTCCACTAGAGGAAAAAATTGGGTATTCTCGTATGATTAAAGTCGGTCCTTTTGTTTACATTGGAGGTACTACAGCTGTACAGCCGGATGGTACAGTTTATGGAGAAGGAAGCGCTTACAAGCAGACAAAATACATTCTTGAAAAATTGGTAAAGCTATTAGAAAAAGCAGATTGTAAAAAGGAAGAAGTTATAAGGGTAAAAGGATATGCAACGGATATGAAATACGCACCGGAAGTTGGTAAAGCTTATTCAGAAATTTTTCATGATATCAAACCTCTTTGTACAATTGTTGGCACTCCTATGCTCAACCGTCATACACAATTAATAGAGATAGAGATGGATGCAATAGTTGGGTCCAATCTAAGGTCAAGTGGAGACTAAAAAAGATAGCATATTAGCTATCTTTTTTATTAAGAGTCATGGACTGCTAGAAGTATTCAAATTTTAGTTCTGAAATAAATTTGTCTCCAAATATATCCTTTATCCACTATTATAATTATAAGAGATAGAGAACAGTTTGAATTCATAGTAAGTTTTCTTTTGGAGACACATCTGCTGTAGTTAGTTGGAAATGTGTCCTTTCAAATTCAAAAACTGGAACTGGCATACTGTCAATTATCCTGTATTTCTCATAATTGCTGGAGCTTTTTTATCTGATAATAGACATGAGAATAATTAAAAAATTAAATACAGGAAAAAGGAAATGTTATTAACTGGAATGTGAAAAATAACAAGTTTTAAAATTTTACTGTTCTTTTCAGTACAGGTAGATTCATATTTAGAAGGAAAAATTCAATTATATTAAAGATTTCTTGACGTTGGTAGAATCCTATGATATAAACTTTAGTAATAGAAAAAATAGCCCTAATGGGGATAGAGGAATCAAAGCTTTAGAATTATACTCAGGGCTATTAAACAAAGATATGGAGGTGAAATTATGATTTTAGATTCTGATGATATAGTTATATCTCCAAAACAGCCATATTTTCTATTAGGTACTTCATATTACTATAAATCAATAATAATGAATTATGGAATTTCTCATTTTTACTGTTTTCAGAAAGATGCAAAAATAGAAAGCCCTATTGTCGCAATACCAGATGGATGTTTTGATATTTTATTTTTGTGTGATGAATACAAGCCACATGCATATGTGTGTGGAACTGTTCTTCATTATAAATCGATACTTAATAGTAAAAACAAGTATTTCTTTGGGGTACGATTTTTGCCTGGAAGTTCATTTAAATTTAAAGATGTTACTATGTCAGAACTTGTAGAAAATGAAGTTCCTTTTTTAGAGATTATAAAAGATACAGAACTATTTGAAAAAATAGTTTCTAGTAGAAATTTTAATTATCAAATACAAATATTTATGGATAAATATTTAAAACTTTACAATTATTCCGAAACAGCTAATAAATATAAAGATTTAAATAAAATTATAATGAACAATATAATGGAAACAGCAGGGCAGATTAGGGTTAAAGAGCTTGCAGAAGTAACAGGGTATTCAGATAGATATATAACTAAGGTGTTCTCAGAGTCATTTGGTTTATCACCAAAAGTATTTTGCAAATTGATTAGATTTCAATATCTTCTAGAAAATTTAAACAATTTTAAAAGAGAAATGTTTTATAAGAATTTTACAGATATTTCTATAAAATCAGGATATTACGATCAATCTCATATGATTAAGGATTTTTATGAATTTACAAATACAACACCTAGTAAATATATGAATTATTTGCAAAAAACAGAATATAAAAATAAGTTAATTATTATATAAATTAAATAAAAAAGGAATTAAAAATGCAGACTAATATATAGATAGATGTTAAGCCGCTTGGATTATTCAAAAACCCAGTACTTTTAAAAGTGCTGGGTAAAATTATTTATTTAAAATTATGTGATATCACTCTTGTTTATAATCTTAATAAATATTTATTTGTATAAACTTATAATTTAATATTTAATTCTGATTTTTACAATATATCTAAAATTAACAATGATATATTAATAATATAGTAAAAATAACAATCTAGATTATTAAATTACTAAGTAGTAAAGATAAATAAGGAGGAATAGAACATTGAATAATAATTTGGAATCTTTTGGATATAAACAAGAATTGAGAAAAAGGTTAACACTAAAAGACTTGGTAATCTTCGGAATAGTATTTATGGGACCGTTAGCTGCCATGGTATTGTTTGGTATAATGGATGTTTCATCGAAAGGGCATTCTGTTCTAAGTTATTTAATTGCTTTTGTAGCTATGCTTTTTACTGCACATAGTTATGGGGAAATGGTAACAGCATTTCCTATAGCTGGTTCTACCTATAGTTACACCCAAAGAGCTGTTCACCCCAAACTTGGATTTTTATCTGGATGGGTGATGATACTAGACTACGTTCTAATTCCTATGTTGCTTTATTTGATTAGTTCAAGTTTTGCCAATGCGCTAATACCACAAATACCTATATGGGCATGGATACTAATTTATTCTATATCTATTACAATAATAAACTTAATTGGAGTTGAAGTTGCAGCTAAGGCAAATTTTATTATGACAATCATTATGTTTGTTGCCATTATATCTTTTGTAATTTTGGCATTAAAATATATAATTACTGGCAATGTGAGCACTGGAATTTCAATAGCTAGAATATATAATAAAGATACATTTTCATTTAAGGCACTGATAAGCGGTTCTGCAATAGCGGTTGTATCCTATTTGGGGTTTGATGCAATAACAACATTATCTGAGGAAGTTAATGTGGAAGGCAAGAAAATAGGATTAGCAATTATGATAGCTTGTTTGATCCAAACATTTATCTATATTGTAGTTGCATTTTTGGCTACAGTTATAGTTCCAGATTACATTAAAATAGTTAATCCAGATACAGCTTTTTTTGGTATAGCTTTAAAAGTTGGAGGCAACTTTTTGCAAATTTTCATATCTATTGCAATTATTATTCAGGGGATAGGAACATCATTAGCGGGACAATCTGCTGCAAGCCGTTTATTATATGGTATGGGTAGAGATAAGGTTATTCCTGAAAAAGTATTTGCATATTTACACCCGAAATTTAAAACACCTATTAACAGCATATTAATTATGTCCATAATAGGTACTGCTGGAGCACTGATTTTAAATGTAACAATAGTATCAGAATTAACTGCTTTTGGAGGATTATTTGGGTTTGCTTGTGTAAATCTATCAGTTATAGTTTATTACTACTTCAAAAATAAAAGTGGAAAATTAATAAAACATTTAGTTGTACCATTGCTTGGAATGTGTGTGTGTATATATATATTATTAGGACTTTCTAATATTTCAAAAATTGTGGGATTTACATGGATGGGATTAGGTATAGTATATCTTGTTGTAAGATGTAGAATATCAGAAGACTTCAATAAAAATATCTCAAATATTACTTTTAAAAAGGCATCCTAAATGTTTTCTATATTTTTATTTTATTAATTCTGTAAGTCTATTCCTTTATGTTTACACTTTTATACTAATATTAGCTGATTGATTGGAGGTATTAAGATGTTGATGGTTGAGTTTTGAAAGCAAAAGTTGGAAAGTATAAACAGTAAATTTAAGAGAATCATTTTCATTGAATTACAATATAAAATATTTTTGAATACAAGGAATAAAATTAAAAATCACACAAGACATGAGCTTGTGTGATACAAAAGTAACTATTTTAACTTTTTTTCATAGCTTTCAACCATTTTTTTTACCATCTGGCCGCCTATAGAAAAAACTTGATGTGAGGAATCCTGATTTTTATTATTTTTAGCTAATTCTTCTGCAGCTTCGATTTTCAATTTTTCAAGACCTTGTCGAGCTTCGGGCACTAATATTCTATTTTTTCTAGACAAAATAATCATCTCCTTTCGATTATTTTATGTATTTAAAATAATCATATACAAGAGCTATAAAGGAATAGTTATCAAATAAAATAAAAAAAGCCAGGGGTGAAATCCTGGCATAGCAATGGTTATAGGGGAACTATGATTATTAAAACACCGGAGATTGATCATCACCAGTATAAAGGTAACTATCAATATACTTCAGCATAATATTTAAGTTTGAGTAAACATTGAATATTAATAGATTCAATATATTAATAACCTTATATGAAATAGAATGTACAGAAATTAGATATATTATACTGGAAACTTTATATATTATATAAAAAACACTAGGAGGAAAATATTGGAAATATGTAAAACAAATATGTGGAAAAATATTTATAAAATTTATAGAATTAGAATTATTATGCATGTCAGGAATTGAAATTATGAAAGAGTTAACTTAACTAGAGAGATTAAAGCTATCTTTGAAATATAGTAATTTGGAGAAATATAAGGTGTAATTAAAAAGAGAATAGATAAAATTGAAAATAAGGTAGATATTAAAACAAAGAAAGTGAACATGTTTTAGAATAATATATAAAATTCACTAATATTCTTTACTTGAATATAATAATAAGGCGAATAATAAAATGAAAGATGAGTGAATAATGTTATTTCCTTTTTATAATTTATGGGATAATTACTGGAGACAGTATCGTATTAATGCTGAAACAGCTATACAAACTGCATTACAAAGGGTGCCAGGGCAAGTAATAAGAGTTGAAGTGGACACTGAAGATGGTTTATTAGTTTACGAAATTTACATTAGAACTACTAGTGGGATAATATATGAAGTTACAATAGATGCTAATACTGGAGAGATACTTGAAGTAGATAGGCAAAATGATTAATTTGAGAGCCCTTACCAGGGCTCATTTTAATCCAAAACAAAACCAATGATACTTGTGTCATGACTTTTACTCCCAACGGTGAACGTATCACTAGTATTATAATTTAGTTAGCAATATTTTATGACATAACTCGATTGCCTCCAGCGTGTTTACCCTTGTATAGAGCCTTGTCCACCCTCATAAACCAGCTATCTAAAGATTCACCGCATTTCCATTCTGCAGCTCCAATGCTTATTGTTATTTTAAGGTCAGGTCGTATTTGAATTCCTTCTACTTTTAAACGTAAATTGTCTGCCTCCATTACTGCATCATTAATAGATGTATCTGGCATTAATACGATAAATTCATCTCCACCCAATCTGAAAGTTATATCTCTATTTCTCAAAAAAGAAGTCATAATTTCAGCAAAATTCTTAAGCACCTCATCACCGATTTGATGTCCAAAGGTATCATTGATTTTCTTAAAGTAATCTATATCCAATAAAAGTGCTGTAATAGTCTTTTGGTTGAAGTTTGCCTTTTTAATTTCTTTAGATGCTTTTATATCAAGGTAAGTACGATTATATAAGCCTGTTAGCTGATCAGTGATACTTAAGTGCAATAAATTTAAATAAGACTCAATTAAGTTTCGCATTTTTTCCATAAAATCTTTCATATCCTGTGAAAAGTTATTTTCCTTGTCATCAAGCATACAAATTGTTCCAAAAAAATCTCCATTAGGCAATCTGATTGGAAATCCTAAATAACACACCATATTGTATTTCATATCAGGATTATTTCGCCACTTATCCGATTTTGATGCATTGGGTACTAGCAGCATTTTACCTTTTTTGATAACTGTTTCGCAATAAAGTCCCGAGTCTATGAGATTTTCCTTGTTTCCCAATTTATAAGGATTATTTTTAGTATTGCTGGCTATAAATACTTCAATTTCTCCGTTCTGTACTCTCATGATAAGAGCTGCACGGACTCTTGCAATACGGGCTATGAGATCCACTATACTCTGCCATTCTTTAATCAGATTATCTGGAATATCCATATGATAAGTTTTAGTTGACTCTGCATCATCATTATTATTCATTGCTTTAACCACCTTTATATAATTAGAAAAGTTAAATTATAAAATTGGTAAACCTATTTAAAATGAAAAATTATTTATATCTCTGATTTTATATTTTGAATATTATAGAAGTACTTTTATATATAATTATACTACATACCTGACAAACTACATTCATTTTTCCAAAATTTAGCTTTGACTTTTTTGTGCTATAGGTATTACGGTGTAATTTGAATACATCTTCTATAATTATTTGATTATATCATGTTATTAAAAAATGTATAAGTTATCTGCTGCATTTAATTTTTAATCACATGCGATATAATAGCTGTAACAAAGAAAAATATATGATACATATGCAGCGTATACAACCAGGAGCGAGAGTGCTTGAAAGTGATAGAACTAGTAAGATGCTGGATAAAAACGTATTTATCAGTCATGTACTTGGTACAAACCAAGAAGCACTTTTGTGTACTGAACCGAATTATATAGATATTGTAATAGGACAGGATATAGAAACGGCATATATTGAACTCAAGAATTTAAATCATGTTTTAAGAATTAAAAACAGGAAATCAATAGTAGTTTTTGAATGATTCAGTTTGTACATCCAAGAGGTGAATTTGCAATATAATTCACTTCTTTTTAATGGCTTAAATTTATTAATAAAGTTCTTTGTAAAGTTTTTAAATGAATTTGTAGCATAATGTCGAATATGTTGACAGTAGAAATTGCTAAGAATATAATTACTTTGTGTAAATTTTTTGTTAAAAAATACTTTATAGGAGTTTCTTATGAAAGATAAAAATAAAATATACAATTCGATGGTGATTAATACAAGCATTGCAATATTTTTTATAATCTTAAGTGTAGTATCTTTATATTTTTCTCACATTTATAATTTTAGAATGGTTACCGGCGACGATTACCAATTTCATGCAGTTAGGATAGAAGGATTATATGAAGCTTTAAGAAGTCATGTCTATTTCCCTAGAATAAACATGACATTCATGCATTCAATGGGATATGCCACAAGCATATTTTATTCTGATGTATATTTGTATTTTCCTGCAGTTTTAAGATTATTAGGATTTTCATTAGCTGAATCCTATGTGATTTTCCTTGTTTTCGTTAATTTTTTAACTTTTGTTATATCGTATTTTTCCATGATGAATATTGAGAAAAAGATAAGTAAAAGCTTGATATTTTCACTATTATATACACTATCTTTTTATCGCCTTTTTGATTTAACTGGCAGGGCGGCTTTAGGAGAAACTTTAGCTATGTCATTTCTTCCTTTGGCTTTTATGGGGTTATATCATATTTTCTATAAAAATAAGAATAAATGGTATTTGATTACAATAGGAATTTCGTTGATTATTTATGCTCATATGCTGTCAACAATCATGTTTGGACTTGCTGTTTTTGTTTTTTTGCTTATTAATATTAAAAAACTTTACTATGATAGAGAACGATTGAAGTGCTTTATCAAATCAGTTTTAGTAATAATACCCTTAGTTGCATTTAGTCTTGTCCCTATTTTAGAGCAGATGCATTCTCAAAAATTTGTGGTAACAATATTAGTTTTTCATGTGTCGAAATATGCCAAAAGCTTAGGGGGACTAGTTACTGACTCACTGTCAAATACACCTTTAACTTCTAACCTGGGTGTTGTATTATTGATATTTTTAATTATTTATTTATTTTCAATTAGGAAACTAAAAAATAGAAGCACTAGAGACATATTTATTGTTGGATTAATATTTTTATTATTTACAACTAGTTTATTTCCCTGGAAAATAGCTGAAAGGACATTTTTGCATACCATACAATTTCCATGGAGGTTCATTTCAATTGTTACATTATGCTTGTGCTGGATTATTGCAGAGGATAGTTTGAATCTTTTAAAAAGTAAAAGAATAACCAGTGTATTACTATTTCTGGTTATTTTACTTTCTGTATCATATTCTATAAATTGTTCTGAACGCTCACGTAAAGTTTTTAAATATACCCAACTCGACCATATAAATACCGACTATATTGGAGGAGCCGAGTACTTGCCAGAAAAAGCACATTACACAACTTTGAAGAATACAAAACTGGATTTACTATACAATAAAAAAAATGTAGGCATAAAAAATTATACTAAAAATAGAGATACAATTATTTTTGATTTTAAAGCAACTAATCGTCAAAGTGTTACACTTCCATTAATATATTATAAAGGGTATGTTTCACAATTGACAGGAAGAGGAACAGTTAGTGAACCATTTTTAAATAGAGGACAAGAGGCAGGATTAATTTCTGTAATTGTAAAAGGCGAAGGAAGGGTAAAGGTTTATTATAGAGAAACTGTTCTGCAAGCAGCATCAAAATATGTATCTTTAGCTAGCTGGATTATATTTTTGTTCTATCTTCTAGTTATAAGAAAGAAAACTGATTCAAATTAAAAATATATAAGGAGTATAAAATGAAACAACAGGATAGTATATCTATTGTAGTGCCATGTTATAACGAGGAAGAGGCAATTCCAATATTTTATGGTGAAGTAGTAAAAAAACTGAATACAATACCCAATATAGATTATGAAATTATATATATAAATGATGGTAGCAGAGATAAGTCTGCAAAGGAAATGAAACAGTTGGCAATTCAAGATGATCGTGTCAAATATATTTTATTATCAAGAAATTTTGGTAAGGAAGCAGCTATGTATGCTGGACTTAAGGAAAGTAAAGGAGATTATATTGCAATTATGGATGTGGATTTACAAGATCCACCTGTTTTATTAAAGGAAATGTATGAAACTTTAAAGAGTGGATATTATGATTCTGTAGCTACCAGGCGTGTTACAAGGAAAGGTGAACCACCTATTAGAAGTTTGTTTGCACGATTATATTATAAATTGATTAATAAACTATCAAAAACTCAAATAGTAGATGGTGCTAGAGATTTTAGACTAATGAAGAGACAAATGGTTGATGCTGTACTGTCTATTACAGAATATAACCGTTTTACCAAAGGTATTTTTAGCTGGGTTGGTTTTGAAACAAAATGGCTGGAATATGAAAATATTGAACGTGTAGCTGGAGAAACAAAATGGTCTTTTTGGAAATTGTTTTTGTATTCTATTGAGAGCATAGTGGCTTTTTCAACTGCTCCATTAGCATTGGCTTCTGTTTTAGGTATTATTTTATTTGGCATTGCTATTGTTTTTATTGTATTGATTATTGTTAGAACTTTATATTTTGGAGATTCCACCAGTGGATGGCCCTCGTTGGTCTGTGTAATTCTCTTGACAAGTGGAATTCAGTTATTATGTATAGGGGTTATTGGTGAGTATTTAGCCAAGACATATTTAGAAGCGAAGCATAGACCTCTTTATATAATAAAGGAAAAAAATACAGATCAAAAGAAAAATTCTGAAGCGGAGAATAGCTAGATGAATAGATTAAAAAATATAGTTGATATTAAAACGTTTAAATTCCTAATAGTTGGTATAATCAACACTTTAGTTGGTACATTTATTATGTTCAGCTTTTATAATTTATTAGGATTGAACTACTGGATTTCATCATCAGCGAATTATATATTGGCTAGTATATTAAGTTATATTCTCAATAAATACTGGACATTTCAGAATAGAGAAAAGTCAGTTAAGATAGTGGTTAAATTTATTGTTAACATTTTGGTATGCTATTTAATCTCATATGGAGTTGCAAAACCGTTAGTTAGGAGTTTTTTAAGTGCAGCGGGTACTAAAATACAAGATAATGTATCTATGTTTGTAGGCATGATATTATTTACTTCACTCAACTATTTTGGACAAAGATTTTTTGCTTTTAAGGAGCATGAACAATGAGTGATTTAACATTTGACATATTTTTTGCAGGAGTAGCTGGCATAATGGCATTTATATCCATAGATGAATTACTTCCATCTGCTCAAAAATATGGAGAACACCATCTATCTATATATGGATTAATGGTTGGGATGGCAGTTATGGCTGTAAGTTTATTGTTGTTTATTTAACTATTTTAATTAGTGACTTTTCCTATTAAAAGAAGTATAATATCTGTAAAATTATGATAAAAACAGGGAGAGTGTTTACTATGCAGGATAAAGTTATGGAAATAGAATTAAATGATGGACTTAGAGTACCTTCTATTGGTTTCGGAACCTATAAGTTAAATGGTATGGATGGAGCAAATGCCATAAAAGAGGCAATTGACATTGGATATAGATTAATTGATTCTGCATTCAACTATGAAAATGAGGGAGCAGTAGGTCAAGCTGTTAAACAGAGTCCTGTATCGCGAGATGAACTTTTAATCACTTCAAAATTGCCAGGACGTCATCATTCATATAAAGAGGCAATTGTAACTGTTCAGGAGTCACTTTTTAGAGCGGGACTTGATTATTATGATTTATACCTGATTCACTGGCCAAATCCAAGGGTTGATTTGTATGTTGAAGCATGGCAGGCTTTGATAGAGTCAAAAAAGAGAGGTTTCATAAGATCAATAGGGGTCTGTAACTTCCTGCCTGAACATATAGAAAGGTTAATAAAGGAAACAGGTGTGACACCAAGTATAAACCAGATAGAGCTTCATCCATATTTTAATCAGGAAAAACAGCGTAAATGGAATAAAGAACATAATATTGTAACACAATCATGGAGTCCCCTTGGAAGAGCTAACAGTATACTTAAGGAGGAAAGAATTGGTGAAATAGCCAAAGCGCATAAGAAGACAATTTCACAAATTATTTTACGCTGGCACATACAGGTTGGAGCAATTCCGATTCCAAAGGCAACTTCAAAGCAGCACCAGAGTGACAATTTAAATATATTTGATTTTGAATTGTCTGATGTAGAAATGAAAAATATTTGTAAACTGACATGTAAGTCAGGAAGAACTAATAATCAGGATCCAGCTGTATATGAAGAGTTTTAATTGTTTGAGATAAGTGTAATTTATTTTAAAATTATGTATAATATATATATACGATAAAATGTCCGTACATTAAGCAAACATTTTGTATTTGTTTGAAAAAATGCGGACACAAATTTAAAATTTTATTTGCTCAATATGTGTTAAAATAATAACATGATTTAAATTTATAACTTATAATAACTAGTAGGAGGATTAAATATATGTATTGTGTTAGAAAAGTAGATGAAGATCTTTATTGGGTCGGAGGAAATGACCATCGCCTTGCTTTATTTGAAAATATGCATCCACTTCCAAAAGGCATTTCCTATAATTCTTATGTACTTTTGGATGAGAAAACTGTACTTTTTGATACAGCAGATTGGGCGATTTGTCGTCAGTTCCTTGAAAATATCAAGGCAGTTTTAAATGGCAGAACTTTAGATTATATGGTAATAAATCATGTGGAACCAGATCATGCTGCATCTCTTGAAGAGATTATGCTTCGTTATCCGGATGTAAAGATTATATGTACTAAAAAGGCTGCTGTGTTTATGAAACAGTTTGGATTTCATATAGATGGAAAAGTTATAGAAGTCAAAGAGGGCGATACTA
Source organism: Clostridium tyrobutyricum (assembly GCF_019144085.1). GTDB lineage: Bacteria > Bacillota > Clostridia > Clostridiales > Clostridiaceae > Clostridium_B > Clostridium_B tyrobutyricum_A. The sequence continues at coordinate 26,968 of NZ_JAHHUY010000006.1, forward strand.
AGTCATTTGGAAAACATAAAGTTGAATTTATAACTGCTCCAATGGTACATTGGCCTGAAGTCATGGTTACATATGATACTACAAATGGTGTATTATTTTCCGCTGATGCATTTGGTTCCTTTGGTGCCTTAGATGGCAAACTATTTAATGATGAAGTAAATTTTGACCGTGACTGGATTGCAGATGCTAGAAGGTATTATACAAACATTGTAGGCAAGTATGGACCTAATGTACAAGCCCTTTTAAAGAAAGCAAGTAAATTGGATATTAAAACTATTTGTCCACTTCATGGATTGGTATGGCGCAATAATTTGGGATATTATCTTGAAAAGTATGACAAGTGGAGTAGTTATGAACCAGAAGAAAAAGGTGTAATGATAGTTTATGGATCAATGTATGGTAATACAGAATCTGCTGCCAGCAATTTGGCAACGAGATTAGTGGAAAAGGGAATGAATAATGTAGTAATGTATGATGTTTCCAAAACTCATCTATCCCATTTGATTGCGGAAACATTTAGATACAGTCATGTAGTTCTTGCTTGTGTAACCTATAATATGAAGATTTATCCTCCAATGCTCAGTTATATAATGGACATGAAGGCATTAAATCTTCAAAATCGTACCATTGCTATTTTAGAAAATGGTTCATGGGCTCCTCAATCAGGTAAACTTATGCGTGAACTTGTAAGTGAAATGAAGAATATGACTATTTTAGATAAGGAAGTGTCAATACGTTCCAGTATGAAAGAAAGCGATATTAATTTAATGAATGAACTTTCAGATAATATCATAAATTCAATGAAGTAGTTTAGAAAAGTTAAAAAAATTAGTTATAAAAAAGAAGCTTTTTCAAAATTTTATTTTGAAAAAGCTTCTTTTTATATTTTTTTATATTACTTTAATCCCTGTTCATAGGCCTGAACCATTTTCTTTACCATCTGTCCGCCGACAGATCCAGCTTCTCTTGAAGTCAAATCTCCATTATATCCTTGTTTTAAATTTACTCCAACCTCTGAAGCAGATTCCATTTTGAATTGGTTTAATTTTTCCTTAGCCTCAGGTATTACTAATTTGTTACTATTGTTATATGACATAATACACACTCCTTTTTATAGTATATTTTACTACTTACAATTAAAGCTTGTGCAATATAGAAAAGAATATGCTAGGTAATTAGAGGAATATATATATAATTATTTGGTTATTTGGTATAAAGAGTTTAATAATTATAATTTTAAGAAAATATTAAGATAGATATATTAAAATAATTATAAATAATTTTAATGGAGGTGTTTAAAGTGAGTATTTCTTCAACTTCTTCTGTGTCTATGTCTACTATAGGAGTATCATTAAATATCAGTGATACAGGTCAACTTGAAAAACAAGCAACATCTATACAACAACAAATACAGCAGGAAAATTCCAGTAAGGATGATGAAAAAACAAAGAAGGCTAAAATTCAACAGTTAGAAGCTCAACTGGAAAATATTAAATCTCAAATTCAGCAAAAACAATCTCAAAATATAAATGAGGTTCTTGGAGCTTCAGGAGAAGAATTAAAAAACGATAATAATAGTAAAAAAGCTGATTCTAATAATATAATTGATGAATTTGCATAAGTATACCTTCAATTTATTTTAAATTGGAGGTATACTTTTTACATTCTTGGAGAAATTTTTGAATATTTTTTCTTTCTTCCAATCTGTTTGAATTTAATCTTCCCATTCGGTCACATAAACCAAGCAGGGCAATTTCACGAATATCTGTATTATATTTCATTCCCTCTATGTCAGCAAAAGGAAGATTGTTTGCTACAAAGAGTATTTGCATATGATATCTTATGAGATTATAGACATTACAAATAAAATACTTATCTTCTTTGAAAAATAATAAAAATTCTTTTGCAAGCTCAGCTCCAATTTTATCATGATTGTATGACGTTATTCTGCCATTTGTTTTCTTTGTTGTAGAAGGCTTTCCTATATCGTGAAGAAATGCCGACCACATGAATACTTTTTTATCTTTACTCTTTGATTTTATTTTACCGGCTTCATCTACAACAAGAAGAGTATGATTCCATACGTTTCCTTCTGGATGATATTTTTTTGATTGTTCAGTAATTTTTAATTTGTACAGCATATCAAAAGGATATTCACGGAATATTGAACAATTATATATTTTATTTAAATAATTTGAGGGAATGGAATCTTGGAGTATATGTTTTTCAATACTTGTATATAATTTACAAAGTTCTGCCATTTTTATATGCATAGGATCACCTCTAAAAATAGTATTTTAATCACAGAAATATTTATACATATTTATAGCTCTAACTAATTTATCACTTTACAGTATTCAGAAAATGTGTTATATTCACAATAATTAAATTTAAAATCTAATTTACTGGAGGAAGATATGGAACAAATTATTTTAAACGTCATTGAACAGTTTGGCTACATTGGCATCTGTTTGCTCATTGCTGTTGAAAATATTTTTCCACCCATACCATCAGAAGTAATTCTAACTTTTGGTGGATTTATGACAACATTTAGCAGTATGAATATATGGTTGGTTATTTTAGTAGCTACTATTGGATCAGTAATAGGTGCTCTTGTGCTATATGCAATTGGAAGATTTTTAAGTACGGAAAGACTTGAAAAATTAGTACAAGGAAAATTTGGAAAAGTAATGCACTTGAAGAGTGAGGACATCCAAAAAGCTGAAAAATGGTTTGGAGAACATGGAAATAAGGCAGTATTTTTCTGTAGATTTGTTCCAATTGTGCGCAGTCTCATATCCATACCTGCTGGAATTACAAAGATGAAATTGAGTTCGTTTTTGATTTTAACAATTTCGGGAACTTTTATTTGGAACGTGGTACTTGTTTATTTGGGAAGATTTGCAGGAAATGCCTGGGAAACAATTGCTTCCTATGTGGACATCTATTCGATAATAGCAGCTGTATTTTTTATTTTAATTGCCTTGATACTTGGAGCTGTTTTCATAAAAAAGAGATTTATTGCGAATAATAGTGAAGAAATAAATTAATTGATTTACTATTATATATATGATATTATATAACTGATTTTAATTAGAATGGAGGGTTACTGGAAAATGAACATTAAATTTCGATTTTACACTTTATGTGACTAATTTAATAGTGTTTATAGCTCTGCTGACCTGCGGGGTAATCGGAATTTTTATGTATATTTTTAAGATAACCTTATTATAGATATGTTTATAAGTATATAAAAATGCATTTTAAGAATGGTAGTCTGTTATTTTATAGTATATAAGAGCAGGTGTGTTTTATAATGTATTTTCCGTTTATTACATGCACAGGCAGCAGACCTGTGCTTTTTTTATTTTAATAAAAATGGAGGTATATGTGATGGAAGATAGAGAAAAGGCTATAATTGCCGGAGTTGAATTAAGCAACCAAGATGATTTTGAAAACCTGATGGAGGAATTGTATAATCTAGCTGATGCATGTAATATTGAAGTTATTGATAGAATAACTCAAAGATTGGATAAAATAAATTCTTCTCAATATTTTGGAAAGGGAAAGGTGGAGGAATTACAGAAACTTGTTGATGAAAAAAATGTGGATATGGTTATTTTTGATGATGAACTTACACCTTCCCAAATTCGAAATTTGGAAAAAGCTATAGATTGCAAGATAATAGATCGAACTTCTGTAATTTTGGATATCTTTGCAAAGAGAGCAAGGACAAGAGAAGCACAGCTTCAAGTTGAAATTGCAAAATTACAGTATATGCTGCCCCGACTAATTGGATTTGGTGAATCCATGGATCGTCAGGGAGGAGGATCAGGTTTATATAATAGGGGATCAGGAGAGACAAAATTAGAGCTTGATCGTAGAAAGATAGAAGATAGAATTAGTAAACTTGATAAAGAACTGGAAACACTTGTGACTCAAAGGCAGAATCAAAGAAAGAGACGTAAAAAAGAAGGTATACCTGTAATTTCCCTGGTGGGATATACCAACGCAGGAAAATCGACCATTATGAACTTATTTATAGATTTATTCAATCCATCAATGGAAAAGAAGGTATTTGAAAAAAATATGCTATTTGCCACTCTGGAAACTTCTGTAAGAAGAATTGACCTGCCTGACAATAAGGCATTTTTGTTAACTGATACGGTAGGTTTTATCAGTAAATTACCACATTATCTCATAAAAGCCTTTCGTTCAACTCTGGAAGAAGTTTCAGAAGCCGACATGCTTGTTCACGTAGTGGATTATTCAAATGTTAATTATGAAAAACAAATAGCTGTTACAAAAAATACGCTAAAAGAACTGGGTGCGGAAAATATTCCAGTTATCTATTGTTACAACAAAATAGATCTTAAGGATTCTGAAATTCCGGAACAAAGTGAAGGAAAAATATATATATCTGCCAGGAAAAAGCAGGGAATGGATAAACTTATCGATGCAATTATCAAAAAAGTTTTTGGGGAGTATGTTAATTGTAATATGCTAATTCCATACGATAGAGGAGATATAGTATCATATTTAAATGATAATGCAAATATAAAATCAACAGATTATAAAAATGAGGGTATATCAATAGCAGTAGAATGCAGTAAAGTCGACTATGAAAAATACAAAAAGTATGCAACGCAATAATTAAATAAAAATGTATTAGGTATTAGTCTCTATCATTAGGGACTAATATTTATATAAGAAGATACTTTATAGATAAATGGGGGGTTTTATATGTCAAGAATGACAAAATATCTATATGTAATATCATTTGATGGTCTTTCCAGTCTGGATTTTGAATATATATCATCTCTGCCAAATTTTAAAAGGTTCCTTGCAGAAGCCTCGTATTGTAAAAATGTATATAGTGTATATCCAAGTCTTACATATCCTGCTCATACCACCATTGTTACAGGAAAATATCCTAGAAATCATGGAATAGTAAATAATACATTACTTCAACCCTATAGAAAATCTCCAGATTGGTACTGGAGTAGAAAATATATAAAAGGAGATACTATTTATGATCTTGCAATAAAAAAAGGAATGAAAGTAGCTGCATTTTTATGGCCAGTTACAGCAAACTCAAAAATACAGTACAATGTTCCCGAAATATTTCCAAACAGATTTTGGCAGAATCAACTTATAGTATCCTTTTTAAATGGAAGTCCCATATTTCAATATGAGATAAATAAAAAATTTGGCTATATTAGAAATGGTATAAGTCACCCTGAACTTGATGATTTTATTCATAGATCATTTTTATATACTATAGAAACTAAAAGACCTGATATAACTTTTGTACATTATTCAGAACTGGATGCAATGAGACACTGTCATGGGTTTTATTCAACACAGGCGAAGAGTTCATTAAAAAGGCACGACAAGAGATTAGGTGAAATAATAGAAACTTTGAAGGAAAATCATATGTATGAAGACAGTACAATAATAGCCCTTGGAGATCACAGCAGTTTTGATGAAGATAAAATAATAGATTTAAATGTGATGTTAAAAAATACAGGTTATATTCATACGGATAAAAAAGGCAATATAAAAAGATATAGGGCATTTGTGAAAAATTGTGATGGATGTGCATATGTTTATTTAAAAGACAGCACTGACAAAGAACTTAAAAATGGAATATACTCCCTGATAAGTAATTTTAACAGAAATACCAATTGCATTGAAAAAATATATAACAGTGATATTGCAACAAAGTTTGGTGCAGATCCTAAATGTACATTTATGCTTGAAGCAAAGAGAGGATTTTATTTTTTAGATGGTACAGAAGGAGATGTAATAAAGAAGGTTATTCCGGAACAAGTTAACAGAATGCGTAATATTACAAAGGCCACACATGGTTATTCACCTTATAAGAAAGATTATACTACTGTTTTTATGGCAGGAGGGAAGGGAATTAGGAAAAATGCAATTGTTGATAAGATGAATTTAATTGATGAAGCTCCAACCATGGCAAAATTGCTGGGAATTAAACTAAAGAATGTGGACGGTAGAGTTATAGATGAATTTATGTTAGAATAACATGTTAAATTATTGATAAGATGAATTATTGTTAATAATTTAATAACTACAAAAATTTTAAAAAATGACATAAAATGTTTTAAACGTTACAAACTTATACATTAAACGATAAATATTAAAAGATATTTCCTATTCTATTGATACTTTATAATAAATATGTTACTATTTATTTGATAATAAAATAACAACAGGCTTTATTTTAAGAATATTTTTAGAATGAGAAAGGAAGTTTATAATATGGCAGTATTGAAGTTGTTAAGAGCTCCATTAAAATATTTACAGGGTAGAGGCGCACTATTAAATTTTTATAAGGAAACAAAGGACTTAGGTTCTTCATATCTTTTTATCTGCAGTAAAAGTGGATATAAATATTGTCACGAAAAAATTGAGAAAAGCTTTGAAGGTTCAGATTGCAAATTACATTTTGAAGTTTTCGGTGGAGTAAGTTCTAAAAGCGAAATTCAAAAAATGAGAAAAATAATCCAAGATGAAGGTATTCAGGTAGTTGTAGGTATTGGCGGAGGATCTGCTATTGATACTGCAAAGGCTACTGCTCATTATGAAAAGCTTCCAGTAGCTATTGTTCCTACGGTTACTGCTACAGATGCACCTTGTACTGGATTATCTGTTATTTACAATGATGATGAAACTTTTGATACATATTTATTTTATCCAAGAAATCCAGAAGCTGTCATTGTAGATAGTGAAATTATTGCAAATGCTCCTACTAAATTTCTAGTAGCAGGTATGGGAGATGCTCTTGGAACTTATTTTGAGGCTAGAGCTTGTAAAAGAAGTGATTCTCCAAGTCTTGAAAATGGAGGAATATCATTGTCAGCTATGGCATTGTGTGAATTATGCTATAAGACTTTGCTGGAAAATGGTTATCAGGCAAAATTGTCCTGTGAAAATCATTTAATAACACCAGCATTGGAAGCTATTATTGAAGCTAATGTATATTTAAGCGGTGTAGGTGCAGATAATGGTGGTCTTGCTGTTTCACATTCAGTATATAATGGTTTTACAGCTTTGAAAGAATGTGAATCAACTATGCATGGTTCTATAGTTGCATTTGGAACTATTGCTCAACTTGTTCTAGAAAATGCACCAAAGGAAGAAATTAAAAAGGTACTGGATTTCTGTTACAGTGTAGGTCTTCCTCTTACTTTAAAAGAAATTGGTATAACAGATGTGGAAAGAGTTCATATAGCTGCTGAAAATGCTTGTGTACCAGGTGAAACAGTGCATAACTTGGTAGGAGATGTAACTCCGGATCAATTATATGATGCTTTACTTACAGCTGATTTATTAGGACAAGAATATTTTAAATAAATTGTTTTATATATATAAACTCTCATCTATCTGTCATTATTTGTGACGTGAGATGGGAGTTTTGTTTTGCGATATGTTATAAAATGTTAACAATATTGACACCTAAATGAAATAAACTTATATTATTATAGGTGTATAATAAATCTATTAAGGCAGAATGGAGACAATTTATCATGGAAATCAAAAGCAAAGACAATGTAAAAAAATCAAAAAAAGGTTTTATTTCAATACTTTTATATGTAGCTGCTGTTGTTGTAGCACTTATAGGAGTAGCACTATTAGTTAATAATGTTTTATTATTTAAAAATACTGTAGCACAATATGTAGGACAGGGATATTCAGCAGCTACAGTTCAAAAACAATTGATACCATCTCAACTTCTTCCGGGTATATTTGAACCTGTTGGATTATATGGAGGAATTGCAGTTTGTCTATTGGCTGCAGGAATAATAAACAAAAAAGTTTCAAAATGTTTGGAAACTTTAACTAAAGATAAATTCAAGGAAAGTACTGAACAGACTGATGATATTGAAGAATCAAGCAAATCTTGATGAAATATAAATTATAACTTATCGATATTTAATTGATAAGTTTTTTTATATTTTATATTGTTAACTATATAAAAATATAGAGTTGACAATACAATGCATTTAATATATTATTTTAGACGAAAGGAAGTTATAGTATGGACAATGATATTTATAATTACATAAGTAGAGAGGAAGGTTAAATTGCATAAAAAATTAAGTATACGAGATATGATTTATTCAGCATTATTTGCAGCAATTACAGCAATTTTAAGTTATATTACAATTCCACTACCCTTTACACCGATTCCTATAACAGCTCAATCTTTGGCAGTAATGATTGCAGGCTGTGTTCTCACACCAATACAGGCAGGGTTGAGCATGCTTATATTTTTATTTATGGGATGCATAGGTATACCTGTATTTTCAGCAGGAAGAGCTGGAATTGGAATTGTAGTTGGCAAATCAGGAGGCTATCTAATTGGATATTTTGCAGGTGCAGTTATAATAAGTCTTCTAACACGCAGAAAGAAATCCTTGGTGAATATGTTCTTAGCCTGTGTGCTTGGTGGTATAGTAGTAGTTCATTTTATGGGAACCGCATGGCTTGGGTTCATAACAAAAATTGGAATAAAAAATGCTTTTATAGTTGGATCTCTTCCATTTTTACCCGGAGATATCATAAAATCTATAGCAGCTGTATTTATTTCAGCAAGATTAAACAAGGTGGTGAAACGGCATTAAGGTTTATATAATTGGAGGATTAAGAACTCCTATAGGCAAAACTAATGGATGTTTGAAGAATATCCTTCCTGAAAAGATGGCATCATATTTGATTAAAGAACTTATACATAGATATAGTATTCCTGAAAATTCAGTAGAAGAAGTTATTCTTGGAAATGCAATTGGTCCTGGAGGAAACCTCGCAAGATTGAGTTTGCTCGATGCGGGGCTTGGCTTTGAAGTTTGTGGAACAACCTTAGATTTTCAATGTGGTTCTGGATTAAAATCCATAAATATGGCTGCAAGTATGATAAAATCAGGACTAAGGGATATCATTATAGCTGGTGGCTCTGAAAGTACAAGCCTTGCACCTAACAAGCAATATAATCCAATGGATAAAAGATACAGCGGAAAAGATGTATTTTTTAAAAGAGCTCAATTTTCTCCATATTCTATTGGGGACCCTGATATGATAGAAGGTGCGGAAAATACGGCAAAATACTGTAATATTTCAAGAGAGGATATGGATGTCTGGGCATTGGAAAGTCATATAAAAGCTGTAAAGGCCAGAAATGAAAAAAAGTTGAAAAATATAATTTTTGGTGTAAAAACTGATAAAGGTATAGTTTTGGAAGATGAGAATATAAGAAAAAAACCTTCATTAAAACTTATGAAAAGAGTTAACCCTATTTTAGGAAAGCAGGGTACGATAACTGCAGCAAATGCCTGCAGCACCAATGATGGTGCTGCACTTGTACTTATGGCATCTGAAAGAGCCGTAAAAAAATATAATCTACATCCTGAAGCTATATGGATGGCAGGAGACAGTTCAGGTGTTGATCCAAATCTTTTTCCTCTTGGAGCCATTGCGGCTTCACAAAAATTATTGCAGTCTAGAAATTTAAATATAAATCAGGTGGATCTAGTAGAAATAAACGAAGCATTTTCGGTAAAAGTGCTGGCATTTTTGAAATACTTTAATTGCCAAAAAGAAAAAGTTAATATATATGGGGGAGCTCTGGCATATGGTCATCCTTATGGAGCTTCAGGCGCTATAATAATGCTCCACCTTATGGAAGCATTAAAAGATCAAAATAAAAAAATAGGGCTAACAACATTAGGGGTGGCAGGTGGATTGGGGGAAGCTGCCATTATAGAAAGGTGTAATTGATAAAATGTTGATTTTTTCAGGAATATATAAAAATGCAAAAGAAAATCCACATAAAATATGTATGTCTTTTGGAAATAATAGAATTGTTTATAGAGAATTTGTACATTGTATTGATCAAAGAGCAGAATACTTGGCAATTAGGTATAGTAAATGTGAAAAAGTTATAATAAAAAATATAAATCCAATAAATACTATAATTAATTTTTTGGCATGTTCACGAGCTGGATTGGCGGCTGTTCCTATAAATTTCAAAATAACTCAATCAAAGATGGATTCAATAGTTAGGAAAATAAATCCATGCTGTATAATAGATGATAAATTTATTTTTGAAACTCAATTAGTAGGTCAGGAAGGTAGATTACCCTTAATTGAGGATTCTGATATTTTTCTTGGTGCACTAAGCTCTGGAACTACAGGTCATAATAAAGTCATATGGAGAGATCACAAAAGTTGGACCAGTGCATTTAAATATCAAAATCAGGTATTTCACATAAGCTGTAGGGATATACTGTTTTTAGTAGGATCACTTTCCTATACTGCAAATCTCAATAGTGCAATGCATATTTTAAATGAAGGTGGAAGCATAGTATTTTCCAGCAGTATTTATCCTGGAACATGGATACGGGAAATCTGTAAAAATAATGTTACAAGTATATTTATGGTGCCTGCTCACTATAGAATATTGTTGAAGGAACTTAAAACAGAACTTAGAAATGTAAAGTCAATATTAAGTGCGGGTGATAAAATTGACAGTGACACTGTCAATATGTTAAAGAGTAAATTCCCTGCTGCGCATGTCTGTGAATACTATGGTGCCAGTGAATTGGGACATGTAGCATATATGGATTTTAGAAATAATAAAAATGCAGATAGTGTGGGAAAGGCATTTCCCCAGGTGAAATTCTGGATACAGGATGATGTTGTATGGGTGGAAAGTCCATATGTAGCTCCAAATTTCAGACCTAGGGCTACAGTTGGAGATATAGGGAAAATTGATAATCAAGGAAATTTATATATTTTAGGTAGAAAAAATAATACTATAAATAAAGGCGGTATAAAAATACTTCCATATAATATAGAAAAGATATTGAACAATAATCCTAAAATATTAAAATCAGTGGTATTTGGAATAAAGGATTCTTTAAAAGGCGAGGAAATATGTGCTGCAATTGTACCTAAAACTAATAATATAACTGTAAAAGAGGTTAGAGAATATTGCAGGATCAATCTGGAACCATATCTTCAACCTAGAAATATAAAAATAGTTCAGCATTTAAAATTGAACTCAAGTGGAAAAATTGATTACAGAAATTTGATGGACTAGTATATAAAAAGCTGAGAATAAATAGTATATTCTCAGCTTTTTAATGTAAATATTATTATTTTCCAGGATTTATAAACATTTGAACCCAATAAGGTGTTCCATTTTTATCCTTTGCAACTCCAACTCCAATTTCAGTAAAATTGGAATTTAATATGTTTGCTCTATGACCTGAAGAATTCATCCATCCATTCATTACTTCAGCAGGAGTTTTCTGCCCATAGGCAATATTTTCACCAGCTGTAGTATATTTAATGCCGAATTTAGTCATCATATCGAAAGGTGAACCATATGTAGGTGAATTGTGGTCGAAATAGTTTTTATCAATCATATCCTGGGCTTTAGTTGCAGCTACTTTAGATAGTTCAGCATTTGCTTTGAGTGGAGCTAGTCCATTCTTGCTTCTTTCTACATTTACCAGTCTTGTTACTTCATTTGCTTCCGCACTTATAGAAGATGAGGCTTGGCCATTATCCTTATTTGCGTCTGCAGGTGTTTGAGTATTGTTTTGAGTATTATTTTGAGTATTGTTAGATTGTTTATTGTTTACTGATGCCTTGTTAGGTGTTTTAGCTTTATTTGAAGTTGTAATTTTTTTATTAACGGTATTGCAGTTTTTTAGTTGAGGATATTTTTTTATGATATCCTGTAATAAAGATTGTTGAGTTTTTGAAGTGGTACAAGTTGAATCGCTGCAGCTTTGTGTGGTGCAATTTGAAGTAGTACAATTAGTTGCATTGTTGCAATTAATTCCAGCCGCCTTTGCCATAGTAGGTGCAGATGTTGTTAAAGCCCCTATCACCGCTGCTGCTGCAACTATTGATTTAATTCTTTTATTCATAAAATGTATCCCCCTAAAATTTTGTTTAAGTTTTTTATTTTTAAAACTTATTTAGAGTATAAATAAGAAATGTGAACAAACTGTACCTATTGTGTAAAGTAGGTAGAAACATTAATGAAAATATTCAGAACATTATGGTCGATAAGGTTAATCATTGAACAATAATATAAATATGTATATAAATTTACAAATTTATGGCATAATATGATTAACAAGGAATTATAGTTTCTCAAATGTATAAATGTTATTGCATTTTTAGGAGATAATATAAAATGTCATTTAATAAATAATTATGTGGGGAGATTGTATGAGTTTATATGAAGATAAGGTATTTAAAGAATTGTCAAACTGGCAGAAGAAGATGAAAAAAAAGCCCAGTCTTACTAATGGACTTACGAAAAATATTCAAAAGAAGATAAATGGCATTATTCCTGAAAAGATTAATATTATGATTACTAAATCAATAAAAATTATGGTAAGGACTGTAATATTCGGATTTAAATATATTTCAAAAGAGAACTTGGATAATTCTAAATTGGATCTAGAAGCAAGAGAGAATTTAATTAGAAGAAAAATTGAGATCTACAAAAAAACTGCCATGCTAAGTGGTGCAGGGACTGGTGCTGGTGGGCTTATTCTTGGAATGGCGGATTTTCCCATATTTTTGAGCCTGAAGATAAAATTTTTATTCGATGCAGCAGGTATATATGGTTTTGACTTGAAAGATTATAAAGAACGTTTGTATATTCTATATGTATTTCAAATAGCTTTTTCAAGTGACAAGAGGAGAAATAAAGTTTATGAAATTATATCCGATTGGGATAATTATTCTGAATCCCTTCCATTGAATGGAGATAATTTTGATTGGAGAACTTTTCAAGAAGAATACAGGGATTATATTGATATTGCAAAAATGCTGCAGTTGTTACCTGGAATAGGAGCACCAGTAGGTGCATATGCCAACTATAAGTTGATGGGAAAGCTTGGCTATACAGCTATGAATGCTTATAGGCTTAGAATTTTAAAATAAAACTTGGAAGTGAGGTTATATAATATTGGATGTCACATCAAAAACTTATAAAATTATCATAGGAATAGTAGAATTATTTTTAGGAGTGCCATTTATAGGAGGTATATTTATAGTAGCACATGCATGGATGCCATTGGTTATATTATTTGTACTTCATATCGTTGGGATAATTATAGCAGGAAGAGAATACAAAAACAGGACAGGCCATATACTTGGTGTTATGGGTAATGCATTGGGATGGATACCTGTACTAGGCTGGATATTTCATTTAGCTATAGGGATAATACTATTAGTTGAGGGATTGAGTAACAGATAATTAGGTTGTTGTGATGAATATAAACCAAAATATGTTGTGAAAATCATACAATAAATTCTATTTCAAAATGCAGTATATTATGACAATCTTTCTTTATAATAAGAAAGTATGAATTGTGTACTGCATTGAATTGTTATAGAGATTTTAAAGCAGATAAAATCGTAGAAAGGGCAAAATATAAATAAAAGGATTATTATGAAGATATGGAGAATATTCTGGATACATTTCGGACCAGTATACCTATAATAGCAATTTTAGCAAGTGCGTGGATGTTTACTCAAACTAACTTCCATAATATCATGTTTGGACTTGGGGGAATAATACTTTTTAACATCTCAACTTATTTTTGCATAGTTTAATATTAGTGAAAGTTAGTTCAGTGAAACTTATTAAACTTTATAAATATTATTAAATTAAGTTGAGAGGGGATAATTTATGAAAAAGCTTAGTGATGTGGAAACAGGTAAATTTGTAAGAGTGGATAGTATAAGATCTAAAGGACTGCTGAGAGAAAGAATGCTTGCAATAGGACTTACAAATGGTTCTGAAGTAGAAGTGGTACGCAGAGGTCCATCTGGGGACCCTACTGTATATAACATTAAAGGAGCAATGATTGCACTAAGGGAAGATGAGGCCTGTCTAATAAATGTATCAATGTTTTCAGGGGGAAGATAATGGGGCTTACTTATCGATCAACTGGATTTGATGCTTTAACTGAAATGTATTCAGTAGATAAAAAGGACAAGCAACATGTTTTTGCACTGGCTGGGAATCCCAATACTGGCAAGAGTACTGTTTTTAATGCTTTAACTGGATTAAAACAACATACTGGAAATTGGCCAGGAAAGACAGTAACTAATGCAAGGGGAGAGTTTAGTATAGATGGTACACATCATATACTGGTAGATTTGCCTGGTACCTATTCTCTCTTTTCTTCATCTGTAGAAGAAGAAATAGCTCGAGATTTTATTTGCTTTGGAAATTCCGATGCAGTTATTGTTGTTACTGATGCTACATGTTTTGAGAGAAATTTGAATTTAGTATATCAAGTTATGGAATTGACGGACAAGGTTATTTTATGTGTAAATCTTATAGATGAGGCAAAGAAAAAGAAAATCACAATATATGGAGATAAAATTGAAAAGGAACTTGGTATTCCCGTAGTATTGACAGCAGCTAGAAATGGAACAGGAATAGATAAATTAAAAAATACCATAAGTAAGGTAATATCTGAAGAAATCAAGCCATGTCCCCAAAAAGTCATTTATCAGGATTATATAGAAAAAATGGTAAATGAGCTTCAGCCTACAGTAAGTGAAAAAGTATCAAATCTGGATTCAAGGTGGATCTCACTTAGATTGATTGATGGAGACAGTGGTATTACAAATACAATACTTAATAGGATTGAGAAACAAGATTTACAAATACTTATAAATTCAGCAAAAAGGATTAAATCCAATTATACCAAAAAACGTATAAGAGATGATATTACTTTTAAAATATATGAAAAGGCCGAAAAAGTTAAGAATGAATGTATATGTATAGGCAAAAGCAAAGTTAATAGAGATAGAGTAATTGATGACTATATAACATCACGTGTTTTTGGAATTCCAATTATGATAGGTATACTTGCAGTTGTGTTATGGATAACTATTTCAGGTGCAAATGTACCTTCTGATATGCTGGCAAATGTGCTATTTAAATTTCAGGATGTGCTTACAGTTTGGTGTACACAATTGGGCGTTCCAAAATGGTTCTATGGATTGTTCGTTCTTGGCCTTTATAGAACTATGGCATGGGTGATTTCAGTCATGCTTCCGCCAATGGCTATATTTTTTCCTCTATTTACATTACTTGAAGATTTGGGGTATTTGCCAAGAGTTGCGTTAAACCTTGACCATTTGTTCAAAAAAGCTTGTGCCCATGGAAAGCAGTGCCTTAGCATGTGCATGGGACTTGGATGTAATTCTGCAGGCGTTATTGGATGTAGAATTATTGAATCACCAAGGGAAAGACTTATAGCTATATTGACTAATAATTTTATGCCATGCAATGGAAGATTTCCTACACTGATTGCCATTTCTTCAGTATTTTTAATTGCAGGATCCAAATCAGGTGCTGCAAATCTTCTGCCTGCACTCTCTGTAACAGGAATAGTAGTTCTTGGGGTTGTCATAACATTATTGGTTTCCCATTTATTATCCAGGACAATTCTAAAAGGGTATCCATCAAGTTTTACTCTTGAACTTCCACCTTATAGAAGACCTCAGATAGCTAGAGTAATATATACATCCATTATTGACAGGACAATATTTGTACTAGCAAGGGCAGTTGTTGTTGCAGCTCCTGCAGGTGTAATTACATGGATACTTGCCAATACTTATATTGGCAACTTGAGTATTATAGGACATGCAGTAGCTTTCCTTCAACCTTTTGCAAATCTACTTGGACTTGATGGATATATACTTATGGCATTTATACTTGGCATACCTGCAAATGAAATAGTACTGCCAATTCTCATAATGTCATATCTTTCAACAGGTTCCATGACCGATTTTCAAAGTATAGATTCTCTTAGACAGATACTCATTTCCCATGGATGGACATATCTTACTGCATTGAATGTACTATTGTTTTGCCTGCTGCACTGGCCTTGTGCTACAACACTTTTGACTATAAGGAAGGAAACTGGCAGCTTCAAATGGATGGCAGTATCAGCTGCACTTCCTACATGTATAGCAATTATAGTATGCTTTATAACTACATCAGTTGCCAGAATTGTGGGGGTGTATTAAAAGTAAAAAATAACTTCAGGCAAGTATTATTACCTGAAGTTATTTTTTACTTATTGCTTGTTATATCTGCACCAAACCATTTTTGTGATATTTTCTTTAAAGTGCCATCTTCTCTCATGGATTTTAATGCGCTATTTATTTTTTCTATTTTTTGTTTGTTTGCATCTGTTTTCACCATAGGAAAAGCATTTTCCATCTTTTCTATTGGTTCACCTGCAAGCTGGAGATTGTAGTTTGAACGTTTAATTGTATCCATTATGGCAAGTTTATCTTCAAGTAGAGCATCTGCCCTTCCAAGATTAACTTCTGAGAATATTGAGTTGTAATCACTGTATTGTTTGAGCTTTACAGTTCCCTTTTTATCACTATTGAATTTTTCTATAGCCTTGTAGAAGTTCATGCCGGATTCTACAGCAACAGTTTTTCCGTTTAAGTCATTTAAATTTTTAATGGAATTGTTGCCTTTTTTAACTGCAAGCTGTACGCCTGAATATACATATGGATTTGAAAAATAATATTTTGGTTTTCTTTCGTCAGTTATTGTTACCTGGTGAGCAATAGTATCTATTTTTCCAGAGTCAAGCATTCCTATTAGTCCATTCCAGTTTGCAATAACATATTTTACTTTCCAGTTGTTTCTCTTGGCTATTTCGTTCCATACATCTATTTCCAAGCCTTTAACTTTGTCCTGGCTTTCACCTTGATCTATAAATGCAAAAGGTCTGTAATCAGTAGAAGTTCCTACTTTAATTGTATTTGAATCATTGCTGCTGTTTGTACTGCTTGCACAGCCACTTAAAACAGCGATGCCCATTAATGATGTTAAAATTATTGCCAATAGTTTCTTTTTCATTTTAAAACCTCCATTTTATTTATAAGCTTTTGCAAGCTTTTTTTCAATAATTCTTTGTAAAAAATTAAATATTTCCACTAGTATCCAGTAAATTATTGCAAGTGCAAGATAACTTTCTAAAACCTTAAAGCTTGAAGCTGCATTCATCTGGGCCCTTGCCAGAATTTCTGTAAGTCCAAGCACAAAGGCAAGAGATGAACTTTTTAACAAATCAACAAATTCATTTCCTATACCGGGTATGGCAATTCTAATAGCTTGAGGATATACGATTCTCTTAAATGCCTGCATTTGTGTCATACCTATAGATAGAGCTGCTTCCATCTGTCCTTTTGGAACCGATTCTATAGCACCTCTTATAATTTCAGCCATGTATGCAGAACCACAAAGACTTAAACCAACTATCATGGCCTGGAAAGGCGATATATTTTTAAG
Source organism: Clostridium tyrobutyricum (assembly GCF_019144085.1). Lineage (GTDB taxonomy): Bacteria > Bacillota > Clostridia > Clostridiales > Clostridiaceae > Clostridium_B > Clostridium_B tyrobutyricum_A. The sequence goes on from NZ_JAHHUY010000006.1 coordinate 44,360, forward strand.
TGGTGATATCAATTGCGGTACACCATAATAAAATATAAATAATTGCACCAGTAAAGGTGTTCCTCTAAAAAATGATATATAAATATTTATTATCTTCGTAAGAATTTTAATGTGCATAAGTTTTAATGCAACGAGGCCGCTTGCTATAACAAAACCTATTATTGTAGATATAACAGACATTGAAATAGTATAATGAACGTATTTAATTAAATCAGGAAATGATTTTAAAAAATATACTATATCAAATTTCATTTTTTACCTCCTTCAATTATTTTAATTCTACTTGTTTAAAAAATTTAATTGTTCTTTCATTCTTAGGATGATTGAATATTTCATCAGGAGTTCCTTCCTCTACGATATTCCCATTATCTATAAATATAATTCTATCAGCTCCTTCTTTTGCAAATCTCATCTCATGAGTGACTATGAGCATTGTTGTATCTTTCATTGCCAATTTTTTTATAACATCAAGAACTTCTCCTACAAGTTCAGGATCCAAAGCTGATGTAGGCTCGTCAAAAAGCATTAAATCAGGATTTACTGCCATGGATCTTCCTATTCCTATTCTCTGCTGCTGCCCCCCTGAAAGATTTAAAGGATAACAGTCTTTTTTATCTTCAAGACCAACTTGTCTTAGTATTGACAATGCTTCATTTTCAGCTTCTTTTTTATCTATTTTTTTCACCTGGGTGAGAGGCTCCATAATATTTTGAATTGCAGTTTTATTGTAAAAAAGATTGTAGTTTTGAAATACCATGGAAGTATGTTTTCTCAGTTCATGTATTTGCGATTTTATTGGATTTTCAGAATCAACTTTTATAGTATTTATTTCTATAGTTCCCTTATCAGGCATTTCAAGAAAATTTATACATCTCAGCAAGGTTGATTTACCTGTACCAGAAGGACCTATTATAACAACTACCTCACCTTTTTTTACAGTAAGATTTATTCCCTTTAAAACTTCTACTCCATTAAACTGTTTATGGAGATTTTGTATTTTTATCATATTAATTTCCCCCAATGCATATCTGTAGAATGAAAATAAACATAAAAATAAACCCCAACCCCATCAGAGGCAGAAGTTTTTCTGCTGTTCCACTCTGTTTATTATGCTTCAACACAATAATTAGTTTCTATTGGTACCAAAATACCTCAATGCTATAATGGGCATACCCACTGAAGTTTACTAAATTTCAACCAAGAGTTCAGGGAGGCATTTCAATTATTTTCACTGAAAACTATCTCAGCAACAAAGTTTCTCTCTTGCAGGTAACAATAATTTACTTATTCCCATCTTCACAATAAACATTATTTATATGAATTACAGTAGTTATTATATGATTTATTTTAAAATATGTCAATAAAATAGTTAATGCACTTTAAATTTAAAAATGAATTTTTTTGTTCTTAAAATAAGAAACTCATAGAGACATTGATATAGTTGCAGTTTGCATTTATAATATAATTGTAAACCAAAATATAATGAATGGTTAACAATCATACAATAGTAAGGAGATAAAATTATGAATGAATTATGGAAAGATATATTAAAAATAGGACAGGAAGTTCTTGAACAACAGCGTATTACATATGAGGATGCCTTGATGCTTGGGGATGCAAATGACAGCGATACAATTTTACTGTGCAGCTTTGCAAACAAGATAAGAGAAAAATACAATGGAAACAACGTGGATTTATGCTCAGTTATAAATGCAAAGTCAGGAAATTGTTCTGAAGACTGTGCATTTTGTGCACAATCATCACGTCATCATACGGCGGCAAAATGTTATCCTATGATAGATGAAGATGAAATCGTAGAAACTGCAATAAGACGTGAAAAGGCAGGTGCAAAGCACTGTGATATATGTACAAGTGGTCTGGGATATACGGGGCAGGAAAAGAATTTTAAAATCATAATAAATGCATTCAAGAGAATGAAAAAAGAAACAAACCTTAAATTATGTGCATGCCTTGGTACTCTTACCATGGATGCAGCTGAGCAGCTTAAATATGCAGGAGTTGAAAGATATAATCACAACCTTGAAACTGCAAGAAGTTTTTTTACAAATATTGTATCCACCCATGGTTATGACGAAAGAATTCAAACTATAAGATATGCAAAAAAAGTAGGTATGGAAGTATGCTCGGGTATGATAATAGGCATGGGAGAAAGTATGGACCAGCGTATTGAACATGGATTCTTATTAAAAGAGCTTGATGTAGATGCAGTTCCAATAAATATACTGAACCCTGTAAAGGGAACAAGGCTTGAAGGTTTAAATCCCCTTAGCCCTATGGAGATAATTAAGACATTTGCAATAATGAGATTTATTATGCCGGATAAAAATTTGAGGTTTGCAGGAGGAAGAGAGAAAAATTTGAAGAGTTTACAGTCACTTGGCTTTATATCAGGCATAAATGGAATGCTGATAGGTGATTATCTCACTACAGATGGACAGGGAGTAAATAAAGATTTTGGCATGCTTGAAGATCTTAACCTACAGTATTGATATAAATGAATTAATCAAATTATTTGAAAATTTGTATTGACATAATTAAAAGAATATGATAATTTATATTTACAATAGATTTGATAATAAATGATTCGTATAACCGGCGGAAGTGGATATAACCACAGGGAGTACGATTTTTAAAAGCCGACCGCCTGGGCAAACAAAAAGTCCAGGCGGTCTTTTTGTTTAAAATATTATAAATTGTAGTTGAATTGTGCTATTCGTACCAATAAAACTACACAGCTTTAGTATAGTTTTTATAATGCTATGAAAAATAGTAAAAATATTTTTAAGAGGAGAATTGTTATGAAAAATCAATGGAATAATTTTAATGATGGTGTATGGACAGAAAATATTAATGTGAGAAATTTTATACAGAAAAACTATAATCCCTATACTGGTGATGAAAGCTTTTTAACATCTCCTACTGAAAAGACTAAAAATGTATGGCAAAAGTCGGAAAGTTTAATTTTACAGGAAATTAAAAAAGGTGGAGTTTTAGATGTAGATACTAAAACAGTAGCTGGTGTTGACAACTTTAAACCTGGTTATATAGATAAAGAAAATGAGGTTATATTCGGACTTCAAACTGATGCTCCACTTAAGAGAATGGTCAATCCTTTTGGAGGAATAAGAATGGCTCAAGAGTCACTTGAAGACTATGGATATAAAATTGATGATGAAATGCACGATATATTTACAAAATATAGAAAGACACATAATGAAGCTGTATTTGATGCATACACGGAAGAAATGAAAGCAGCAAGACATGTTGGATTATTAACTGGACTTCCTGATGCCTATGGCAGGGGGAGAATAATAGGTGATTTTAGAAGAATTGCATTGTATGGTATAGACTATTTAGTAGAAGTGAAGAAGAAGGATTTAAAAGCCTTAAAAGGTGATATGAATGAAACTTTAATAAGAGAGAGAGAAGAAGTAGCAGAACAGGTCAAGGCACTTAAAAAGATAAAGAATATGGCATCACGCTATGGAATAGATATATCGAGCCCTGCATCAAATGCAAAAGAAGCAGTGCAGTTCACCTACTTTGGATATCTTGCAGGAATAAAGGAGAATAATGGTGCAGCAATGTCTCTTGGAAGAGTTTCAACATTTTTGGATATATATATAGACAGGGATTTAAAATCAGGAATAATAAGTGAGCAGGATGCACAGGAGTTAATAGACCAGTTTGTAATCAAACTAAGACTTGAAAGACATCTTAGAACACCAGAGTACAATGAACTATTTGCAGGAGATCCTAATTGGGTTACTGAATCCATAGGTGGTATGGGAATCGACGGCAGAACATTGGTTACTAAAAACTCTTATAGATTTTTAAATACACTTATAAATCTAGGACCTGCTCCAGAACCAAATATGACTGTATTATGGTCTGAAAATCTTCCAGAATCATTTAAAAAGTACTGCAGCAGAATATCTATAGAAACAGATGCAGTTCAGTATGAAAATGATGATGTTATGAGACCTATATATGGAGATGACTACGCTATAGCATGCTGTGTATCAGCTATGGCGGTAGGAAAACAGATGCAGTTCTTCGGAGCCAGGTGCAATCTTGCAAAGTCACTTCTCTATGCTATAAATGGCGGAGTTGATGAAAAGAAATTCCAAAAAATAGTACCACATGTAGATAGAATGGATGATGAGGTACTTGACTATAACAAAGTTAAAAAGAATTATTTCAAAGTTATGGAATATGTAGCAAAACTGTATGTTAATACCCTTAACTTGATTCACTATATGCATGACAAATATGCTTATGAAGCTGCACTTATGGCACTTCATGACACAGAAGTTCATAGATTCCTTGCTTGCGGTATAGCAGGACTTTCCGTTGCAGCAGATTCATTAAGTGCAATAAAATATGCCAATGTAAAACCAATAAGAAATGAACAGGGCATTGCTGTAGACTTTGAAGTTGAAGGAGACTTTCCTAAATACGGAAATGACGATGACAGGGTAGATGATATAGCAGTTGAAATCGTGAATAAATTTATAAGTGAACTTAGAAAGACAGAAGCATACAGAAATGCGGAACATACCTTGTCGGCTCTTACTATAACTTCCAATGTAATGTATGGTAAAAAAACTGGAACTACACCAGATGGAAGAAAGTCTGGAGAACCACTTGCTCCAGGAGCCAATCCAATGCATGGAAGAGATAAAGAAGGAGCACTTGCATCTTTGAATTCTGTAGCTAAAATACCATATAGATCTGTATGTCAGGATGGTGTTTCAAATACATTTTCAATTGTTCCTGATGCGCTTGGAAAAGATGAAAGCAGCAGAGTAAATAATCTGGTTTCTATATTGGATGGATATTTTTCAAAAGGAGCTCATCATTTAAATGTCAATGTAATGAACAGGGAAACACTTTTAGAGGCAGTAGACAATCCAGAAAAGTATCCTACACTGACTATAAGAGTTTCAGGATATGCCGTTCACTTTGTAAAGTTAAATAGAGAACAGCAGATGGAAGTAATACACAGAACTTTCCATGAGAGGGTTTAGTAAATGGGCAGGATTCATTCTATAGAAACCATGGGACTTGTTGATGGACCTGGAATAAGAGTAGTTGTATTTTTCCAGGGCTGCAGACTTAGGTGTGCTTTTTGTCATAATCCTGATACATGGAAACTGGATGCCGGAGAGGACATTAGTGCAGAGCAGCTTCTTGAAAAAGTTGAAAGATACAGAGTCTATTTTGAAAAGTCAGGAGGGGGAGTTACCTGTTCTGGAGGTGACCCTCTAATGCAGCCTGAATTCTTGATTGAATTTTTAAAACTATGCAGGGAAAATGGAATAAATACCATAGTTGATACATCTGGGTTTGGAAAAGGAAATTATAAGGAAATTTTAAAATATACGGATCTTGTAATGCTTGATATAAAACATATTGATGATGCTGGATATAAAGAGCTTACAGGTGGAAATATTCAGGAGTTTTATGATTTCCTAAAGGAAGTTAATAATTCAAATGCAAAATTGTGGATAAGGCACGTAATGGTTCCAGGTGTAACTGACAATTATGAATGCATGGATAAAATAGTCCATATAATAGAAAACTCTGTTAAATCAAATAAACTGGAGAAATTTGAAATTTTACCATATCATACTATGGGAGTAAACAAATATGAAAAATTAGGTGTGGAATACAGGCTTAAAGGTGTCAAGCCAATGGATAAGAAAAGAGCCCTGGAATTTCAAAAATATGTTGTAGAAAAAATCAATAAAAATAAAAGTATCACAATTTAAACAACTTTAATAGTATGTTAGAGGACAGATATTTTTAATCTGTCGATTAATCCTTTGTTTTTATATTACATAAAAACAAAGGAGGTGATAATTTGAAAGTATCAATTCCAGTTGACTTGAAACAATGCGTATATTTAGGACATGGTCATAGTGGAAAAGTTTATTTAATGCCGGATGGCAAAATTATAAAAATATTTAAAAGCTCACACAGCTGTAAAGCTGAATTTGATATATTAAAATCAGTAGAAGGAAGCCCATATTTCCCAAGAGTATACAAGCTTGGAACACATTATATAATCAGGGAATATGTAGGTGGAACCAATGTTTATGATTATATAAAAAAACATGGGATAAAAAGATCTTTTGTTATAAATATAGCAGATTTATTTGACCATATGAAAATGCTTGGATTTAAAAAATTGGAAATTAGATTTCCACATCTATTTGTACAAAAAGATGGTACATTGATGTTGATAGATCCAAGGAAAAGTTATGAAGAAGATATTCCATACCCAAAAGCATTTCTAAGAAAGCTGAAAAGTATGGGTCTTCTTGAAAAATTCATGAAAATACTAAAAAAAGAAAGACCAGATTTACACTGGGATTATAAATAAAAATAAACCTGCATAATTCAATAATTATGCAGGTTTTGCTTAATTGGAACCATATCTTTTAACAGCATCAATTCCCTTGGAAGCCTGATAGGAACTTCTAACATAAGGACCGGATGCTGCAAATTTGAATCCTTTTTTTAATGCTATAGTCTTATATTTCTTAAAAATTTCCGGAGTTATATATTCTTTGACAGGCAGATGCCGTTTGGACGGCCTTAGGTATTGACCTACAGTGAGAATATCACAATTCACTTTTATAAGATCATCCATAACTTCAACAACCTGTTCTTCACTTTCCCCCAGTCCCACCATTATACCGCATTTAGTGTATATGCTGTTATCCATGGATTTTACCTGATGTAGAAGTTCAATTGATCTCTTGTATACTGCCATTGGCCTTACTTTGCTGTAAAGACACGAAACAGTTTCAATATTGTGGTTTATTATATCAGGTTTGCATTCAACTATTTTTTTTAGTGCACTCCAGTTTCCCTTTAAATCCGGTATTAAGAGTTCTACAGTTGAATTTGGATTGTATTTTCGAAGCTGTTTTACAGTTTTAACAAAATGCTCTGCACCTCCATCTTCCAAATCATCTCTTGTAACTGAGGTTACAACTATGTGCCTAAGACCTAATTTTTTACTTGCCAGTGCTACATTTTCAGGTTCATTTTCATCCAGGGCAGAGGGTATTCCTTTGGTAACAGCACAAAATCTGCAATTTCTTGTACATGTTCCTCCCATAATCATGAAAGTTGCAGTTCCACTCTTGAAGCATTTACCTATATTAGGGCATATGGCACTTTCGCAGACAGTATGAAGAGAAAGATTTTGAAACATTCTTTCCATTTTATCAAGTACATCAGAGTCAGGAGCTTTCATTTTCAACCACTCAGGCCTTGTATTCAATGTACTCACTTCCCTTCCAATCTTTTATTGTGCTTTTATCAATCAGCTCTGTACTGAAAACATCTTTAAAACTTTCTTTAATATTTGATACAATTCCATTATAGTCTGGATTACGTATGAAATCCTCCAGAGAACATATACCGAATTCACTTATACCGCAGGGAGTTATCAATTTGAAATGATCTTTATTTACACATATATTGAGGGCAAAGCCGTGCTTTGTTATCCACTTTCTTATTCCTACACCTATTGCTGCAATTTTTTGATTCCCTACCCATACTCCAGTATATTTTGGCTTTATTCCAGCTTTTACTCCATAATATCTTACTGTATTCATAACTACTGTTTCCAGCTGCCTCAAATACCAGTGAGCATCTTTCTGAAACTTGCCAAGATTCAATATGGGGTAGGCAACAAGTTGCCCTGGACCGTGATAGGTAATATTCCCACCTCTTGAAGATTTATATAGTTCAATTCCAAATCTATTTAAAGCTTCCCTAGAAACAAGTAAATTATCAATTCCACCACTTTTACCAATTGTAATTACTGGTTTGTGCTGAAGCAGTAATAAAATTCCATCCATATTATTTTGTACTACGAATTTAAAGGCTCTATTCTGTAATTCCAAACCATCTTTGTAGCCTACTAAATTTTTAAATTCTGTTACATAACATGTTCTCATATAAACACCCTCTTTACTTATTTAAAACAAGCATAAATCACGCCAATATTAAAACATTTACATAAAGAGGATTATACATATGCAAGATTAAATCAAAGTGCAATTATGGGAAAAAGTAATACCAAAATGGGAAATTTTATTATTAATTCCCATTTTGATATTATTTCTAAAATCTATTTAAGACAATTTTGAGGCATGATATTTTCCATGTATTTAATAAGTTTATTTCTTAATTTATCTTTTTTTAATGCATAGTGTATATTTGCCTGTAAAAATCCGAATTTATCTCCTGCATCAAATCTCTGACCTTCAAAGGAATATGCGTGTATTTCCTCATGCTTTGACAATTCCTTCAGTGCATCTGTCAATTGTATTTCACCACTTTTGTCAGGTTTGGTGTTTTCTATTATATTAAATATCTCCGGTGTAATTATATATCGTCCAAGAATAGCTATATTAGAAGGAGCTTTTTCAATACTTGGTTTTTCTATAAGGTCTTCAATTTTGTATACCCTGTCTTCAATTTTACTGCCGCTTATGATCCCATACTTGGATACAGCATCTTTTTCTACGTGCTGTACTCCAAGTATAGAAGAGTTGTATTTGTCATAGCAGTTCATAAGTTGTTTTAGGCATGGAATTCTGGAGTCTACTATGTCATCTCCAAGCATAACGGCAAAGGGACTATTATCTATAAAATTTTTGGCAAGACCTATGGCATGTCCTAGACCTTTGGACTCTTTTTGTCTTATATAGTATATATCAGCCATGTTTGAAATATCTCTGACAATTTTTAAAAGATCATTTTTGCCCTTGTTTTTTAATTCATTTTCCAATTCCATGGATTTGTCGAAATGATCCTCAATAGATCTTTTATTTCTACCGGTTATTATCAATATTTCTTCAATTCCAGAAGCAACAGCTTCCTCAACTATATACTGAATGGTTGGTTTATCCACAATCGGAAGCATTTCCTTAGGTTGCGATTTTGTAGCAGGTAAAAATCTCGTTCCCAGTCCTGCAGCCGGAATTATAGCTTTTTTTATACTCATAATTATTCAATCCTTTCTAGGTTTAATAATTTATTTTTTTTGGTTATATCAATTAATATTTTTATTAAATATATAAGCAATATTATATTCAAAAATGAAATTCCATCAGATAATATGCTGTGGGAATTTGAATTCATAACACCTGAATTTCCAAATAGAACATAATAAATATTGGCATAGATAGTAATACTGTATCCTATGCATAGTGTAAAAAATCTTTTATCCTTTAAATACACATAGCTTAAAATTGACAGTACCAAAGCAGGAAATAAATATCTTTCATGCATACCTGTTGAAAAAGTGAATACTCCTGCAATTTGTACAAGAGCTGCAGCAAAGGCAAATGCTTTATTTTTATTTTTAATGTATATATACAGTGATAACAAAGTTATAGCTGTGATTGCAATAATTCCCCATGTGCCATAACTGAAAATGAAGAATGTATTTGAACTCTGTTCATAATTTGCCCCTATAAGACTATAAAAATTAAAACCATTAATAGATGCATATGGATATTCTGATATGGTTTTTGCATACAACTTGAAAATCCATAATATGTTTTGTCCACTGGAAAAAGGCAGTATGACAACTACAGCAGTTGCAATAGCGGAAATCAAGCATTTTATAAATAATCCTATATTTCGTCTTCTTATGATCTCGAAAAGTAAAACAGGTAAAAATATTATTCCTTGAGGTTTCATGAGCACTGCACAAGTAAATAGCACAGCTGAAAAAACAGTTTTCCCTTCACATATTAAAAATACTGAAAGTACTATTAGTAGTGCAAAGAAAGAATCCACCTGACCCCATAGAGTTGAATCTATAAAAACTGCCGGATTGAATATATAGAATACACTTAATAATAAGCCTGATTCCACGGAAATGTACTTTTTAGCCAATCTATATATTAAATAAGCTGTTCCTATATCAGCTATTATGGATGGAAGTTTTAAAAGTATGGAGTAATATGAACTCAATCCACTTATACTTGTAAGTTTGCCGATTAAAAACAATACATATATGTATAGAGGCGGATAGTCACTTGAATTGGCACTTGAATAAAAATGTGCAAAATCCTTAGCTGCACTTGATGCCCAGTTATTGAATAGCATCATATCTCCACTATAACCTTCCATTACTGTTGAAAGAGATATTCTGATAAATACTCCTATGCATAGTAGTAAAGCAATTGATAATTTTTTATTGATATGACTGATTTTTAATTTTTTGTTGATAAATAATCGATACATTATTATAAAAAGTATTAAAAATAATACAAAATACACAGTAAGAACTGGTGCATATTTATTACTTGTATTTCCAAAACTTTTATTCATTTGTGGTTGTTTACCATTATGCTGCTGTGTATTATTATTTTGTCGTTTACCATTATTTTGCTGAGGCTCCTTATTTGAAAAATTAGTGGGATTACTCTTTGCTCTCATATTATTTTTATCCTGGTTGGCAGGCATATTTTGATGAACTGCCATTTTGTTTGTATTTGAACTGGATTTGTAATTGGATATATTGTATATGCAGGTGAATAAAGATATCAACAGTATTAAAATTAATCCTATTTGAAAAATGCCTTTCGCATATTTTGTGCTCCTTCCATTAATTGAGTATAGATATATTTTCACTAAAGAAACTTAAAATATCCTTAAAAAGTTCTGCAAATTTTGTTAATATAATTTTAACTCCACTAATGGTCATTTATGGTATATTAAATATGAATACAGTATTGTATTTAACTTGTTTAAATAGATTTATTATCTAGAGGATATAATATATATCGGAAAGAAGTGAAAATATAAATGAATATAGATGGTAAAAATATAATATTAACTGGTGCGTCTTCTGGAATAGGAAGGGAACTGCTTGAAAAACTTCAACGTTATGATGTAAGGATAATAGCAGTAGCGAGAAGTGTAGACACAATAGATAATTATGCAGGAAAGGTAATTCCATTTTCCTGTGATATATCAAAAAGTGAAAAGATAGATGAATTATTTGAATTTGCATTTCACAAACTTGGTAAAATTGATATTTTCATAGCGAATGCAGGTTTTGCATATTGTGAAGAAATAATAGAACCGGACTGGGAACACAACAAGAGAATATACGACACGGATGTATTGTCTCCAATATATTCTGTAGAGAAGATGAAAGCCATTAATGGACAGAATGAATATTTTACAGTAATAACCTGTTCAGCTGTACACAATGTAGCACTGCCTGGATATACATTGTATTGTTCAGCTAAATCAGCTATTCACCAGTTTGCAAGGACTTACAGATATGAGATGAAAAACAGAGGAAAACTTGCACTGGTTTATCCTGTGGCTACCAATACTAAATTTTTTAGAAAAGCGGGGGGTAAAAATGCGCCAGTACCATGGCCTGTACAATCTCCTTCAAAAGTTGCAGATAAAATAATAAAAGGTATAGAAAAAGATAAAGATTCCATATATCCATCTGTTTTTTATAGTGTTTCTGAAATATTGAATAGAATATTTCCTTTTGTTTATTACATATATGAAAATATACAGGCAAATAAATTTAACAATTGGTTGAAAAAACATAACAACTGACATAATATCAGTTGTTATTGAGAAATCAACAGTTACTTTATAAATTCAATCAAATCTTTTCCAAGCTTGGAAATACGGGCAAGTGAGTATACATCATAGCCTTTGTCGTCTAATAATTTACGGCCTGGCTGGAATGATTTTTCTATAACTATACCTATTCCAGCTACTTTTGCTCCAATTTCTTCTACAAGTCTGCAAGCACCGGATGCAGCTTCGCCATTTGCAAGGAAATCATCTACAATCAATATATTGTCTTCAGGTGTTATGTATTTTTTTGATAGAGTCAGAGTATAATCTACTTCTTTTGTAAATGAATGTATAGTTGTCTGATAAAAGTCATCATTTAAAATCTTTGATGTGTTTTTTTTCAATGTAACCATAGGTATGTTCATCTGAAGAGCAGTCATAACTGCAGGAGCTATTCCAGAACTTTCAATGGTAAATACCTTTGTAATATTTTTATCTTTAAAATAATTTTTAAAATTAGTTCCTATATCGTACATTAAATTCGGATCTACCTGATGATTTAAAAATGAATCCACTTTTAAAATATTTTCATCTAATGCGTGTCCATATTTTAAAATTTTATTATGTAATGTTTCCAAGACTAAAAGCACCTACCTCAATTTTTATAATAATTTAATAATTAATCGACAAAATACGAGCTATTGTATAGCATATATCAAAAGTATAACATTTTTTATTATAAAGGTATAGAATAAATTTTATATAAAACTAAAACCGGATGAATACACCCGGCTTTGTTTTTGAAACTGTTAATAACATAAAAAGCTATCTATTTGTTTTAGATCCATTCCAAAATATGCCCATCTGCCTCTATACCATCTGTAACCTGATATGGAATTTCTCCCTACATTAATTAACCATGCCCAGAATCCAGGTCCTCTTTTTGGCCATATATATACATATTTAAATCTGCATGGTCTTAAAGAAGAACCATCTATTGATTTAGCTTGTTGACCATGCCCTCCCTGTTTGGGTGGACGTTTTGCAGGTGCTTTGGATGGAGGAGGTCCAGGAGGCCCAGGAGGCATGCCGGAACCTGATATTCCACCTTGAGGTGGCCGCCCTGTGGGCCTGCCATAAATTCCACCGGGCTGTCTTGGCATAAATACGGGCACTGGAATAAACTGAATATAAGGTACAGTATATTCCGGTTCATATTTGTCATATCTAAAATCGTACATTTCATAACTCCTATTCCTTGCTTCTATTTATTAATATGTAAGTTTTATATGTATAGTTACAATAAAATTTAAGTTTCCCATAAAACAATATTTAAAATATTTAAGTATTAGTATACAATATTAGTATATAAATTAGTTTGTTTTTGAATACAATTTGGAGGTGTAGAATTATGAGTAAAAGTTTTCATGAAGCATTGGAAAGCAGACGTAGTATATATGCTATAGGAAAGGAAAAAGTAGTTTCTCATGATAAAATACTGAAATTGGTCAACAGGGCGGTAAAAAATTCTCCTTCAGCATTTAATTCTCAAAGCTCCAGGGTGGTTGTACTTTTGGATGAATATCACGATAAATTATGGGATATTACAAAAGCTGAGCTTAAAAAGATAGTTCCTGCAGAAAGTTTTTCTGGAACAGAAGAAAAGATAAATTCTTTTAAAAATGGATATGGAACTATCTTATATTTTGAAGATCAGGATGTTGTAAAAAATCTTCAGAAGCAATTTGCAACATACAAGAACAATTTCCCTATCTGGTCCCAGCAGGCTTCAGGAATTCTTCAATATATAATATGGACTTCCCTTGAAGTTGAAGGGCTTGGAGCTTCAGTACAGCATTATAATCCTCTAATAGACAATGAAGTAAGAAAAACATATGACATACCTGAAGATTGGCAACTTATTGCACAGATGCCTTTTGGAAATATAATTTCTCCAGCGGACAAAAAGGATTTTTTACCACTGGAAGATAGGATAAAAGTGTTCAAATAAAATATGAGTGTATTACAAGGTGCTTTCTAGCATTAGAGAGTGCCTTTTTTAATTTAGTGTGTTAAAATATATTTAAATATATTTATAATACTTTAGGAGGCATTTTATGCATAACGTAAACTTTCGGACCAGTTTTGAAGTAGAAAATGCAAAATTGGCACTAAATTCAATTTCTATTTATAGAAATTTGCTTAAGGACAAGGTAATAGGCAGTTTGTATGTACTTCTTGACTATGTAACTGGAGAAAAGGTGGATTTGGATAATACAGCTGATTTGTACAATGATTTCTTTTTTAAGCTGGCACAGAGCGGATCAAATTCCCTGGAAAATTATATAGTAAATAAAATTGTATTTGATGAAAATCCTTTTTCAATCAAACAACAGTTCAACAAACCATATGAAGGACAAAAGGACATAGAAAATGCTGTAAAAAATGATCTTAAGAACCTTCAAATAGTAGCTAGATTTAAAGGCAGGATTATAAAAGATGGACTTTCAAAATCTCTTGAAGACAGCAATTATAAATTTGTCGTCAATGCATTTCCAGAATGGGATACAGAGAAAACTCTAAAGTCTGATGAGGTTGTTGAATACATAAAGGCAATAAAGGAAAAATTTTACAACAGCGATAACTGGGACAAATGTGTTGATGACCTTAAGAATTTCCACGGAAACTATGGATGTGGAGAATTTGCCAAATATAGAGCTTTTGCTTGGGATCATATTGATGGAAAGGGACAGTTTAAGGGCATAAGCAATCCGGATCCAATCCAACTTTCACAATTGATAGGTTACAAAGATGAAAGATCCGTAGTTATAGAAAATACCCTTCAGTTTTTAAAGGGATTTAGTTCCAACAATGTACTGCTTCATGGGGACAGGGGTACAGGTAAATCATCAACAGTAAAAGCCATACTTAACAAGTACTATGCAGAGGGACTTAGAATGATAGAACTTCCTAAAGCTTATATTGTAGATTTCCCAGAGATAATAAGGAATCTTAAAAATAGATCTCAAAAATTTATAGTATTTATAGACGATCTTGTATTTGGAGATAATGAAGAGAGTTATACTACGCTTAAGTCAGTACTTGAAGGTGGTCTTGAAAGCAGATCAAGTAATATCCTGATATATGCTACCTCAAATAGAAGACATCTTGTAAAAGAATACTTTAGTGACAGGGAACAAGATAGTGATGAATTGCATGTATCAGATAGTAAACAGGAGAAACTTTCTCTTGCAGACAGATTTGGTATAAATGTACTATTTTCATCTCCTGACAAAAAGGAGTATCTTGAAATTGTAGATGGACTTGCAAATAGAAGAAAAATAGATATAGATAAAGAGATACTACATAGAGAGGCCAATAAATGGGAAATGTGGTATAATGGAAGATCTGCAAGGACTGCAGTACAGTTTATTGACTGGCTTGAGGGACACAAGCTTGTTGGCGATGAACTCACATTAGATAAAGAATAGAAAAGGGGAGTATTTTATGATATCTGATATTATGAAAGATTATGTATCCAAAAGTTCTATAATAAGAGCCATGTTTGAAGAGGGAAAGAAAATGGCTTCCATATATGGAGAAGAAAACGTATTTGATTATAGTCTTGGAAATCCAAATGTAGAACCGCCTGAAAATATAAAAAATTCAATAGTGGAAATATTAAACAGTGAATCTCCTAATTTAGTTCATGGATATATGAGTAATTCCGGTTATGATGACGTAAGGACTAAAATTGCACAGAATATAAATCAAAAGTACAGTCTTAAATTGACAGAACATAATCTTATAATGGCCTGTGGAGCTGCAGGAGGACTAAATATTATTTTAAAGACACTTTTGAATCCAGGTGATGAGGTTGTTACATTTGCACCATTTTTTGGGGAATATGAAAACTATGCACACAATTTCAATGGGAAACTTGTAGTTGTACCTTCAAATACAGATACTTTTGAACCTGATTTAAATCAGTTGGAAGCCAAGATAAACAGCAAGACAAAGGCAGTAATAATAAATTCTCCTAATAATCCTACAGGAATTGTATATTCAGAAAAACTTATTAAAAATTTATCTGAGCTTCTTGATAAAAAACAGCATGAATTTAATACCAGCATATATTTGATTTCAGATGAACCTTACAGAGAGATAGTATATGATGGAGTAAAAGTTCCATATATTCTAAATTACTATAGAAATTCAATTGTTGGATATTCCTATAGTAAATCACTTTCACTTCCAGGCGAGAGAATAGGATATGTAGTATGCAGCAGTGAAGCAGATGATTTTGACAATATAATGCAGGCTCTTAATGTGGCAAATAGAATATTGGGATTTGTAAATGCACCTTCATTGTTTCAAAGGGTAATTGCAAAATGTCTTGATGCAGAAGTAGATGTGAATATATATAAGAAAAACAGGGATCTTTTATATGGACATCTTACTAAAATAGGTTTTTCATGTGTTAAGCCACAGGGAGCTTTTTACTTGTTTCCAAAATCTTTAATTCAAGACGATGTGGAATTTGCAAAAGAAGCCAAGAAATTTAATCTCCTCATAGTTCCAGGATCTGCATTTAAATGCCCAGGTCATTTTAGATTGTCCTATTGTATTTCCTATGATAAAATAGAGAAATCATTGGAAAGCTTTGACAAATTGGCAAGGAAGTTTATTTAACAAAATAACTGCAATTAGAAATAGTACTCATTTTAAGGGTACTATTTTTTTATATTTAAATGAAGTATTTTTAATACCTCAATCGTTATATTATATGTAGAGACAAAAAGGTGGTGGTGGTTATTCAACAACAGCAGTTTACAAATTACATAAAACAATATGAACGATTAATCATTACTATTTGTATGTCATTTACCAAAAATTATTTTGAATCTGAAGATTTGGCACAACAGACATTCTTAGCTGCATATAAAAATTATAAAAAATTTGATGGGAAAAATTTCAAAGCATGGATTACCACAATTGCAGTTAACAAATGCAAAGACTATATAAAAAGTCATGCAAGAAAAACAGAAAGATTGTCACATGAAGAATGTCAATTGTTGGAGAGCAGGGATAGTTCTACAGAGGACATAGTTTTACAAAAGCATGACAAAGAGAGAATATATAATTTATTTCAAAAATTAAAAGAGCCCTATAAAACTGTAGCTATAAACTATTTTTATAAAGATATTAAACTGTCCGATATGGCTAAAAGTACAGGACGAAAATTAAAGACACTGCAAACACAGTTGTATAGATCCAAAAAATTGCTCAAAGCTTTATGGGAGGAGGAATTTAAGTGAGAATTGTATTGTTTGATGAAAATGGTCACTTGACTAAAAATGCACTGGAAGAATTTAAAAAAGGAAATTTGCAGGATACTGAACTGATAAAAATATCAGAACATGTTTCCCAATGTGAAAAATGTGCAGATGCAATGGCCGATAGTTTTACCGATACCGAACTTGCGGAAGCTCCTCTTGGTTTTGAAGAGGAAGTAAAAAACAGGATATCAGACAAGAAAAAAGTCAACATTCAGTTTGTCTTATACTCAATCAGAGTTTCAATTGCTGCATGTATAGCTCTTGTCTTTGTGTTCTCCAATACACTGAATGTTATTGCAAATACAAAAGTAAAAACAGTTGATATAGTTTCACCTAATTTAAGTATTGTAAACTCAATAAATAAAAGTCTAGATGATTTTTCACAAAAAATAATTAGTATGGAGGTTTTTAATAGTGAAAACAAAGAAAAGTAAATTTGCAACGATCATATTTTCATTTTTACCTGGAGCAGGTCATATGTTTATGGGATTTATGAAGATGGGAATATCATTTATGTCAGCATTCTTTTTTATAATATTTCTATCAACATGGCTTAAAATAGGTCCGCTTCTATTTGTTTTGCCCCTTATATGGTTTTATTCTTTCTTTGATTGTATAAACAAGAGATATATGCCAGATGAGGAATTTCAAAAATTGGAGGACAAATACCTTTTCTCAATTGACAACTTTACAAAATTTGATAAAGACATGTTTAAAAAGAGAAGATTGGTTATAGGAATATTGGTTATACTTCTTGGAATATATTTAATATGGAATAATGTTAGCAATATGCTATATGGATATATTGACAGTAAAATATATAATATTATAAATAATTTGGCACAAATTGCTCCTCAGATAATTATAGGTGTCATAATAATAATTGTAGGTATTAAGCTTATTGCAGGTAAGAAAAGGGAGGATAAGATGAATGATTAAAGGACGTACAGTTGGTACTCTTACTGCAGGAATAGTACTTGTCATTTATGGAATATTGTTTTTGTCCCATTTGGTATTTCCAGGCATTAAATATTCTATAATAATGTCACTTTGGCCAATTATATTTATACTTCTTGGAATAGAGATTATCGTCTCATATGTGGTAAATAGTAAAGAAAAAATGAAATATGATATAGCAGCAATAATTCTTATAATTATTCTTTCATTCTTTGCAATGGGAATGGGAGCTGCAGAAGTTATAATCAACAATTATCCTACTTTTGTAAAAACATTTTAATAAAAGACTGTCTCAAAATTTATTATGAGGCAGTCTTTTGTTTAATATGTGAATACCATTTTTCCAGATCTCAAAGCTATTGTTCTTGACCACAGCCATTTATTTGTAGTACTGTCATCAAAATAATATATGGCACCTTTTGTTGGATCCGAACCATGAAGTGCTTCATAGGCAGCTTTTTTGGAATCTTCTGAAGCTGCTTTATTTATCCATCCATTTTCTACAGGAGTGAATTGATAGTATTTATCAGATTTTTGATATATTATATCCTTTATTGTGGATGGAAAATTCGAATTATGTATTCTGTTTATAACAACTGCTGCCACACCTACTTTGGCTGTATATGGTTCACTCTGAGCCTCTGCATTAACCAGTCTTGCCAGTAGGTCAAGGTCACTTGAACTATATGGAACTACAGGTTGGGATGAATTTAAATAGCTTGTACTATTAAAGACATGTCCTGACGGTATATTTAACACCTGACCGGGATAAATATAATTGCCTACACTGCTATTTGCTGCTTTTAATGTATCTACAGATACGTTGTATTTTTTAGATATTAGATAGAGACTGTCAGAAGCTTGTACAGTATAAATTTTGGAATCCACCTTTAATACTTGATTTGGATATATTTCAGTAGATTTAAGATTATTGCTTTTAACTAGGGAGTCTACACTATTTTTAAATAGTGTACCTATTTTAAATAGAGAATCACCTGATTTTACTTTATAACTAGCGGCATGTACTTGGGTAACACACATTGTAGAAAGGGTTGCTGCAAATAATATAGTTCTAACTTTTTTGAAATTCATTATAATATCCCCCGTATTCTATCTTTGGTAATTTAGGCTTGTCTATAGTTCACATTTTAACAATACGAGGAATTCATATCCATATTAAATGGCTGGGGGTAGTACTATAATAATCCAATAAAGTAATATTATATTTATATGAAATAAAATAATACCCGGCAGATAGTATATCCACCGAGTATCATTCCAATTGTGAATTGTGCATTGTCAATTGTGCATTGATTTAAGTACTGCATTCATGCTTCCTGTTTTATAACCTAGAATATCCAAAGTTACATAAGTAAAACCTATTTCCCTAAATTTGTTTCCTACCTTGTCCATAAGACTTAAATCAAAGAATTTAGATCTTTCCTCTGGAGCCACTTCAATTCTTGCAATTGTATCATGACATCTTACCCTAACCTGCCTAAAACCTAAATCCAGTAGAAATTGTTCTGCATCTTCTACCATTTTAAGTTTTTTGCTTGTTATTTTGTTTCCGTAGGGAAATCTTGAAGATAAGCAGGCAAATGATGGCTTGTTCCATGTTGGAAGATTCATTTCCCTGGAAAATGTTCTAATATCATCTTTGGTAAGCTTTGCTTCTTTTAAAGGACTTACAATGCCAAGTTCCTTTGCAGCTTCCATTCCAGGTCTGTAATCTCCTGTATCATCAAGATTTGAACCATCTAGTACATAATTAATATCGTTTTCTTTTGCTATATTCCTAAGTTTAGAAAATAATTCCTTTTTGCAATAATAGCATCTGTTAACCGGATTTTTAGCATATCCTTCAATATCCAGTTCCTCTGATTCTATAATTATATGTTTTACTCCCATATTCCTGGCATACTTTTTGGCTTCATCAAGTTCTCGTTTTGGATAGGTAGAAGAAGTTGCGGTTATTGCAATTACATTATTACCTAAAACATCATGTGCAACTTTCAAAAGAAAAGTACTGTCAACACCACCTGAAAATGCAATGGCAGCACTTTGCATTTTCTTGATATTTTCTTTTAGTATATCTAATTTTTTATGCATGTTTTCACCCCAAACTATTATCTTTAATTATACATTGTTTATTAATTATATCATATTTTGACTACTTATTTTTTGATATTTGGTCTTTAAATTTTAAATATATATCAGGATTGTCATCTACAAAATTTATAAAATTGTTGAAACATTGTATAGTCTGTTCATCTATAGTATGTTCCATCTTTTCAGTTTCTTCCAGTATATTATTTTCATTCACACCTAGTATTTTTAAAATTTTTGCTATAGTATTATGTCTATCTATTAATTTCCTTGCTATTTTTATTCCTCTGTCTTCAAGTATTATAACTCCATATTTTTCATATTTTAAAAGTTTTAATTTGGATAGCTTCTGTATCATTTTAGTAACTGAAGGAGGCTGAACATTTAGAGCCTCTGATAATTCATTTACCCTTGTAAAGTGGGATTTCATTGATAATCTATATATCATTTCCATATAGTCCTCCATAGAGGCGGTTAAAACATTATCATCTTTTTTCATATACTCACTAAAAGTGAAGAATTTATTTTCATTCATAAAAACACCTACTCTAACTATAAATGGTAGTAAAGTATATGCTTCCATTTATTTTTATATGTTAAATACATTGACAACAACTATAGTCTAGTGTACTATATTAATAGTGCACTAGACTATTATAAAAATATGGAGGTAAAGAGATGATAGAAGTAAAAGGCGTTTCAAAAATCTATACAATGGGTAAAGAACAAGTTACGGCACTTGACAATGTAAATCTTACAATAAAAGATGGTGAATTTGTGGCAATAGTAGGACCCTCTGGATCAGGAAAATCTACTCTCATGCACCTTGTTGGTGGATTGGATACACCGACTTCAGGAAGTATTGTGGTTAACGGAAAAGATATAAGTAAATTAAAGGACAAGGATATGTCTAAATATAGAAATCAGACTATAGGATTTGTTTTTCAATCTTTTAATCTGGAAAACACCCAAACTGCTCTTGAAAATGTAATGATGCCTTTGATATTTGCAGGAACAGGAAACAGGGAAAGAAAATTAAAAGCAAACAGAGCTCTGGAAATAGTAGGGCTTCAGGATAAAATAAAGCATAAACCAAATGAAATGTCAGGTGGACAGAGACAGAGAGTCAGCATTGCCAGAGCACTCGTAAATGAGCCAAGTATAATTTTTGCAGATGAACCTACAGGAAATCTGGATTCCAAAAATGGTGAACTCATAATGAATCTTTTAAGTGATCTTAATGAAAAAGGATATACCATAATTATGGTAACACATAATATGGAAGAAGCTAAAAAGGCCAAGAGAATGATAAAGATAAGAGATGGACAAGTACAGGAGGTATCAAGGGATGAAATTTAAAGATGGATTGAAAATTGCCTCAAGGGATCTTGGCAAGAGAAAAGGAAGAACATTTTTAACAGCTCTTGCAGTAGCAGTAGGTACTATGCTCATAGTTACCCTGGTAAGCCTTGGTACTTCCGGTGAAAAATTGATTCTGGGGGAAATTGAAAAAAGTTCTTCGCTGAAACAGGTGCAGGTGGCAAATATGAAGTATTTTGATATTTATAGCGATGCTGGAGGTAATACTGATGAAAGTGAGATGTTCAAAAAGATAGATGACAGGGCAATAGATAAATTTGGGAGTATATCTGGAGCGGAAATTGTCCAGGGCTTTGTAGGAGTTAATGTAGATAATGTGGAAATAGAAAATAAACATAATAAAGGTGAAACTTATATAACAGCATTGAATAATAATACAAGCTATTTTAGCAATGTAGATATTGAGTCGGTGAGAAAAAACAATAATAATGAAAATCTTGTTCCAATTATTGCAGGAAGGAACTTAAAGAGTTCAGATAAAAATGCAGTACTTGTAGGGAAAAAGTATCTTGTAAATATGGGGATAAAAGATTATAAAAGTGCCCTTGGAAAAGATATAAATATTACTGAAAGTAAGACTGAAAATCAGAATATAGTATTAAAACCACTTCGGGTTAAAGGAAAGATAGTTGGGATAATAGGCGATAAATTTGAAAAGAAAAATAAAATAGTAGCATCTTTGGACATGACATCACAAATTTTAAGTTATTATTCAATGCAGAAAGATTATTTAAAAAATGAGGGATATGATTTTGTTGTCATAAATAGTAGTAATACGGACAACATTTCACATATAGGAAATGAAGTAAAGAAAACTGGATATCTTTATGTAAGCTATCAGGATATAATTCAGAAAATAGAAAGCTCGTTTAAGATAATAAAGATAATACTTGCCGTTCTCGGGTTGATAGTTCTTTTTGTAGCAGCTGTTGGCATTGTAAATACCATGATTATGGTTATATACGAGAGAACCAGATCTATAGGAATCATGAAATCCATAGGTGCAAATAGAAAAGACATACACAGTATATATATTATCCAGTCCTCTATAATTGGTTTCTTTGGAGGAATACTGGGGCTTGTATTTAGTATTGTTAATTTAAATATAATCCAGTTTGGACTTAAGATGTTTCTTGAAAGCAAGAAAATAACTCAGACTATAAACTTTACCATGCCACTTTGGCTTGCGCTTGGTACACTGGTATTTTCTATTGTTATTTCTATAATTGCAGGGATATATCCATCAAGAAAAGCATCCAAGATGGATCCTATACAAGCTTTGAATTCATAAGAAGGGAATGATTTAGATGAAGTTGGCAGATTGTTTAAAAATGGCATTTAGTGATCTTAATAAAAGAAAACTTCGTACGGCTCTTACATCATTTGGCATAGCGGTAGGGGCAATGCTTGTAATATTAATGGCAGGACTTGGGCAGGGAATTCAACAAATAGGGTCAGATCAGATAAAACAGATGGATACTATGAGAATAATTAAAGTAATGCCAAAGACTACTAAAGAGAAGGACAAAAAAATAGATGAAGATACACTTGATAAGTTTAAAAAAATAAGTGGAGTAACAGATGTTAGTGCTTCTATTGATACTGAAGTGGGAGAAGTAAAATTGGGAAGCAGAACAGGCAAAAAGGTAAATGTCCAGGGAAATAATCTGAAATTCAATGTTTTTATGGACGCAAAGCAAAATGAGATTAAATCTGATAAAGAAAAGGTTAAGAAATATGGATATAGACCAATAATAGCCGGAGATACAATGACACGGAAGAATATGGACTCTGTACTTGTTGGGCAGACTTATCTAAACAGGATAGGAATAAAAGATTACAAAAGTGTTGTTGGGAAAGAAATAGATGTAGTTGTTTCATTTCCTGAGATTCCAGGCGCCCCAAAGAAACAACCACTTTTAATAAAGGCTAAAATAGCTGGAGTAGTTAATAAATTATATGATAATGGAAGTAATGTAATTACTACATCAGATTCAATAGCTGCAAGAATTCAAGAATACTATATGTCCGAAACAGATTATATAAACAAAAAGGGATATACTACTGTAAATGTTGAGGCCAAAAACATGTCAGATGTAACTAAAGTGGAAAGTGCAATTAAAAAAATGGGATATGAAACACAGTCTCAGGCAGGTTATGCGGATAGAATGAATACGATGTTCACTATAATAAAGGCAATTTTAATTGCCGCAGGAGCAATAGTGCTTATTGTAGCATCCATAGGAGTTGTAAATACAATGACCATGTCAGTATATGAGAAGACAAAATCAATAGGTATAATGAAGGCACAGGGAGCTTCTAAAAAGAGTATACGTACAATGTTCACCGTGCAGTCGGGAAGTCTTGGTTTTATTGGAAGTATTGCAGGTATTGTAATAGCTTTAATATTGGGTGGTATTGTAAACAAGGTAGTTGCAGCATATAAAATAGGTGGTATAGAAGCGGGAATGAAAATAGTTGACATAAGGGTTTCAGTTCTTGCATTTACAATTATATTTACAATATTGATATGTATAATAGCAGGAATAATTCCAGCAAGAAAGGCGGCAAAATTAAATCCGGTAGATGCATTAAGATGCGACTAGGTAGTCAACAATTTACAATTACTTCATAAATAAATTGTAAATTGTGAATTGAATTCTATGAATTAATTAAAAATTGAGTATAATAATAATTAGAGTATAATTTATATTCCTAAATTGTAAGTTGTGAATTGTATATTGTGAATGGTAAAAGGAGAGTGATTTGTAATGAGTTTTTTGGAACTTGCAAAGAAACGTTGTTCAGTACGTAAATACAAAAATAAAAAAGTAGAACATGAAAAACTTTTAAAAATTTTGGAAGCAGCTAGAATTTCACCTACAGCTGCTAATAAACAGCCTGAAAGACTTATTGTCGTACAAGAACAGAAAAATCTTGATAAAATAAAAAAATCGGGAAATTTATATGGTGCTCCATTGGTCATAATAGTAACTTCTGACTGTACACAATCGTGGAAAAGACCATATGATAATAAAGATATGTCAGATATAGATGGAAGTATAGTGTCAACTCACATAATACTGCAATCCGTAGAACTGGGGCTTGGAACTATATGGGTTGAACATTTTGATCCTGAAATATTGAGAAGAGAGTTCAATATACCAGAAAATATAATTCCGATAAGCATTATAGGTATAGGTTATGCCGATTGCAAACTTGCTTCTCCAAACAGACATGATACTGAACGCAAGGCTCTAGACGAAATTGTAGTAAAAGAAACTTTTTAATTTCATATTGTTTAAAAACCCGAAACTTTGGAAGCTTCGGGTTTTTAACTCAAGTCTATCGCATATTAAGCAATAAACACTATTTGGGTCGAATAATACTTTTAAATTTCATTCTCATTATGTATAATTATAATTATATAATACATAATTGTGAATTGTTAATTGTGCATTGTGAATTGAATAAAGGTGGGATTACATGTCAAATAAAAATGCAATTATAGGATTTATTGGAACAGGTGTAATGGGTAATAGCATGGCATCAAATCTATTAGCCGGTGGATATAATCTGCTTGTATATAATAGAACCAGGTCAAAGGCTGATAATCTTGTGAAAAATGGTGCCAGGTGGAAAGACAGTGTTGCGGAACTTGCCAGGGAATCAGATATAGTAATCTCCATAGTTGGATATCCTAAAGACGTGGAAGAAACTTATCTTGGTGAAAATGGAGTAGTCAATAATGCAAAACGTGGAAGTACAATAATAGATATGACAACATCCAAGCCATCACTGGCAAAGAAAATATATGAGGAAGCTAAGAAGAAAGGTTTATATTCACTTGATGCTCCAGTATCAGGTGGTGATGTAGGGGCTAAGAATGGCACACTGTCAATTATGGTAGGCGGTGACAGGAATGTATTTGAAGAAGTTAATCCGATTTTTGAATTAATGGGAAAAAATATAGTACTTCAGGGGCCTGCAGGTTCAGGACAGCATACCAAGATGTGCAATCAGATAGCTATAGCAGCTAATATGATGGGAGTATGCGAAGCCGTGGCATATGCTAAAAAATCAGGTCTTGATCCTGAAACAGTACTTAAAAGCATAGAAGTCGGTGGAGCAAGCAGCTGGTCTCTAAGTAATCTGGCACCAAGGATGATAAAAGGTGATTTTAAACCTGGATTTTATGTCAAGCACTTTGTAAAAGATATGAATATAGCTTTAGATGAGGCTGAAAATATGAATTTGGAAACTCCAGCACTTAAACTTTCCAAATCACTGTATGATGAACTTTTATCCGAAAATAAAGGTGACTGTGGAACCCAGGTGCTCTATAAATTACTGGATAAATAGTATCTGAAATTTATTGTCTGCAAAAAGGTAGTAAAGGAGGTACTAAAGTGTTAAAGAAAATTCGTAATATAAATTTAATATTTTTTACGGCCATATTTATTTTTATAGGACAAACTGTTTATGCAGATGGAAACTCTAGTTTATGGAATAATGGAACTGTTTCTAAAGTTAGTGATGATAAAATATGGACTATAACTTTTAACAGACCGGTTGACATGAATGATGCCGGCAATTATATTAAGGTATATGAAACTGAAAATGATAAAAATGTGGATATTAATATTTCTGAGAAAGATAAAAATACTATTATAGTCTCTGCAAAAGATCAGTATAAGAATGGGCAAAATTATGTATTGGATGTGGCTGATGATCTAAAAGATATTTATGGAAATAAATTAAATAAATCTGTAAAGTACAATTTTTCAATAGATAACGATAATTGCATAAACATAAACAGTTATAATGACTATTACAATATATTGAAAAATGCATTGGAGGATTATAGAAGTCAGCTTGTATTAAATATAAAAAATTATGACAGTAAAAGTTATGATTTAAATGTTATAAATAACATTATGAATGATTATCCTGAATTGAGATTGGGATATGAAAGTGCCACTGGTACTGTTGAATACAGCAATCCGGTTAAAATGACTATAAATTTTAAATACAGTGATACAAAGCAGAATCTCATACAGAAGAATAATGTACTCAATAAAAAAGTACAGGATATAGTAAATAGTGTTACAAATTCCAGCATGAAGGATTATCAAAAGGAACTGGCGCTTCATGATTATGTTGTAAACAATGCCAAGTATGACCAGAGAGATGAAAATGGAGGCATTCCTGATGACTCATATAATGCCTATGGTATTTTGATAGATGGAGTTGGAGTATGTCAGGGATATGCAGATGCAATGTACAGGCTTCTTAAAGCAGCAGGTATAGAAAACATTATGGTTATAGGACAGGCAAACAATGGAAGCGGTTTAATTGGACATGCATGGAATATAGTAAAAATACAGGGAAAATATTATAATTTGGATTCAACATGGGATGATCCTGTTACTGACAATGGTACAAATGTACTTTCCCACTTATATTTTAATATAACAGACAAACAACTTTCAGTAGACCATAAGTGGAATGAATCAAATTATCCTAGTTGCAATAGTACTGATTATAGCTATTCTAAAATAGTAAGTTTGCAGAAAAATATAAAATCTACAATAAAATAAATAAACATGGGATTTAATCCCATGTTTATTTACTAATTGTTTTTTGACATTTGCTTTGATTTTTCAGTGCAAGTATTTATGGCATCAATTATTGCATATCTGAAATTATCCTTTTCTAGTATACGTACTGCATCAATTGTAGTTCCTCCAGGGGAACATACATTGTCTTTTAATTCTCCTGGATGCAGTCCTGTCTCAAGTACCATTTTTGCAGATCCAAGTACTGCCTGTGCTGCAAATTTATATGCACTTTTTCTTGGCATGCCTTGAAGTACTGCAGCATCCGCCATTGCTTCAATAAACATGTACACATAGGCTGGAGATGAACCACTTACACCTGTTACAGCATCTATTAGTTTTTCATCAACTATTTCAGATTTTCCACAGCTGTTGAATATATCAACAATTTTATTTATATCATCATCATTTACATTGTTGTTAAAACAAAGTGCCGTCATGGCTTCTTTAACTAATGCAGGAGTATTTGGCATGGCTCTTGCTATTTTTACATCTTTTTCAAACAGAGCTTCTGTTCTCTCTATGGGTATTCCTGCAGCAATTGTTGCTATTATGGTATTTTTGCGTATATGATCTTTTATTTCAGAAATCACTTCCGGATATTTGTTTGGCTTTACGGCAAGTATGATTATATCTGAAACTTTTGCAACTTCTATATTGTCTGTGGTTGTTTCAATTTTGTATTTGTCTTGCGCCTCTTTTAGCTTGGGCTCCGAAGGATTGCTTACAATAATATCCTCAGGCAGAAGAGTTCTTGAACTTACAACTCCACCTATAATAGCCTGTGACATATTTCCGCATCCGATTAAACCAAGTTTTTTGTCCATTAATCAACACTCCTTGAAAACTTATGAATTTTTATGATATAATTTTTAAAATAGGTGTATAATTTATAGACTTAATTATACATCAAAAATTAAAAAATAGGTGAAATATATAATGAATAATAGACAGCACTACTTGAAAAATGTTAAAAGAGTTGTAATAAAAGTTGGAAGTTCAACCATCACTTATGAGAGTGGACTTTTAAATTTATATATGATAGAACATCTCGTAAGACAGATTTCGGATTTACATAACAGAGGATTGGAAGTTGTACTTGTTACATCGGCAGCAATAGGTGCAGGCATAGGAAAGCTTGGACTTAAAAAGAAACCCACAAATGTTGTGGTAAGTCAGGCAGCAGCTGCAGTTGGACAGGGAATTTTGATGAATACATATGAAAAGTTCTTTTCAGAGTATGGAAAGACTGTGGCACAGATACTTATTACAAAAGATGATATAACTCAGGAAGAAAGAGTTACAAATGCCAAGAATACATTTTGCGAACTTCTTGAAAGGGGAGTTATACCCATAGTCAATGAAAATGATGCAATTATAGTAGATGAAATTAAATTTGGCGACAATGATACACTGTCTGCAATGGTAGCATCTCTTATAGATGCTGATCTTTTAATTCTTCTTTCAGATATAGATGGATTGTACAATGACAATCCTAAGGATAATCACAATGCTGTCTTGATAAACTGTGTAAGTGAAATAACAGATAAGATAGAAAACTGTGCAGGAGGATCTGGAAGTAAGCTTGGTACAGGAGGAATGGTAACTAAAATAAGGGCGGCTAAAATTGCCACTTCAGATGGAGTGCCCATGGTAATTGCAAAAGGGGAAACTCCCGATATAATCAGGGATATAATATGCTTTAAAAATGTAGGAACATTATTTTTGCCAAAAACACAATAAAATGGAGGGGTATATTTGGACATAAAAGAATATGTTGTAAAAAAATCCAGGCTTGCTAAGAAAGCTTCCAAAAAGTTGTCCTATGAAAGTACTTTGGTTAAAAACAAGGCTCTTTTGAATATGAGTGAAGCTATCTTGAAAAATAAAGAATATATAATAGAAGAAAATAAAAAGGACGTGGAAAATGCCAGAAAAAAAGGCATATCACTATCATTGATTGACAGACTCATGTTAAATGATGAAAGAATAGAAGGTATGGCTAAAACTTTAAAAGATACTGCAGCACTTCCAGACCCAATAGGTGAAGTTACAAAAATGTGGAAAAGGCCAAATGGGCTTAGAATAGGAAGGACCAGAGTTCCACTTGGAGTTATAGGAATAATTTATGAGGCAAGACCAAATGTTACAGTAGATGCATCTGCATTATGCATAAAGTCTGGAAATGCAGTTATATTAAAAGGTGGAAGCGAAGCAATAAATTCAAATGTAGCAATATACAATGTAATATCAAAAGCTGCTTCTGAGGTGGGACTTGAAGATGGATCAATACAGCTTGTAGATATTACAGACAGGGAATCTGTCAATGTAATGATGAAATTAAATGAGTATATAGATGTGCTAATACCAAGAGGAGGAGCTGGACTTATAAAGAGTGTGGTCAAAAACTCTACAGTACCGGTTATAGAAACGGGACTTGGAAATTGCCATGTCTATGTAGACAAAGATGCGGATTTTAAAATGGCAGAAGATATAATTATAAATGCTAAAACTCAAAGACCGGGAGTATGCAATGCAATGGAAACTCTTCTTGTTCACAAGAGCATAGCAGCCCAGTTTCTGCCAAATCTCTGTGACAAACTGAAGCATATTGGTGTTGAAATAAGAGGATGCAGCATTACACAAAAGATTGTTGATGGAATAGTTCCAGCAGTTGAAGATGATTGGGCAACTGAATATCTGGATCTAATTCTTGCAGTAAAAGTAGTATCTTCTATAGATGAGGCTATGGATCATATATATAAATATGGTACAAGACATTCTGAAGTTATTGTAACAAATAGTTATGCCAACTCTGAAAGATTTTTAAACGAAGTGGACGCTGCAGCTGTTTATGTAAATGCATCTTCAAGATTTACCGACGGCGGACAGTTCGGCTTTGGCGGCGAAATAGGCATAAGCACTCAGAAACTTCATGCCAGAGGACCTATGGGATTGAATGAATTGACTACAGAAAAATATATAATTTATGGCAGTGGCCAGATAAGACAATAGGATTTATATTAATTAGAAATTTACCCTGTACAAATATGTTTGTGCAGGGTTTTTTATATAAAGTCTCTCTATGATATTGATATTCATTATCATTTATAGTATAATCTAGAGTATTGTAGATTATTTATATAGTAGGAGGAAATTTTGAGATGGCAACTAGAAGGGAACCAAGATTTAAATTGAGCAGAAGATTAGGGGTCAATATTTACGGACATCCAAAGGCTATGAAGAGAGCCGAGGCTGTGAATTCAAAGTATAGAAAAAAGATGTCAAATTATGGACTGCAACTTCTTGAAAAACAAAAAATAAAGGCATATTATGGGTTGTTTGAAAAACAATTTAGAAGGTATGTAAAACATGCTGAAGAGAGAAAGGGAATGACAGGTACGGAACTTTTGAAGTTGCTTGAATGTAGATTGGATAATTTAACTTACAGGATAGGATTTGGAAATTCCATAAGGCAGTCACGTCAGATAGTAACTCATGGACATATACTTGTAAACGGAAAGAAAGTAAATATACCTTCTTATGGGGTGAAAGTGGGAGATATAATTTCTCTTAAAGAAAAGTCAAGAAAGAATGAAGAATTCGCAGGTAATTTTTTAGACCTCAGGAAATTTGAGCTTCCTTACATAGAGAAAAATTTTGATGATTTCAGTGGAAAGCTTGCAAGACTTCCTGAAAGAGAAGAATTACCTATAGAAGTAAATGAAATTTCAGTAGTTGAGTTGTATTCCAAATAGTTTGTTTGATTTATACTTTATGGGGATGTGATATATATATGAATAAATATCATAACTATTATTACTGGGAGCATGCACTTGAGAACAGGGATGTTTTCAGACTTAATAATTTTGAAAAAAGTGTTTCTATAGAAAAAAGTATGTTTGTAAATACCGCTATTATAGACTATGATTGCAAATTATTGGATAATGATTGGTCTTGTTATATGGATACAAAGGCAGCACTTGGATTTTTTCAATATGTATATATTCCAATGGCATTTTTTCACGTGATAAATAAAGGTAGAACACCTGTAAGTGTACCTGTTTGCTCTACTGATGAATATATTAAATACATTGATAAATCTTCTTCAGAGTACAGAAAAATAATGAAGAGCCAGATTGTTGAAATTGAAAGCTTTTGGAAGTTGGAGAATGACAGCTGTATTGTACATCTTTCTGACTTTTGCAAAAGATTTAATTCATTTTGGAATAGAGAAAATGTAATACTAAATATGAGTATATACGGTAATGCATTGGAAATAGCTGAAAATTTAATGGATGGTCAGGAATTTCAAGAGGTAGTTGAGGAGGACATAGGTATTACCAGAGATCAACTATTTGATGTTTGCATGAGATTTTACAGGGAAAAAATAATACAGAGGACATTTATAGAATTTTTGAACAACAGAGTAGGCTGTATAATATAAAAAAAATCTTTGTTATGGTATTGACAAAATTGTGAAATAATTATATCATTTATTTGATAGTGATATTCATTATCAAATAAATCAATGAGGTGATTAATATATGTCAAAAGTAAATATAATTTATTGGACAGGCACAGGAAATACAGAATCCATGGCTAACTTAATTGCAGAGGGCGCTAAAGAAAAAGGAGCCGATGTAAATCTTATAAATGTTTCAAGTGCTGGTGAAGCTGATGTAAAAGATGCAGATGTTGTAGCTCTTGGATCACCAGCTATGGGTGCAGAAGTTATTGAAGAAGCTGAAATGGAACCTTTTGTTGAAAGTATATCTGCGGCTGTTTCAGGTAAAAAAATTGCCTTATTTGGTTCCTATGGATGGGGTGATGGTGAATGGATGAGAAGTTGGGTTGAACGAATGGAAGGCTATGGCGCTAACCTGGTAAATGATGGACTTATAGTAAATGAAGCACCAGAAGGTGAATCAGAAGAAGAATGCAAAAATTTAGGTAAGGAATTAGCTTCCTGCTAAAAACATATATTGTTATATTGTTTAAGATATTATATAAAAAGCATTTACGCAGCTGTAAATGCTTTTTTAAGAATAAATATTTAAATTTATTAAAATAGACTTGAAACTTTATTCTGCACGAGTTATAACTATACATCAAAATATCATTTGGAGGTATAGTTATGGATAAGGATTTTGAAGATACTGTTACATATTTTATGGAAAGGAGAATAAGTAAAACTTTATTAAATTTGAAAAATAATTCAAAGTATAATGAATTAAAAATCAGATCAAGAAATATTGAAAATAAAATTATGAATAAATTGAATTCAGAAGAACGAAGTCTATTTATAAAATATGAAGATATTTTAGATGAACAATTAGACATTGCAATGGCAAAAATATATAAAGCTGGTTTTGAAGATTCTATTAGAGTTATAGATGCAATTAAAAATATTAGACATATGAATCTATAATTAATTTGTAAGAGCTCTCTAGGGCTCTTTTAGTTTTCTCCTAGAAGAAGCCAGTTCAAACTTACATTAAGGGCTTTTGCTATTCCTACTATTTCATAATCCGCAACAAATCTATTTCCAGATTCTATTCTTGATATGGAAATTCTATCAAGTTTAATATTCATAAGTTCTAGTTTTGCGGATAGATTGTCTTGAGTTAGGGCAGGATTATGGGATAATCTAGCTTGTTTTACTCTTACCCCAACTATATTCTTATTTCCATCGTACCAGTATATTTTCAATATTCTTTCCTCCTAAATTTAAAATGTAATCATAATAATTGATTCTACATTCTTAAAATGCTATAATGTTGCTAAAGATGAACATAAAGGGCATATTTAGCAATTTTATGTAATAATTTGTAAGATAGTTTCAAATAACATACACTAACATTGAAAATATATTATTAAATTAATTATTGTATCAGCAATAATAGCATATGTTATTTAAATGATTTTCAAACTGTTTTGTAAACGCTTTTTCAAGTTGAACTTTGAGTAATAGCATTAAAAGTTTGTTAGCTTAAATTTTATGGGGGGATACAATGAATCTTTTGAAAAATGTCAGGGTTGGAGTAAGAATTGTTTTATCTTTTATAATAATATCACTGCTAATTATATTGGTCGGTGTTATGAGTATGTATGCACTCAGGGTAGCCAATACTAATTCAAGAAGTATGTACAATACTAATTTTAAAAGCATATACATATTATCAAATATCAAGGAAAATCTAATGCAAAGCAATACGGATTTATTAAAATTATCATATCAGAAAGACACTTCACAAGTAATTCAAATCAAAAATGATTTGGATAATACTAGAGTTAATGATGAAAAATACAGTTCACAGTTTGAAAAAATATTTAAGAGTCAGAAAGAAGAAAATCTATGGATAAATTATAATAAGCAACTTGATGCTTATAGAAATGCCAGACAAAGTGTAATAAATTTAGCACAACATGGAAAATATTCTGAAGCACAATCAACTTTTGTTAATAGAATAAATCCTATAATAGAAAGTATGAATAAAAATATTAATCAATTAATTAATATCAGTGATAATACTGCCAACAATTCCTATTTAAACAATTATTGGGTATATTATAAAAATAGTGTAAATATGGTTATCATCATGGTAATAGGAATATTATTGGCAATAGGAATAGGAATTTTAACTTCAAAAGACATAAATAAATCATTAATACAGATTATGGAAATATCAAAAAATTTAGCAGAATATGATTTTTCCCACGAATATGAGATAGACAGGGAGGATGAATTTGGAAAGGCAAAAAAAGAACTTGTTAAAGCCCAGGAAAACATAAAGCAACTTGTAAAAACTATTTTAAATGATTCACAAAATATGAGTTCTGCCAGTGAGGAACTTTATTCTACAGTAGAAGAGCTTACTTCAAAATTTGAGGAGATAAACAGTTCAACAGTTGCCATATCAGAGGATGTTCAGGAGAGTGGTGCTTCATCTGAAGAAATAAGTGCTTCTATTCAACAGGTGGATTCCAGTGTTAATGAACTTTCTCACAAGGCTGATGATGGAAATGATAAATCTAGAAGCACTAAACTCAGCGCTGTTGAGATAAAAAAAGAAGTTAGAAATTCTATAGAAAAAATTAAAAACTTAAGCAATAATAATAATGAAACAATATTGAAGGCAATAGAAGAAGGTAAAATAGTTGAAGAAATAAAAGTTATGGCCAATACCATTGCGTCAATTGCACAACAGACCAATCTTTTAGCATTGAATGCAGCTATAGAGGCTTCAAGAGCAGGTGAAAATGGAAAGGGATTTCAGGTAGTTGCAGGAGAAGTTAGAAAACTTGCAGAGCAATCACAGCAAGCAGTAAGTGGAATTCAAGGTACTATTTTAAAAGTTCAGCATGCATTTGACAATCTTTCGAAAAGCAGTAGAAATGTATTAAATTTTATCAATGATGATGTGAGTTCTCAACTTAACTCCTGCCAAAATATTGGCGATAAATATTATGCTGATGCTGATTTTATAAGCAGTATGTCTGAAAAAATTTCTTCTATGTCCCAGCAAATTACAGCTACCATAAGTCAGGTAAGTCAGGCGGTTCAAAGTACAGCTGGAGTGGTACAAAATGCTTCACAGAATATAGAAACTATAAAATCAAGTATTGATGAAGCATCCAAAGGAATGGTTCAGATATCTGAAACTGCACAGGGCCAGGCAGAAATGGCAGAGAATCTTAGTATGATGATTCAAAAATTTAAAATTTAATAGTCTGATTAATCTTTGGGAAGATCATTTGAGTCTTCCCTTTGCAGTTACGTAGTCAATAGATATTTTTATTATATTTGTCTTTGAAACAGCCTTGTCTATATAAATACTACCTTCCATTTTAAAGTCTGGAGAATACTTTTGTATAAATCCATATAGGACTTTTTTCTTTTCATTATCGTCTGATATAGAAGATGCCTTTCCAAAAGCTACAGCACTTTTATACTTGGTAGTAAATTTATTTGGAATTATCTCTGTCTTTCCAACTACACAAAAGCAAACTTTATTGTTCAAGTTTATATTGTCAATTTTATTTCCCTCAAATGCACAGTGAAAATATATGCTGTTATTCCAATATACATAGTTTAGGGGAATAGCATATGAGTAATTATTTTCTCCTGTAGTTGCCAAAATTCCATATTCACCACTATTTAATATATCCTTGATTTCATCACTGTCCAATTGTCTTTCCGATTTTCTCATGTTTTTAAACATAATATAGTTATCACTTCCTACAATTAATTATTTAAGTATTGGAATACATTTTATCATAATTCGTTTATTTTAACATCATAAAAAATTTTATATATTGTTTATAAATTGATACTTTTATTGTTGCTATATGTAGTATATTATATTATTGGAAATGCTGATATAATTATATTAAAATTAAAAAGGAGTTTTGAATATGAAATTAAAGACGGGTATAAGTAAACTGTTGACAGTATTTATGGTATTGACTGTAGTAATATCCATAGCTGGAAATAGAGTATATGCTGATTCCTATAAAGTTGTTACATTGGGAGGAAATCTTACAAGCAGTCAGAAAGAGGACATGCTTAAGTATTTTGGAGTAAACAGGCAGGATGCAGATGTTATAGAAGTAAATATTGATGAAGAGAAAAAATATTTAAGTGATGTAGCCAGCAGCGATCAAATTGGTACAAAATCAATATCCTGTGCTTATGTAGAGCCGACTACAAGTGGAGGATTAAATGTATCTACACACAATATATCATGGGTAAGCAGCAGCATGATAAAAAATGCATTGATTACTGCAGGAGTCAAGAATGCCAATGTAAAGGCGGCAGCTCCATTTACTGTATCAGGTACTGCAGCTCTCACAGGAATTTTAAAGGGTTATGAAACCAGCAGTTCAGGTAGTAAAATCGATGAAAACAAGAAAAAAGTTGCAAATGACGAATTGATGACCACAGGAGATATTGGTGATAAAATAGGAAAAGACAAGGCGGCAGGACTTATGAATGACATTAAGAAACAGGTTGTTCAAGATAAGCCTAAAACTGAAGCAGGAGTAAAAAAGATAGTGGAAAATGTAACAAATAACTATAACATAAATTTAAGTGAAGGGGATATCAATAATATAACTTCAGTTATGAACAAAATAAATGGCTTGAATTTGAACTTCGGAGAAATACAAGGTCAATTGAATGGTGTTACCAATCAATTAAAGGATAAGCTGTCAACTCCAGAAGCACAGGGCTTTTTTTCTAAAATAGGAAATGCCATAAAAAGCTTTTTTGCAAGCATTTTCGGATAGATAACTTCCAGGTAACTTCAAGGCAGTTGTTACCTGGAAATTCTTTTTTTTAATTTAACTAACTACATTTATAGGCCTATTATCTATAAATGACTTGATATTTTTCCCAAGAAGTTCGATTAATCTTTGTCTTGATTCAATACATTTACAACCTATGTGAGGAGTCAATATAACGTTTTCCATGGAGAAAAGTGGACTCTTTGTGTCAAGTGGTTCTTTTTCCTGAACATCTAAAGCTGCACCTGCAATTATATTTTTGTTTAAAGCTTCTATCAAATCCGATTCTTTTATTATAGCGCCTCTCGCAGTGTTTATAATGAAAGATGAAGCTTTCATAATCTTAAGTTTGTCTATATCTATGAGATGTTTTGTAGCATCAGTAAGTGGGCAGTGAATTGTTACAAAATCACTTTCTTTTAGAAGTTCTTCTAAAGAAACAAATTTTACATTTTTAATGGGTTTTACACTTCTATTGTATACGAGTACATTCATCCCCAAACTTAAAGCAGTTTTTATTACACTCTGGCCTATAGAGCCTGCACCAATCACTCCAAGAGTTTTACCTTTTATTTCAAAATGAGGGACTTGAAGATCCTTTGTAAAATTATCGAAATTATTTTGCTTTATCATAATCTGTTGAAGAGCCAGGGAAGAACTCAAGCTAAGCATAAAAGTAATAGCCAGTTGGGCTACAGCATCTGTACTGTATCCTGGAACATTGCATACTTTGATATTCTTTTCCTTTGCAGTTTCCATGTCTATGTTGTTATAGCCTGTACCAGCTTCACATATGAGTTCTACTGTAGATGGGAATTTTGATATTAAATCTGCCCCTAAAGGAAGTTCTTTTGTAACTACTATGTTTTGATTCTGAACTCTGTCTAAAATTTCATTTTCAATGCTTATATCATATCTTGTAACTTTTGTGAAACTGTCAAGATTCGAAAAGTCCATTTTGTTGTCAAAGTTCAACTTCTTAGAATTTAGAAACACTGTATTTTTCATGTTATACCCCCTCTATAATTAGTGTTCAAACTAAGTATAGCTTTTCAAAAAAATAATGTCAAAATATTTAAATATTGTATTATAATATTTATATGAAGAAAATTAAGTGTGTACTCAAAAACAGGAGGTTTTATTTTGAAGAGTTTAATAATTTGTATTTCCGTGCATCATAAGAATACTGAAAAAATTGCGGAGAAAATCGCAGGAGAACTGAAAAGTGATATCGTGAACGTTAAGGATGTAAAATTAGATGAAATGGACAAATATGACTTGATAGGATTTGGTTCAGGAATATTTTATGGCAAATTTCATAAGGAACTTCTAAAATTGATAGATGATATGCCTGTATTTAAAGATAAAAAGGCATTTATATTTTCTACAAGCGGACAGGGAAAAGTTGAATATAACGATTCATTAAAGAATAAATTGGTTGAGCATGGATTTGATGTTGTAGCAAGCTTTGCTTCAAAAGGATTTGATACTTACGGCCCATTTAAGTTATTTGGGGGTATAGCAAAGGGAAGACCTAATGAGGATGATTTGGAGGCAGCTGCAGCATTTGCACATAATCTGCATGATTAATGCAGAAAATTAATCGGAGGTAATAGATTTGAAAATTGAAAATTACAAGGTTGAAACATTTATACCTGAGGAATATGTAACAGAGTTAAGGGAGAGTTTAAATGAAATAGGAGCGCTCAGCATAGGAGGAAATTATGACAATTGCATGTCTGTATCCAAAGTTGCAGGATACTGGAGACCTTTGAAAGGCTCCAATCCATTTGAGGGAAAAGTCGGTGAGATAAGTAGTGAAGAAGAATGTAAGGTGGAATTTTGCTGTAGAAGTAAAGTGATTGAAAATACCATAAAAACCATAAGAAGAGTTCATCCCTATGAAGAGCCTGTTATAAATGTTTTTCCACTATCAAATTTGGTAACATACTCAGATAATAACAGTTCACAACTGTAAATTTTAAATTGTGAACTGTGAATTGACTAAATCATATATAAAAAATATTCGTGAAATTTGAAATCTTCTGTAAGTTCTGGATGAAATGAAGTTACGAGAATGTTATTGTGTCTGGCGGCAACTACATTTTCCCTTATAGTGCACAGCCTTTTTACATCATCACCCAAATGTGTTATAAATGGAGCTCTTACAAAAACCAGCGGTATTTTAAAATCAGATACTTCAGGAATAAGTGCATAGTCACAGAAGCTGTCAATTTGCCTTCCATAGGCATTTCTTCTTACAGATATGTCTATGACGGAAAGGTAGCTTCTTCTACTGCCCTCTATTGAATTTGCCAGAAGTATCATACCTGCACATGTTCCCCATGCAGGAAGACCATTTAGAATTTTTTCTCTTAATGGCTGCATCATTTTTGTGATTTCAAGGAGCTTTCCCATAGTAGTACTTTCACCACCAGGAAGTATTATGCCGTCGATTTCATCTAGTTGTCCGCAATCTTTTATTTCTACAGCATCAGCTCCAAGAGATTTTATATGGTCCATATGTTCCTTTACACCGCCTTGAAATGACAGTACACCGATTTTCATACTACCATCCTCTTTCTGCATATTTTTCTTCTATGTCTTTTATTTCAATTCCAGACATTGCAGTTCCAATATCTTCAGAGGCTCTTTCAACTTTTTCAGCATTATCATAATAAGTGGTGGCAAGTACAATTGCCTTTGCTCTTTTTTCTGGATTTTCAGATTTGAATATTCCAGAACCAACAAATACTCCTTCAGCTCCAAGCTGCATCATTAATGCTGCATCTGCAGGAGTTGCAATTCCACCTGCTGCAAAATTTACTACAGGAAGTTTTCCATTTTCCCATACATATTCCATTAGATCATAAGGTGCTTGAAATTGTTTTGCAAGAGTCATAAGCTCCTCTTTTCCCGCACTTTTAACTCTTTGAATTTCATCTACCATTGTCCTCATATGAGTTACAGCTTCAACAACATTTCCTGTTCCAGCCTCGCCTTTTGT
Organism: Clostridium tyrobutyricum; assembly: GCF_019144085.1. GTDB lineage: Bacteria > Bacillota > Clostridia > Clostridiales > Clostridiaceae > Clostridium_B > Clostridium_B tyrobutyricum_A. Next base: position 83,668 of record NZ_JAHHUY010000006.1, read on the forward strand.
TCTTATCATTGATGCACCTTCACCAATTCTTCTAAGAGCTTCTCCAAGATTTCGTGCCCCACATACAAAAGGTATTTTAAAATCTTTTTTATTTATGTGATAGGAATTATCCGCAGGAGTTAAAACTTCACTTTCATCTATGAAATCTATATTTAATTGCTGTAGAATTTGTGCTTCTACAAAGTGTCCTATTCTTACTTTGGCCATAACAGGTATTGATACCGAATTTTGTATTTCTCTTATCATTTTAGGATCTGACATTCTTGCAACTCCACCTTCTCTTCTTATATCAGAAGGTACTCTTTCAAGAGCCATAACTGCACAAGCTCCTGCCTTTTCGGCAATAATTGCCTGTTCTCTGTTTACTACATCCATTATTACGCCGCCTTTTAACATCTGGGCAAGATTTTTGTTTAATTCATATTTTGCCATAACTGCTCCTCCAATATTAATTATTATTGTGTTGCTGCTAATAATTGTATATGTAAAACAATTATTTGAAAAATGTACCCATACATTTATTAGTTAAAATATTGTCAACTACTTCAAAAAATTATTGACAGAGCTTGTTTTAAAAGTATAAAATGTAAGTGAATCTTTAGTAATAGATTTTCTGTTTCTGAGGATATGTTAAAAATCTATGCCAAATTGTAAAGAGTATTCTGAGCAAGATGCTGATAGAACATATTTATTGTGAAAATATATTGTTATATATTTGACATTATATTTTTATGTGAATTAGTTAAACTTTCAGCATTGCCTGGAAAGTTTAATTTTTTTATTTTAGGGAGGAAATATAAAATGGAAATAGATAAAAAGTATTTGGATCCTAATTTTAAGGATTTCATTGATGATGATAAAATATGGGCGCAGTTAAATGCAGCTAAGAATCCAGAAAAAAGCGAGATAAGGGCCATATTTGACAAGGCAAGATCAAAAGTCAGATTGGAACCTGAAGAAACTGCAAAATTACTTCAAATAGAAGATGAAGATCTTCTTCAGGAAATGTTTGCACTTGCAAGACAGATAAAAGAAGAAGTATATGGTGAGAGAATAGTATTTTTTGCACCTTTATATGTAGGGAACAAATGTAGAAACAATTGTCTGTACTGTGGTTTCAGACGTGACAATAAATCAATAGACAGAAAAACTCTTACAATGGATGAACTGGGTGAAGAAGTAGAAGTTCTTGAAAAATCAGGACATAAGAGGTTGATACTGGTATATGGAGAAGATGACAATTATGATGCAGACTTTATAGCAAAGACAATTAAGAAAGTATATGCTACAAAAGTTGGAAGAGGAGAAATAAGAAGAGTTAATATAAATGCGGCTCCATTGGATGTACCTGGATATAAAAAATTACATGAAGCAGGTATTGGAACATTCCAGATATTCCAGGAGACATATCATCACGATACTTATAGAAAATTGCATCCGGCAGGTGATAGAAAGGGAAATTATGCATGGAGACTCTATGGACTTGACAGGGCAATGGAAGCAGGAATAGATGATCTTGGTATTGGAGCATTGTTTGGATTATATGACTGGAAATTTGAAGTAATGGGACTTTTATATCACACAATTCATTTTGAAAAAGCTTTTGATGGGGTAGGACCACATACAATATCTTTTCCACGAATAGAATCAGCTTTGGATGTACCATTTACGCTCAACCCCAAATATAAAGTTTCAGATGATGATTTTAAAAAGCTTGTAGCTATTTTAAGATTGTCAGTTCCATATACAGGTATGATATTGACAGCAAGGGAGAGTACAAAAGTAAGAGAAGAAGTACTTCCACTTGGAGTATCACAGGTAGATGCAGGTTCAAGAATAGGAATAGGAGGTTATGCCGAGTATGACAGGGGACTGATACCTGAAAAAGAGCAGTTCCAGCTTGGAGATATGAGAAGTCTTGATGAAGCTATAAGAGATGTGTGCAAACAGGGATGTATTCCGTCTTTTTGTACTGCCGACTATAGATGTGGAAGAACCGGATCTCATTTTATGAGTATAGCAAAGAAATCATTAATTCATAATTTCTGTATTCCAAATGCAATTTTTACATTCAAGGAGTATCTTTTAGATTATGCATCACCTGAGACTAAAAGTGCAGGAGAGAAAGTTATCGACAAGACCATAAAAAAATTTGATACAGCAAAGCAGAAAATTATAAAAGACAAATTGCAGCTTATTTCAGATGGAAAAAGGGACATTTATATATAAAGTGCATAGTTCAAAGTTAATAATACATTAAACTTTGAGTAAAGATGAGGTTGTGTATGGATAAAATGGAGTTTAAAAAATTTATAAAACATAATTTGAGAGAAGTACTTGAAGCAGGAGATATAAAAGAGGCTTTTAAAATACTATGTGAGAATACAGCGGCTTATTATAAAGGAACTCAGGTGGTTTTTTCTCAAAAATTCACCAAAAGAATAGAATATATAATTGGAGCGGGAAAAGAGACATTCATGCCCCAGGAGAAGATAGAATTGAATGACAGATATATTGTATTTCTCCAAAGCTTTGAAAATGTGCCTGACTATGAAAAAGATATTTTAATTGCCATGTTTAAATTATGTGCAGTCATTAAGTAAAATAAGTATAACCTATTTGAATTCAAATAGGTTATACTTATTTTTATATGGATATATTAGCAGTATTGCCCACTTTGTGTTATAATTATTATATAAAAATGATTATTGATTTCAATACCGCTATGAATTGTGAATTGAATTGGAGGTTTTTACATGAAAAAGATAGTTTTGTTAAGACACGGTGAAAGTCAGTGGAACAAAGAAAACAGGTTTACTGGCTGGGCAGATGTAGATCTATCTGAAAACGGAATAGAGGAAGCAAAAAAAGCAGGACAAATACTAAAAGAGGCAGGATATACTTTTGATGTTGGATTTGCTTCTTTTTTGAAGAGATCAATCAGAACACTTTGGTATACATTGGATGCACTGGATCTATTGTGGATTCCAGTACACAAATCGTGGAGATTGAATGAAAGACACTATGGAGCACTTCAGGGACTCAATAAAGCAGATACAGCCAAGAAATACGGGGAAGAGCAAGTTCACAAGTGGAGAAGAGATTCAAATACTTTTCCTCCTGCACTTACAAAAGATGATGAAAGATATCCCGGAGCTGATCCCAGATACAGTAATTTAAAAGAAGAGGAAATTCCTCTTACGGAAAATTTGAATTCAACTATTGACAGGGTGATTCCATACTGGAAAAGTGACATAATTCCAGCTATAAAAGATGATAAAAAAATTATAGTTGCAGCTCATGGAAATAGTTTGAGGGCACTTGTAAAATATTTAGACAATCTCTCAAATGAGGAAATTACTGATTTGAACATACCTACGGGAATACCGCTTGTATATGAATTGAATGATGATTTAAGTCCAATTAAACACTATTATCTTGGTGATCCAAAAGAGATTGCACTTAAGCAGAAAAAAGTGGCAAACCAGGGAAAAGCAAAGTAAAATATCAAAAGTAAAAAGTTCAAATATGGAGATTTTCGGTTTATACCGAAAATCAACCAAATTTGAACTTCCAATTGTGCATTGTGAATTGCCTAAATGCCAAGGCCTTTTCTCTTGGCCAGAACTATTTCTTCAAGTTTGTCAGCAGCTTTTTTAATGTCACCTTCAATAATTAATTTCCCACCAGTTAAACTTTCCATGTCTTCTGTAAGCAATTTTGAAACAGTTTCACTTCCATCTATGAAAGGTGAAATTGCAAGATGAAGTGGAAGTCCAAGGGACAATCCGAAACATCCGTCTGCAAGAGCCTGTTCTTCCAACCATTGAGGAGCTGAAAGTACTAGTGGAAGAGCTGGAATGTCTATATTCAAATATTCAGCTAGTTCCTTTGCTACAATTTCAAGTCTTCCTATGGCAAGGCATGGACCGAAATTTAATACAGGAGGTATTCCAAGACTTTCACAAACTGATTTTAAGTTTGAACCTGCAAGTCTGGAAGCTTCAGGGGACATCAATCCTACATTTTCAAGTCCTCCACTTGAGCATCCTGCAGACAGTACTATAATATCTCTTTTTATAAGTTCCTTTGCAAGTCCAACAGTAAATACATCATGACCTTTTGCAGTAAGATTTGAGCAGCCTACTATTCCTGCAACTCCCTTGATCTTGCCTGCAGCAATTAAGTCAACTAATGGTTTCCAGGTTCCTCCAAGGAATTCTTTAAGTGATCCTTCGCTTACCCCTGTTATAACATTATCAAAACCGTGATTTTCAGGTATGTTTATCTTTATTTTAGGACGTCTGTCTAAATAACTTTTTATTGATTCATCTATTATATGATTGCTTATTTCCTTTCTTTTATCGAAAGAATACTCTACATATTCTGCATTGGATTTTTTGGCTACATCATCAACACATATCATCTTTACCATGAATTTATCTGAGACTGGCTCTATTCCTGGAAGTGTGCAGTTGAATTCTGATACTATGGAATCTATGCCGCCAGTTGCAATTAGTGCTTCACTGGTAAAGTTGTTTCCTGCATGTCCTGAAAATACATCCTTGTAATGTTCTCCTCTTAATTGAAGATCCTGACCTACACATGTGCATCCTACAAGTTTGAAACCTTTGGCTCCAGCTTTTTGTGCTTTTTTTATTATTTCAGGAGTTGTAAGAATATCTTCAAGATATGATATGATTGATTGTTGGTGCCCTGTTACCATTATATTTATATAGGAAGGGTCAACTACTTTGAATCCTACTTTAGCTGGTCTTATTGAAGGTTCTCCAAGTAGAATGTCGTTCAGTAGGTTTGTAAGGGTAAGTCCATAAATTCCTGTACTTATTCCAAGATTTAAACAGTTTACCATCATGTCCTTGACATCACTGTTCAAATTTGTAGAGGTTTTTACTATGGCATCAAATACTTCGGATTTTGCTCCTCCAGGCATTATGCCTAATTTTTCCCAGTTTTCAATTCTAGGAGCATAACCTAATTTTTTCACCAAATCCATTTTTTCAAATCTAGGTTTGTACAAATCACTCAATACTTTATCTGCTACCAATACAGCTTTCTTGTGAATATCTGTCTCTGATATTCCAAATGTATCCGCAAGTCTGTTAAGTGAAGCTTCTCCCTTGATTTTTCCATTTGATTCACCAGTAGATTTTAAATTTCTGGCAGTATTTTCAACTACATGAAGATAACATGCAGTACCTGCTGCTACAGCCCTTAAAAAATTTCTTGCAACTATTGTATCGGCAGTTGCTCCGCATATTCCTCTAGGAGATTTTTCACTTATTCTACAGGGACCATTTGCACACAGCTTGCAGCATACACCATTTTTTCCGAAGTTGCATTTATACTTCTGACTCTCTACACGATGAAGAGAAGTCTCTATATCCAATGTTTTAACGAAATCTTCCAATACCTTGTCAGCTGAATTACAAATACTACAACTTTTACAATTTTCCATTACAATACCTCCTGAAATTATACCATTATAGTATACTTTAATGGTATAAAAATTTATTAAATAACTAATATCAACACATAAACTATATCAATATAGTATACTTTTGCTTACTAATATATACCTTTTATTAAAATTTGTCAAATACAAGTCTTATTTAAAAATAATTTGCATAAATTATGTACTATAAGCAGAGAGCCCAAATCTTTGATTTGGTGCGAATCGGTTAAGCAGGCACACAAAATCTGTGATTTTGATGTGATCGCTTACTCAGGCGAGTACTCCACTGACTGAAAGGAAGCGGAGTTTCAATTAAAAGAGAGCCCAAATCTTTGATTTATTTAAAAATAATTTGCATAAATTATGTACTATAATATATAATAACGTTTGAAGTTAGAACTTTTAGTTAATGGCACCTTCTGCATTATTTGTTTTTAGAAGGTTTTTTTTCATAAATTGAATAACTTAGCATATATTTGGAGGTAAAAAATGAAACATAAAGATATAGATAATGAAGTATATGATGTAAACTCTCTAACTTCACTTGAAAAACTTGAACCAGTTAGAGTGAGACCTGGAATGTATATAGGGTCTACAGGGAGTAAAGGACTTCATCATTGCATATGGGAAATATTAGATAATTCTATAGATGAAATTTCGAATGGTTTCGGTTCATATGCATCTGTTATTTTGAATGAAGATGGCAGTGCAACTGTAACTGACAATGGAAGGGGAATTCCAACAGGGGTACATCCTTTAAAGAAAAAGACAGGTGTCGAAATGGTATTTACTGAGCTTCATACCGGCGGCAAATTCAACAATGATGTCTATAAAACCTCTGGAGGTCTTCATGGAGTTGGTGCAGCAGTTGTAAATGCACTCTCAAAATGGATGGAAGTAGAAGTAAAACAAAAAGGACACATATATAAACAGAGATTTGAATATTCATACGATGAATCACTTGGAAAGGATATGCCGGGAACTCCTGTAACAAAACTCAATAAAGCAGGAGACACTGCAGATACAGGAACCAAAGTTACATTTATGCCGGATCAGGATGTTTTTTCCACTGTTGAATTCAAATTTGATATAATAGATGAAAGATTAAAGGAACTGGCATTTCAAAACAAAGGTGTTACATTAAAATTAATAGATAGGAGAGGTCAGGAGGAAATTCAGAAGGAATATCACTCGGAAAGAGGACTTCTTGATTTTATAGAATATTTAAATGAAAGCAAAACACCTCTTCATAAAGATCCAATACTATTTCAGGGTGAAAGACAGGTAAATGACATAAAAATGCAGGGAGAAGTATGTATTCAATTTACCGATTCAACTACTTATCATATAGCAAGTTATGTAAACAATATTCCAACTACGGAGTCGGGAACTCATGAAAGCGGATTTAAAACTGGAATGACAAGAGCATTTAAAGATTGGGGTAAAAAGCTTAATCTGGTAAAGGAAAAAGAATTTGAAGGAGACGACTTGAGAGAGGGAATGACAGCTATAGTCAAGATCAAGATAAGCAATCCCGTATTTGAAGGACAAACCAAGACAAAACTTGGAAATACAGAAGCTTATACTATGATGAATGATCTTTCCTATACAAAACTTTCAGAGTGGATAGAGGACAATAAAAAAACAGCCGCTGTCATAATAAACAATGCACTGGATTCAGCTGCAAGAAGAGAGAAGATAAAGAAGATAAATGATGCGGAGAAAAAGAAGATAGGAAAAGGAGCTGCACCTCTTGCGGGGAAAATTGCAGTGTGTACTTTGAAAAATTCTTCTTACTGTGAGTTTATAGTAGTGGAGGGTGACTCTGCAGGAGGATCCGCCAAACAGGCAAGGGACAGAAGATTCCAGACTATAATGCCATCCAAGGGAAAGATCATGAATACAGAAAAACAGAAACTGGAAAATGTTCTGGGAAGTGAAGAATTGAAAATATTCAATTCAGCTGTAGGAACAGGCATACTTGATAACTATAATGAGAAAGATTTAAAATATGACAAGATAATAATAATGAGTGATGCGGATGTAGATGGTTATCATATAAGAACCTTGTGGATGACATATATATATAGATATATGAGAAAACTTATTTCAGATGGTCACCTTTATATAGCACTTCCACCTCTGTATAAAGTATATAAAGATACTAAAAACAAGCAGATTGTTAAATATGCATATAGTGACCAGCAGCTTTTAGATGCAAAAAATGAAGTCGGCTCAGGTGCACTTATACAGAGATACAAGGGTCTTGGAGAGATGAATCCGGATCAGCTTTGGGAAACCACACTGAATCCTGAGACCAGGACACTTCAGCAGATAACTATAGAAGATGCTGCAAAAGCGGAGAAGATGGTATCACTTCTCATGGGGGATGTTGTAGCACCTAGAAAGAAGTACATGTATAAATACGCACAATTTTAGATAATTCACAAGAAAGGACGATCAACTTTGACCAAGAAGACGATAATTCCAAAAGACAACAACATAATAAGACTTCCTATTGAAGAAGCCATGCCTGACAATTATCTTCCATATGCTGTAGAAGTGGCAAAAGACAGAGCTCTTCCTGATGTAAGGGATGGATTAAAACCTGTACACAGAAGAATAATTTATGGCTCCTACATGTTAAAGGCATTTCCAGATAGACCATATTATAAATCTGCCAGAATAGTAGGGGATATTTTAGGTAAATACCATCCTCATGGAGATACTTCCGTATATGATGCAATGGTAATACTGGCTCAAAATTTTACAACTAGAATGCCTATAATAGACGGACATGGAAACTGGGGAAGTCAGGATGGAGATAATGCTGCAGCCATGCGTTATACCGAGGCAAGACTTACTCCCATTGCCATGGAAATGGTAAAGTACATAGAAGATGATGTAGTAGATATGGTGGACAATTATTCGGGATCGGAAAAAGAACCTGAAGTTCTACCTGTAAGGTACCCGAATCTTCTTGTAAATGGAGCATTTGGAATAGCGGTAGGACTTGCCACCAATATACCACCCCATAATTTAAAGGAAGTTATAGATGCTGCAATGGCATTGATAGACAATCCAAAATCAAATACAGACGATCTTATGAAATATGTTAAAGGACCAGATCTTCCAACAGGTGGAATAATCATAGGAAGGGATTCGCTGAAATCCGCTTATGAATCAGGAGAAGGCAGGGCAACATTAAGGGCCAGGACTTCAATAGAAAAGCTGGAAAATGGAAGGTTTGGAATAGTCATAACGGAATTTCCATATAGAAGGAGCAAGGCAAAACTTCTACAGACCATTTCTGAAATGACAGTTGACAAGAGGCACTCCAAAGTACTTGATTCTATTTATGACATAAGAGATGAATCGGACAGAACTGGAATAAGATCCGTAATTGAATTCAGAAAATCAATAGATCGTACCCAGGTGGAAAAAATATTGAAATATCTGTTCAAAAAGACAGAACTTCAATGTACTGTGTCTTTCAATATGGTAGCATTGGCAGATGGAAAACCCAATACACTTTCACTTAAGAGCATACTTGAACATTTTATAGATTATCAGAAAGAGATACTCATAAGAAGGACAAAAAAAGAACTTGAAGCTGCCAGAAAGAGATTTCATATTGTAGAAGGATTTATAAAGGCCATTGGAATAATGGATGATATTATAAAGACTATAAGAAGTTCAAAATCCAAAAAAGATGCATGTAAAAATCTTATGGATATATTTGATTTTACTAAAATTCAGTCTGAAGCCATACTTGAACTTATGTTATACAGACTTACAGGACTTGAAATAGTTGAATTTGAAAAAGAACATAGAAAACTTTCAAAGTACATAAAGAAACGTGAACTTATACTTTCAAGCGAGAAGGAACAGTTTAAAGTTATAAAAAATGAATTGAAGGATATAAGGGACAAATATGGAGATGACAGAAGAACTGAGATTATAGAAGATGACAGTGAGGCTAAAATACAGGTAGATGAGATTATAATTCAAGAAGATATAGTCGTAACCATGTCCAATGAGAACTTCATAAAGAGAATATCTCAAAGAAGTTATAATAGATGCAGTAAAAATATAGAGGAAATAGAGTACAGGGAAGGGGATTATAGTAAGCTTGTTATAAATTCAAATACCAAGCAAACTATTATGTTCTTTACTGATAAAGGATACATGTACAAATTGAAAGGCATAGATATTCCCGAATTCAGATGGAAGGAAAAGGGAGATAAACTGGACAATATCATAAGAGGATTCAATAGCTCACGGGAAAAAATAGTTTCCGTTATAGATGTAGAGGATATAAATGACAATTTTGACATTGTATTGTTTACAAGTATTAGCGGAATGAAGAAAACTTCTCTTGAAAAATTCAGAACCAATTATACAAAACTTATGGCACTTAAGCTGAAAAAAAATGAAAAACTGATAAAAGTAGAATTAGTACCAAAAGACAGAAGAGAAGGTTCTTTAAAATTGGTTACAAAATTTGGATTGGAATTTATCCTGCCGGAATTGAAGCTTGAAACACAGGACAGAAATATAGTAAGCAGTGATGTATTTACTCTTTCCGAAAATGATGAAGTCATAGACATTGATTTTTCAGAACAAGAAGTTAAAAATAATGAATTCTATATTTCCATAGATAAAAACGGCATATTGAAATCCTCGGATAACAACAGAAGGACTTTTGGTATCAATACATCTTCTTCAAGTACTATATTGATTTTTACAAAGGACGGAAAAGTGTTTTCAATACTATCAGCAGTTGTAGAAAATATAGCAGAAGGTATTGAAATAAATAAGCTGTTTGGCATATCCAACAGGTCTGATATAATAAACATTTTTTCTGTAGATGATTTCCAAATGGGAAATATATATTTTTTCACCTCGAAGGCTATGATAAAGAAGAGTGCCTTAAGTGAATTTCAACACATTAAAAGTGGTGAAATTACATATAAATTCAAGGATAAAGATGACAAGATAATTGACGTGGAATATTCAAAGCAAGAAGATATAGATATAGTGGTTTTGACAGAAAAAGGCATGGGAATTAAATTTTCCAGTGAAGACGTAAATAGAACAGGTAAAATTGCATCTGGATCTGAAGCTATAAATTTAAAGAAAGACGATAGGGTAATATATTCACTTTTAATAGATAAAGATGATGATAAATCATATATAGAGTTGACAGATAAAAATGATAGAAAATTTAATGTGATGCTGAATGAAATAAAGCGTCAAAATAGATCTGGAGTTGGAAAACCTGTTGTAGACAGTGAAGAAAACATAAAAAAAATAAATTTAAAAATAATGTAGAATAAAGTATTGTAATCCTTTAAATTTTATACTATAATGTTGTCATAGATAAGAGGCAGAGAATAGGAGAGCCGCTTTTAATATAGCTGATATGGCTGTATTAAAAGCGGCTTTTCATGCAAAAAAATATGTGTTTAGTATTTCATGTAATCGATTTTATAAAGAAAAATTATTCTACTGTCCAATAAAAATAACATATGGGAGATCTGGGAGGAAGTTATATGTCAAAATTAATAGCTGAATTTGTAGGTACAATGATTCTGGTTTACTTAGGTGATGGGGTATGCGCCAACTGTACCCTTACAAAGAGCAAGGGACAAAATGGAGGATGGATTGTAATAACCGCAGGATGGGCTTTTGCAGTTGGTATACCGGCTCTTATGTTTGGAAGCGTAAGTGGAGCTCATTTTAATCCGGCACTTACTATTGGACTTGCAATAGCAGGAAAATTTCCAGCAACTGAAGTACCGGGTTATATAATTGCCCAGATGCTTGGAGGAATAGTTGGAGGTGCACTTGTCTGGATTACTTATCTTCCTCATTGGGAAAAGACAGAGGACAAGGCAGCAAAGCTTGGTATATTCTGTACTGCTCCAGCTATAAGAAATTTACCATCAAACTTTTTAACAGAGTTTTTAGGAACATCACTTTTGGTATTTGCAATATTGGGAATGGGGACACAGCACACAGTTCTTGGAATAGGCACACTTTTCGTAGTATTTTTAATATGGTCCATAGGCCTTTCACTTGGAGGACCTACAGGATATGCAATAAACCCTGCGAGAGATCTTGCACCTAGAATTGCACATGCAATTTTACCTATTGCAGGTAAAGGTGGTTCAGATTGGTCATATTCATGGATACCTGTTTTTGGACCAATAGCAGGTGGAATATGTGGAGCACTTCTGTTTAATGTAATATTTTAATATGTTGGTTGTATCTCTTTAAATGTGATGTTAAAATTAATAATAGTTGTTAACCATTAAATTATAAAGAGGTATAGTAGATGAATAAGCTTAAAGAAGTACTAATAGAAAATCCAGTTATAGCTGCAATAAGAAATGATGAAGGATTGAAAAAGGTAGTTTCAAGTAATGCCAGTATAGTTTTTATACTATATGGAGACATATTAAGTGTCAGGGATATATGTAGTAAACTTAAGGAAAAAGGAAAATTGGTATTTGTCCATTTGGATTTGATAGATGGAATAAGAGGCGATCAATCTTCTGTAAGATTTATAAAAGAAAATGTAAAGGCAGATGGTATAATAAGCACTAGATCTTCAAATATAAAATATGCAAACCAGATTAATTTGTTTTCAATACAAAGAATGTTTGCAATAGACTCACTTTCATTGAAGACCGGAATAAAAAGTATTCATGATACGAATCCGACTGCAGTAGAAGTTATGCCAGGAGTAGCAAGTAAAATAATAAATGTTCTAAAAAAAGAAATAAAAGTTCCAATAATTGCAGGTGGACTTATAACAAACAAAAAGGATGTTATTGAATCATTATCTGCAGGAGCTGTAGCAGTTTCAACTACTGATAGCAGTTTGTGGAATTTATAAATTGCAATTGAAATTCTATTAAATAAAAAAATATAATTTGAAAACGATGCGTGGGAGGAGAATATAAAATGGCAAAGTATGTTATGGCTTTAGATCAAGGTACTACTAGTTCAAGATGTATAATATTTAATGAGAGCGGATTACCTGTAAGTACTTCACAGAAGGAGTTCAAACAAATATATCCAGAAGGTGGATGGGTTGAACACGATCCTATGGAAATATGGGCTACACAGTTTGGTGTAGCTACGGAAACACTTCTAAAATCAAATATAAAAGCAGAGGATATAGAGGCAATAGGTATAACAAATCAGAGGGAAACTACAATTGTATGGGATAGAAGAACAGGATTACCAGTATACAATGCCATAGTGTGGCAGTGTAGAAGAACAGCTGATTATTGTGATGAATTAAAAGCAAAAGGCATAGATAAAATCATAAAAGAAAAGACAGGACTTGTACTTGACGCATATTTTTCAGCAACTAAAATAAAGTGGATACTTGACAACGTACCTACTGCCAGAAGAGAAGCAAATAGAGGAAATCTTATATTTGGTACTGTAGACACATGGCTCATGTGGAATTTGACAAAAGGCAAGGTTCATGTAACCGATTATACAAATGCTTCCAGAACTATGCTGTTCAACATACATGAACTTAAATGGGACAAGGAACTTTTGGAACTTTTCGATATCCCAGAATCAATGCTTCCAGAAGTAAAACCATCAAGCTGTGTATATGGACAGACTGCTGAAAATTTATTTGGTGTAGAAATTCCAATAGCAGGAGATGCTGGAGATCAACATGCAGCTTTATTTGGACAAACATGTTTCAAGCCTGGAATGGCAAAGAACACTTATGGAACAGGATGTTTTCTCCTTATGAATACAGGCGATAAGGCTGTAGAATCAAAAAATGGACTATTGACTACAATCGCCATAGGTATAGATGGAAAAGTTGAATATGCACTTGAAGGAAGTATATTCATAGGTGGAGCTTCCATACAGTGGTTAAGGGATGAGCTTAGAATGCTTAAAACTTCGGCCGAATCTGAAAAATACTGTGATGCTATAGAAGATACCGGCGGAGTCTATCTGGTACCTGCTTTTGTAGGACTCGGGGCACCTTATTGGGACCAATATGCAAGAGGTATAATAGTTGGAATCACGAGAGGAACTAAAAAGGAGCATTTTGTAAGAGCTACAGTAGAGTCACTTGCATATCAGACTTATGATGTTCTTAAGGCAATGGAAGAGGATTCACATATAGAGCTCAAGGCACTCAAAGTAGATGGAGGAGCTTGTGCAAATAATTTCCTTATGCAATTTCAATCGGATATATTAAATGTTCAGGTAGACAGACCTAAAGTTATAGAGACTACTGCACTTGGTGCAGCATACCTTGCCGGTATTGCAGTAGGATATTGGAAAAACAGGGAAGATGTACTCAAAAACTGGACAATATCCAAAAACTTCACTCCTACAATGCAGGAAGATAAAAGAGAGAAACTTTTAGAAGGATGGCACGATGCTGTAAAGAGATCCATGGGATGGGCCAAATAATAAAAACTGTAGAAAAATCCTGCACTCATTGTGAGTTGCAGGATTTTTCATACATTTATGTATTTGTAGAAAACAGTTATAATTATTATAATGTTAAAAGAGAGACTAAAATGTAGGAGGTATTATTTTGAAAAAAGCTATAGTATTACTTTCAGAAGGATTTGAGGAAATTGAAGCTTTGACACCTGTTGACATACTAAGAAGGGGAAAGCTAGGCTGTACAATATGTTCTGTAGATGATAAAAATGAAAAAACAAGCTCAAGAGGTACTACTGTAAAAACAGATGAAATATTGAAAAACATAGATGTAGATGAATATGATGCCGTTGTACTTCCAGGTGGTCTTCCGGGAGCAACCAATTTGAGAGACGATGACAATGTAATAAAGCTGATTTCAGAATTTAATAAAAAGGGAAAATTGGTAGCAGCCATATGTGCAGCACCTATAGTTTTGGATAAAGCGGGAATTATAAAAAATAAAGATGTAACATCCAATCCAAATTTTAAAGATGAGCTTAAAGAAGTTAATTATAAAGAAGAACTTGTAGTTCAAGACGGTAATATTATAACAAGCAGAGGTGCAGCTACATCAATTTATTTCGCTTTTAAAATACTTGAAAATCTTTCTGACATGGACACTGTGGAAAGAGTAAAAAAATCTACACTTATGAATCTAGTAGAACAGTATCATGAAAAGCAGTAAGTTTAAAAAATATTAACAAACTGTGAACTCGATAAAATAAACATTGCAATAGTGTCCGTCTATAATACGTACAAATCATATGCAGTGTTCATTCAACAGACGGACACATACATACTATATACCCCAAACCCACTTGTACACCATAATTATTAATTTGAAAAGTTGGTGATAATATGGAATATTGCACTTTGAAAAATGGAATCAAACTTATATACGAACACAGGCAGGGTGAAATAACATCACTTTGCATAGGATTTAATGCAGGAGCTCTGGAAGAAAAGGGTAGATTTAATTTCGGAACAGCACATGCATTGGAACATCTTGTATCAAAAGGAACATGTCACAGAACTGAAAATGAGATAAATGCGGAATTTGATGACATATTCGGCTTCGAAAATGCCATGACCAATTATCCATACACAATATACTACGGCAGTTGTTTGAGCAGGGATATGGAAAGAGCACTGGAACTCTATTCTGACATACTCCTGAATCCATCTTTTCCTGCATGTGGTTTTAAGGAAGAAATGAATATAATCCTTGAAGAACTTAAAGAATGGCATGGTGACATGTATCAGTACTGTGAGGATACACTTTTTAAAAATTGTTTTGAAAATAGAAGAATAAGGGAAATCATAATAGGTTCGGAAAAGGATATAAAACTTATAACACTGGATGACATAAAGAATTTTTATAAATGCTTTTATACACCGGATAATTGTGTAATAAGTTTCTCATCTTCCCTGGACTTTGAACTTGTTTGCAAGTTTGTTGAACAATATTTCGGGTCATGGAATACTGAATCCAACTGTTCAATATCAGATAAAATATATGAGAAAAATATATCTGGATTATATAAAGACAAATTAGAATCTCTTGAAGGAGTTAAAATTCAGTATGTATTTGACATTGGCAGCTTGAGTAATGAGGAATTCAAAGCTTTGCTATTGTTCAATAATGCATTTGGACAGGGAACAAGCAGCCTTCTTTTTCAGGAAATAAGAACAAAAAATGCTGCAGCATATGAGATAGGAAGTCATATAAAAAATGAGAGAGGCATAAAACTTCTGTCTATAAACATGGGAACCTCTGTGGAAAAAGTGGATAAATCCATTAGTACAATAAATGCCATTATAGATAATATTACGAGTAAAATGGACTGTTTCAAGCAGAAAGACATAGAAAAACTGGCAAGAAGAGTTAAACTTAAAAGAGAACTCAAGCTTGAAAGATCCATACAGCTCTGTAAAGAACTTACTACATATGAATTGATGTATGGAGATTATAAAAAACTCTATGAAGAAACGGAAAATCTACAGGGCATTTCCCGGCAAGATATATACGATGTAATAAAGAAGGTAATAAAAGAACCATCCATACAAATCCTCAATTGAAAAGGGAGTGTTTTTTTGCAGAAGCAGTGGATGCTTAGAAGACGAAAAACAGACAGGAATATTTTAAAAAAAATTAATATAAACCCGATTTTACTTTCCATACTTGCAAATAGGGGTATAACCAGTGAAGCAGATGTGGTGGATTTTATGAATCCTTCAATAGACAAATTACATGACCCTATTTTAATGAAAGATATGGATAAGGGAACTGACATAATAATTGATGCAATACATAAAAAGAAGAAGATAGCAGTGTATGGCGACTATGATGCAGACGGAATAACCAGTACATTTATACTGTACAGTGCATTTTCAAGCTGTGGTGCAGATGTAAAATATCATATACCTGACAGGGTAAAGGAAGGCTATGGTATAAATGAAGCGAGCATAGAGTGCCTTCACAGTGAAGGTTTTGATACAATTATAACTTGTGACAACGGCATATCGGCCATATCTCAGATTAAAAGAGCTAGGGAACTCGGTATGACTGTAGTTGTAACGGATCACCATGATGTACCATTTGAAGGTACTGATGAAATAATTCCAGATGCAGATGCTGTAATAGACCCTAAACAAAGAGAGTGTAAATATCCATTTAAAATGCTCTGTGGAGCAGGTATAGCATTTAAATTTGTGCAGGTAGTCTGCGATAAACTGGGAATGGACAAAAATAAAGCACTTGAATTTATTGAATATGCGGCTATTGGAACTATATGTGATGTAGTTGATCTTTTGGGAGAAAACAGAATAATAGCAAAATGTGGACTTGAAATGCTGAACGGAACTCAAAATTTGGGCATACAGGCACTTGTAGATGAAAATTCTTTAAATATTGGAAGTATAACTTCATATCATGTAGGATTTGTTCTGGGACCTTGTATAAATGCTACCGGAAGATTGGACAACGCAGTACTTGCATTGAAACTTTTTCTTTCAAAAGATAAGAAAACTGCCACAGAACTTGCAAAAAAACTCAGGGAATTGAATATGGAACGTCAGAATATAACTATGAAAGGACTTGAGGAAATAGTAGACGTAGTTGAAAATTCTGATTTGAAAAAAGACAGGGTGCTTGTAGTGTATAGAGAAGGTATTCATGAGAGTGTTGCCGGAATTATAGCAGGAAGGCTGAAGGAGAAATACAATCTACCCTCTATAGTACTCACAAATGGTGAGTTCATGGCAAAAGGGTCTGGAAGGTCCATAGATGAATACAATATGTTCGAAGAACTATCAAAGTGCCGTGACCTGTTTGAAAATTTTGGAGGCCATCAGATGGCCGCAGGAATGTCCATTAAACATGAAAATATAGATGAACTAAGAAGAAGATTGAATCAAAATTGCACACTTACAGAAAAAGATATTATACCAAAGGTCAGAATAGATAAGGCGCTACCACTTGAAAACATAAATTTTAAGATAATAAAGAATTTGAAATCTCTTGAACCTTTTGGAAAGGGAAATGCATCTCCTCTCTTTGCAGAAAGAAATATAGCTGTATTCAAGGCATATTTTATAGGAAAAGACAAGAATACGGTAAAACTTTTCTGCAGAGTGAAAAACAGTATGGAAAAAATGGATGCAATTATTTTCAATGGAGGAGAGAAATTCAGAGAATTTGTACCAAGTTTGAATTTCAAAACTATTTTTATGGATTTCATATTTTCTCCATCTATTAATGAATTCAACGGAAATACAAGTATTCAACTTATTGTCAGGGATTTTAGAATGTCAAAAATTTAGTGTGGACTATGTATGCAGCTGGATGTAAAATTAAACTGTGAATTGTGAATTGATATGTGGAGGGAAATAATTTTGAAGAAGATAATATTAACTGGCGGTGGTTCTGCCGGACATGTAACTCCAAATCTTGCACTTGTTCCTAAGCTTAAAGAATTGGGTTATGACATAGAATATATAGGTACCAGAAATGGAATAGAGAAAAAGATAATAAAATCTGCAAATATTAAATACTTTTCAATATCCAGCGGAAAATTGCGAAGGTATTTTGATATAAAAAATTTTACTGATCCCCTTAAAGTTTTGAAAGGCGTATTTCAGGCCTTTTTTATAATGAAAAAGGAAAAACCCAATATTGTGTTTTCAAAAGGAGGATTTGTATCCGTTCCAGTAGTAATTGCGGCCCATTTAAGTAAAATACCTGTAGTAGTCCATGAATCAGACATGACTCCAGGACTTGCAAACAGGCTTTCTGCCCCTTATTGCACTAAAATATGTGTTACATTTCCAGAATCATTAAATAAGATAAAAGATAAAAAGGGAATTCTCACAGGTACCCCTATACGAAAGGAGATTCTGGATGGCAGCAGGATAATTGGAAGAAGAATATGTGATTTTAAAGAGGATAAACCAATTCTTCTAATAATAGGAGGAAGCCTTGGATCAAAATTTATAAATGATATAGTCAGGGAATCTTTAAATGTACTTTTGAAGGCATACAATATAGTTCATATATGTGGAAAGGGAAATTTAGATAAAACTTTAGAAAACAGAAAAGGTTACATACAATTTGAATATGTAAATCAAGAAATGCCCCATTTGATGAATGCAGCTGATATTGTAATATCAAGAGCGGGAGCTAACGCCATATTTGAACTGTTGGCGCTAAAAAAACCTAATCTGCTCATTCCACTTTCACGAAAATCAAGCAGGGGAGACCAGATATTAAATGCTGCATCTTTTGAAAAAAGTGGATACAGTATGGTTTTGGGAGAAGAAAGTTTAAATTCCAAATTACTTGTAGAAAAAGTAGAGGAATTATACAAAAACAGAAATAATTATATAAATAATATGAAAGTTAGCAATATTGGAAATGGTGTGGACAGAATAGTAGCTATTATAAAAAAATATAGTATTCAATAAAATATTATTTTGTTAAATAATATTTTATGTTATAATAAATATTGTAGTCCATTACATCTCAAATAAATCAGCAATCATTAAGGTGTTTGATTGAGTTTGTATTTATATGGTCAATATGTTCTTTTATGTATTTTCATGGATTTTACTTTAAACAGATAAAACATTTTGTGAAAAAAATGATTATGTTTATAATTAAGGAATACATGATTATGGAACATCAAATGAAATATATTTGGAAGGTGGAGATGTTAATATGTCAAAAGTTGCAGTAATATACTGGAGCAACGGTGGAAATGTAGAAGTTTTGGCTGATTCAATTTCAAAAGGAGCAAAAAGTGCAGGAGCTGATGTAGTTATAAAACAAGTACAGGATGCAACGGTGAAAGATGTACAGGATGCTGATGCAGTAGCTTTTGGAAGTCCATCAATGGATAACAACAGAATCGAACAGAAAGAAATGGCTCCATTTATTAATGAATTCAAATTGCTTCCATCAAATAATAAAAAGACTGTATTATTTGGATCTTATGGATGGGACAAGGGTGCTTTTTTAAAAGATTTTAAAAAAATTGCAACTGATTATGGATTTAATGTAATAGGAGAATTGGCTGTTAACGAGTCCCCTAATGATGAAGAATTAAAAAGAGCAGAAGAATTGGGAAAATCACTTGCAAAATAATGCAGTGATATAATTGATTTTAACAATAGTGAATGACTAAAATCTTTCACTATTGTTATGAAATAGATTCAAGTAGCATATTAATACAGAACTTAAATAAGCGGTAATAACGCGTATATATTCATACACACTTAAATATTTTTACTAATACAGCAAAAAATTATAATTTACATATTGAGTTTTTTGTTGTAATATAAAGTTGTAATATAAAAGTGTGATATTAATTCAAATTTTGATTAATAGGTTTTATACGCTTTTATTATAAATTAGGTTGTTCAATAACAATATATGACCTTATATAACTATACCCTTAAAAAATAAAGGAGGAAATTTATATGTCAAGATCTAAACAATCAATGGATGGTAATACAGCCGCTGCACATGTAGCTTATGCGTTTACTGAAGTAGCAGGTATCTATCCTATTACACCATCAAGTCCAATGGCTGATGTCATTGACCAATGGTCTGCTGCAGGACGTGAAAATATTTTTGGTAATCAAGTTAATGTTGTAGAAATGGAGTCTGAAGCAGGTGCTGCAGGAACTGTTCATGGTTCTCTTGCTGCTGGAGCTATCACAACAACATTTACAGCATCACAGGGTCTTCTTTTGATGATTCCTAATATGTATAAAATTGCTGCTGAACAGCTTCCTTGCGTATTTGATGTATCAGCACGTACCGTTGCTACTCAGTCACTTAATATATTCGGTGACCACAGTGATGTATATGCTTGTCGTCAGACAGGTTTCGCAATGCTTGCTGAAACAAATCCACAGGAAATAATGGATTTAAGCCCAGTTGCACATCTTTCTGCAATTGAAGGTAAAGTTCCATTTATAAACTTCTTTGATGGATTCCGTACATCTCATGAAATTCAGAAAATAGAAAAATGGGATTATGAAGATCTTAAAGAAATGTGCAACATGGATGCCGTTAAAGCTTTCCGTGAACATGCATTAAACCCAGAACACCCAGCTATGCGTGGTTCCCACGAAAATGGAGATGTATTCTTCCAGCATCGTGAAGCAAGCAACACAACTTACGATAAATTACCAGCTGTTGTTGAAAAATACATGGCTAAGGTAAATGAAAAACTTGGTACAAACTATGACTTGTTCAATTACTATGGAGCTCCTGATGCTGACCGTGTCATCATCGCTATGGGATCTATATGTGATGTAGCTGAAGAAGTTATTGATTACTTAACAGCTAGGGGAGAAAAAATTGGAATACTTAAAGTTCGTTTATATCGTCCATGGGTATCCAATTCACTTCTTAAAGTTTTACCTAAAACAGCTAAAAAGGTTGCAGTTCTTGACCGTACAAAAGAGCCAGGAGCACTTGGAGATCCACTATATCTTGATGTAGCTACAACTCTTCGTGAAGCAGGACTTAATGACATAGTATTAACAGCTGGACGTTATGGACTTGGTTCTAAGGATACTCCACCTTCAAGTGTATTTGCTGTATATACTGAATTGAAGAAAGATGCGCCTAAAGCTCGTTTCACAATCGGTATAGTTGATGATGTTACAAACTTGAGTTTGCCAGAAGCTAAACCAGCTCCTATTACATCTGCACCTGGAACTGTAGAATGTAAATTCTGGGGTCTTGGCGGTGATGGTACAGTAGGTGCCAACAAGAACTCAACAAAGATCCTAGGAGACCATACAGACAAATATATTCAAGCATATTTCCAGTATGACTCCAAGAAAACTGGTGGTGTAACAATATCACATCTTAGATTTGGTGACAAGCCAATCAGAAGCCCATATTATATAAATCAGGCTGATTTTGTTGCATGTCATAATCCATCATATGTTGTTAAAGGATATAAGATGGTTCAGGACGTTAAACCAGGTGGAACATTTATGATCAACTGTCAGTGGTCAGACGACGAACTGGATTCTAAGATAACTGCTGATTCTAAGAAATACATAGCAGATAACAACATCCAGTTGTATACAATCAATGCTATTGACAAAGCAATTGAAATTGGTATGGGTAAACGTACTAATACAATTCTTCAATCTGCATTCTTTAAATTGGCAAATGTTATGCCAATTGATGATGCTGTTAAGTTTATGAAAGCTGCTGCTAAAAAATCATATGGTAAAAAAGGCGATGCAATTGTAGAAATGAACTATAAAGCAATTGATGCCGGTGTAGATGCTGTTCATAAAATAGATGTTCCAGCTTCTTGGAAGAATCCAGCACCAGACGCTCCAGCTCCAAAACTTGAGGGACGTCCAGAAACAGTTAAGATGGTTAAAAATCTTATGAATCCTATTACACTTATGGATGGAGACAGTCTTCCTGTATCTGCATTTGAAGAAAATCCAGATGGACAGTTTGAAATTGGTGCTGCTGCATATGAAAAACGTGGTACTGCTGTAAATGTTCCAGAATGGGATCCAAATAAATGTATTCAGTGTAATAGTTGTGCATTTGTATGTTCTCATGCAACAATTCGTCCATTTATGTTAAGTGAAGCTGAAGTAGAAGCAGCTCCTTCAAATATAAAAGTTGCTGATACTAAGCCAAAGGCTGGAAAATTCAAGTTTACAATGAGCGTAACTCCTCTTGATTGTATGGGATGTGGAGAATGTATTACCGTTTGTCCTACAAAGGCTATCAAGATGGTACCTCAGGAATCACAGTTAGACCAGCAGCCAGTATTTGACTACTTAGTTGCTAATGTAGGCAAGAAGCCAGGAGTACCAGCTGACACTACAGTTAAGGGTTCACAGTTCAATCAGCCACTTCTTGAGTTCTCAGGAAGCTGCGCAGGATGTGCTGAAACATCTTATGCTCGTTTGCTTACACAATTGTTTGGTGAACATATGTACATCTCAAATGCTACAGGATGTTCTTCTATCTGGGGTGGTCCTGCTGCAACAAGTCCATTTACAGTTAATAAAGATTCAAATATGGGTCCAGCTTGGGCTAACTCATTATTTGAAGATAATGCAGAACATGGATTTGGTATGTATCTTGGACAGAAGACACTTCGTGACCAAGCTATAGCTAAAATCGAGAAGATGGCTGCTTCTGACAAAGCATCTGATGAATTAAAAGTTGCTGCTAAGAAGTTTATAGAAACAAAAGATAGTACAAAAGAAAACACAGCTGCTGCTAATGCATTAGTAGCTGAACTTGAAAAAGCTGCTGCTGCAGGTTGTGATACTTCTAAAGCATTACTTGCAAGTAAACAGTACCTTGCTAAGAAGTCAGTATGGATTCTTGGTGGAGATGGATGGGCATATGATATCGGATTCGGTGGACTTGACCATGTACTTGCTTCAGGAGAAAATGTAAATGTCATGGTATTCGATACAGAAATGTACTCAAATACAGGTGGACAGGCTTCAAAGGCTTCCAACATCGGTGAAGTTTGTCAGTTCGCTGCTGCAGGTAAAGAAGTTGGAAAGAAGAGCCTTGCTGAAATAGCTATGAGCTACGGATATGTATATGTAGCACAGATTGCTCTTGGTGCAAACCCAGCTCAGACTGTTAAGACTATTTCAGAAGCAGAAGCTTACAATGGACCATCACTTATAATCGGATATGCACCTTGTGAACTTCACGGAGTTAAGGGCGGCATGAATCATTGTCAGGATGAGATGAAGAAAGCTGTAAAGGCTGGATACTGGAATCTGTTCTCCTTTAATCCTCTTCTTAAGGCTGAAGGAAAGAATCCATTCACTCTTACATCTAAACCAGGTGATGGAACTTATAAGGACTTCTTGAACAATGAAACACGTTATACTCGTTTGAAACGTGCATTCCCTGATCGTGCAGAGAAGTTGTTCGATAAATCTGAGGAATCTGCAAAAGATCGTTATGACCATTTGTTAAGATTAGTAGAACTTTATAAATAATAGTAAGGAGGAGCCTAAATCTAGACTCCTCCTTTTTATAAAAATTAATTAAAAACAAAAAAAGCTTTTATTATCTATGTATTAAGGGTAAAATTAAATAGTTCAATTCAATATCAAAAAAGGAGAGGTGTTTTTTATGGGAAGAAAAATGAAAACTATGGATGGTAATACAGCTGCAGCTCACATTTCCTACGCATTTACTGATGTAGCAGCTATTTATCCTATAACTCCATCATCACCAATGGCTGAACATGTTGATGAATGGGTTGCTCAGGGAAGAAAGAATATATTTGGACAAGAAGTAAAGGTTATGGAAATGCAGTCAGAAGCAGGAGCAGCTGGTGCTGTTCATGGTTCATTACAAGCAGGAGCATTAACTACTACTTATACTGCTTCACAAGGCCTTTTACTTATGATACCTAATATGTACAAAATAGCAGGTGAGCTTTTACCAGGAGTATTCCATGTATCAGCTAGAGCATTAGCTACAAATTCACTTAACATATTTGGGGATCATCAAGATGTTATGGCATGTAGACAAACTGGTTTTGCTCTTCTTGCAGAGAGTTCCGTACAACAGGTTATGGATCTTTCAGCAGTAGCACATCTTGCAGCTATAAAGGGAAGAGTTCCATTTATGAACTTTTTTGATGGATTTAGAACTTCACATGAAGTTCAAAAAATCGAAGTACTTGAGTATGACGAATTAGCAAAATTATTGGACAAGGATGCTGTAAATGCATTCAGAAGAAGAGCATTGAATCCAGATCATCCAGTAACTCGTGGTACAGCTCAAAATCCTGATATATACTTCCAGGAGAGAGAAGTAAGCAACAAGTACTATGATGCAATTCCAGAAATGGTTGAAGATTGCATGGCTCAAATAACTAAATTAACAGGAAGAGAATATCACCTGTTCAATTATTATGGAGCAAAAGATGCAGATAGATTGATAATAGCTATGGGTTCAGTCTGTGAAGCCGTAGAAGAAACAATAGATTATTTAACTTCAAAGGGCGAGAAAGTTGGTCTATTGACAGTTCATTTGTATAGACCATTCTCAATAGATCATTTCTTTAAATATATACCAAAAACTGTTAAGAAGATAGCAGTTCTTGATAGAACTAAAGAACCAGGTTCAATCGGAGAACCATTATACTTGGATGTTAAGAATGTTTTCTATGAAAACAAAAATTGGCAGCCGGTAATAGTTGGTGGTAGATATGGATTAGGATCAAAAGATACACTTCCAGCAGATGTTGCAGCTGTATATGAAAATTTGAAAGCTTCAACTCCAAAGAACGGATTTACTATGAGTATAGTAGATGATGTTACAAACACTTCATTGCCAAGAGGAGCAGAAATAGACGTTACACCAGCTGGAACTAAGGCATGTAAGTTCTGGGGTCTTGGATCAGATGGTACTGTTGGAGCAAACAAGAGTGCTATAAAAATCATAGGAGATCATACAGACATGTATGCTCAAGGTTATTTTGCATATGATTCAAAGAAATCCGGTGGTATAACAGTTTCACATTTAAGATTTGGTAAATCACCAATAAAATCCCCATATCTTATAGACAAAGCTGATTTTATAGCTGTTCATAACCAATCATATGTTCATAAGTACAATGTACTTGAAGGACTTAAAAAAGGTGGTAATTTCTTATTAAATACAATCTGGACTCCAGAACAGTTGGAAAAAGAATTACCAGCTTCAATGAAGAGATATATAGCAAACAATGATATAAACTTCTATACATTGGACGCTGTTAAAATAGCTCAGGCAATTGGACTTGGCGGAAGAGTAAACATGATCTGTCAGGCTGCATTCTTCAAAATTGCAGATATCATTCCAATAGCTGATGCTGTTAAGTATTTGAAACAAGCAGTTGTAACTTCTTACGGCAAGAAGGGACAAAAAGTTGTAGATATGAATAACGCTGCTATAGACAAGGGTGTTGGAGCAGTAGTCAAGATAAATGTTCCATCTTCATGGAAAGACGTACAGGATGAAGCAGCAGCTACAAAAGAAGCACCAGAATTCATAGAAAAGATCGTTTATCCTATGAACAGACAGGATGGAGACAAACTTCCAGTAAGTGCTTTCATAGGCATGGAAGATGGTACATTCCCACAGGGAACTGCAGCTTATGAAAAAAGAGGAGTTGCTATAAACGTTCCAGAATGGGATATAAACAAATGTATCCAATGTAACCAGTGTTCATTCGTATGTCCTCATGCAGCAATAAGACCAATTCTTACTACTGATGAAGAATTAAAGAATGCACCAGCTGAGTTCAAGGCTAAACCAGCAATGGGAGCTAAGGGACTTAACTTTACAATGATGATTTCCCCACTTGATTGTGCAGGATGTGGAAACTGTGCTCAGATATGCCCAGCTAAGGAACCGGCTCTTACTATGAAACCAGCAGGCACTCAGCTTAAGAATGTAGAAGCTTGGAATTATGCAATGTCAGTATCACACAAAGCTAATCCAATGAAGAATAAATACAATGTAAAAGGAAGTCAGTTCGAACAACCATTACTTGAGTTCTCAGGAGCTTGTGCAGGATGTGGAGAAACTCCATATGTTAAGCTTATAACTCAATTATTTGGTGACAGAATGATGGTTTCAAATGCAACTGGATGTTCATCAATCTGGGGTGCATCAGCACCAGCAACTCCATACACTACTAACTACAAAGGCGAAGGTCCAGCATGGGCTAACTCATTATTCGAGGATAACGCTGAGTTTGGTTTAGGTATGTCACTTGGAGTTTCACAGATGAGAAGCAAACTTGTTGATGATGCTAAAAAGGCAATAGAAGCTGGAGTAAGTGCAGACTTAAAGGCAGCTTTTGAAGACTGGATAGCAAATATTGACGAGGGTGAAGGTTCAAGAGAAAAAGCTGAGAAGTTAACAGCTGTTCTTGAAAAAGAAAAGAAAAATGATATCTTATTAAATGAAATATATGAAAACAAAGACTTCTTCGTTAAGAGATCACAATGGATTATTGGTGGAGATGGTTGGTCTTACGATATAGGATATGGTGGAGTTGACCATGTTCTAGCATCAGGAGAAGATGTAAATAT
The DNA here is from genome assembly GCF_019144085.1 of Clostridium tyrobutyricum. GTDB lineage: Bacteria > Bacillota > Clostridia > Clostridiales > Clostridiaceae > Clostridium_B > Clostridium_B tyrobutyricum_A. Next base: position 110,243 of record NZ_JAHHUY010000006.1, read on the forward strand.
TCTTGTACTTGATACAGAAGTTTACTCAAACACAGGTGGACAATCATCAAAAGCTACTCCAGCAGCAGCTATTGCTAAGTTTGCAGCAAGTGGTAAGAGAACTAAGAAGAAAGATCTTGGAATGATGGCTATGTCTTATGGATATGTATATGTTGCACAGATATCCATGGGTGCTGACAAGAACCAGACATTAAAGGCTATACATGAAGCAGAAGCTTATCATGGACCATCTCTTGTAATAGCTTACGCACCATGTATCAACCACGGATTAAAAGCTGGAATGGGCAAGAGCCAATTGGAAGCTAAAAAAGCAGTTGATTGTGGATATTGGGCATTATATAGATTTAATCCAGAATTGAAGAATGCTGGAAAGAATCCATTTGTTCTTGATTCAAAGGAACCAACTGGAGATTTCAAGGAATTCTTATTAGGTGAAGTAAGATATGCTTCTCTTAAGAAACAGTTCCCAGATCAAGCAGATGCATTATTTGAGAAAACTCATAAAGATGCAATTGAAAGACTTGAAGGATACAAAAAACTTGCAAGTGAAAAATAATATAGCAGTATAATATGAAAGGATACCGGATTATCCGGTATCTTTTTAATATTTTTTGAAAATTTTAAAAAAAGCTTTTATTATCTGTGTATTAAGGGTAAAATTAAAACATAACACATAAAAGGAGGTCCAAAGAGACTTATGAGTAATGAAAAATTAAAAGAATATGATGAAGATAAATCAGAATGCGGCTGCGGCTGCAATCATGAACATGAACACAACCATGAAGACTGCGGCTGCGGTTGCGAAGAACACGAACACGAAGGTCTAGCTGTAGAAATGGAAGATGAGAATGGAAAAATAGTTACATGTCATATAGTGGATGGATTTAAATTCAAGGAAGATGAATACGCAGTAGTTGATCATCCTGAAAGTGAAAGTGTATATTTGTTTAAAGTAGTTGGAGACGATGAAACAGCAGAACTTGTTCTTCCTAACGATGAAGAATTTGAAGAAGCATCAAAATACTATTCATCCTTGGAAGACTAATAAAAAATGAGTGCAGATATACTGTACTCATTTTTTTGATATGTTTTATTATTTCCAGTGAAGAACTTTTATGCTTTTCGTATCATTGCCCTTGAAATTTATCAGATAAGGATTGCCAACAAGTCTTAAAAGAGGCAAATCCGACAGTGAATCAGAAAACATATATGAATTTTCAAAATCCACTTCCATGTTTTTGCCCTTCAAATATTCCTTGAGACGTCTTACTTTTTCCTCTCCCTTGCAGTTCCTGCCTACTATTTTGTTGTGATAAACACCATTGGATTTCAAGAAAACAGTACCTATTATCTTGTCTACCTCAGGTAAATTGTATAGGGTATTTAAATAAAATTCTCCAGATGCGGATATTAAATATACCTTGCAATTTTCTGCCTTTAATTTTTTTATCTCCTCAATTGCATCTATATAGAATATCTTACTCAACCTTTTTTCGTAAAATTCATCTACAAAGGATTTCATGGTTTTTTCATCAATTCCATCAATAAATTTTATGAACAATTCCTTGGTCTTTTTAGCAGGCATAATTTTAATTACAAATAATAGTGCAGATAAAATACATACAGGAAAATATAAAATTATCCATGGGCGTTTTTTTATCATGAACAAATAGAATTCCAATAAAGTCTCCCTTTTGGTTATGGTAAAATCCACATCAAATATTGCAAGCTTTTCCAAATGATCACCTTTCTTTGCAGCGTATTTTTTATTATTAATATACCTATTATATAATAACATAATCCACTATTTAAAACTAAATAGAATTCTAATATGGATAATGATAAAATAATACGGAGGTGATTGCATTGAATAAATGCATTAATAAATTTTTTATATTAAATAATAATGTTAAAGTTTTGAGAGAATTTGAAGATAATAAAATAGAGACGGGAAAATCTTTATATGAAGTAATAAGAATAATAGATGGAAAGCCTCTGTTTCTAAAAAGACATCTGGATCGTCTGGAAAATTCAGCTAGAGTAACCGGACTTGAATTGTGGCTTGGAAGAGAAGAGATAAAACAGAGTATATTGAAACTAATAGAAAAAAACAATGTATGCATTGGAAATATAAAACTTGTATTTAATTTCAATGTAAAAAATAATTTTTTTGCATATTTCATAGATCATCATTATCCTGAACTTTCCGATTATGAAAATGGAGTTGATACCATACTTTATTTTGGAGAGAGGCAAAACCCAAATGCAAAGATTATAAATGCCGACTTTAGAAGACAGACAGATATTTTAATAAAGGAAAAGAATGTGTTTGAAGCTATATTGGTAGACCGAAATGGCAATATAACTGAAGGCAGCAGATCAAATATCTTTTTCGTAAAAGGGAAAAATTTGATTACGGCACCACTTAAACAGGTATTACCGGGTACCACAAGGCAGGTTATAATGGAAGCTTGCTCCAAAATAGGAATTGATGTAAAAGAATGCAAGATAAATTACAGGGATATAGATAGATATGATGCACTATTCATATCTGGAACGTCTCCAAAGGTATTGCCTGTAAAGTCAGTAGACAATATAAAATTCAATTCGTCCAAAAACAAAATTGTAATGGATGTGATGAAAGCATATGATGAAGAAATCAAGATGGATTTAAGCAATCTATAAGGAGAAAAATATGAAAAGATTATTTCAGGGAAATTCACTAAACAACTGTATTAAATTTGCCTGTAAAAAACTTAATATTGGAGAAGACAAGCTGAACTATAAGGTTCTCAAGGATGAATCATTTTTATTTATGAAAAAAGTAATTATAGAAGTTGAAATTCTGGAACATAATGCTGAAGCTCCAAATACAAATAATGGAAATTTAAAAATAGTAGAAGGCAGAATAATAGTTCATGATCCTGAAGAAGGTGGTACTCCTGCAGTTGTAAGAAAGGGAAGAAACATGACTCTTGCAGTTGATGGAAAAGATATAGGATCAGAGTCAGAGGTATTTGAAAACAGCAGTATAGAAGTTACTTTCCCGGAAGAAGAGGCTATAAGGCAGTTTAATATATATCTATCCGATGATAAAATGCAGGCCAGTGCCAAAATTGAATACAGCCCTAAAATCCTATATAAATTAAAGGATAGTGAAGAGAGTGGAATAATTGAGCTTGAATCTGAAATCAAGGGAAAAATCTATCCACCCAAATATACTGAATCTGAAATTACAGAACAACTTTCAAAAAATAAAATTGTATACGGTATAATAGATGAAAATTTTAAAAAACTGGCGGATGGCAGTGACAAACTCATAGTAGCACAGGGCAAAGCTGCTGAAGACGGCATAAGTGATTCCGTAGAGATAAAATTTCAAACATTTTCTAACCTTGAAGAAGATAAACAGGGAAATGTGGACTTTAAAAGTATAGGAAAAGTGGATTCTGTTAATAAAGGTGACATACTCGCCATAAAGCATACAGGAACTGGAGGTATATTTGGAAGTGATGTCAATGGAAAAGAGTTAAAACCTAAAGACGGGAAAAAGTTAAAAATAAAAGCAGGACCAGGTTGCCTTCTAAAAGATGAAAATACTATTATTGCAGCTATGAGTGGAAAGCCACATGTTAAAGGAAATACATTCTATGTTAAACGGGTACATGAAATAAATGGTGACGTGGATTTAAGTACTGGGAATGTATGCTTTCTAGGTGATGTAGAAGTCCATGGAAGCATAAAAGAAGGTATGTCTATAGAATGCGGCAGCAATCTTACTGTTGACAGAAATGTGGAAAGAGCAAAACTAAGTGCAAGAGGAAACATTCTTGTAAGAGGAAGTATAGTAGGTTCTAAAATATGTGCTGGAGGCGAAGATGTAAAAAATTTAAAATATCAGAAACACCTTGTAAAATTCAGTGAAGAACTTACAAATCTCATGAATTCCGTAAATGAAATAAAAATGTACAATTTACTCGGCAAGGAAAAAAAAGATGGTGAAATTATAAAAATACTTTTGGAGAATAAATTCAAGAATATAATAATGCTCTGTATAAATATAATTTCAGAAACAAATAGTAGTTCAGGTGGAAGTGAAGAAGACATATTGGTAAAGCTTATAAAATCAAAACTTATGGGAATGGCACCTATAAGCATAGAGAACTATTCTGAATTGGAGGAAATAGTACAATGTTCCAATTCAAAGATAGAGAAACTTAAAAATGCACTCAGGCTGCCTGTTAAATTGATATTATCCTATTGCCAGGATTCATATATAGAGAGTTCCGGAGATGTAATTGTATCCAGCAAGGGAGAGTATATTTCAAATATTATAGCAAACAAGTCCATTGAATTTACCCAACAGGGTTCTGTCGCAAGAGGAGGCACTCTTAGAGCAAAAAATGAAATAAAATGTAGAACTGTAGGAAGTGAAGCAGGGGTTACTACAAGACTTGAAGTGGAAAATAGCGGAAATATATGGGCTGATGTAGCCTATCACAATACAATATTCAAAATAGGCGGGAGAGAAATATTATTGGAATCTTCCAGCAAAAATGTACATGTCTATTTAAAAAATGGTAATATAGAATTAGATAAATTTGTACTATAATATAAATACATGTTGAGGAGGATATAGATGGAGGACAAAGAAATAAAAGTACTTGTATTCAATATAAATGGAGAATATTTTGCAGCTGATATTATGGAAATAGAGAGAATAATAGGTTATGAAGAACCTACTAAAATTCCGGATTCTCCGGATTTTGTAGAAGGTGTCATCAATTATTCCGGAAATATACTTCCTGTAATATCCCTAAGTAAAAGATTCAATTTAGGTGATAGTGAAAATAGAAGTCAGGCAAAAATCATTGTAACAAAACAGGACCAAAATAAAATAGGAATCATAGTGGATATAGTATCTGAGGTAAAAGATATAAATTCTTCTACTATAGAACCAGCTCCGGATATTGCAGCAGGAATATCAAAGAGATATATAAATGGACTTATAAAGATTGATGACAAGATAATAATATTTTTGAACATATCAAAGATATTGACCGAGGAAGAAAAACAGCTCATACAATAATAAATGGAAGGTGCGATATATGGATATAAAGCAGATAAAAGTAGGAATTGCAGATATGAATACTGCCGTATCTCCTGATATTATTATGACAATAGGACTGGGTTCGTGTGTAGGAATTGTCCTGTATGATGGAATAAATCGTATAGGAGGACTGTCGCATATAATGCTTCCTGACAGTACTCAGTTTAGTACTGTAAACAATTCTATGAAGTTTGCAGACCTTGCTATTCCAATGCTCATAGAAAAATTGGAGAAACTTGGTGCCAGAAAGATGAATTTAAAGGCAAAGATAGCTGGAGGCGCATCGATGTTCAAGTTCAAGGATAAAAGCATGATAATGGATATAGGAAATAGAAATGGAAATTCCGTAAAGCTAAATTTGAGTAAATACTCTATTCCCATAATATCTCAGGATCTGGGTGGGAATAAGGGACGAACAATGATATTTGATACATCCGATGGTTCTGTAAAAATAAAAACTGTTGGAGTTGGAATTAAAGAACTTTAAATAATCGGAGTGAATAATGTGAAAAAAATTAAAATTTTAGTAGTAGATGATTCAGCTTTGATGAGAAAAATAATTTCTGATATGATAAATGAGGAAGATGACATGGAGGTTGTTGGAATAGCACGAAATGGACAGGATCTCATGGATAAGCTTTCAAGTAAATACACAGGTGAAAATAAACCTGATGTTATAACTTTGGATGTAGAAATGCCAAAGATGAATGGGATACATGCACTGGAAGAGATGAAAAATAAAAATATAAATATACCTGCAATAGTATTGAGCAGTGTTTCCAGGGAAGGTGTAAAACTCACTATGGAATGTCTTCATGCGGGAGCCTTTGATTTTATAGCAAAGCCTTCTGGAAATATATCCAATATAAATGATGTGAAAAGCGAACTCGTTAAAAGAATAAGAGTGGCATCTAAAGGCAGAAATACAATAAAAATTTCAGAATTGAAAAGTAATCATAAAATAGTAGAAAACAGAAATATTGGAGCGATAGTAATAGGCGCATCTACCGGTGGTCCTAAAGCACTTTATTCCGTCATAACTAAATTACCTGAAAACCTGGGAGTGCCAACCATGGTAGTACAGCATATGCCGGCTGGATTTACAAAAGCCTTTGCAGAAAGATTAAATACAAATTCAAATCAAAAAGTAGTGGAAGCTGAAGACAATATGGAGATTAGGCCTAATACTATATATATAGCTCCAGGAGGATTTCACATGGAAGTATTCAAAGATAGAAAAATACATTTGAACAAGGAACCTGCCATTTGGGGTGTCAGGCCTGCAGTGGATAAATTATTCATTTCAGCTTCTGAAGTATATGGTAAAAATCTTGTAAGTGTGGTTCTAACAGGTATGGGAAAAGATGGAGCAGATGGAACTTCACATGTAAAGGACAATGGAGGAATTACCATATCCCAGGACGAATCCACCTGCGTCATATACGGTATGCCAAAAGCTGCTTACTCTACAGGCAAAGTGGATATGGTCTTGAAACTGGATAAAATAACAGATGAACTAGTGAAACTAGTACACAGCAGCAGGAGGTAGATTTTATGACAATGGATATGGAATATTTTAAGCATTGGGTATTTAAGGAATTCAATATTGATCTGTCTGCATATAAACCAAACCAGCTTCATAGGAGAATAAACAGTCTTATGTCAAGAGTTGGAGTGAAAAGTATAGAGGAGTACATAGCACTTTTGAAAAAAGACAGGGATCAGAAACAGAGATTTCTGGATTTTATAACTATAAATGTTTCCGAGTTTTTTAGAAATCCTGAAATATTTGAGGAACTTAAAAATAAATTGCAGGGGGAACTTTTAAAAAACAACGGCACTCTTAAAATATGGAGTGCAGCTTGTTCTATTGGAGCCGAACCCTATTCGGTAGGTATTTATCTTAGGGAATTGACACCTTCTAAAAGACATACTATAATTGCAACTGACCTGGATAATACAATAATTGCAAGAGCAAAACAGGGAGAATACTCCGAGCAGGAAATAAAAAACGTAAAAAAACAATATTTAGATAAATATTTTGCAAAAAAAGACGATAAATATATTATAAGCCCAAAAATAAAAGAGCTTGTTACTTTTAAAAAGCATGATCTTATATTGGACAGGTATGATACTAACTTTGACCTTATAATATGTAGGAATGTAGTTATATATTTTAATCAGGATATAAAGGAAAGAATATATGAAAAATTCAGTAAATCCTTGAAAAAAGGAGGATTACTCTTTGTTGGAGCTACTGAAAGTATATATAATTATAAAAATTATGGCTTTGAAAAAGCTTCTACATTTATGTATAGGAAGCTATAAGGGGGAAATAGAATGGATACATCACAGTATATGTCCATGTTCCTGGAAGAAGGAATGGATAATTTACAGACTTTGAATGATTCACTGCTTCAACTTGAAAAGGAACCTGATAATATAGATAAAGTAAATGAAATCTTCAGGGTAGCACATACCATAAAGGGAATGTCTGCAACTATGGGATTTAATAAGATGGCGGAATTGACCCACAAAATGGAGGATGTACTGTCTGAATTCAGAAATGGAGAGCTTAAAGTAACTAAAGATGTAGTTACAGTCCTTTTTAAATGTCTTGACACATTGGAACAGATGCTTAAAAATATAGAAGATGGAGTTGATGACAATACTTCTATAGACGGTATTATGGAAGAACTTGAAAAAATAGCTGACAATGCAAAAGGCGGTCAATCTGAACCAAATGAAGAAGAAAAAACTGAAGAAGAAGACCATGGAAATAATTCTGAATCTGTAGTAGAATTAAATGAATATGATATTAATGTAATTAAACAAGCTAATGACAAAGGGTATAGTGCTTATGAAATAGTTATAGAATTGAGTGAAAATACTCTTTTGAAATCAGCCAGGGTATTTCTTATATTCAAGAGCCTTGAAGAAATTGGAGAGATTATAAAGTCTGTTCCTGGAACTGAAGATCTGGAAAATGAGAATTTTGACTTTGAAGTTCAGGTAGTCATATTGTCTACCAAAAAGTCGGATGAAGTTAAAAATATATTGATGAATATATCTGAAGTGGACAGTGTCTCGGTAAATGGCATTGATATAGATGCAGAAAAGAAAAAGAAAATCAACGAGGAAGTTGAAGTAAAGCCAAAGCCTGCAGATATAGCCAAACAGGATACAGCTAAAAAAGTGGAAGAAAAAAAAGCTGAAACTACTGCAAAACCAAAGCCAAAAGCAAAGGCGGCACCAAAGAAAAATCAGAAACCCCATAAAAAAGTTCATCAATCTGTAAGGGTTGATCTTGAAAGATTGGATAAATTTATGAACATGGTGTCTGAGCTTGTAATACACAGAACAAGGCTTGAGCAGATAAGCAGCAATTACAAGTCTACTGAATTAAATGAAACACTGGAACAGGTGGCAAGGACCACTTCGGACCTTCAGGATTTGGTAATGAAGATAAGGATGCTTCCACTTGACACAGTTTTCAGTAGATTTCCAAGACTTATAAGGGATCTTTCAGTTGAACTTGACAAGGAAATGGAACTTGTAATTCAGGGAGCGGATACAGAACTTGACAGAACAGTAATAGATGAAATAGGAGATCCACTTCTGCACCTTATAAGGAATTCAGCTGATCACGGTATTGAGTCAAAAGAAGAAAGACTTAAAGCTGGAAAGAACCCTGTAGGTCAGGTAAGATTGATTGCCTATCAGGAGGGAACTCAGGCTGTTATAAAAGTAGAGGACGATGGAGCAGGTATAAATGTAGAGAGAGTCAGGGAAAAAGCTGAAAGTATAGGCATTGATACTTCTGGAATGCCTGAAAAAGATATTAAAAATCTCATATTCATGGAGGGATTCAGTACAAACAAGGAAGTAACAGACATATCAGGAAGAGGAGTTGGTATGGATGTAGTAAAGAACAAGATAGCTGCCTTGAATGGTACTGTAGATCTTATAAGTGAACATGGAAAAGGATCTTCCTTCATAATAAGGCTTCCACTTACACTTCAGATAATTCAAGCACTGCTTGTAAAAGTTGGAGAGGAAACCATGGCAATATCTCTTGGCTACATAGACAGAGTCATAAATTACAATGATGATATTGTAAAAATGTCAAACAACAAAGAGATTATAATATATAATGGAAACATAATACCTTTTGTAAGAGTTTATGACAGACTGGGACTTGAAAAGTCAGATGAAAAGAAGAACTATATAGTCATAGTAAAAGTTGGAGAGAAGACAGTAGGGATTATGGTGGATTCACTTCTTGGACAAAAGGAGATTGTAATAAAACCTCTTGGGAAAACTCTTAATTCCATGAAGGAGTACATAGGAGCTACAATACTTGGAGATGGTCTTGTAACACTTATACTAGACGTTTCAGCACTTGTTTAGGAGGAATAAAATGGATTATAGTAGTCTTAGTCCAATGCAGATTGATGCATTGAAGGAAGTTGGAAATATAGGTACGGGAAATGCTGCAACAGCATTATCACAGCTTTTAAACAAAAAAGTGGATATGACAGTACCATCCATAAATATATTGCCTTTTAACAAGGTATTTGAAAGTGTTGGTGAAGATCAGATAGTAGTTGGAGTAATTCTAAGAATTCTCGGTGATACACCGGGAAATATACTTTTTATATTTGATAAAAAAACAGCGCTGGATATGGTGGCCAGTTTAACAGGCCAAAAATCAGATGAACTGACTGAAATGGGAAATTCAGCTATATGTGAAATAGGAAATATAATAGGTACTTCCTATATGAATGCAATAGCTAGATTTACAGGCCTTGTTATAACACCATCAGTTCCTGCAGTTACCTATGATATGTTGGGGGCAATATTGTCTACTACATTTATAGAATCAGGACAATTTGATGAAAATGTTCTAGATATAGAAACTCTGTTTGTAGAAGATAATTCAGAAATAAATGGACATTTTTATTATATTCCTATGCCGGGCTCTCTTGAAAAGATATTAAGTAGTCTAGGCGTAGCATAACAATAGTAATGAAAATATGGAGGGAAAAAAATGGCTAAAGTATTAATTGTAGACGACGCTGCTTTTATGAGAATGATGATAAAGGACATATTGGAAAAAGGTGGATTTGAAATTGTAGGAGAGGCTAACAACGGTTTAAAGGCAGTTGAACTTTTCAAAAAAGAAAAGCCTGATGTAGTTACAATGGATATAACAATGCCTGATATGGATGGTATTGAAGCTGTAAAAGCTATAAAAGAATTCGACCCTGCTGCAAAAGTTATAATGTGCTCTGCAATGGGTCAGCAGACCATGGTTATGGATGCCATAAAAGCTGGAGCAAAGGATTTTATAGTAAAGCCTTTTCAGCCTGATAGAGTAATTGAGGCTGTAACTAAAGTAGTTGGATAGTATAAAACTTGGAGGTGTTACTTTTATGCAGGTTGTCATATTTAGATTGAACAAGGAGCAGTTTGCCGTAGAAACTTCAAAAGTTCAGAGTATAAACGATGCTATGAAGATAACGAAAGTTCCGAAAGCCCCTGCTCACATAAAGGGAATTATCAATTTAAGAGGAAATGTTATATCCATTTTGGATATAAATCTGCTTATGGATGTTGCCAAACAGGAAAACAATGAGAACAGTGAAGAAAGTATAATAATTCTTGAAATGGAAGATGAACTGGTAGGCATAGTTGTAGATCAGGTAGACGAAGTTCTTGATTTAGATGAAAGCATTATTGAAAAGATAAGTGATGATAATAGAAAAGCATATGTGCAGGGAATAATAAATTTTAAAGACAAAGTAGTTACACTAATAGATATTGACAAACTTTTTTCAAACTAGAATTTTGTAGGAAATGAGGGAAGAGAATGGCAGATGTATTATCACAGAGTGAGATAGATACCCTTCTAGCTGCCTTGTCTACTGGGGAACTTACTCCAGATGAAGTACCTGAAGAAGAAGAAAAGCAAAAGGTAAAGCCTTATGACTTTAGAAGTCCTCAGAAGTTTTCCAAGGAGCATATAAGGACTCTTGAACTTATCCATGACAACTATGCCAGGATAATTTCTAACTATCTGACTGCTCAGGTAAGAACAAATGTGAAAGTAAAGGTTGAATCCGTACAGCAGATTACATATGAGGAATTTATCCATTCTGTGCCGAATCCTACTATTTTGACCATATTCAAAATGCCGCCTTTAAGCGGTTCAGTACTGTTTGAGATAAATCCTCAATTCGTTTTTGAAATAATAGACCTGCTTCTTGGAGGAAGCGGTCAGGGAAAATTCAAGTCCAGAGAATTTACAGACATAGACAAAAACATAATAAAAGTAGTAAATGAAGGACTTATATCAAACTTAAAACTTGCCTGGGAAGATGTAATGGAAGTAGAAACTGAAGTGGAAGGAATAGAGACAAACCCTGCATTAAATCAGACTCTGGCACCAAATGATCCGGTAGCTCTTATAACATTTTCTGTAGAAATGGGTAAGAATACTACCTTCATCAACATATGCATACCTTATTTGAGTATAGAAAAGGTACTTGACAGATTAGTCGTACAGTACTGGTTTCAGGACAGTGATGAAAAGGTAGTTGGAGAATCACGTGAGAAGCTGAGGGACAGGTTGAATATAGTTGAAATGAATCTTTCATGTGTTCTAGGTACAGTAGATGTCACTGTAGAGCAGTTTCTACATTTAAACTCAGGTGACATACTGAATTTAAATGAGAAAACTACCGATCCAGTCAAATTGATGGTGGAAGACCATGTATACTATTATGGAAGACCTGGTACTATTGGAAAAAATATGGGCGTGGAGATACTAGATATAATAGATAAGGATGTGGAAGATTATGAGTAACGATAATGACAAGGGATTTCTTTCTCAGGAAGAAATAGACGCACTTTTAAACGGCGGAGAAAGTAAGGGAGAAGCTAAAGAAGAAGCGACGGAACTATCAGACGTAGAAAAAGATCTTCTGGGGGAAGTTGGCAATATATCCATGGGTTCTGCATCCACAGCACTTTCAACAATAATAAACCAACCCGTAAATATAACTACTCCAGTTGTATCAGTAACTAATTTAAATGACTTGAAAAATGAGTTTAAAGTTCCAAACATTGCTCTGGAAGTAAAATATACAAGCGGAATAGTAGGAGAAAATCTACTGGTAATTGCAGTAAAGGATGCAGCTGTAATCGCGAATTTCATGATGGGCGGAGATGGAACACTGAAAGATAATGAGGCAAAAGAACTTTCTAAAATTCAGGAAAGTGCCGTATCCGAGGCAATGAACCAGATGATAGGATCTGCCGCAACATCAATGGCCACCATGTTTACAAGGGAGGTAAATATATCACCTCCAAAATCACGGATATGGACTGACGTAACAGAACCACTTACAGAAGCAATAGAACCAGATGAACCTATTGTAAGAGTATCATTTTCACTTAAGATAGGAGATCTTGTAGATAGCAGCATAATGCAGATACTACCGGTAGCTACAGCAAAGAAGATAGTTTCCATAATGATGGGCCAGGAAAAAACTGACAAGCTTTCTGAACAAGAACAGGAAACTCCAAAACAGGAGACACCAAAACAAAAAGCTGTATCTGAAACAGCTGCAAGTACTGAAACAAAGCCGGAACCAAAACAGCAGCCACCTATAAAAGAAAAACCTATAGAAGTTCAACAGGCAGCCTTTCAGCCCCTTGAATCTCAAGGTGATACGGAAGTAGTACCTAAAAATATAGATCTGATAATGGATGTTCCACTTCAGATTTCAGTAGTACTTGGAAGAACGAAGAAGAAGATAAAGGACATATTGAACCTGGGTACCGGTTCTCTCATAGAGTTGGATAAACTGGCTGAAGAGCCTGTGGAGATACTTGTAAACGGCAAGAAGGTTGCCTATGGAGAAGTAGTCGTAATAGATGAAAATTTTGGAGTGAGGATAACCGGTATAGTAAGTAATGAAGAGAGAATAAAATCACTTCACACTTCTTAGTTCATCAGTATATTTGGAAAGGAATTTCTAAATATACTGTTTTTTAATTTAATTTATAATTAAATTAACTATTGTATTAACATACAAAATTAACTGTCAATATAAATATTAATTGGATAAAATACTATAAATATTAATAGATTATAATCGATAATACTAATAACGATATATAAAACTTTGAAATAAAAAGTTAGGGGTGTGTTTTATGAAGATTAATGGAATCAACTCAAACAATATAATAAATCTTTATAGAGAAGTCAACAAAACAAAAGATTTGACAGCTAAAGCGGAAAATAGAGATTCCATTCAAATATCATCCATGGGAAAGAGGTTAAGCTCTTATATGCTGGATGACAAGAGTATAGATTCTAAAGACAAGGTTGAAAGTATAAAGAAAGCAATATCAAATGGGACTTACAAGGTGGATGCCAAACTTGTAGCACAGAAAATACTGGATAATATGAAAGGTCAGGTATAGAGAAGTATGGAATTAAGTGAAATCATGTCCAATGAATATGACGTACTCAAAAAACTATATGCATCTTTAGTTGATCAGAATAGATATCTTATAAAAAGAGAAGTATTTTCTCTTGATAAAATAGTAAAGGTTATAGAGAGCAACAGCAAGAGTGTTGCCAGGTGTGAAATTGAAAGAAGAAAGATTACGGGAAACAGATCCATGAGAGAAGTAATCAAAGGATCAGAAGATGAAAAGCTAGGAAAACTATATGAAGAAATAGTGGAGCTTATTGAAAAAATACAGTTCCAAAAGGACACAAACGAGGCACTTATAAAACAGTGGCTTGGATTTACCACACAGATGTTAAGGGCAATTAATCCAGGGAGACAGCCTGCAACATACAATGCACTTGGAAGAAACAGATAAAAGAGGAGGTTATTAAATGCCCGGTTTATTTTCCATATTCAATACGGCAAAGAGCGGACTTTTTTCGCAGCAGACAGCAATAAATGTAACATCTCACAATATAGCAAATGCAAATACAGATGGATATTCAAGACAGAGGGCAAACATGGTTACCACTACCCCATATACAATGCCAAGTATGAATGGAGCATCAGGCGCAGGACAGCTTGGTACGGGAGTAACTGTTGAGTCTATACAGAGGATAAGAGACAATTTTCTGGACTATCAATTCAGGGTACAAAACAGTATAAGTGGTCAGTACTCGGCACAGGATAAAATTTTAAGTCAGGTTGAAAATGTACTGAACGAGCCAACGGATACGAGTATATCCAGTCTTTTAAGTGGCTTTTTTACATCCTGGCAGAGCTTATCAACATCATCTCAAAATGCAAGTACGGTAGCCCAGCAGGCATACCAGCTTACAAATGATTTGAACAATGTATCTTCACAGCTTACAAAGATTAAAAGTGACACCAATACTGAACTTAAGAGTACGGTAGGTACTGTAAATGGATATATTAAACAGCTCAATCAGTTGAACCAGCAAATACAGAGTGTAGAGATAGCGGGCCAGAATCCAAATGACCTTATGGACAGCAGGGACTTGATATTGGACAAATTAAGCAGTGAATTTGGAATAAGTGTTACAGAAACAGAAAATGGAGGAATCAATGTAACTACAGCAGATAGTGCTACAAGTAAAGTTGATGGCGACAATGGAATTGCACCTATAGGCTCAGATGGAAAGCCTGTAAATATAGTACAGACGGTGAATTCTTCAGATACCCAGGCATCTACATTTTCATATGTATCCGCAATAGAGAAAAACGATGATGGAACTTATAATGTTACTTATTATAAAAAGGGAGATACCACTACAGATGCTAATAAGGTTACTTTAACTGTAAACATGACAGAGGATCAGGCCAAGGAACTTGACGAGTGCAGAGTACTTTGGGCAGATAGTAATGGAGTTGCTTACAGTGTGGATAGTGACAATCAAATAATAGATGACCCTATAGAAAATTTCAGCCAACTGGCACTTTTCAAGCCGCCAGCAGGAGAACTAAAAGGATATATGTCAGTTCAGAGTAAGGTAGATGAATATCAGGATACACTCAATAAATTTGCAAAATCTCTGGCACTTTCCGTAAATGCAATAATAAGTCAGAGCAGCACTTTTGTAGTGGACAATCCTACAGATGGTTCAGGAGAAGGCGGCATAAACAATTTCTTTGTAAATGGAGACCAGAAGGATTCATCCAAATATTCAGCAACTGATGAAAATAATATAACGGCAGCCAATATAACTTTGAATGTAGCTATACTGAATGATCCATCCAAGATAAAGGTGGCAAGCAAATATGATTCAAATGGTGATGCAGTAGGCTCAACTACAGACGGAAACAGGGCTCTTGCTGTAGCACAACTTGCCAACAGCCTTATGAATATTTCAGGATTAAATATAGCTGAGGATGATAGTGCTTCTGATCCTGGGGATACCAGAGATGATAGAAGTGACCTTGTTAAAAATATTTTTACTTCAAACAGTGATCTTGGAAATGTATATTCTATTGGAAATGCTATAGGTGGTTCTACAATTGACAACTACTACGATGATCTGGTAAATAAAATTGGAAGTGACGAGCAGGAATCGAAGAACATGGTAACCTATGAAGCTACACAACTTTCAAATTTTGATCAATCAAGAGAATCTGTTTCAGGTGTCTCCATGGATGAAGAGATGACCAATCTTATTCAGTTTGAGCACTGCTATCAGGCAAATGCCAAGATGATATCTACGGTAGATGAACTTTTGGATGTAGTAATAAACGGACTTAAGAAATAATAGAAAAGGGGGAATTAATTTTGAGAATAACAAATAAATCCATATCCAATAATTTTCTTACGGATATGCAGAAAAATTTACAGAATCTAAGTAAAGTTCAGCAGCAGATGTCTTCCATGAAGAACTTTTCAAAGCCTTCAGATGACCCTCTGAATGTTGAAAGATCCATGCAGATGCAGACTTCATTAAATGCGACAAACCAGTATTATTCCAATATAACTTCTTCATTGAGTTGTATGCAGACTACAGATACTACACTGGGACAGCTTGGAACAGTCCTTACAAATGTAAGAAGTGACCTTGTAAAGGCGGGAAATGCAGGATATACCCAGGATGAACGAGACAAGGTAAATGATGAAGTAAAACAGTATGTATCACAGTTCGCACAGATTTTAAATACCAATTTGGGAGGAGAGTACATATTTGGTGGTACACAGGGACTTTCAAAACCAGTTACAACTACAACTGATGCAGATGGAAATGTATCCATTGAATATGCAGATGCCCAAGGCAATGTGGTAGACTCCATTCCTGAAGTTGTTTCAAGCGGATTTGATATATCCAATTGGAGTAATCAAACTATAAAATTTACTATGGAAAATCCAGAAGATCCATCTAATCCTACAGAAGTTAACGTAAATACTCTGGATACATCAGATGGTAAGAAAACTGTGGATGACGTAGTGAAGGATTTAAATAATAAAATCCAGAAGTCTGATCTTAAAGACAGTGTAAGTGTAGTCAAAACCGATGATGGAAATATAAAATTTCTGGCGGTACACAGCAGTGATGATATAAAGGTATCTACAAGTATAACTGATATGGCAAAAGTAAATGGAAAGCAGCTTTCCAATGTGGACATGGCAAACATAGGAGCAGACAAGACTATAGAAGTTTCCCAGGGAGTAGTGCTTGATTACAATGCTACTGCATCAGCTGTTATGCAGTATGGAGAAAACAACAACAATGCCATTAATGACGACAATGTAAAGGCACTTATGAATAGAATTCAACATCATCTGGCAGGACAAGTGCTCGATATGGATAGTGCTTCAGACACATATACGGAAGGTTCTGAAAAAGTAGTTGATTCTGATGGTAATATTAAATATTATACATGGAAAGATGATGAGGATGCTGCAACGAAGGAACTTACAGGACAGGACCTTACTGACATTGATGCAGCCTCAAAAGGATTACTTAAAGTTCGTTCTCAGGTAGGTGCAAAGGAAAAGAGAATGGAGGCACTTCAGGATCAGAATAAATCTTCAAAATTGAATATTCAGGAGACTCTCTCACAAACCGAGGATATAGATTTGACACAAAAGACTATAGAATATTCTACAATGATTACGGTGTATCAGGCCTGTCTCCAAACGGCAGCAAAAGTAATGCAACCTACACTTATGAATTACCTGAGTTAAAGGAGTAAATTATGGAGTTAAAAACAAAATACCATGGAGTTCTAAATTATGAAGAAAAAGATGTAATAATTTTTAAAAAGGGAATTCCTGGTTTTGATAAATTAGAGAAATTTATTTTAGTACCTGCAGAGGAGAACAGTCTTTTTGGTATACTTCAATCAATTGAAGATACAGATATAGGTATTGTAGTAGCTTCACCATTCAATGCATGTAAAAATTATGAATTCGATATAGATGATGACAAGATGTCTGAACTGAATATAAAGGATAACAAGGATGTACTTGTAGTAAATACAGTAACTTTGAATTCAAAACTTGAAAATATAACAATTAACTTGAAAGCTCCCATAGTTATAAATACAAATGATAAGATTGGGGAACAATTAATACTGGATAATGTAGATTATCCAATAAAATACCCACTGTTTAAGGGGGAAGTTTAATTGTTGGTAATAAGCAGGAAAAAAGGAGAATCACTTCTCATAGGTGATGATATAGAGATAACAGTTTCCAAAATTGAAGACGGTACTGTAAAGTTATCCATATCAGCACCTAAAAGTGTAAAGATACTTAGAAAAGAACTTTATAAAGAAGTGGAAATGGAAAATAAAAATGCTCTTGCAAGGGATATGAGTATATTAAAGAAATTTAAAAAATAGAATAGTGTAAATTATAAAGAGGTGTTTAGCATGGAAGTTATGGGTATGAGTCAAGGAGGACGACAGCCTTTGGAATTAAATACATCTATTGAAACTGCTAAAGTTTCAGGGGATATATCCTCAACAAATAATATTAATGTGGATCAGAAGGCATTACAAAACAGAGATGGAAAAAATACAACGGCTAAAAGTACAAAAGATGCTGTGGATCATGCAAATAAAATACTGGATGATACACAGACACATTTAAAATTTGAGATATATGGAAAATTCAATGACGTAGTAGTACAGGTAGTAGATGATGACACAAACAAGGTAGTGCGTGAAGTACCTCCAAAAAAATTAATAGACATGGTGGAAAAATTTTGTGAACTGTCCGGTTTTTTTATGGACAAGAAAGCTTGATTGGGGGAATTTATTATGGAATTCAGATTAAATAAGATAGACCCTGATGTAAGACAGAGAATAAAAGAAACTACAAGTGCAGGAAAAGTTCACAATAAAACTGGAATAGTCATAAACAAAGACTACAAGGACAGAGGCAAGGACAAATATGGAGATTTTGAAAAAGAACTAAGCAAATATAAAGGCAAAAATAAAAAGCGTATTTTTGTAGAGGCTAGTAAAGTAGAAGAAGTAAAAGTAAATGCCTTCAAGGGAGAAGGAGAAACTATTTCAAAAGACGATAAAAGAGGAAATATACTGGACGTTAAGAAATGATTCACAATTCACAATTGCGAATTGAAAAAAGGAGGCCTAATATATGTATGCAGCCAATGGTTATAGCACATATAGGAACAATAGCGTAAATTATGCATCAAAGGATCAGCTGCTCTTAATGCTGGTAGATGGTGCAGTTAGATTTGCCAAGATAGGAAGACAGGCAATACTTGATAAAGATATAAACAAAGCACACGAAAATATAGTAAAGGCTGAAAATATATTTTATGAACTCATAGCAACACTTGATGTGTCCAAAGCAGGAAATTGGGGACAATCCCTTATGAGTGTATATGACTTTATAGTGAGAAGACTTACAGATGCCAATATGAACAAAGATGCAGCTATAATGGATGAAGTAATGCCACTAATAGAAAATGTGAAAGATACCTGGGAACAGGCATACAAGGTTTCAAAGAAATAATTCACAGTTAAGAATTAACAATTGTGAATTGAAAAAAGGGAGGTATAAACATGGCAGATAGTACAAGCAGCATGCCAGTAGGTACAACCGGTGCCGGTGGTGGAAACATGCTTAGAATTACGGGACTTAACACAGGTCTTGATGTAGATGCAATGGTAAAGAAGATGCTTACAGCAGATCAGACTAAGATAGACAATGCAAAGAAGCAGCAGCAGCTTATTCAGTGGAGGCAGGAAGCATATCAGAGTATAATAAAGGATGTAAAAGATCTTCAGAGTGCCTATTTTGATGTTACAAACAGTTCTAATTATCTATTATCTTCTAACAGTTACAATAATATGATGGCAACAAGTTCAGATGCTACTATAGCTAGTGCAAAGGCATCAGCAACGGCAGTTGCAGGGACATATAAAATAAAAGTAGATAAGCTGGCACAGGCAGCCACTATTTCTGGAAATCAATATTTGGTAAATGATGTATCTAAATGGAATAGTGGAAGCATAACCATTGATGGTACGACTATAAATTTAGATGATTCATCGACTTCGGCATCAGAGTTGGTAGATAAAATTAATAGTAGTATACAATCCTCAGATTTGAGTGGAAAAGTAACAGCTTCTTTGGCAACATCTGATGGAAAAGATTATATAAAATTTACTTCGACATCAGAAAATACTATATCAGTGTCTTCATCAGATATAGATGATATAGGATCAAAATCTTCAAGTACTAAATTGACTGAATTAGGAATTGATATTGGAAGTTATTCTTTAAGTTTAAATGGTTCATCTTTTGATATTAATGTAACTGATTCATCTACTATTCAGGATTTTGTAGATTCTATAAAAAACGGAACAGATGGGAAAGTCACTGCAAGGTTTAATGAGCTTACAGGACAGTTTTCTATTCAGACAGCAGCTACAGGAAGCAGTGCAGCACTTTCTATTACTGGTGATACCGGTATCTTAAATAAACTAGGATTAGAGATAGGTAAAACCGCAACTGGTACTGATGCAAAAGTTAGCATAAAAGAGCCAGGTTCCAGCGAATATATTAATACTACGCAGAGTTCAAATAATTTTACTGTAAATGGAGTCAGCTACAGTATTACTGAAGAAACCACTGATCCTGTCAGTATATCAGTAACCAAGGATACTTCAAAAGTACATGATCTTATTACAAATTTTATAGACAAGTACAATAATCTAATTGGAGAAATACAGGACAAGCTTTCTGAGAAAAAAGATTATGATTATTCACCTCTTACAGATACACAGAAAAGCAGTATGAGTGATACGGATATAACAAATTGGGAAACTAAAGCCAAACAAGGTATACTCAGAAATGATGATAATTTGGAACAATTGCTAAATAATCTTACAAGTGCATTTAGTAGCCCCGTTGTAGATAGCAATAATAAAAATGTATCTACACTATATTTTGGAAATATAGGCTCAAATTCTATAGGAATAGATACATCAAACGATGTTACTCAGGGAGGAAAGCTCAGTATAGTTGATGATGCTAAATTTACAGATGCACTTACCAATCATGCTGATGAAATAATGAAACTCTTTACAACAACTTCTGATAATACAAATTCGACTGATAAATTTAATCAATCGGGGATTTTTCAGAGAATAAATGACATAGTCAACAGCAATGTAGGAATAATAGGTACTACATTAAACAGTGGTACACTTACGAAGTATGCCAACCTTCAAGATGATTATAGTGTTTCAGGTGGGAGTGGTACGGGAACACTTCCTGATCAGATATATACACAGCAGCTTCTTATAAATACACTTACAGACAGGATGAATGATGACCAGACTAAATATTACAATCAGTTTACAACACTTGAAACTGCCATGGAACAGTTAAATGCCCAGCAGTCAACTCTATCTATGTACCTTAGCTAATATTCAAATAAATAACAAATAATCTAAGGCTTAGGAGATTTTAACATGTTAAAAAATGTAGAAGATGTATTGACGAGTTATAAAAAATGTACAGAGCATATTGTTGAAATTCTTAAAAGAGAGGAATTTGATTCTCTTAAAGGTGAAATGGAGAAAAGACAGTGTATTTTGAATGAACTAATTTCCGAGACTAACAAAAAATCTGAAACTAAGAAAATTTATGAGAAGATGCATATAGGAGAAATTGAAGCAGAAGCACAGAAAATTATGAAAAATAAGGCACTATTGATAAAAAAAAAGCTTAAAAATATATCTGTAAACAAGACTGCAAGCAATGCCTATGGTAGTATAGGAAGTTCAGCTAAAATATTCAGTAAAAAGATATAAAGTATGATATCATACAGACGATAAATATAATATAAATTATTAATAAATAATAATTAAAAATAAAAAATAAATTTTTAAAATAAGTGTAAAGTTTAATCTAAGATAGGCGATAAATTGAATGTAATTAGCTTGAAAGCTTAATTATAAATAAAAATGTGGACAAGGATGTCCAATACAAAACTCAAGGAGGAATAAACTATGATAATAAATCACAATCTTATGGCAAACAATGCATTAAGAAATATGAACATCAATTCAAACAATGCATCAAAGGCAATGGAAAAACTTTCTTCAGGTCTTAGAATAAACAGAGCTGGAGATGACGCAGCAGGACTTGCAATATCAGAAAAAATGAGAGGTCAGATAAATGGATTAAACCAGGCATCAAGCAACTCACAGGATGGTATATCCCTCATACAGACTGCTGAAGGTGCATTAAATGAAACTAGTGCTATACTTCAAAGAATGAGAACACTTGCAGTTCAATCAGCTACTGATACTAATACAGATGATGATAGAGGCCAAATTCAAAAGGAAATATCACAGCTGACTCAAGAAGTTGATAGAATTGCTAATACTACTGAATTTAATACTAAAAAATTATTAGATGGTACTTTATCTGATAAAGTAGCAGGAAAAAACGAGATACTTCAAGGTCAGGCAAGTATGACATCTCCTATTACTAATGATGCAAAAATAGTTGCAGTAACTGGTGCATTTTCTGATGGATTAGAGGGTTCTCACCAGATAACACTTCAGCAAAGTCATGGTTCTGTTGATTCAACAATAGGCAAAACTTTAACAACTACAACAAAATTATCTGAATTAGGAATTACTAATTTAGGTGCATTCACAGTAAATGGTGACTCAACTGCTGTAGGAGTAAGTACGACATCAACCGGTTCTGCATTAACAACAGAGAGCACTATTGGAGACTTAATAGATGCAATTAATACTACATCAGGTACAAATGCAAAAGCGGAATTGGTTGATGGAAAATTAGAGGTAACATCAACAACTGGTGATGCACAAATAGAATTAAAAGATGCTGGTGATTCTGATATAATTAATCAACTTTTTGGAACAGATACAAAAACTAGTACAAATGCTGCTGCTACAAATGCAGATATACAAGATATATTTACATCTGCAGATGGAAAGACAACTACAACTAAAACTTACCATGGAGCTAATGTTTTAGCTGCTGATACTGGTATAACTTTTAATGGAATTACTTTAAAAGATGATGGTACTAATGATAAAGTAATTAATAAATCAATTACAGTAGAGTCTCTTGCTCATAGAAATGCTGTTGCTGAAAAATCAACAGATACTTCACTTGTTTATCAAATAGGTGCAAATGAAGGACAATCCATGAATGTTGATATTAATGCTATGGATGCTAAAACACTTAACCTAGAAGATGCTTCAGGTAATGCAATAGATGTTACAACTGCTAAGAAAGCAAGCAGTGCAATAACAACTATAAATGATGCTTTACAGTCAGTTTCTTCAGAAAGAGCAAAATTAGGTGCATTCCAGAACAGATTGGAACATACTATAAACAATCTTGGAACTTCATCAGAAAACTTGACTTCTGCTGAATCAAGAATTAGAGATGTTGATATGGCATCAGAGATGTCTGAGTACTCAAAGAATAATATTCTTTCTCAGGCTGCTCAAGCAATGTTGGCTCAAGCCAATACTCAACCACAACAGGTTTTACAACTACTTAGGTAGTGACCACCCCAGGGGTTATGAACAAATTGTGAATGAGTATTTATAGGGTCTCTTGAAGAGTAATCTTCAAGTATATTGGGTGAATTGCTGGAACTTCCTTAAGCTGTTTCTCTAAAGCGAAGTCTGAAAGGACATGTGTTATAGATTGAAAAGCAAACAGATTGGATAATCAGCAGCCAAGCTCCTGTGCCGAAAGGCTGGAGAAGGTTCAACGACTAGAATAAACCACCTAAGCAGGTTAGTTACAAAAATTTGTATGGTGATGAAATTCGTAGGGATGAGGTTTCCCGAAGTGCCCAACCCCAGAATATAGAAAAGTGCAAAGAATAAAGTACATATATTTCTATACTGGGTGAAGATATAGTCTGGCAGTGATTGAAGGGTCATTGGTGAAACGCAAGCAAATCAGCAACCTCAACAGGTTCTTCAGTTATTGAGATAATTGAGAATCTAAATATTTGATTTAGTTATTCGAGTTTACTCTACTGACGTAAGGATGCGGAGTTTCTTATGAAGAATAGTTAATTGAATAGAATGTTTTATACTTTAAGAGAGGACTAATCATTGTGATTGGTTCTCTCTTTTTATTTGTGATTTTTTTAAAAGTTAGTAGATATTCATATATATGTTATAAATTTCAAGCAATAATTCTTTAAAAAGAAGTGTTTTATATTAACATAAATGAATATGAATAAAAAATATAATGCACTTATATTATACAAGCATATTATGTGAGGAGATTTAAATATGAATTACTATGTGAGAGTTTATTTAATTAAAAATATAAATGGTGAGTATGCTATTTTATATGGATATGCAATTGAAATAGAAAGAAGTGAAAAAAGTTGGAGTAAATCTAATTATAAAAAGACACCCATAAAAATTATAAGCTGTGTAGTAAATGAGGATAATCTAAATAAATTAATTTTAAAACTTCAAAAGAAAAAACTAAATTTAAAAATTAAAGATAAGGATATTAAAATTTTAGGAGGATTGATAAAAAGACCAACAGTTATTATCCCTCCAAAAGAATCACATATAGATAAATCTACATCTATAATTAACACAGTTAGTATAGTTGATAGTTATTGGAATATAGATAAAGTAGATTTGATAGAATTAATAAAAATATTATCAAAAAGTAGTAATGAAAAAGAATTTAGAAAATTTTTTAATATACTATTAGATGGATTATTAGATGAAACTGGAATGAATTTTAAAGAAGAAGCAGTATCTAAGTTAGGTAACTTTGAAGTTTATAATTTGTTGTTATCTAATGAGTATTTTGATATATATGTGGATAAAACGAGCAAAGGGAAAGTATGTCATATAAAAAAATGTAAAGAAATAGAATATGAATTGATAACTCGTTGTAAATTAAAGAATGGAAAAGAATGTATTTTAGATACAATAAAAGAATTTAGAGAAGATGAAAAAGAGTTAATATTTAAAGCGAAGCAATCAATAGAAAATGTTGAAATAGAAATGTGGAAAAAGGAAACTAGAGAATTGGTATATGTGTATAGCACATCTATTATTAGATATGTTAGTGTAGGAATGAAAATCCAGGGAAAAAATCTATTAATTAGAGATCCATGGAGTGATGAATTACGTAATAGCTATTCAAAAGGTAAAAATCAAATTGACAAAATAGAGCAAGTTAGTTTATATAGTTCTGATAAAATAAATATATGTGGAAACAAAGATGAAGATGTATGGGATGATGTAGCATCAGAAGCAGAGAAATTAGTATTTAGATATTCTAATAAAAGCATTAAAGGGTGCTTTATAGAAATTTCTACAAGTAAGATGGGGGAGATTGAAAGTTTTGTTAAATTAAGAAAGTATCTTAATGAAAATGATTTGAATCGTGTAGTTATAGTTGATCCATATTTTTCTGTTAAAGCTGCCTCTAAGTTACTTGCTAGAATTGAAAATACTTCTATGATACTAGAAATTATAACTAGCTTGAGTGAAATAGATCCTGATAGTAATAAAAGTAATCCGAATATAATTCCAGAAGTGAAAAATTTTTTAGAAAAAAATTACAGTATTATACATCGGAAGTTAAAAGTAGTTAATATTACTAGTGGAAAAAAACAGGCTTTTCATGATAGATATCTAATAAGATTTTTTAATAATGGGGATATAGATGGATTTTTACTAAGTAATTCAATAAATTCAATGGGACAAAGATTTCCTTTTGTTATTGCCCCGATGGAAAGTGAAGTTGTTTTTCAAGTATGGCAATATTTAAAAGAAACAAAGAACAATAAAAAATATGATATTGAGGAGTTATGGAATTATTCTATGAGTAAAACATCATATCCAATAATAGAAGATAAAAATGTATCCGAGGAGAAAGAATATATTATTGGTGAAATGATAAAAATTAGCGGATATGAAGAATTACTAGTAAAGTATACAAAAGAAAATGACTTAAGTATAGAGAGATTTTTACAACAAAATGATGTGAATGTATTATTAAATAACTTTATGAATAAATACAAAAATCATACCAATAAGGCTAATAAAAAAGAATTACTTAAGTTTATGGGAAAATTATTATATTATACTACGGAAATTAGGTATATTAATATATGTAATAAATTTAAAGAAAGTGAGATTAATATTACTGAAATAGGTAATCTAATTAAAGAATTAGCAGAAGAATCTGAAAATCAGGATGTAAGTTTTGACATTAATGACGATAGATATATTTATAGTAAGTTTTTACAAAAGTGTAATGAATGGGATAATAGTATTGATGCAATAGAATATTCAAGGGGTGTATTTAGAAATATTAGACCAATATATGGTTCAAGTACTGATTTTCACATGTATTATTTGTATAAAATAATTTTACATTTTAATCCAGAAAAAATTGAGGCTATAATTAAGGAAACGAGGTCACCATTGGCTTATAGTGAGATGATAGAATTCATGATGTTAAATTGGAATGAAGCCTTATATTTAAGTATGTTAAATTCTAAAATAAAAACATTTAAGGAAACTGCATATGCTTGGATATGGCAGAAAGTTAAAGATATAAAAGAGAAAAGTAATAAAGAGATTTTTATAGACAATGCAATTGCGATAAGTTCTGACGTTAAATATGAAATTATAGCATACTTAGTATCATGTTTAACGTATTCCATAAAATATTATAAAGTGGATTATAAAGAACTAAAATATAAGTATATTAAAGAATTAGCTGAGGAATTAAATAAATTGAAACTTAATAAAGAACAAGTTAGAATATTGGCATATATACTTAATAATAGACAGGATGCGGAAAGTGCCCTTGACATGTTAACTATATGTGAGCATATTACTTCAAATAATTTTGTTAAAAGCGGTTTATTGTCAGAAATTATAAATAAACTAACAATGAAATTAAATGTAGAAAAAGTGAATTACTTTTACGAAACAGATAGAAAGTTTACTTGTTATTCTGCAAAAGCAGTATTAGAATTAAATAATGGAAAGATTACGGAAGAAATTTTCAAGCAGTTTGTAAATAAGAAAGATTTTTTTACATTTTCAATACCATATTTAAAGGATAGAAATTATTCAAAGTGGTATGATTCAGGGTTAAAATCTATGTGGAGATTATTGTTTCTATCTGATTTAATAAATAACTTAAAACCTAAGAATAAAGAGATATTTGCAAAGTATGTAGTTGAAGTATTTTCTGAATTTTTGGAACCACAAATATGGCAGTGGGATGACAGAAAACATATGTTATTAGAGTTTATTACATATGTTGGAATGTGGTTAAAAGATGGAGTAATAGAAAATAGTTTTTTAGATGATATTTCTTTCTTAAAAAGTTTGCCAAATTGGGCAAAAATATTGATTGATTTACTATATATAGATGTAAATTCAATTTATAAAATTCAAGATTTAATTTACAATACTATAGAGATTAATTCATTAGATGATAATAGGGTTGTAATAGAATCTATAGGTGAATTTATTGTGTACAGAAAACTTATAGAAAGAGATAAAAATATAAAGGAAAAATTAAATAGCATAAAAGATTATTTTATTAATAACTGGATGAAAGGTAATGAGGATTATGCAAATTATCTTAGATGGCTAGAAAAAGGAGATATGTCTAATGATACATTGAGATGGAAAAATCGTGGAACAGGTTATAAGTTTATTTTAGTTTACAGGGAGGGGAAAATATGAGTAGTATTAATAGTACCCTTGTTGAGTATTTAGAAGGAAAGAATGGAGGTGATATTCAAAAGTATTTTAGTGAAAATCTAAAAGGAATGTTAAATTCACAAAAATCAATTTTATATGGTTTAGATAATAGAATTATAAAAAATAGTAATATTGTGCGCAACGAAGTAGCAACTTTTACACAAAAAGCTTGTTTAGACTTAAATATACCATTTTCTTCAGAAATATTAAAGTTATTAGATGATGTAGAAGGCACTGGAATCATGGGAAGTAGTTATAGAGATCATTATTTGCATACAGTTTTAGTGTTTATATTGGGGTGCTATATTGTTGATCAATGTGATTTATTAAAAAAATATTTTTCAGATAAAGACCTGTGGGAAAAGAAATTTATAAAAATATGGTATATCACAGCAATTTATCATGACTTTTCATATTTTGTTATGGAGACAGATGATGGTTTTAAAAATAGAAGATTAAAAATGTTAAATGATTTTGTCCTTTTAAAAAAGGAACTTCCTAGTGAAAGTGAAATAAAAGATTATGATACTTTGTTTTGGGAGTATATTCTTTGGCATGGGGAACAAAATGAAATAAAACTTAATAGAACATTTCGATTTATTCAAGAATTTGCTTATAAAAATTGGGAAAATCTTGAGTTCTATAATGGAAATATAAAAAATATTGAAACGTTTAAAGGTAAAGAAATATTTAAATATATTGTAGGCACAAAAAGAATGACAGAATTAGGATTTAATAAGGATATTAAAAGTTATTATAAAGAAAAATTAGATCATGGAATAGTAAGTGCATTATTACTTAAAAAGTTTTTGATACTTAGTGATGAATTTTTGAAACAAAACAATATAGAATGTAAGCAATTAGGAATAGATGAAATGGGATATGAATTTGATGAAGATATGTCTTTAGCATTGGAAGCTATTGCTCTACATAATATAAGACCTAAGGAAAAATATATAAGAATGAAAATAGACATTAAAAATCCATATGCATGGTTGCTTGCTTTGTGTGATGGTCTGCAATGTTGGGACAGGTCATATTTTGGAACTAAAAGGAGGGGGAAAAAACCATTGCTTTCATGTGCAATTGATATAAGATTTGATAGGGTAAAGTCTAAATTCTTGTGGATTTCTAATGATAATAATTTACCACACATATCTGTAGAATGTGATGGAAATCTGTAATTGAAGATGATATATGTAAGTTATTAAGAATACAAGATGTAGAAAAAATTATGGAGCCTGAAAAAATATAGTGGTATATGCTTTCAAATTAGTGGAAGTTTAGCCTCAAAATTTCAATTAGCAAGTTCGAACAGGCTCTTATGAGGATTAGTCTATGTGCTAAACAATTGCAAAACTTTTGAATTAGCTCAAAAAGGTTATTTCTCAAAACGGAAAAACCAAAATCTATATAAATTAGTTGTCACATTTATTGGTGACCACTCTGTAATAGTAGTTTTAATATTTTAGACTAAAGTTAAATATTGTAATAAAAATTGGAAATTTATTTCAGAGTATTTTTAAACTTTCTATATTATTCTAATATGATGTGCCTTAATAAATAGAAAACTAAGGAATACTATAGAAAATAATAACAGGTAAATACATAGTAAGTATAGTAGTGATAAGGGGTATATTGATGTCATGTATTGAAAAAATAATTAATGCAGAAAATATAAAAGAAAATAGTATAAGTGAGAGTATTAAAAATTTATTTTCGAATAAAGACGATATTAGGTCAAATTATAGTACGCTTGATAAAGCATATACATTTAATTATAAAGATAAAATTAGAGACAAATTAACTCAATTATCTATAAAAGTTTATTTAAGTGATGATAGCAATAAGCTAATAAAAATTCAAGTTGAGTCATATGATAAAAGTATATCAGAAATAGATTTGGATTATTATTATTTTAAGGAAATTTACCAACAATTTACTGAGGGATTGATACATCCTAATGAAAAAAAATATACAGTAAGAGTATATTACAGTATTTTACATAATACTGGATTTAAGGGAGAATACATAGTATCTTGGAAAAGTAAAATTAAATTTAAACCTCTTTTTAATGAAAAGCAGAAAAATACTCTAGTTAAAAGAATTATAGCCTTTGATTGTGAAGTAAAAGCGGTTTCATTGTCTAATGCTAGAAGTAAAGCAATGAATAGAGTTAAAGATTTTACAGCATATTTATCAGTACTTATAAATATAGGTTT
Source organism: Clostridium tyrobutyricum (assembly GCF_019144085.1). Taxonomy (GTDB): domain Bacteria; phylum Bacillota; class Clostridia; order Clostridiales; family Clostridiaceae; genus Clostridium_B; species Clostridium_B tyrobutyricum_A. The sequence continues at coordinate 139,855 of NZ_JAHHUY010000006.1, forward strand.
CATTGATATTAATTCTAAGGTTTCACATTATATAAGGCAAGATGGTGAAAAATATATCTGTGAACTTCAAAGAAATGCTTTTTTTGACGAAGAGTGTAATCTTATGGTAATAGATAATATGAATGGATTAAGTCATAAATCTTATTATAAATATGTTAAAGTTCCATCATATTTTTCAGTGAGTACCTTTAAAGATGAAACATTAGACATTTCTTCAAGTTATATTAAGAATAATTCTTTTAGAACAAATACTAATATGGAAAAACTTTTTTTAAATCATAAAATTGAAAAAAGTAAAGTTGAAAATAATTATGCTGAGAATATATTAGATAAAAACTTTGATAGTTTTGATTTACGAATTCCTAAACAAATCAGAAAATATTTTAGAGGAATATTAGACTTATCAACAAAACAGGGAGAGTATTTTAGAAATAGTTGTAGGTTATATAATATTTCTCAAACATGTGGTATATATGAACCTACACTTATGATGGCATATATGGTATCTTCTGTTGAATGTTTAGCAAAAAGTGAGAAAATTAGTTTTTCAAAATTTATGGAAAGATATTTAGATAAAGAATATAATAAAGATTTTTGTGACTTCTTATACGGAAATCTTCGCTCAGGTCATTTCCATTCTGGAGATATGTTCTTTAATGAGTATAATGTAGATTTAGATATTACATTAAACAGAGATTTTCAAAATATATTAGATACTTATAATAATGGAAAATATTATTTAAGAAAAGCAATTATTGCATGGATAAAACATAACATATTATAATAAGTTTGAGAAGACTCTAACTATGGGGCTATTAAAACATGGTGAAAATGTAAAGATATAATCTAAGTAAGATTACTCTATTTTATAGAAAGTATTTTTTATAAAATAATAAATTTATAAAATAATAAATAAGGAAGTTATAGGGTATGAATCAAAAAGAACAATTAAATCAGGAACTCCAGTGGGTAAAATATAGAATACATATATTGGATATAATTAATGAAAAACTTCTCTTAATGAGAAATATAGCAGATAAGGCTAGAGCCTCTAATCTCAGTACAATGGAAATCCAAGAACTAAATTATAAAATCAACAGTCTGGCAATTCAAGTTAAGGCTCTGGATGAGGAAAGTAAAAGAATTGATAGAAGATAATTAAATTTTATTTTGAATCTTTAATCTTCTAACTTTATCTACTATTCCCCAGTAGCTTCTTCCTAAAATGGTTGCAATTTCTTTATCGGTATTGCCAATCTGCTTTGACTTTATGATAAAATTTTCTTCATCTTTGGAATAGTTATTTTCTGTTATATTTTCAGACCAACTATTTATATTCTTATAACCTTCATCTGTCAATTCCAGCCTTTTATTTTCAAATCTTTCTTTAAGGTTAATTTTATAGTGCATGCATGGTATTGCTTTTATAAATGGACTTACAGTATTTATAAGCTTTACTATATCATTTCTTTTATTTATTTCCAGTAGAAAATGTTATCCATCTTTTCGTTCTTTTAATTTTGTATTTACATTAAATATTTTACTGATGTGATTTTGTAATATGATATTTTCATCTTTTGAAAAATTGAGAGTGTAAATGGATATTCTCGGGAAAATATATATGGAACCGTTTTTCCTTTTACTTGAATCTATAACCAATGAGCCATCATCCATATAAAGACATGCTAATCCTATGGGATGATCTAGAAGAATTATATTTTCAGGTGTAATTATCTTTTCTCTGTTTTTATAAAATAAATTGTAGAGATCAGTATAGATTTTATTGCTGGGAGAACGGAGTTGAGGATTTTTACAGGTTGTAAGCAGTTTGAAGTCAAGATTTTTAAGCTGTTCTGCTTTCCATCTTCTATAAGGCACTTGTTTTGTACATCCATGTTCTCTGTAATATGCATTTTTACTTCTTCCATAAAGTGCAAGGCTGCCATCTCCAAGTAAGCTTCCTATTATTATGTTTCTTTCTATGTTGGTAATATTGTATGTTTTGGTGTTTTGGGTAAAGGGCATGAATATTCTCCTGTTTTTTAATATATATTTATTATTTACTAAAGTATAATTAAAATGTTCCGATTATTATAACAAAAAATATAGTTATATAGTATATATTTTAAAATAGGGGTGTAGCTAAATGGCCTGCTCAAGCAATAAATTATACAAACAAAACTCAATTCCTATTTAGAATTGAAAAGGGAATATTGGATGTAAATGATACAGGAGTTAATGAATATTTTAAACCAGAAGATATAAGAGTTCCGTTTAGAAATATTATATACATAGGAGATAGTGATACAGATATTCCATGTATGAAATTAGTTAATACAAATGGAGGCCATTCTATTGGTGTGTTTGATCCAGATAAAAAGTGTAAAGATAAAGTTTATAGTATGATGAGAGCAAATAGAATTAAATATTTTGCACCAGCTGATTATAGAGAAAATTCTCAATTGGATGCTTTGGTAAAGTCAATAATAGACAAGACTGTAACTTATGAAACTCTTGAAAAATATTATGAGGAAAATAAGCGAGAAATGGAAGATTATTTGACAATTGATCCCCATAGATTATAGTTTATAGAAATTATTTATTAAAATGATATAGATTAGAAAGAAAATTAAATGCATCTACCATTGAGTATAAAAGCCAAAAGGAGGAATTATAATGGCAAAAGGTGATAAATACATTGGTTTGAAGAAATATTTACAGAGTTCAATAACTCCTATAGTTACGTTGTCATTTAATGATATTGAACAAATTATAGGAGATAAATTGCCAAAGTCAGCTTATGATCATGCTGAGGTATGGTGGTCGAATGATCATACTCATTCACAATCAATAGCTTGGATAGATTCAGGATATGAGACTGATTATGTAACTGATACATACAAAGATGAAAAAATTATTTTTGTAAAATGCTAAAAATCTTAAAACAAAATTAGCACTTGTTCGATTGATTCCTAAATATGTATATAAAACTTTTCAAATCATTAAGAATCTTAAAAATTCTTCTGTTAAGGTAATGTCCTGTGTCAAAAAGCTTAATCTCATTATTATAAAATGTAACACGAAGTGTATGACTATCATACACTTCAGTTTTAGTTGCTTTAAAAATAGTCATAATAATTCCTTCTACTTTATTTTTAATATAATCTTCAGGATCACAATTATATATCTTTATTATAACATCTTCAAATCCAGATAATTCACCCATAGTAGACTCATTTTTGATTCAAATTTAATACTATATAAAAATATATTTTGCTATGGAGTATAATAGAATATTCTGATAAAATAAAGATAGAAAATATAAAATTCGTGTATAAGAACACATGTTCTGGTAAATGCTAATAATACAGTAAAATATTATTAGGAGGAAGATGGTATGCCAGAGGAAAGAGTTCACCACGAACATGATGTAGGTTACAAATATATATTTTCTCACAAGGAGACATTTCTGGAACTGCTTCGAAGCTTTGTAAAAAAGGATTGGGTGAATCTGATAAAAAGTGAAGATCTAATGCTTATGGATAAATCCTATATACTTGAAGATTTCAGTGAAGAGGAATCGGACATTGTCTATAAAGTAAATATATGCGGGCAGGATGTAATATTCTATATTCTACTGGAATTTCAATCCAGAGTGGATTACAGAATGCCAATGAGACTGCTTTTTTATATAGTGGAGCTGTGGAGGGAAAGGCTGAAGAATACTGCCAAAAAAGATATACGAAACAAGAATTTTAAACTTCCAGCAGTTGTGCCTATGGTACTCTATAATGGAAAAAACAAATGGACTGCCAGCAGAAATTTCAAGGATATATTAGGCAGTAATGAATTATTCGGTGAAAATATAATAGACTTCAGATATATACTATTTGATGTTTACAGATACGATGAAAGTCAACTTGAGAAAATGGCAAATATGGTGTCTACAGTATTTTTACTGGATAAGGAAATAAGCAGGGAAGACCTTATGAAAAGATTGAGGATTACAGCTTATGTACTGAAGAAAATAACGCCAGAACAATTTGATACACTAAAGATGTGGTTAAAAAGCATAATGAAGCCAAGATTAGACACAGAATCCAAGATAAAGGTAGAAGAAATATTAGAAAATTCTAATCAAGGGGAGGTGGATATTATGGTATCCAATTTAGGTAAAAGTATAGACAACATAATAAGGGAAGGCAGAAAGACAGGAATGGAAGAAGGCAGAAAGGAAGGCATAAAAGCAGGTAGAAAAGAAGGTATAAAAGTAGGTAAATCAGAATTGATTATTAAAATCCTTGCTAAGAAATTTATCAAACTGCCTGATAGTTATGTTAACAGGATAACTGATTTATCAGATGAAACTTTGGATAAAATTGCTGTGGATATATTAGATATGGAAAAAGTAGAAGAATTGGAGAGATATTTTAAAGATTGAATTTAGAGATGGTTATAAAAGCAGGATAGTACTGGCCTGCTTTTAATAAGCTCTATTGGCTCTTCAGTGGCAACCTCGGGGGAAGCTGAGGACAGTTGCAGCAGTCTATAGTATAATTG
>NZ_JAHHUY010000070.1:0-1576 GCF_019144085.1 Clostridium tyrobutyricum
CTCCATATGCTGATAATTCTTTTGCTATATCATCTATATCACTACCAAGTAATACAGCAGTTAAATCCACTTTTAATTTATCTGCTAATTCTCTTCCTTTTCCAAGTAGTTCCAATGCTACTTTTTGTAGTTCTCCGTCTCTCTGCTCAGCAAATACCCATACGCCTTTGTAATCTGCTATGTTCATTCAAAGTCCCTCCTATAATATTAAATTACATGTTTTTCTTTTAATTTTGAAATTGCATATGTTACTGCTTCTTTTACAGGTTTATTTATAACTTCTCCTGCTCCTTTTGCTTCTTTTGTAGCTGATCTCTTAACTTTTGTTGGTGAACCCTTAAGTCCAAGACGTTCTTTCTCAACTTCCAAGTCATCAGCACTCCATACTTTTACTTCTTTATTAAATGTTTCAAATATATTCTTCATTCCCATATATCTTGGTTCATTTAATTCTTTTATAGCAGTTAACAATACAGGCGTATTAACTTTTACCGTTTCATATCCATCTTCCCAAGCTTTTTTAACCGTTAGTGTATTTCCATTCACATCAACTTTTTCTACATAAGTTATCTGTGGTATACTCAAAAATTCTGCTATTTCAGGTCCAACTTGAGCAGTATCTCCATCTATTGCCTGTCTTCCGGCAAAGATTACATCATAATCCAATTTTTTAAGTGCTCCTGAAAGTGCATAAGCTGTAGCACAAGTATCTGCTCCTGCAAATGCCCTATCGGAAATTAAAATTGCTTCATCAGCACCCATGGCTAGAGATTCTCTAAGTGCACTCTCTGCCTGTGGAGGTCCCATACTTATTACTGTAACTTTTCCACCCACTTTATCTCTCATTACAAGTGATTCTTCAAGTGCATTCTTGTCATCTGGATTTATTATTGATGGAACACCTTCTCTTATCAATGTCCCTGTCTTTGGGTCTATTTTTACTTCATTTGTGTCTGGTACTTGTTTTAAACAAACAACTATATTCATTATGATGTGCTCCTCCTATCTAAATATGCTTCCGGAAATAACCATTCTTTGTACCTCTGAAGTTCCCTCATATATCTCAGTTATCTTTGCATCTCTCATCATTCTCTCTACTGGATAATCCTTGGTATATCCATATCCACCAAACAATTGAACAACCTTAGTTGTAGTTTCCATAGCAACATCTGCAGCCATCAATTTAGCCTTTGCCGCATCTACTGTATATGGAACATGCGCGTCTTTATTTAATGCTGCTTTGTAAACAAGATATCTTGCCGCATCTATTTTGGTTGCAAGATCAGCAACAACCCAACCTAATCCCTGGAACTTGAAAATTGATCTTCCAAATTGTTTTCTTTCTTTCATATATTCAACGGCCTCCTCCAAAGCTCCTTCTGCTATACCTAGAGCCTGAGCTGCTATACCAATTCTTCCTCCATCAAGAGTTTTCATTGCTATGCCAAAGCCTTTTCCTTCTTTTCCTACCAAATTCTCTTTTGGAACTATGCAATCTTCAAATATAAGTTCAGTAGTTGATGATGCTCTTATACCCATTTTATTTTCAAGCTTTCCAATTGAAAAACCTTTCATA
>NZ_JAHHUY010000071.1:0-1534 GCF_019144085.1 Clostridium tyrobutyricum
AGTGCGACAGCCCCTTTTTTAATTATTTATTTTTATAGCTAGTTTCTAGGAAAATACATTATTATAATAACTCCCAAGATTGCAATTACCCCCCCTAATACGTCAAACTTGTCTGGAATCACTTTATCCACTTTCCAACCCCAAAGTATCGAAAGTGCTATGAAAATTCCGCCATATGCAGCATATACCTTACCGAAATTAACATTTTTAGGTTGAAAAGTTGGTATTATACCATAAATTATTAGTACCAATGCCCCAAGAATACCATGCCAAAAACTCCTGCCATCTCTAAGCCATAACCATATAAGGTATCCTCCACCTATTTCACAAACTCCAGCCATTATAAAATAAATCATTGATTTTATAATATACATTTAATATAATCACCAACTATAATATATATTATTTTATAAATATTTTTCCTTCAGTAATAGCAAGTGCTACTGCACCTATAATTCCTGCATCTCCACCAAGTTTTGCAGGAACAATTTTTGTATTTTCATATATAGTAGTAAAGCTTCTTTTAGAGGCAACTTCACCAATTTTGTCAAACACCATACTTCCAGCTTTAGAAACTCCTCCACCTATTATTATAACTTCAGGATCAAATATATTCATTATATTAGCTACAAATATTCCAAGATAATTTAAAGCTTTATTTATTACATCTAGTGCCAATTTATCTCCATTCTTTGCTTCATCAAAAACTTCTTTTGAAGTTATGTTATCATATTTATATAATGAAGTTTTATCCCCTCTTGATTTTGCCTCTTCAACAGCTTTAGTTGCCAATCTTGCTATTGCCGTACCAGATGCTAAAGATTCTGCACATCCACGATTTCCACAATTACATTTTGCTCCATCCTTTTCTAAGGTCACATGCCCAATTTCAAGTGCATTACTAGTGTTTCCTCTATATATTTGACCATTTAATACAGCCCCTCCACCTATACCTGTAGAAACTGTTATAAATACCATATTTCTCGTGCCTTTTCCTGCACCAAACTCATGCTCTCCTATGGCAGCTACATTACCATCATTGTCTAAAACCGTATGTATATTAAACTTGTCCTCTATTGGTTTAACTAAATTAAAATTTTTAAATGGAAGATTGGGAGTAGTTATAATTGTTCCTCTTTTAGTATCCAAAGGTCCAGGTGAACCTATACCTATACACAGTATATCCTTATTGATCAAATTAGATTTTTTCAGGGTATCATCTACAAGAGATATAATTCTGTCTAATATTTTATTCTCACCTTCACTTGCATTTGTTGGAACTGTTTTTTTATAAATTATATTTCCTGCCAAATCTGAGGAAGCAACGCTTATTTTAGTTCCTCCTAAATCAATTCCTATAACGTACTTTTTCATATATTTCCTCCAAATCATAATTTAATATCTATAACTAACCTAAACAAAATTCATTAATATTATATCATAATTAGTATTTTATATAAAAATATTACCTATAAAAAATATTACCTATAAAAAATATATTTTTATAGGTAATTAGCTTGTTGAATAACAATAA
>NZ_JAHHUY010000072.1:0-1509 GCF_019144085.1 Clostridium tyrobutyricum
CTTCAATTCGTAATTTGAATATAGAGATCCAATCCTGCTATACTAAAACCAGGGTTGGATCAAGAAGTTTCCTGACTTCTGCCGGACAAGCAGCATACAACTGAATAAATTCAATAAATGGGAACACTCCAAAATATTGACCGGAGTATACAATAACGGATTTCTGCTTATCTGATTTATAATTTTTGATGACTACAGGCAGTGACTTGCCTGAATATTTGTTTCCTTCCTCCATGTTTTTGAACAGTTGAAAGTACATATATCCTATTAATGTCATAGTAATATGGAAAGTTATGAAATTATATTTCGTGCTTTTAAAATCTTCGAGTTTCCAGAAATCCTTTATCTGTCTGAAGTCCTCTTCTATCTCCGGTCTTAATTCATATGTGTTTATTATCTGTCCTGCGGTTTTACTCGTGTCAGTTGTCAAAAACACATAGTATTTATCATCTTTTTTATCATGTACTACGCAGGCACATAAATCTACGTCACCCACAGGGTTCTCGCTTTCCCACATTGCTCCAAGATTTTTGATGAGCTGTATCTCCTGAGTCTTTCTCTTTTTGTTTGGATGTTTCACCCACTTACCTTGAGATTGAGCTATACTTACAGCTTCACTATAAATCGTCATGTTCTTTTTTGACGGTATATATGTATCAACACCTCGTTTCAATTTGAGATGGTTTATGATATCTCTTGAAATAAATCCTCTGTCATTTATAAGTATATCTCCATTTTTTAAACATTTACTTTTAAGAATCATATCTTTACAAAGCTCCAAATCATGAGTTTTTACAGAACCATAGACTATCTCTTCAATTATTCCCGAATCATCCATAAGTCCCCTTAGTGTTCCCAGTTTATATCCCCGCAGGGGTTCTCCATCTACAGATATAACTTCTGAGTTCTCATAATTTGTATTATCTAAATTAACTTTTAATTTAGTACAGTCAAGAATATGTATTGATGGACATATATCAATACCTGGCATAACATTATTCTGGACATAATGGTTATATGAATCTATAAGCTCTTCACTTTCATATTTACTAACAAGATTTCTAATAACCCCTTCTGTAAACAAACCTTTACTCATATCTCTGTCGGTATCCCATATATTCCATCCTAATTCAGACAGGAGTTCGCTGTCTGTTACTGCAAATATAACATCAGTCAGACTTGTCTTTAGTTTCATTTTAGCCGTAATTGCCAGCGTAATTAATATATCTAAGGGCAGCTGCTTATTTCCATTTCTTTTATCTGTAAAACTGTCTGATAATTTATCTATAAGTTCTATTTTTTTCATCTTTAATATTATGGTATCTATAAGATTTGGAAAGCTGACATCAGCAGCATCAATGCTGCCGCATTTTATATTTTCTAGAACTTTATTTTTATTATTCTTACTGAGCTGTAACATTATAAACATCCTCCGGATTATTAATATATTTATAATTTTACTTTTAAACTTAATATTTTACCATAGTATATTCTGATTTTTTATATTAC
>NZ_JAHHUY010000073.1:0-1451 GCF_019144085.1 Clostridium tyrobutyricum
CGCAGTCTTCATTTTTCTCCATGTTCAGAAACAATTATGGCCGAAATGTCAAATTTTCTTTATGAGATTGGAGAAATATCAGGCGATGCTATATTTATTGATGGTACAAAAATAGAGTCTTGTGCAAACAAATATACTTTCGTTTGGAAAAAGTCAGTTTCAAAAAATTTAGCAAGACTACTTTCTAAATTAGCTGATTTTGTAGCTGAATGTGAAGAAATGTATGGACTAAAACTTATATATGAAAATAGAGTAAAAATAAAGCACGTAAAGAAGCTGCGCAAGAAACTTTATGCCTTGAAACATGATGAAAATATAGAATTTGTACATGGATGTGGTAAAAGAAAAACTCCAATTCAACGTTCTATTGAAACGCTTGAGGAATATCTTAATAAGTTAAAAGAATATACACAAAAACTATATATCTGTGGTAAACGTAACAGCTATTCAAAGACAGACAAAGATGCAACATTTATGAGGATGAAAGAAGATGCCATGAAAAATGGTCAGTTAAAGCCAGCTTACAATGTTCAACATGGAGTTGATTCTGAATATATAGTATGGCTTACTATAGGTGCTAAGCCTACAGATACAACAATGCTGATTCCATTTATAAAAAGCATGGAGAACTTCTTGTATTTTAAGTATTTTAAAATTACTGCGGATGCAGGTTATGAAAGTGAAGAAAACTATGTTTATGTTAAGGAGAATATGCAGTTGTCATTTATTAAGTCAGCAAATTACGAAATATCCAAAACAAGGAAATATAAAAATGATATAAGCCGGATAGAAAATATGGGCTACAACGAATTTGGAGACTATTATATTTGTGAAAATAATAAGAAACTAACTGTAAATAGGATAATAAAAAGAAAAAGCAGGACTGGCTATGTAAGTGAAAAAACAATTTATACATGTGAAGATTGCAGTAACTGTAAATATAAGAGTAAATGTATAAAAGGGCATAACTGTAAAATTCCATTGGAAGAAAGAGTTAAAAATCTTGAAACTTCAAAGCTGTTCAACATGCTTCGCAAAGAGAATCTTGAAAGAATTGTAAGTGAAGAAGGCTGTGAGTTAAGAATGAATCGAAGTATCCAAGCCGAAGGCTCTTTTGCAGAGATAAAACAGGATATGGGATTCCGTAGATATCTAAGTAAAGGTAAAAAGAATATTTTGGCGGAAAATGTTCTTTTAGCGATGGCACATAATGTAAATAAGCTCCATAATAAAATTCAGTCAGCCAGAACAGGGACACATCTTTTTCAACTTGAAAAGAGCGCTTAATTTTTAAATTTTAAAGATTCCGTAAGTAAAAAAAGTCTTAATATCTAAGGCTTATTAAATTGCGTCATTTTTTAGTTGTCAAGCTTATTTTGCTTTAAATTATCGTTTGAATTTCTATAAAATGTTAAAAAAGCACTGTCGCATTAGCATATTTTTTTATGCTA
>NZ_JAHHUY010000074.1:0-1412 GCF_019144085.1 Clostridium tyrobutyricum
TTCGATTCCTGGTCTGGCCACCAAAGGTTTCAGATTTTATCTGAAACCTTTTTTTATTATATAGAAAATTAATAAAAAATGTGACATAATTAATAATGGAAAAAGTCATATTATAAAAAGGAGCTAAATTTATGGAAGATAAAGTACTTGCACTTGTAAATGGAGCTGAAATAAAAGAAAGTGATATTCAAAATACAATCAATAGATTTCCTAGTGATAAGCAGGGACAATTAAGCACAGAAAATGGTAAAAAACAATTATTAAATGAAATAATATTTTTTGAATTAGTATATAATTATGCAAAAGACACAAACTTAGAAAAAGACAGTTTATATTTACAAAAAGTAAAAGAAGCAAAAAAAGAAATTTTAACTCAGACTGCAATAGCTAAAGCTATGAATGGAGTTAGTGTAACAGATGAGGAAATTAAGGATTATTATGAAGCAAATAAAAATATGTATAAGACTCCAGAAATGGTAAGTGCAAAGCACATATTAGTTGATAATATTGATAAGGCTAATGAAGTTTTAAAACATATATCAGGAGGTATGCCTTTTGAAGAAGCTGCCCAAAAATATTCTAGCTGTCCATCTAAGGCTCAAGGTGGTAACTTAGGAAAATTTTCTAAAGGACAAATGGTTCCTGAATTTGAGGATGCTGCTTTTAATTTAGATATAGGAATAATCAGTGAACCTATAAAAACTCAATTTGGATATCATCTTATAAAAGTAGAAGAAAAAATAGAACCTGCTTTAAAATCTTTTGACGAAGTCAAGGATGCTATAAAAAGAGGATTATTGCAGGAAAGACAGGCATATACGTATTCAAAGCTTGATAGTGAGCTTAGAGATAAGTATAAAGTTGAAATAAAATAATATTTATTTAGGATAATTTTAGTTCTAAAGAATTGGGAGATTTCTATCATGGAAATCTCCCTTATTGTATTCAGAATACCACAGGTTTTACCTGTGGTTCCGAAAAGCTTATAGCTATGAGTAGAAAAAAGAAAACCTCCAATATAAAATAGAAGTAGGTTTGCCAACCACAACTAAAATATATTGGAGGTGTGTCCGAAATGGACAATAGTAGTTTAGCACACAGCAAGTGGAATTGTAAATATCACATAGTTTTTGCACCAAAGTATGGAAGACAGATAATATATGGAAAGATAAAATCAGATATAGGAGTAATACTAAGAAAATTGTGTGAATATAAGGATGTAGAAATTATTGAAGCAAACGCATGTAAGGATCACATACATATGCTTGTAAGCATACCGCCTAAATTAAGTGTATCACAGTTTGTGGGATATCTTAAAGGTAAAAGTTCATTAATGATTTTTGATAGACATGCAAATTTAAAATATAGATATGGAAATAGGCAATTTTGGGGAATGGGTATAGATTTGTGTA
>NZ_JAHHUY010000075.1:0-1407 GCF_019144085.1 Clostridium tyrobutyricum
TTATTATATCACAGCTTCTTATCATGTTTAACATCAGTTTATCTATATAACATATTTATTTCATAATTACTTCTATATTCTATATGTTTCTATATTTTTCGCCTACTGACACGCCAGGTTATATTTGCAATAATTATAATAGATTACATATTTACAAATAGTATATCTAAACTAATATCTACTTATAATTAATACTGATATTATATATTTCTTCAACATTCAAAAAGAATTTGCTGCTTATATTTACATTTAGATCGAGTAGGTAAGGAATCTTTTCAACCATATTGCCAGTGTTAGATTCACGTAATTGATTCCTTGTCTGAATGGTTCACTGGGATTATATTCAAAGAATAATTAATACATCCTCGTATTATCGGATTCAATATTTCAGAAAGTGCTTTAATTGATTATGTAATTAAATGCATAGTGCATAAACAGATTTACCAGCACTGGACCTGTCCTCCTATGATGTTCCAAACTTTCTATTTTTTATGTTTCCATCTGGAATTTGTATCGGTGCTTTCATACAATATCTCTATACAGAAGTATCCACTTTTCCTGTGTATGCATTTTGACTGCTTTCATAAATTTTTCATAACTAATATAGTCTATATTTAAAAAAACATTGCTATAAACCATATTTTTATAGTTATTTGTATTAAGGACTAAGGACAAATCATCACCACCCGTAAAACAGGTGGTTTGCTCTAGCCCTATAAGGGCAATGTTACTGGCAGTGCTACTCGCACACTGAACGGTCTGCCAACCGCATGCCTTCACAGGCTGCACCTAAAAGGTGTTTTATTTCTTGCCTTTTTTTACTTTGTCACCCGTAAATGGGTCAATATACTCTTTTAAACTCATTTGTTCGTATGCTAAATCTTCTTGTATTTGATTTGCTATATATTCTTTTATCTTTTTTGTGTTTTTTCCTACCGTGTTGGATAAGTCAGAACCCTTTCGGGTTCCTTCTCTCCTAAGAACCATGCTTGAAAGTTTCCCTTCACATGGCTCACGCATTCTTAACTTTCAAATCGTTCATTTTAGTTAGTCTGGATTTGAAAGCAACAGTTTTTTTATATGCCTTTCTTCTTTTAGCTTTTCTGCTTTCTTGTTTCATCATAAAATATTGTTTGTTAGTATACGGATTCATATCAAGTTTAAGTCTTTCATGTCTAACTATAGGTATGTCCGTAGGACGAATTAGTGTTGCTAAACCATCTGAAAAAATCCAATTCCTTGTTCCTTTGCTTCTCCAATATCTATTTTTTATCCAACTAGCATCTTTATTTGGGTGTCTTCTTTTTGCCCAGCGCCAGAGCATATTAAAGATATTATAATTCAGTTTTTTGAATATTAATTTGGAACATACTTTTTGATGATAATTGCACCATCCATTTATAACTT
>NZ_JAHHUY010000076.1:0-1329 GCF_019144085.1 Clostridium tyrobutyricum
GTTATGCTCAAGGCTATATAAATCAAAAGTGAAGGGGAAGATTTTTATAAATAAACTAAATATGTTTGATATAGAAAGCAAAATATTTGATGCATTTAATGAGGTCGAAGACCCAAGAGGGGATAACAAAAGGCATAAGTTTATAGATATTATAGGAATAGCTATATGTGCTATAACTAGTGGTGCAGAATCCTATAATGGTATTGTAGAATTTGCAGAGGCAAGCGAAGACTGGCTAAAAGTGTATTTCGAGCTTCCTAATGGAATTCCATCACATGATACATTTAACAGAGTATTTTCTCAAATAGATCCTAAGCAATTTCAAAAATGCTTTAATGAACTAATGAAAGAATTATCTAGTTTAGTAAAAGGTGAAATAGTATCTATAGATGGCACAACACTAAGAGGTTCATCTTGTGATAGTTCAAATCAAAAAGCAATTCATATAGTTAGTGCTTGGGCAAATGAAAATCAAGTGGTTTTAGGCCAAATTAAAACAGAAGACAAATCCAATGAGATTACAGCAATTCCCAAATTATTAGAGCTATTAGAGTTGAAAAATACTATTGTTACTATTGATGCTATGGGTACTCAAAAGAAAATAGCAGAAGCAATTATAGAAAAAGAAGCAGATTACATATTGGCATTAAAGAAAAACAAGAAACTCTTTATGATAATGTGGAATTATTTTTTGATTCAATAATAAAAGATAAAATGAAAGATGTAGATGTATTTAAACTTATTAGCCAAGAAAAGAATCATGGAAGAATTGAAACAAGAAAATATTATTTAGTTAATGATATTTCATGGTTACATAACAAAGAGGATTGGAAAAATATAAAATCAATAGGAATGGTTGAACGAAAAAGAATTATTGGAGAAAAAGAAACATTTGAACGCAGCTATTATATAACTAGTGTTGAATCAATAGAATTATTTTCTAAAGGTGTAAGACAACATTGGGACATAGAGAATAAACTTCATTGGGTTCTAGATGTTTCTTTTAACGAAGATAGATGTAGAGCTAGGAAGAATAATTCTGCTGAAAATCTAGCAGTCTTACGACACTTATCATTAAATTTACTCAGGGAAGAGAAAACTTCAAAGAAAAGCTTAAATTTGAAGAAACTTAGATGTGCTTTAGATAAAGGCTATTTAGAGAAAGTTATTTTTAACCCTCTACGAGGTAAAGAATAGAAAAATAAAAATACTCCAAGGATAAGTATATGATTAATTTACAGAATATTAAAACAAATATACATCTTTATATTGGAATAAAACACAATATAAAGATGCGTTTGCCCTGCTATATACCACCGATGAGTCATC
>NZ_JAHHUY010000077.1:0-1262 GCF_019144085.1 Clostridium tyrobutyricum
AACTATACTTAGGGGCTTAAGAGATTGCACCATCCATTTATAACTTGGTTAAGTTTATAAATTAGGTGCTCCTGTTTACTTGTTTTGTTCTTATGAATGATTTCACTTAACTTTTTCACTACTTTCTTTATTGATTTGACCGAAGGTTGGATTATTAACTTTTCATTGTATTTTTTATAATTCCATCCTAGAAAATCAAAGCCCTTATTTATATGAGTTATACTTGTCTTTTCGTTAGATAGTTCCAGTCCTCTGTCAGCAAGAAAGGTTTTTAGTATATCCTTTATAGATTTTAAAACCTCTTTATTATTGGCAGTAACTACAAAATCATCTGCATATCTTACGATATGTATCTGATCGGAATTGTTCCTAGAATGGTAACTTATTTTTCCTTTCTTTGTTAAGAAATAACTCTTTGCAATTTCATGTTCCATTCCATCAAGGGTTAAGTTTGCAAAGGTAGGACTAATCGTCCATCCTTGAATTGTACCTTTGTTGGTTGGGAAGAGTTGTTTTCTGTACACAAATCCTGCTTTAAGGAATTTTTGAATCATTGTTTTATCCGTATTAATATTATTTACCATCCAAGTATGATTGATATTATCAAAACAACCTTTGATATCACCTTCTAAAATCCATTTTCCACTTCTCTTTGAAGAAAGAATTGTGAAAAGTTGCTCCATTGCATCTGCACAGCTTCTATATTTTCTAAACCCAAAGCTATGTTTATCGCCGGTAGTTTCTGCTATAGGTTGCAGTGCATAAAGAAAAAGTGTTTGCATTGCTCTATCCTTCATAGTTGGTATACTTAATGGTCTCAAATTTCCGTTGTCTTTCTTAATATTTATTCGTCTCGTTGGCATGGGCTTGTAACCTTTAATTTCTAAATCCTTAACTGCTAGGTATTTTTGCTTATCACTAGTCCAGAGAATTTTATCTACTCCAGAAGTCTTTCCACCTTTGTTTCCAGTTACTTTTCTTACCGCTAAAACTTTTGCATAAAAAGAATTTGTTATAAGGTATTGGAGTCTTTTGACTAAATTCCAATTTTCCTTTTTCACTGCCTTTACAATTCTGAGTTGAAGTCTATTAACATATTCTTCGGCTATCGCCCAGTCAATTGAACGCCAGTCTTTGTTATTAGAATAGTTTGAACGGTTCTCACATTTAGTGCAATTGAATCTCTGTTCATTCATAGTAATTCATCTCTTTCCTGTAATAGAATACGTGCCAAAGTCAGCTATCTTTCGATTGGAACAAAT
>NZ_JAHHUY010000078.1:0-1169 GCF_019144085.1 Clostridium tyrobutyricum
ATTTTAAAACATTCATCTTCAAGTATTCTGTGAAAAGATTCTACATGTGCATTCTTATTTGGTGTTTTTACAGGTATTCTCTCATGGTGTAATCCAAGTTCTTCGCAGCATTCCTTAAATCTATAACTTACAAACTGCGGTCCATTATCAGTTCTTATTACAGGCTTTACAGGTTCTTTTCCATATAAATTTCTTTTCATTAATGCATTTTTTAAGAGTGCGGCAGCATCCTTAGCTTCACAGTGAAAACCCATGTGGTAATCTACAATGATTCTATCGAATATATCTATAATGTTAAGCATATAGAAGAATTTATCTTCTCCTTGAATATAACCATACTTGATATCCATTTCCCAGAGCTGATTTGAAGCTGTTACAGTTCTGTTAGAAGCTAGAGTACGCTTAACTTTAGGTTTTATAACTCTTTGATTTTTTAAAATACCAAGTTCTTTACACATCCTGTATACCTTCTTTGGGTTTATAACAAGCATATATTTACGCCTCAGATGATAGGTTATTTTTCTGTAACCGTAATATATTGCATCTCCATCTATAGATTCCAGTATGTCTTCTTTAATTTCATCATCACAGATTTTTTTACCATCTTTATTTAAAGAATATCCTCTTGGTTTGCCGCCTTTCGGCCTGTATTTTGGTCTGCCTTCCACACTTAAATTATAATAATATGTGGATCTGGACAGAGAAACTACTTTAAGTACAAAGACTGCATTATATCCCTGTTCTATATATTTTTTAGCTATTTCTACTTTATCTTTAATTGAGGGTTGGCTTTTTTTATGAGATCTTTAAGTATCGCTATCTCCAGGTCTTTCTCCCCAAGCAGCTTTTTTAGTGAATCATTTTCCTGTGTTACATTATTTATTTCCTTTTCAAAATCATTTTGTCCCTCAACCAAAGCTTTTCTACCTGGTTTTACTTTTATTTCGGAAGCTTTTTTAGAATTTCTGATCCATGTACTTATTGTTGAGTTTGATATTCCATGTTTTCTGGATACTAATGAAATATTTCCTACTTCCTTAACTTCATTTATTATTGATTCTTTTAATTCTTTACTATAACTTCTTCCCTTCATAGTTACCTCCAAATCTCTTTTTTATATTATATCTAATTTAGAAGCTGTTGTCTAACTATACTTAGGGGCTTAAGAG
>NZ_JAHHUY010000079.1:0-1133 GCF_019144085.1 Clostridium tyrobutyricum
GATGGTGGATATGGTAATGGTGTTATAACTGCTATAAAAAAGTTTCAATCAGATGCAGGTCTAACAACTCAAGATGGGATTACAACTCCAATGATTTTTAAAGCATTATTAAATACTGATGCATATGTATTAATTTCTGGTGGTGATACTAATATTAGAACTATCCAGCAGAATCTTAATCGTGACTATAATAGTGTAATTGGATTAATACCTTCAAATGGCGTATATTCACGTTCAACAAATACAGCATTGATAAAAGCAGTGCAGCATGAAGAAGGAAATAGTACAGATGGTATATGGGGTTCCACTACTCAGGCTGGATGTCCAATAATTCCCGGTACTAATGCTACTAAGAAGTTTATATTGTTGCTTCAATATTCTCTATACTGTAATGGATATAATCCAAATGGTTTTGATGGGTTATATGGAAATGGACTTAAAACAGCAATAATAAATTTTCAACAGTTTGTAGGCTTAACTGCAGATGGTTATGCAGGATCTCAAACATGGGCATCACTTTTAGTTAGTACAGGCGATCCAAATAGAAAAGGTACGGCATGTGACTGTTCTACAACTATAACAGCTGAAAAAGCAGCTACATTAAAAGCCAATGGATATGAAATAGTTGGAAGATATCTTACGGGAATATATGCAATGACACATGATGAATTAGAAACTATATTTGCCAATAACCTCAAAGTTGTTCCAATATTTGAAGTTGGAGGATATAATTTGATTTACTTTACTTCATCACAGGGAGTATCAGATGCAAATTCTGCAATAGCTGCGGCCAATAATCTAGGATTTCCTGATGGTACAATAATATATTTTACAGTTGATTTCGATGCTCTAGATATAAATGTGACGAATGCTATAATCCCTTATTTTAAGGCAATTAAGAATACATTTACTGAGTTAGGTTCAAAGTATAATATAGGTATATATGCACCTAGAAATGTTTGCAGCAGAATTGCTAATGCCGGATATTCATGCAGTAGTTTTGTATGTGATATGTCTTCAGGATTTAGTGGAAATTTAGGATATACTCTACCGCAAGACTGGGCATTTGATCAAATTCATACTATTTCACTTGGAAGTGGATCCGGACATATAGAAATTGACAATGATATATC
>NZ_JAHHUY010000007.1:0-120374 GCF_019144085.1 Clostridium tyrobutyricum
TATTCAAATTACGAATTGAAGTTATTGTAATTGTGTAATATCAGGTTTTACAGGATCTACGTATATGGTTTTATTTGTATAATAGATTACCATACCAGGTTTTGAACCATTTGGTTTATGTACGTTTTTTACATTAGTGTAATCTACTGCTACCTTTGATGAATCTCTTGCCTTGCTGTAATATGCAGAAAGGGCGGCAGCTTCTTCTAAAGTACGATCAGGAACATTTCCAAAATTTTTAACTATTACATGGGAGCCTGGAACTTTTTTTGTATGAAACCATATATCTCTCTTTTCTGCAAATTTTAAAGTCAAGTTGTCATTTTGCAAATTATTTTTACCTACGTATATTTCAATGCCATCACTTGATATGAATTTCATAGGCTTAGATGGTTTTGAATTTTTGGATTTGGATGATTTTTTAAATCGTATGTATCTACTTTCCATTAATTCCCTCTTTATTTCCTCTATATCTTCATAACTGTCTGCATTTTTTATATTGGAGGAAACTGAGTTTAAATATTCTAATTCTTTTTCTGTAAGAGAGAGCTGTTCTGCCGCAGCTTTTTCTGTTTTCTTTAGCTTATTGTACTTTTTAAAAAATTTTTGTATATTTTCAGAAGGAGTTTTATTTTCATCTAGTTTTACGTCTATATATTCTAGTTTATCACTGTAGAAATTTTGTACATGTGCGGAACTATCGCCTTTTTTTATTGAATATATATTGGAAGTTAATAACTCACCTATTATTTTATATTTATCTTTTCCACCAGCTTTTTCCAAATCTTTCATAAGAATTCTTTTCTTTTTTTCACATCGTTCTGAATTGACGTTTATTAATTTTTGAAGATCAGAGCTCTTGCTATTTAATCTGTCAGCTTTATCCTTTTCAAAATAGAACTCTTCAAGAAGCTTGGATGGAGATTCATATATTTTGTATTCAGAATTATATACATATGTTAATTTCAAACAATAAAAATCTTTTATTCTATTGTTTTTTAAATATGAACTAAAGTGAAATTTATTGTCAACAATTTGTTCAAATGTTATTTTGGAGAAATCAAACATATGATCAATCCAGTTTTTAGCATAGTCACTATATTGGTTGACAAATTTCATGTATAGTTCTTTAGAGAACATACCGCTTACTCCAGTAAAAATGTTTGAAAAAATCTTATCATCCAATACAAGTGAGTTTTTTTGGATAAATTGTTCTAAATCGTTTTGATCATAGTTTAGAGGATTTAACTTATTTGAATTTGGAGGAAATACATATTCTATGCCGGGATATATGGATCTAATTGTATTTATCTCACGGGTGAGATGCTTTATACTATCCATAATTAAATTATCCCTTTTTCTTACAAGAGTTATGTTGCTGTGCCTTCCCATAATTTCAATCGCTAATGTGTATATGCTGTTGAAGCCCATTTCATCTGAACTTTCAAAATCCAGAAAAAGTATTCTATCAGTGTCTAATTGCCTTATGTTTATTAGACGTGCTGAACTTATATGTTTTCTAAGAACCATGCAGAACATAGGTGCCTTTTTAGGATTGATTTTATTTATTTCAGTTAGATGTATTTTAGGATAAACAGAACTTGAACTTATTAAAAGTTTGTGATTTTTTCTATTGTTTTTTATAGTTAGAACTATTTCATCCTTTTCTGGCTGATTTATTTTTTCAACTTTACCACCAACTAAAGTAGTTCTCAACTCATTTAGTATGCTATATATATATATACCGTCTAAAGCCATATATTTCATCCTTTCATATCTGTATATTTATAAATTATATCATTTTAAATTTTTAAAATAAAGTTATTATAAATTTATTGATAAAAGATGACTACAGTAGTAAACTTAAACCAAATAAAATTTTGAGGAAGGGTGAAAATTAAATATATGAAATTTACTAAAATTCAAGGCAGCGGGAATGATTTCATAATAATTGATGATAGAGAAAATAAATTTGTAGGAAAGGAGGAAAAGCTTGCAATAAAACTTTGTGATAGACATTTTGGAATTGGTGCAGATGGTGTTTTATTAATAAGAAAAAGTAAGATGGCACTAATTGAAATGGTAATAATCAATTCTGATGGTTCTTATGCAGCTATGTGCGGAAATGGTATAAGATGCTTTGCAAAATATGTTTTTGATGAGGGAATAGTAAAAAATAATCCTTTGAAAATTCAAACCGGAGATGGAATAAAGGAAGCATTTTTGACATTAAAATATGGACTAGTAGATAAAGTTACCATAAATATGGGAGCGCCTTCCTTTAAGCCGCAAGATATACCGGCAAGTTGTAGTGAAGAAATAATAGACAAAAAAGTAAATATAGATGGCAAGCAGTATTCTATTACGACTATGCTTATGGGAGTTCCTCATACAATAGTATTTGGAAAATTAAAAAATTATAATGTATTAGAAGGAAGAACTATTGAAAAATATGGCATTTTTCCAAAAGGTAGTAATGTGAATTTTTGTGAAGTAATTGATGATAAAAACATCAAGATAAAAACATGGGAAAGAGGCGCAGGGGCAACTCTTGCATGTGGTACTGGATGTTGTGCATCAGCAATTGCATCAAACAAGCTGGGATTTACAGGTAATAAGGTTTTAGTTAAAGCACCTGGAGGCAAACTATTAATTGAGATAAAAGATGATGGAATTTTTATGACTGGTTCTGCAGTTATTTCTTTTAAAGGGGAATGCAAAATGTAATGAAAGACTTTGTAAAGAATATGCTTTTAATAATTGTATTTTTTGCGGTGTTGACATTGGTTGGCTGTGTAGTCAAGAAGGAAAAAATTAATAAATATTCAGAACCTAAATATTCTAATGCAATTGTATTGGAAACTAATCAAGGTAAAAAGAGAATTTTTAATATAGAAAATGATATATTAAACGAAAGCAATTCTTACATGGATGCACTGGATATGAACTATAATTTATCAAAATCTGTTTATGTATATTTATTGGGTAAAAAAGGAAATGAAAATAAAATTCAAATAATCAACAAAAATTCTAAAATAGAATTAAATGATTTTTTTTCTGCATCTGATATAAAATTAAATGAATCTGGAGATAGAATTGCTTTTAGAATTTATAAAAGCAATTCTATCTCTAGTGCACAGGGAATGAAAATATATGATATAAAAAATAATAAATATATAAATATAAAATCTAATGTATTAGTTTCAGGTAATCTATATGCGTGGTTGGATGAAAGTAGGATAATTTATTATGGTAGTAAGGCAGGAGAAAAAAATTCTACTAAAATATATGTATACAATACAGAGAATAATAAAGAAAGTCAGTATTATGACAATATAAATGGATATTGCATGTATGTTTTTCCTGTAAATAATAATATATTGTATGTATCAGGAATTGGAGATAATCAATTTCTTTATTATTATGACAAGACTAATAATACTATCATGATTTTAGACAAAAATATAACAGGAATATACAAATCTATAAAAGATGATAAAAGAAAAAAGATATTTTTTATAGCTAAACAGAGAAATAATATATGTGCATTATATGAATTCTCTTATGAAAATTTTACTTTAAACAGGCTTACTTATGATTTTCCTAAATTTATAGGTACATCTTGTGGAATTGCAGAAGACAAAAACGGAAATATTTATTTTACAGGTTATTATACTGAGGAAAATGAAAACAATATGGATGTTTATATGTATAATATAAAACAAAAGTCTATAAATGTTTTGTCTAATCATGAGTCTTTATATAAAATATATGGAAGTGAAAACTAGTTGTATTGTTATGAAATAGAGCTGTCTCAAAATTTTGAGACAGCTCTTATGACTTTAATAATTTTAATATAAAAAATATACAGACTATTTATAAAAATCTAAAATAAGAATTAAATTATGTTTAAAAATTGATTTTGTGGAAATAATGTTAGATACATATAGTATATAAAAAGAGGTGAATGCTTTTGGAGTGTAAAAAAACTGAAAATTTAGATTTGACAAATATTGAATTTGATACGGAATTAATAGGAATGATACCAGAAGAAATAGCAACAGAAAATTGTGTTTTAGTATTTAAAAAATTTGAAGATAAAGTATATGTAGCTGTAGATAAAATTCCTGATTTTCAAGTTGTAGAAAAATTAAAATTTATTTTAAAAAATAATATGGTTTTTTTCAAGGCAAAACGAAAATATATTTTAAGACTCATAGAAAGATATTATTGTAAAGAGAGAATAAAGTATGTTAATCAAAATTATGAATTTATAGACAGAAACAGACAAAAAGAATATGAGGTTGAAGTATCAGATTCTCCCGTAGTAAAGACAGCAAATCATATAATTGACAGAGCAATAGAGGATAGGGCAAGTGATATCCATATAGAACCATTTCAGTATAGTATAAATGTAAGATTTAGAATAGATGGAGTAATATATGAGTATATAAAGATGCCTAATAAGATATATCCTCTTATATGTACTAGAATTAAAATAATGTCGGATTTGGATATAGCAGAGAGGAGAATTCCCCAAGATGGCAATATAAAATACACTAAAGATGGAAAAGATTACAATATAAGGGTATCTACTATTCCAACCATATATGGAGAAAAATTTGTTCTTAGAATATTATACAAAGGCAGCAATATGAAGCAGCTTTCTAAATTGGGATTTCTCGAAAATGATATAATAAAAATACAAAATATGATAAATTATCCAAATGGAATACTTCTTGTTATAGGTCCAACCGGAGTAGGTAAAACAACTACGCTTTATTCACTTATGGATAATTTTAATAGATATGAAAAGAATATAGTAACCATAGAAGATCCAGTAGAGTATACAATGGATGGTATAAACCAGATCAATGTAAATAACAAGATAAATTTTGGATTTGCAAATGTGCTGAGAAGCGTGCTTCGTCAGGATCCCGATATTATAATGATTGGGGAAATAAGGGATGAAGAAACTGCGAATATAGCAATTAGAGCAGCTATAACAGGACATTTAGTTCTTAGTACTCTTCATACCAATGATTCACATGAAGTAATATTAAGACTTGAGAATATGGGCATTCCATCATATCTAATAAAAGATTCTTTAATAGGAGTAATATCACAGAGATTGGTTAGAAAGCTTTGTCCACACTGCATGAAAAAAAGTAATGAAGATTCAAAAAGTGAAATCATATATGAAAGTAATGGATGTGAAAAATGTAATTATACAGGATATATGGGCAGGACAGTAACATATGAAATAAATTTTATTAAGAATAATGATAAGGATACATGCTCAATTAAAGAAAATTCTGTAAATTTAGTAAAGACAGGAATTACAACTTATGCTGAAATTGACAAGTTAAATCTTTAATTATATAAAATAAAAATGAAAGGATATGTATGATAATATTAAAAAAATTGGATTTTAGATTTATATGTGGCAAATTGCCTTTTATGAAACCCAATATAGCTACTGTAGCTATTCTATGCAGTAAATTGAGTATAATGTTTAGTTCAGGTATAGGCATATCTAAAATATTTGATAATATTGAAATCCAGACAAAAAACATTTATTTAAAATATATTTTGAGAGATATAAAATATGAAATTTTATGTGGAAATAGTATATATTACAGTATGAAGAAAGTCAGAAAAGTATTTCCTGACTATATGATAGAGATGCTAGGTATTGGAGAAGAAGCGGGAAGACTGGAAGAAGTGTTGAAAGAATTATCTAAATATTACGAATATCAGTATAAAATATATTCCAATTTGAAGTCTGCACTTATATACCCTACAATAACGTTTATAACAGCTATATCTATTATTATATTTTTAATGAGCAGTATAATGCCGGGATTTATTGATTTGCTTGCTTTGAATAATGCAGAAGTTCCATTTTTAACTAAATTAATTATAAAAACATTTCAAATTTCTAAAGAATATACTTTTCACATTATTATTTTTATCCTAATTGGTATTATTGCTGGATATAGGTATTCTAAAAGTATTAAGGGAATAAATATTATAGAAAAAATAAAGCTGAGAACGCCTTACTTTGGAAGAATATATAATCAAATAATACTTCTAAAAATAGTTTCTTCCATGAAAATACTTAATTTTGCAGGAGTAAATATTTTAAAAGCATTGGATATAACTTCAAAAACACTTAACAATAATATTATGAAAAAGAGAATGGATTCTTGTGTTGAGAGAATAAAAGATGGGGAGAGTATAAATAATGCATTCTCCAATGAAAAGATAGGAAACCAGTTATTTATATCAATGATAGAGATAGGTGAGAAAACAGGAAAATTAGATTTAATGTTCGAAAAATTACAAATAATATATATAGATAATTTAAAAAGAAGTTTAAGTGTATTAATGAAATTTGTAGAACCTGTTATGATAGTATTTCTATCGATTTTTATAGGTATCTTTGTAATAGCTGCAATTATGCCTGTATTTAGTATTATGGATTCAATTTCATAGGAATAAGGAGGAAACATATGGATAATAAAAATATAACAAAGCTTAAGGGATTTACTTTAATAGAATTATTGTTGGTAGTATCTATAATCTTAATCCTCATGGGATTTTTAGTGCCTAAATTTTCATCATACGAAAATAAAGTAAAGTCTACTAAAGCTGTAAATACAGCTAAACAACTTCAAACAGCTGCTGTAGCAAGTTATGGTGATAATAATGGAAAGTTTCTAAAAGAAGATGTACAAAAATGCATAGATGAACTTACATCTGCTCAAGAACCAAAAGTATTGGATAATGGTTCAGAAGGTCAAAGTATAAGTATAAATTATAAGAGTGATGATAAGAATTATACAGTTTCTATAGATGCACTGGAAAATAATTACACAGTAAAAGATCAAGATGGATCTCAAATATATCCTAAATAGATTTATTATAGTGTGGAGTTGTTTATTGTGAATGTTAAAATTTTAAAAAAGTCAGGTCTCACATTAATTGAGTTAATGATTGTTATAAGTATTATATCTGTTATATTTAGCTTTAGTTTAATAAAATTCAATGGTTTTAATAGTTTGAAAAACAGGATATATGTAGATGAATTAAATAATAAAATACTTAATTTTATAGTTAAATCCAAAATGTATTGCAAAGATAAGGATTCATCGGGATATATACGATTCGACTCAAACAATAATAATATTATCTATTATAATAATTTAACTAGAGTCTATAAAATGAATTTCCCTAAAGAATTTAAATTAAGTATCAACACAGAAGATAATAAGGTTCATATAAATAACGATGGTATGATACAAAATGCGTTTAGTATAAAATTTCAGGATGGGAAGGGGGAAATGCACTGTATTACAGTGAATGTTGGAACGTTCTATGCAGATATCAAATATTAAATTCAGTATAAAGATAAAAAAAGGTTTTACTATGATAGAAGTTTTATGTAGTATATGCATATTTATAATGCTGTTTACTACAGCTTTTAAAATACAACTTAATGTATTTAAAATGCAGAAATACAATAAAAGTATAAATGATTGTACTTATACAGTAGAATCCATAAAAAACAACATGATTTATAATTTAAGTTATGATGATATATTGAAATTGGATTCTAATAATATGAAATATATAGAAGTAAATAATTTTTTAAAATTTAATTATACAAGTGATAATATTTTAAATTTGTTTTCACCCATAAAACCAAAAGGAAGTTATATAGAAATAAATATAGAGAAAGGTGAAATACTTAAGATTAAATTGAAATCAAATCAAAATTCATATGGAATCAACAGAGTAAGGGAGTGTGAATTTTATAAAGGAAACTTTGAAAGGTAATGTAAAAAAAGGTTTTACTGTTATTGAAATATTAATAACCATATCGATAATATCAATAATAACTACAGTTGAAACTACAGCTATACTTAAATATATGAAATTAAACAGAATGGAAATAAGTTCAAGTAGAGAAAAATTTTATATCGATGAAGCTTTCATGATAATAGAGAATCAAATTAATAGTGCAAAATATATAGAAATTAAGGATAATATGATCGCTTTAAATAGATATGATAATAGAGGATGGGATTATATAAAAAATAAAAATTCAACATTGGTGCTTTCGTATGGATACACCAACTATTATACAAACAATAGAATTTTAAAATATATATCAGATTTTAAAATTACTCAAATGGAAAATGTATGTTATATGCAAATAAAAACTGAGAAAGGTAATGTGTATAAAAAATGTTTCGGGATAGAACGAAAAAAGCTAAGAAAGGATTTGTACTGATTTATGCTTTATTTATAGGACTTGTATGTGTACTTATTGCTATAACTTGCTACAATATGGAGACTCTTGTGAAGTCAAATAATATGAGTAATTATAATAGTTCGTTTAAAGTAGAAGATATTCAACAAAGTAGAGAAAAACTGCTTACAAAATTAAATTTATATATTAATGAAAGTATAGAATATAAAAGTGAGGAAGATATAAATAAACACTTTTTAAATTTAAAGGATTTTAGAATCTATTATGAAAAAAGTTATATCTATTATGATAAAGACAATAACATATTCAAATTAGAATATATTGTAAATAACAAGCCATATAGAGAAGAATCGTATGAATATAAAATAGAAAAGGGTCAAATAAAATATGGATGTATAAATTATTCTTATTGAAAATAAAAATATAAGTTTATTTGTAGAGGAGAGAATATAAAATGTGGAAAACTGATATTTTGGAGGTAAATTCTAAAAACAAAACTTTACAGATTGCTGAATTGCAAAAAATTATGGTGAATTTGAAATCCAGAAAAATAATTATATTGCTACATGGTGAAGAAATATATGTAGAAAATATGATTATACCTAAAATAAGAAAAAAGAATATACATGAATTAATAGAAGAAAAGTTGAGAAACAGGTTTAAGAAATTAGATAATATAATGTTCTCTCATAATATAACTTCACACAATAAACTTGAGCTAAATGTAGATGTATTATGTATGCATTGGAATAATTTTGAACTTTTTAAAAAGCTTTCTGAAAGTAAAATTGATGTTAAAGGGGTAATTCCTATACAGTTGTATGCTTTAAAGAAATATAATAAGAAGATATATAAAAAACAATGTATATTTTTGACGTTTTTCAAAAACATTGCATATATAATTGCGTATTATAACAACAAAATTATATTTAATAATGTGTTTGAAGTTAAATCTAAAGAGGATGTAATATATTGCATTGAGGAATTTAAATTAAGGCTAAATATTTTAGTTCCCAAGATAGAATTTAAGCATATAGAAATTTTAAATCTACCATACAAAGAATTACTGGAAGAATTATCACAATATTACAATTGTAATGATTTGGGAGAATTGAGCATATGAATGTTTATTTTTTACCAAAGTGGTATTTACAGGATAAGTTACTTAAAAAATATAAGAGGCTTAAACTCATAATAGTAGTATTCTTTATCATGAATATAGTACTATTTTATAGTATGATTCTTCAAAAAGACAAATTAAAAATTCTCCAAAATAACTTAATGAATAAAAAACAGCAATATACATTGAAGAAAAATAAAAATACAACCTCTAATTTTAAGTCTATAGATACATATTTAAATTTTTTTAATAATTTTCATGTATACGGACAATTTAGGAATATAAGTGTAGAAAACAATAATATTCAATTAGAGTTTTTAGGAAATGATAGTTCATTTTCTCAATTCATTAGAACAGTTGAAAAGTCTAATAAATTTACAATAATTAATATAAATTCATTGGAAGAGAATAAAAATCAGGATAAGCACTTATGGCAAATTGAATTAAAGTCTAAATTGTAAGGGGGAAAGTTATGAGGTATTCAAAATATACTTATATAGTAATTTCCATGAGTGTAATGAGTTGTATATTTATTGTAAAAAATTTTTATATAACAAGAAGTATAAATGCAAAACAAGATCAACTCATTAAAATAGAGAGAAAATTTAATAGTTTAAATATAAAAAAAGAAACAAGCTACAGCGATACAATAAATAGTCTTAAGAATATAGAAGGAATCAAAATATTGAGTTTTATGAATAATGATAAAGGATATATTGCAGTTGCAAGTATCGAATTAAAAGATAGCAACAAAATCAAGGATACATTTCAAAAAATTAAAATGATAAAAAATTTTTATTGCATAGATAGTATAAAAATTGACAATTATACAAATAAAAATTTAAGTCAGGTTATTAATATAAATTTTTCAAAATAAATTTAAAAAATAATAGGGCGTTTTTCTAGTACATATGTTTATTATAGTATTTGCAAATAAGCATAAGTTTTGATAAAATAACATTGTTTAGCATATAATTATTTTTATTAATTTATTTTACCTTTATAGATGAATAATTATTATTAAATTTGGAAAGAATAAATTATAAAGATCTTGCTAAAAGTTATTAGGGGGATTTTGAATGTTTAAAGGTAGAATTGAAAAATTAAGGGAATCTATGAACAAAAAAAGCTTAGACGGAGTTTTACTGCTAGGAGATCCAAATAGAAATTATTTAAGTGGATTTACGGGAAATGAAAGTTATTCTTTGATAACAAAAGACCATGCTTTTTTTATAACAGATTCTAGATTTACAGAACAGGCTGAACAGCAAGTTGAAGATTATGAAGTTCTTGAATATAGCAAAAGTGGTTCTTTTGTAGATTTCTTGTCAAATTTGGTTCAAAAAACATCTATTGAAAGATTAGGATTTGAGGAAAATATAATCACCTATAGTATTTATAAATTTTATAAGAGCAAAGTAAATTGTGATTTTATTCCCATGGAGGGTATGGTTGAAAAAATAAGAATAATAAAGGATGACGAAGAGCTAAAGTTAATAAAAAGTGCAGCTGAAATTGCAGATAAAGCTTTTGTTCATATGATTAATTATATAAAGCCTGGAATGACTGAAAGACAGATAGGATTGGAATTAGAGTTCTGTATGAAAAAGCTGGGAGCTTCGGATTTATCATTTCCATCTATAGTAGCTTCTGGAGTTAGATCTAGTCTTCCACATGGTGAAGCTACCAATAAAGTTGTAAATAGAGGCGAGTTTTTAACATTAGATTTTGGATGTATATACAGAGAATATTGTTCTGATATGACAAGAACTTTGGTAATTGGAAAGCCATCTGATAAAATGGTGGAAATATATAATGTAGTATTAGAAGCACAAAAATTAGCTTTAAAACAGTATAAACCTGGTGTACCAGCCATGGAAGTAGATGCTGTTGCAAGAAATTATATATCCAACAAGGGATATGGAGAGTATTTTGGTCATAGCCTTGGTCATGGAGTTGGAAGAGAGATTCATGAATCACCAGTAATTGGATATAGGAATAAAAGCAAACTAGCAGAAAATATGGTAGTTACAGATGAACCGGGAGTTTATATACCTGATTTGGGGGGACTAAGAATAGAGGATCTATTAGTAGTTACCAAAGATGGAGGAAAAGTATTATCACAGTCACCTAAAGAAATGATTTGCATAGGTTAATATTTTATAATTAGGCTATAGCACTACTTATTGATAGTCTTAAGTAATTATTTCATATATTAGAAAGATAATTAGTATAGAATATTTTATTTGAGTAAGTGTTGCCAATATATTCAAATATAATTTAACAGGTCAAATAAAAAACAAGAAAGGGGTCAAATGTCGTTAACCAACATGCGATATAATTTTATTGTGTGTTGGTAATTAGGGTATAATTATATCCGAATTTAAGCTTCAGGAGTACTAGACCAAAGATAATTAGCATTTTAGATGTGAAATCCAGTACTATGAATGAGGAAGTAAACTTTAATATATTTATAGTTTGCATAACGGCGTATTTATATGATATCAGCAGGAGATTTAAGAAAAGGAACAACTTTTGAGCAAGATGGACAAGTGTATACTGTAATAGATTTTTTACATGTAAAACCAGGTAAAGGAGCAGCTTTTGTAAGAACAAAACTTAGAAATGTTATAACTGGAGCAGTTACAGAGACTACTTTTAATCCAACTGCAAAACTTCAGGAAGCAGTTATAGAGAGAAAGGAAATGCAATATCTGTATTCTGACGGAGAACTTTATTACTTCATGGATCAGGAAACATTTGAACAAATTCCTTTGGAACATGAAAAGGTGGAAGATGCAATAAAATTCTTAAAAGAAAATATGTTTGCTACAATAAAGTTCTACAAAAATGAAGCATTTTCTGTAGAAGCACCAAATTTTGTTGAACTTCAAATAACACATACAGAACCTGGAGTAAAGGGAAATACAGCTACTAATGTGTTGAAGCCAGCTACACTTGAAACTGGAGCAATTGTTCAGGTACCTATATTTGTAAATGAAGGTGAAACTATAAGAGTTGATACGAGAACTGGAGAATATATGGAGAGAGTTCAATAATATTCAGGTTAGATATATCTGAAGAATATATATTTATATTTTATGGTATACTATAGAAAAATGATTTTAAGGGTGTGATATTATGAATTCTATTACTTCTAGAGTGGCTTATCTTAAAGGATTAGTTAATGGACTTGAAATAGACAAAGACAGTAAAGAAGGCAAGGTGCTTTTAGAAATTATAAATTTACTTTATGATATGTCTGATGAAATTTCTGAAGTGTCCAGAAATCAGAGAACAATGAATGAATATCTAGACGATATTCACGAAGATTTATCTGATTTAGTAGACAATGTAAACTATGATGATTATGAAACCTTAGAAGATATTGAAGACAATTTTCAAAAGGTAGACTGCCCTAACTGTGGTGATCTTGTTTATATAGATAAAGATATTATAGGAAGTAAAGAGGCAATAGTATGCCCCAGCTGTCATGGAAAAATATCACTGCCAATTAAAGATAATTAAATGAATAAATCAATATATTATTAATTATGTATAAAAAGTTATTTAAATAAAATTATTTAAATAACTTTTTTCGTTTTGCAATTTTTTTCTAATTATCTGGAATAATTTTATGTAAATAAAAATAGAAATTAATATAAAGAAAGGAGAGATAAAAAATATGGATACTAAAGAAATTATGAATATACTGCCAGAAAGATTAAAGAATGAAATTAGAGATTTTATAATGAATAAAGCTTTACAAGAAATAAGAATTAAAATAAATGGACCACTAATACTTCAAGTTGGAAATAGAGAAGTGATATGTAAATATGTGGCAAACATACAAGATTTAAGTACAATAATTAAAAGAATGAGCAATTATTCTATTTATGCCTTTGAAGAAGAAATGAGACGTGGATATATAACTATAACTGGTGGACATAGAATAGGAATTTGTGGAAGATGTGTAATCGAAAAAGGTGAAGTTAAAACTATCAAGGACGTATCATCTTTAAATATAAGAATATGTAGAGAGATTACTGGATGCTCCAATCAAGTAATGAAATTTATTGTAAATGAAAATAAAATCATAAATACTATAATAATTTCTCCACCTAAATGTGGGAAGACAACCCTTATAAGAGATATAACAAAGAATATATCAAATGGAATTGAATCTATGAATTTTAAAGGAAAAAAGGTATGCATAGTAGATGAAAGAAGTGAAATTGGAGCTTGTTCATGTGGAGTTCCTCAATTGAATATAGGAATAAGAACTGATGTATTAGATGGATGTTTGAAAAGCGAAGGCATAATTATGGCAATAAGAAGTATGTCACCAGATGTTATTGTGTGCGATGAAATTGGAAGTTATAAAGATATGGATAGTATAGTTACAGCACTTAATTCTGGAGTGAATTTGATAACTACAATACATGGTTATGGAGTACAGGACTTGGAAAACAGACCTGTTTTTAAAACAATACTTGAGAACAAAGTATTTAGAAGAGCTATAGTTTTAAGTGGTAGAAATGGAGCAGGCACAATAGAATATGTATATGATTTTTCTAATAAAAAAAAGATTTTAGGTGAATACATTGATTAAGCTTATAGGGTGTATTATGATACTTTGTTCTACTACAGCTCTAGGGTTTAATTATGGTGAGAAATTGCAAAACAGGACTAAAGAGCTTAAAGAATTGCAGAGATGCATATATGACATTCAAAGTCATATAATATACACTCATGCTCCATTGCCAGAAGCTGTATTAAACGTAGCATCCAAGGCGGAGGCACCTATTTCAACACTACTTATGGAAATCTTTCATATGTTAGATGAAAACAAGGTGGATAATGTTTATCAGGCATTTAAAAATGCTTTCTTAAAACAAAGAGAAATACTTAGTTTGAAAGATGAAGATATAGATGTTATTTTAGATCTTTCTAAATCTTTAGGTGAATCTGATATAGAAGGACAAAAGGCTGTATTCTCTTTAACTATTGAAGACATCAAAAAACAGATAAAAATATCCGAGTCAATTTTAAAAAAGAATCTAAAGATGTACAGGTGTTTAGGATTTTCTGTGGGTGCTGTTATAGTAATACTTCTAATTTAACTTTTAACAAAGAATATAAGGAGAGATACTGATATGTTGGATATAAGCTTGATATTTAAAATAGCGGCAGTTGGGATAGTTGTAATAGTAATAAACAAAGTTTTGGAAACTAGTGGTAAAAGTGAATATGCAGTGGTGATTAATATAGTTGGAATTGTAATAGTACTTACAATGGTGGTAACTATTGTAAATAAGCTGTTTACTACAGTGAGAACTATGTTTCAATTTTAAGGAGAATTTATGGAGATAATTAAAATTGTTTTATTCGCTTTTACTGCATTGTTCATAGCTCTTATTTTCAAGGGTAAAGGAAGAGATGATTTCGCTGTTTATATAAGCATTGCAGCTGGTGTATTAATATTTATATTTATGTTTACAAAAATAACTGCAGTAATACAATTTATACAGCAGTTGGCAGTGAAGGCAAATATAGATTTTGTATATTTAAATACTGTATTTAAAATACTTGGTATTGCATATCTGGCATCTTTTTGCAGTGAGATATGTAAAGATGCAGGAGAAAATAATTTAGGAGCAAAAGTTGAATTTGCAGGAAAAATTTTGATATTAGGTCTTGCAATTCCTATACTGATGGCTGTATTGCAGTCAATTTTAAAGATTATGTAGGTGTTCATATGAAGAATATTATATTGGGTTTATTTATTGTACTTATATTGGGATTTAACGTACAAGCTTCTGATACTTCAGATATTAACGTAGATACAAATACTTCAAATGTAAATAATTCAGGAGATATAATAAAAAAAACTGGGGATGGGAATGTAGAAAGTAAAGTAAATTATGAGAAAGATCAAGTAGATAAATTATATGATTATATATCTAATATGAAAACTAAAAATGAGATACTTAGAGATATAGACTTTAAAGAATATGTAAAAAACTTTATGAAATCAGGAGATGGAAAAATATCAGCAAAAAAAATAATAAATGCATGTGTCATGTATTTATTAAGGGAACTTGCAGCCTCTATAAAACTTCTGGCAATTTTGGTGATCATAGCTATAATATGTGCATTGATAACAAATTTACAAAGAGCGTTTAGTTCAGAGGGATTATCAAACATAGCTTATTTTGCATGTTATTCACTGCTAATAATAATAATGGCCAGAAGTTTTTATATAGGAGTTGATTTGGCACGTTCAACTATAAAAGACTTAACAGATTTTATGATGGCACTTGTACCTATACTTATAATGCTTTTGACCACAGTTGGAGGGGTAGTGGAAGCAACTGTTATGGACCCTATTGTAATAGGAACTATAAATATAAGCGCACAAATATTTATGAATTTTATAATACCACTTATATGTATGTCATTTGTTCTTCAATTTGTAAACAATTTATCTTCGGAGTATAAGATAGATAAACTTACAAAACTGTTAAATCAATCAGCACTTTGGGCTCAAGGAATAATTATGACTATATTTGTAGGAATAATGACAATAAGAGGAGTTACATCCAATACCATAGATCAGGTAACTGCAAAGACTGCTAAATTTGCAGTGGATAATTTCGTTCCCATAGTTGGGAAAAGTCTTTCTGATGCTGTATCTACTATAGCAGGTTATTCACTACTTATAAAAAATTCTCTTAGTAGTGTAGGACTTGTAATATTGATTCTGGTATTGATATTTCCTGTAATTAAGCTTGGAGTACTTATAATACTATATAAACTTACAGCTGCCTTGATAGAACCTATAAGTGATAGCCGTATGGTCAATTGCATAAATTCTGCAGGGGATTCTCTTACACTTATAACTGCGTGTCTTATTTGTATTTCTACAATGTTCTTTATAATGATAGCTATTATTGCTGCTTCGGGCAAAGTAATGCTTTAGATAAAAGGTGGTTTGTTGCTTTTGGAATACTTAAGAAGTTGGTTGATAAAAATATGTACTGCAGTTTTCTTTATAACAGCAATAGAGATGATATTGCCAAATAATAGTTTTAAAAAATATTCAAAATTTGTACTTGGCTTAATACTGATTACTGTTTTTATAAATCCAATTGTGGGTTTGTTTAATAAGAATTTTGATATTAATTCATATACCTTGAAATTAACTCAACAATTTGAAAAAAATCAGAATTCAAATGATATAGAAAAGTACAAGGAGGAAAATTTAAATTCCACTCTTGAGGAGTTTAAGTTAAATCTACAGAATAATTGCCAGCAAAAGCTAGATGAAAAATATCCTGATGGAAAATATTCTGTAAAAGCAAATGCCAGGTATGATAAAGAAAGTGGAAATATATATATAACTGGCATATATGTAACAGTTAAAGACGGAAGTGTTGATACAGTACAAAAGGTAACTATAAATACAGAAGGTGAAAACTATGATAATTCTGATGAATTGAGTGGTAAACAGGGAGGAGAAATAAGGTCATATTTAGGTAGCCAATTGGATATAGCTGAAAATATTATTCATGTAAAAAAAGGTTAATTTAGAATGGATAGGTGAAAAACTATGAATTTTAAAAAGTGGTTTTCAGAAATTAATAAAATGCTGGATAAGAAAAACTTAAAAAATAAAAACAATAAAGTAAATCTGATGATAATTTTTTTATTGGGGATTCTCATGATTATAGTTGTAAGTTTTTTTAAAACCCCGGATTCCAATAGCTCTACTACTGCCAATGCCAATAAATATGTTAACACTCAGAATCAGCAAAATAACCCTCAAAATCAATCAGAGGATACTTATGAAAAATATATGGAAAATAAATTAAAAAGCACTTTGGAAAAGATAGATGGTGTTGGAAAAGTGGAGGTAATGATAAATTTTGAAAGTGGAGAGGAAAAAGTTCCTGCAATGAATGTAAATGATTCTACGAATACTACCAATGAAAAGGATAATTCAGGAGGAACAAGAAATACAACTCAAAATAATAATGGAAGTACAGTAGTCATGAAAAATGATGGTGATAAATCTGAACCATTAATTGTAAAAACATACAAACCAAAGGTTTCAGGAATAGTAGTAGTAGCTCAGGGTGCAGAAGATAATATAACTGAGCTTAGAATATCCAAAGCGGTGATGGATCTTTTTGATATAACTGATGACAAGATAAATGTATATCCTATGAAAAAATAGTATATATAAGCGATAAATAGCATATATTTTAAAGAAAAGATAAGGGGGAATAAAAATGAACAAAAAGCAGGCTATAATTATTGTAACTCTTTTAGCATTAATTGTTTGTGTTGGAGTGCTTGCTACAAAGGTAAATAGTCCTTTTAGTGTTGCAGAAAATACAACAGATAGTACAAATATTAGCAGCAATAGTGGAAAAAGTGCTGTATCATTCAATAGTAACGACAGTAAAACTTCTAAGTCACAATTCTTTGAGGAGGCAAAACTTAACAGGGATCAAAAGGATGCAGAAACTCTTCAGAAACTAAAAAATCTAATTGATGATAAAAATGTATCCCAACAGAATCGTTCAGAAGCTGAAAAGAAATATACAAGTCTAGCTATGAATACTGATTATGAATCAAAAATAGAGACTACATTGAAGAGCAAAGGCTATGATAATGTTATATGTTCTATAGAAGATACTAAGGCTAGAGTAATAATTAAAAAAAGTGATGACTTGACAGATAAAAATACTAGAGAAATAAAAGACATAGTTATGAGTATTTCTAAAATAAGCGATGTAGAAATAGAAGTAAAAAAATAATTAAAACATATTTATTTGTAAAAAAATTTACCATTTGATATAATACAGGTATATAGTTTTTCAATAAATGAAAACTAGGAGGTGCTGTAATGGAAGAAAATACGAGTGGCGAAATCGATGTGGGTATTGTTAAAATATCCGATGAAGTAGTTGGAGTAATTGCAGGACTTGCTACTACAGAAATAAATGGAATAGTTGGCATGAGTGCAAATCTTGTAGGTGGTATTACAAAAATATTAAGAGGCAAGAAAAATCTTTCAAAAGGCGTTAAAGTAAGTGTAGGGGAAAGTAGTGCTGCTATTGATCTTTATGTAGTGGTAGAATATGGAGTTAGGATTCCAGATGTTGCATTAAAGGTTCAGGAAAATGTTAAAAAAGCAGTTGAGTCAATGACAGGATTAGAAGTTTCTGCAGTAAATATACATGTTCAGAATGTTATAATTCCAAAATCTGAAGAAGATGAGGATATAGAAGAAATTGAAGAAGAGTAAAATAAAAAAAACACCCTCTAAAGAGGGTGTTTTTTGTTGTATACTGATTATTTACTTGAACTGGCATAATAGTTTAAGTATAATATATCTGAAATGAGATAAATTACATGTATCCAGATGGAGGTAAAGATGAACAGAAAGAAATCACGAGAACTAGCAATGAAATTATTATTCCAGATGACAATAAACAAGCAGGATTTTGATGATACCATAGAGGCTGTAGAAGAAAGTTCAAGTTTAAAAGATATTGATATGGACTATTTAAAAAGAGTTGTACAGGGAATAGAAAAAAATAAGAATATATTAGATGAAAGAATACAAAAGTATTTGAAAAACTGGAAGTTAAATAGAATATCTAAAATTGATATTACAATTCTAAGAATTTGTTGCTATGAGTTTCTATATGAAGAGGATATACCTAAGAATGTGTCTATAAATGAGGCAGTAGAACTTGGAAAGATATATGGAGAGGATAAATCTGCATCTTTTATAAATGGAGTACTTGGAAACATGATTAAAGATATAAATAAGGAATGATCAATATGCATATAAAGGTGTTAACAGTATCTGATATTAATAATTATATAAAGCGAAATTTTGATAATGATTTTATACTTAACAATGCGTCTGTAAAAGGTGAGATTTCAAATATAAAGTTTCACAGCAGTGGTCATATATACTTTTCTTTAAAAGATGAATCCAGCAAGATAAATTGTATAATGTTTAAAAGCTCTGCAAGAAATTTGAATTTTATTCCTGAAAATGGCATGAAGATAATCTTAAAAGGCAGAATTTCAGTATATGAAAAAGAGGGAGTATATCAATTTTATTGTGATGAAATGAAATTGGATGGTTTAGGTGAATTGTACATAGCTTTTGAAAAACTGAAAACAAAACTTGAGACCAAAGGATTATTTGATGAAAATCATAAAAAAGATATACCTAAATATGTGCGAAAAATAGGAATAGTCACTTCAACTACAGGAGCAGCTGTACGTGATATAAT
Source organism: Clostridium tyrobutyricum (assembly GCF_019144085.1). Classification (GTDB taxonomy): domain Bacteria; phylum Bacillota; class Clostridia; order Clostridiales; family Clostridiaceae; genus Clostridium_B; species Clostridium_B tyrobutyricum_A. Next base: position 19,721 of record NZ_JAHHUY010000007.1, read on the forward strand.
AAATGTAACTAAAAGAAGAAATAAATGTATTGATCTTGTTATTTATCCTTCTCTAGTTCAAGGAGTGGATGCAGCGGAGGATATAATAAATGGAATAAATGTATTAAATGCCAGAGATGATATAGAAATTATAATTTTGGCTAGAGGTGGAGGTTCCATAGAGGATTTGTGGTGCTTTAATGATGAAAGAGTAGCCGATGCTGTATATAATTCTAAGAAACCGATAATAACCGGTGTAGGACATGAAATTGACTATACAATAGTTGACTTTGTGTCTGATAGAAGAGCACCTACACCATCTGCGGCAGCAGAAATTGCAGTTTTTGATTTGAATAATTTACTTGAAAAAATAGTAAATTATAAAGGCTTTTTAAATAACCACATAGTAAATATTCTGGAAGAAAAAAGACTCAGGCTCATGGCGTCAAGAAAAAGGCTTGATTCAAACAGTCCCTTAGTTTATATAGTCAATCAATATTCAAATATGGAAAAGTTACGGAATATAATTAATATAAAGATGAAATCAGCAATTTCATCCAATATAGAAAAACTTGATAAGTTGAAAAGCCTGCTAGATACTAATAATCCACTTAATATATTGAACAAGGGATATTCTATAATACAGGCAGAGGATGATAAAGTGGTAAATTGTATAAAAGAGCTAGACAAACAAAGTAAAGTTAATATAATTATGAAAGATGGAAAAGCTGGATTTGATATTTCAAGATTGAAAGAAAATGATTAGGAGAGATGATATATGCCTAGGAAGGCTCAAAGTTATGAGGATATGATGACAAAGCTTGAAAATATAGTAGATGAAATGGATAAAAATAATATTTCGTTGGAAGACAGTATGAAAAAATATGAAGATGGAATAAAGCTTTGTGACAAGATGTATAAAATATTAAAAGAAACAGAAGGAAAAATAAATATCCTCACAGAACAAGGAGAAAAGAACTTTGACAAATAAAATTAAGATTATATAGGAGATATTCAATTATGAAAAAAGGAAATAATGATATGATTGAAGATTTAAGACAAGAACTGAATTCATATTTACATGAATATATGTCTGGAAAAGGGTCTTATAATAAAAAAATATATGAAGCAATGCAGTATAGTTTAGATGCAGGTGGAAAGAGGATAAGACCAATATTATTTTTACTTACTTATATGATCTATAAAAAAGAATATAGAAATGTTATGGAAATAGCTGCAGCTATTGAAATGATCCATACTTATTCACTAATTCATGATGACCTTCCATCTATGGATAATGATGATTTAAGACGTGGTAAACCTACCAATCATAAGATCTTTGGAGAAGGAATTGCAGTACTTGCAGGAGATGGTCTTTTAAATGAGGGAATGAGCCTTATGTTTAAGCATTGTTTAAAAGATACTAATAAAAATAAAGTAAATGCATGCAGCATTATTGCCGAGAGTGCAGGAGTTGAAGGCATGGTTGGAGGTCAGACTGTGGATTTACTAAGTGAAGGTACTAAAATACCTATAGATCAGTTATACTATATGCACAGCAAAAAAACAGGAGCTCTTATAAAGGCTGCTATTGTGTCAGCAGCAGTATATGCTGGTGCCAGTGAAGATGAAATAGACAAATTAAGTTATTACGGTAAAAAAATAGGATTGGCATTTCAAATAAAAGATGATATATTGGATGTAACTGGAGATACCAAAAAATTAGGAAAAAAAGTAAAAAGCGATGCAAATAACAATAAAACAAATTTTATAACTACTTATGGTTTAAATAAGTGTATGGAAATGTGTAATTCCATTACAAGTGATTGTGTAGAAGTATTACGTGGTATAAATAGAGATACCCATGAACTGGAAAGATTGACTGTGCTTTTGCTGAACAGGGAAAATTGATTTTAGTATTTATTTTGAATAAAAAAAACAGCTGTGATATAATAATTAACTGTGGTATATTCTCCTGAAGATTTTTACATGAAGCTTCAGGTTTTTATTATATAGAAATGATTTTTAATCAGCGTATTAAAAAAGGATAGATGTATATATGTATAATCTGCTAGATAAATATAAAGACATAAATGATATAAAAAATATGGGATTTAAAGAAAAAATACAATTGGCTGAAGAAATAAGAAGGTTTTTAATAGATAAAGTTTCTAAAACAGGTGGACATTTAGCATCAAATTTAGGTGTGGTAGAGCTTACTATGTGTTTATTGGACGTATTTGATTTTAATAAGGATAAGATAGTTTGGGATGTTGGACATCAATCCTATGTATATAAAATATTAACAGGCCGGAAAAGTGGATTTGATACTTTAAGACAGTTTGGGGGAATGAGTGGATTTCCAAAAACATCAGAAAGTAAATATGACTTTTTTCAAACAGGTCATAGTAGTACGTCTATATCAGCAGCTTTAGGAATGGCAAGATCAAGAGATATTCAAAATAAAAAGTACAATGTTATTGCAGTTATAGGAGATGGCGCACTTACTGGTGGAATGGCACTGGAAGCTTTAAATGATGTAGGATATAGGAAAACAAGATTGATTATAGTATTAAATGACAACCAAATGTCTATAGCACATAATGTAGGTGGTGTATCCCGATATTTAAATAAATTGAGACTTGATCCTAAATATAATAAGTTGAAACAGGATGTTGAGAATGGACTTAAAAAGATACCTAACATAGGACCGGGAATGGCGAAATATTTAGAAAAGTTTAAAAATGGAATAAAACAGATGATTGTGCCTGGAATGTTTTTTGAGGATATAGGACTCAAATATTTAGGACCTATAGATGGACATAATATTAAAGATTTGGTTGAAGTATTTACTATGGCAAAAAAAATAAATGGACCTGTAGTAATACATGTCGTTACAAAAAAAGGAAAAGGATATAAATTCGCAGAAAAAAATCCAGGAAAATTTCATGGAATAGGACCATTTAACTGTTCTAATGGTGAAATAGCAGTATCTTCTACAGAGACGTATTCAAAAGCTTTTGGAAATAAGCTTATTGAAATTGCTGAGAAAAATTGTAAATTAGTTGCTGTAACTGCTGCAATGAAAGATGGTACAGGACTAAAACTCTTTTCCAATAACTTTCCTGATAGATTTTTTGATGTGGGAATTGCAGAACAACACGCAGTAACTTTATGTGCAGGTATGGCAAGAACTGGACTTAAGCCTGTTTTTGCAGTATATTCTACCTTCCTTCAAAGGGCATATGATCAGATTATTCACGATGTCTGTATACAGAAATTATCTGTTATATTTGCAGTTGACAGGGCTGGAATTGTAGGAGCAGACGGAGAGACACATCAAGGAATATTTGATCTTTCGTATTTAACTCAAATGCCAAATATGAAGGTAATGTGTCCTAAGTGTACTGATGAGATTGGATATATGCTTGATTTTGCACTTGAACAAGAAGGTCCCGTAGCTATAAGATATCCAAGAGGTGGCGATAACGTATGCTTGGAGCCTATCAAAGAATTTAAGCTTGGAAAATGGGAGAGAATAGAAGGATATGGTAAAATAGCGTTAATTGCTGAAGGGAAAATGATTCAATATGCTGTTTTGGCTAGAAGAAAATTAATTAAGATTGGAATAGACGTAATAGTAATAAATGCCTGCTTTGTAAAACCTATAGATGAGGAAATGATAAATAATTTAGTGGAGAATAATATAGATATAGTAACTATAGAAGATAATATAGTAAGGGGAGGTATGGGATCCTATATACTTGAGTATATAAATTCATTACAAAACCATATTAAAGTCATCAATTTGGGATTTAAAGATGAATTCATACCTCATGGCAAACCTGAAATATTGTATAAACTATATGGATTGGATGCTGAAGGAATAAAGACAAGTGTGTTGAAAATTGTAAGTGAGGGAGTTAACTATGGCACAAAATAAAGAGAGATTGGATATACTTTTAGTAAATAATGGTATATTTGAATCAAGGCATAGAGCACAGGCAAGCATAATGGCAGGTGAAATATTTGTAGAAGGTAGTAAGGTTGATAAATGTGGACAAAAGATTAAAATAAATTCCAATATAGAATTCAGAGGCAATAAAATGCCATTTGTTAGCAGAGGAGGATTAAAATTAGAAAGGGCTGTCAATAATTTCAATATAGATTTAAAAAATAATATATGTTTGGATATAGGAGCATCTACCGGTGGCTTTACGGATTGTATGTTGCAAAATGGCGCTGTCAAAGTGTATGCTATAGATGTAGGATATGGACAATTTGCATGGAAACTTAGAATAGATGAAAGAGTAATTTGTATGGAAAGAACAAATATAAGATATGTAAAATTTGAAGACATAGGACAATATGCGGATTTTGCCAGTATTGATGTATCTTTTATATCTCTTAAGAAAGTTATTCCAACAGTTTTAAATTTATTGGATAATTATGGAAAAATAATGGCTCTTATAAAGCCGCAATTTGAAGCAGGCAGAGAAAAAGTTGGAAAAAAGGGTGTAGTTAGAGAAAAATCTACTCATATTGAAGTTATAAATACAATTGTAGATTTTATAAAACAAATTGATCTCAATATAATTGGACTTGATTATTCACCTATAAAAGGTCCTGAAGGAAATATAGAATATTTAATTTATTTTACAAAGGAAAAGAATTTTAGTGAATCCTTTAAAAAAGCGGATGTGGCATATACGGTCAATCTAGCACATCATGAGTTAAACGGAGAGGAACTATGAAAAATATAGGAATTAATGTGAATTCAACTAAAGATCCTCAATATAAAATGCTGGATTTTATTATAAAAAATATTTATAGTGTAAGTAGAGATGTAAATATAAAAACTTATAAGGACTGCATTGGACTTAATGCAGAAGAAAGCAATAAATTAGATGTAATAATAGTTCTTGGTGGAGATGGAACTATATTAAATACTTCAGGAAAAATTCTGGGATCAGATACACCTATACTTGGAGTAAATATAGGACACCTTGGATTTTTGACTCAGATAGAAGTAAATAGTATAGAGCCTGCACTTAAGAGCTTTTTTAAATCAGAATATGTAATGGAAGAAAGAAGCATGATTGAATGTAGTTTTAATACTGAATCTGGAATTAAACATTATCATGGATTGAATGATGTAGTATTATATAAGGGTATCAAAAACAGAATTGAAAAATATGATGTCTTTGTAGACGATAAATTTTATAATAGTTTTAATGCAGATGGAATTATAGTATGTACCTCTACTGGATCTACAGCATATAATTTGTCTGCAGGAGGACCTATAGTTCACCCGTCTTTAGATGCCTTCTGCCTGACACCTATGTATTCTCAATTTTTAACTGCTAGAACTATTGTATTAAATAATAATAGTTTGATTACTGCAAAAGTAAGGAAAAATACTGGAAATATATTTTTGTCTGTAGATGGACAGGAATGGATTGATATAAGTGGATCAGTGGATGTGAATATTACCAAATCCAGGTATACTAGAAAATTAATAAGGTTCAGTAATAATTCTTTCTTTAAAACTCTCAGAAATAAGCTTACTTTTAGTAGGTAAGGAAGGTGAAATTAAAAAGTATGAAGATGACTAGGCACACAAAAATACTTGAGATTATTAATTCAAAAGATATAGAAACTCAGGAAGAATTGGCAGAGCAGTTGAGAAAAAGCGGAATGAATGTAACACAGGCAACTGTATCTAGAGATATAAAGGAGCTAAAACTTATAAAAGTATTATCTGAAAGTGGAAGATATAAATATGCCACCATAAATCATACAGAAAAATTTTTACCTAATAAATTGGCATCTATATTTTCTCAAACAGTTATAGGAGTTGAAAATGTAGAAAATTTTGTAGTGCTGAAGACAATCTCAGGATCTGCAAATGCAGCGGCAGAAGCAATAGATTCATTAAGTTTTGTAGGAATTGTAGGTACTATAGCCGGAGACAATACAATATTTGTATTAGCAAGAGATGGGGAAAAGGCTAGGGATATAACTCAGAGAATGAAGAAAATGATTTATAAATAAGGGGGATTGTTTATGCTTCTCCAACTAAATATAAATAATTTTGCACTTATAGAAAATCTTACGATTTCCTTTGGAGTTGGTTTTAATGTTTTATCAGGTGAAACAGGAGCTGGTAAATCAATACTTATTGATGCTATAAATTATATTATTGGCAATAAGTTTAATAGAGACTTAATAAGAATAGGAGAAAAAAAGACCTTTGTAGAGGCTGTTTTTACTATTGAAAATCCAAAGACTAAAGAAATTTTAATTTCAAAAGAAATACAATTTGAAGAAGATTTGCTTATAATAAGTAGAGAAACTTTTCAATCTGGAAGAAGTATTGCAAAAGTTAATGGAAAATCAATTTTACTTGTAGAACTAAAAAATATAACTTGTACAATACTTGATATACATGGACAACATGAAAATCAAAATCTATTACTATGGGAAAATCATATTAATTATGTAGACGATTATGGAGAGGATTCCATCAAAGTTTTAATAGAGAACTATGCTTATAATTATAAAAAATTTCATGAAATAAAAAATAAAATAAATAAACTTTCTGGTAATAGTGGAGATAGAAATAAAATAAGTGATTTTTTAAAATATCAGATAGATGAAATAAATTCTGCAAATTTAAAAGAAGAAGAAGAAAATGAGTTGAATAAAAAATTTAAAGTGCTTTCTTCAGCAGAAAAGATAAATAATACATTAAATAATTGTTATACAAATCTTTATAGTGGATTTGAAAACAAAAAATCTATTCAAGATGAACTTGGTAATATAATAAAAGATATGAGCTCTATAAAAGACATAGATAACAAAATGGAAAACATACATAAACTTCTTGAAGATGCCTATTATAATATAGAAGAGTCTGTAGATGAAATCAGAAGTATAACTGCCAATAATAATTATGACGAAAAAGAATTGGAATATATAAATAACAGGCTTTATGAAATTAGTGGATACAAGAAAAAATATGGCAATACTATAAAAGACATATTAGAGTATAGAAAAAAAATATCAAATGAGTATAAAGAAGTTATAGACAGTGAAGATATAATAAATGAACTAAAAAAAAGTCAATGCATATTACAGGAAAAGTTAAAGATACAGGCAGGAAAAATCCATGATGAACGATGCAATGTATCCAAAATATTGGAAGATAAAGTAAAAGATGAATTGAAATTTATAGGATTGGAAAAGAGTATATTTAAAATAAAAATTGATTTACAAGATAAATTTATGGAAAATGGAATGGATATAGTTCAATTTTATATATCTACAAATCCCGGACAACCGCTTAAACCTCTTGAAAAAATTGTATCAGGAGGTGAACTTTCGAGAATAATGCTTGCATTAAAAACTGTATTTGTAGATAAAGATAAAATTTCTTCTGTAATATTTGATGAAATAGATACAGGTATAAGTGGAAGAATAGCTCAGTGTACAGCGGAAAAAATGTATGCCATATCAAAAAAACATCAAGTGCTTTGTGTAACACATCTACCTCAGATAGCAGCTATGTCTGATACGCATTATTTGGTTATAAAGGATGTACATGATAACAATACCTATACTAGAATAAAAAAGCTAAATGACGAAGAAAAAGAACATGAACTTGCGAAAATGCTTGGAGGTTCTGAAGTTACCGAAATTACCCTGGCACATGCAAAAGAACTTATAAAAATGGCTGATGTCAAAAAAAAATTATATAGTTAACAGGTATATAAAACAAATCATTTCAAATAAAAGAAGCAGATCCTTTTTTGAGATGATTTTTTATTGTTTTTTTGAAAAAATTAGATTAAAAATCAATACATTTACTTTTAATGAAAGTATATAATAGCATAATAAAATATTTAAAAGGGCAACTTAAGCTTAGAAAAAAGTGATACAGACAGGAGGCAAACAGAGCATGAAAAATTTTTTAAATAGATATTTATATTATATTTTAGTTCCTATCCTGTTTATTATGCTAATTACTTTTTATGAAGCTCAAAATATACCTGCGACTATATTTTTAAGAGAAAATGATACTGTAAAACAAAATATGTTTTTGAAAGTAAAAGGCATTAATAAAAAAACAGATAGAAATGCAAGCGTAAACTTATTAGGTGTTGTTCCTGTAGGATCAGTATCTATAAAATCAGTTAAAGAAAATATGTTGTTATATCCAGGAGGGCAACCTATAGGTGTTAAATTAAATACTCAGGGTGTATTAGTTGTAGCTCTGTCTGATGTTACTACAAAAAATGGTAAAGTTACAAGCCCTGCTGCTTCAAGTGGAATACAAATAGGCGATGATATATTGAAAATAAATGATGTTGCTATTAAAAGTGGAGAGCAAACAAAAGAGGAAATAGATAGAAGTGAAGGTAAGGATATAAAAATTTTATTGGATAGAAAAGGTGAAAAAATAGAAAAAATATTAAAGCCAGTGAAAAGTTTAGAAGATAATGGTTACAAAATAGGTCTATGGATTAGAGATTCTACTGCAGGCGTTGGAACACTTACTTTTTATGATAAAGAAAGTAATATGTTCGCTGCATTAGGTCATCCTATAACTGATATTGATACTGGAACTATATTAAAAGTAAATTCTGGTGAAATAGTGTCTTCATCAATTGTATCTATAAAAAAAGGTGCCAAGGGAAATCCGGGGGAGTTAAAAGGAATATTTGTAAATGAAAATAATACTTTGGGAAATATATATAAAAATACTCAGTGTGGAGTATTTGGTAAAGGAAATAATCAACTTGAAAATAAAAAATTGGCTCCTATGAAAATAGGACTCAGAAACGAAATCAAAGAAGGACCTGCAAAAATATTGACAACAATAGGTAAAGAAGGAGTAAAATCATACGACATTAAAATTGAAAAACTTCTTGCTCAAGATGTTCCTGGACCTAAGAGTATGGTAATACGAGTTACAGATAAAGAATTGCTTGAGAAGGCCGGTGGAATAGTTCAAGGTATGAGTGGAAGTCCTATAATTCAGAATGGAAAAATTGTAGGTGCAGTGACACATGTACTTGTAAATAAACCAGATGTAGGTTATGGTATATATATAGAATGGATGTTAAATGATGCAAATTTACTGGAAAAATAATTGTTTCCAAAAATCTATTTTAATTTTACAAGATAGCAGTTTTCGCTATCTTGTGATTCTTTATATTTTATAAAAATGGAAAAAATTTTTTTATTAAGAAGGAATTAAAATTCTTTTGTCGAATTTATTATTTGTTAACAATTGGGAATTTATTAATAAAAGGGGAGTAAAATATATGGAAGAATCAAAGATAAGTGTAGTTATTGCAGATGATAATAAGGAATTTTGTAATATTCTCAACGATTATTTGTTAAATCAAAGGGACATTGTAGTTACAGGTACTGCTAAAGATGGACTTGAAGCATTGGAATTAATACAAGAAAAAAGACCAGACTTAGTAGTATTGGATATAATCATGCCCCATCTTGATGGATTAGGAGTTCTTGAAAGGTTAAATAATATGGATATTAACCCTTTACCGAGAGTAATCGTGCTTTCAGCAGTAGGTCAGGATAAAATAACTCAAACAGCTATAAACTTAGGAGCAGATTATTATGTAGTAAAACCATTTGATATGGATGTATTTACTAAAAGAATACGACAAATGTTTAATAATGATTTAGCTAATAATAGTGAGAGCAAGAAAATGGTATTGATGTCAGATAATCCGCAAATTAGCTATTCAAGAAGTACACCGGATAGTTTAGAACAAGAAATAACAAATATTATACATGAAATAGGAGTTCCAGCTCATATAAAGGGGTATATGTATTTAAGGGAAGCCATAACTATGGTAGTAAATAATATGGAGTTATTATCTGCGGTTACTAAAGAATTATATCCATCTATAGCCAAAAAATATAATACTACGGCTAGCAGAGTCGAGAGGGCCATAAGACATGCCATTGAAGTAGCTTGGTCAAGGGGACAAGTTGAAACTATAAATAAAATTTTTGGTTATACTATACATAACGATAAAGGTAAACCAACAAATTCAGAATTTATCGCTATGGTTGCAGATAAATTGAGATTGAAAAATAAAGTTAGCTAGTAAAAATCTTCCATTCAAATAGGAATGGAAGATTTTTGATAATAAAATATTTAATGAATGAATAAAATAATAATATTACAGTATATAAAAGGGAGGAAAATAGAATGGGAAAAATCAAAGTTGAATTTGAGATGGAAGAGATAAGTGATTTAAAAAATTTAATTAAAAGTAGAATTAATGAGTTGAGAATTAAAATGTCAAATGATCCAGATAAAGAAGAAGAATTAAAACAAATTATAAGAAGTTATAAACAAATTATAAATAGTATAGAGGATCAAGTTAAATAACATGATTTCAGGAGGGCAAATACTTATGAATTTTGTAGAAAAGACTATAGATAAAAAAAATATATATAAAGGTAAAATTATTGATTTGAACTTGCTCAAAGTAAAATTGCCAAATGGAAAGGAAAGCAGCAGGGAAATAGTTAATCACCCTGGTGGTGTAGCCATCGTAACTTATAAAGACCAGGATACTTTAATTATGGTGGAGCAATTTAGAAAACCATTTGAAAGGATGGTTTTAGAAATACCAGCAGGAAAACTAGAAAAAGGTGAAGATCCAGAAACTTGTGGAAAAAGGGAATTAGAAGAGGAAACAGGTTATAAGTCAAAAAGTTTTAATTACCTTGGCAAGATAATCACGAGTCCAGGTTTCTGTGATGAAATTATATATATATATGAAGCTAGAGACCTATACAAAGGCAGAGATGATATAGGAGATGAAGATGAATTTATAAATTTAAAGGAAATAAAAATAGACAGGATAAGGGATATGATAAAGTCAGGGGAAATAGAAGATGCGAAAACAGTAAGTTCATTTATGTTCATATAATATAGGCATATAACTCTTTTGTTCATCATAAATATAAAAGGAGATTAACAAAAGGGGGATGAATTATGCTGAATGGCAAAGTGACTGAGTTAATAAATAAAAACGTTCAAGATAATTTTTGGCTGTATGTAATAAGCCTTCTATGTGTTTGTACAGGTATAGTACTTGGAGTATATAGTGTAAGATATATGGGAGGATTTGAAAAAAGTGATCTATTGAGTTATTTAAATAGTTTTAAAAATAGTATAGACAACAGTAGTATAAATTATAAGTCAATATTTATAGAAACATTAAAGATAAATGTTCCTATGCTTGTAGCTATATGGTTTCTTGGACTTACTATGATTGGAATACCTATTATATTGATAATAGATGTTTTAAAGGGATTTACTATTGGTTTTGCTTCAAGTTTTATAATAGGAGAAATGGGTATGAAAGGTATATGGTTTGATTTGCTGGGAATATTTCCACAAAACATAATATATATACCGTGTATAATATTTTCATCTGTACTTGCTATGGAGTTTTCTCTTACTATGTTCAGGGATAGATCCAATAATCAGTGGAAATCACATATACTACTTAAGTTGACATCCTATTCTATAACTTTCGTATTTATAATAGGTATAATGTGTATAGGATTTATATTGGAAGTATATTTAACTCCAAATATGGTGAAATTAATTGTAATGAATGGGACCTGGTTATTATGATAGATAGACAGTATAATTTACGATTTTTAATAACTATTTTCAAGTGCTTCTTTCTACTCCTTTTATTTGGAATGTTTTTACCAAAAATTTTAGATTATATAATATATTATTTTGTAGTAAAACCCAATGTATATGAAAATAGTATATTTGTATACAATATATTTAACAAAAATCATAATATACTGTATAATTATATTATGATTTTTAGTCAATTTTTGAAGTTTTGAAAAGTGGTGGTAGATTTGAACAGTATTTTACTTGATTATGTTTATGCATTACAAAAAAAACAGGTATCTAAAAATACATTAGATGCATATGTAAGGGATATAAGCAAATTTTGTGATTTTATAAAAAATAGAGATGAGAATATAAAAGACATAGAAGTTGTATCTGTAATGGCCTATGTTCAATATCTACAAAAAGAAGGAAGAGCCGTTTCTTCTATAATTAGAAATATAGTATCACTCAGAAGTTTTTACAAATATCTCATGCTCAAAGGTCTGGTGGATGAAAATCCAGTATTATATTATGATATGCCAAAGATTAAACATACTATACCTAAAATACTTACTGTAGATGAAGTGGATAAATTATTGGATTCACCTGATCTTAGCAAGGACAAGGGAGTAAGAGATAAGGCAATGCTTGAAACTATGTATGCATCAGGCATGAAAGTTATGGAGCTTTTGAGTTTAACTATATATGACATGAATTTGAAACTTTCTTATATTAAATGTAGAAATTCCAGAAAACAGGAAAGAATCATACCTATAGGATCTATAGCAGTTAAGTATTTAAAAAAATATTTAAATGTGCGTAATAGATTAAATACATATAATTTGGATTTTCTATTTTTGAATTTAAGAGGAGTACAGATGAGTAGACAAGGATTTTGGAAAATAGTAAAATATTATGCCGAGAAATCAGATATAGATAAAAATATAAATGCATTTACACTTAGACATTCTTTTGCAGTACATCTATTGCAAAATGGAGCTGATATAAGATCTGTTCAGGAACTTTTAGGGCATAAAGATTTGTCTGCTACTGAAATATATGAATCTATTCTAAAGAAAAATAAAATAGCTGAAGTTTATAAAAAAGCTCATCCAAGGGCATAAAATAAATAAAAAATTTAAAGTACTTCTCTTTATAAAAGAGGGGTATATTTTTTGCTTAAATTATAAAAATTCTAAATAATTCATTATCATGAATAAATAACTCATCAAATTGAGAATAATAAACTTAGAATTATTGTGTTTTTCAAAGTACATATGAAGGGAGAGAAAAATCAATGATAAAAACACAGAAGAAGATTATAAGTAAATTATTATCTATATTTTTCATAGTATCAATTTGCATTACGTATACGTGTAATACTAAAGCATATGAAGTATCTTCAAAACATATATATAATTCACAAGATAATGAAAATTTAACTGTAGATGCAAAGTCTGCTCTACTTATGGAGCCTACATCTGGAAAAGTAATATTTGAGAAAAATGCTCATGAAAAACTTGAACCAGCTTCTGTTACCAAAATAATGACTATGCTTCTTACCATGGAAGCTGTGGACTCAGGAAAAATAAGCTTGAAAGATAAGGTAACCATAAGTGAGAATGCTAAAAAAATGGGTGGAAGTTCAATGCTCCTAGATACTGGGGAGGTAAGAACGGTTGAAGAACTTATAAAGGGAATTGGTATAGCTTCCGGGAATGATGCAGCAGTTGCCATGGCTGAATATTTAGGAGGAAGTGAGCAGGCATTTGTAGGATTGATGAATAAAAGGGCACAGGAACTTGGTATGAAGGACACTAGTTTTAAAAATTGTACTGGACTAAATGCTCCTGGTCATATGACTTCTGCTTATGATATATCCATAATGTCAAGAGAACTTTTAAAGCATCCACAAATATTGAAGTATACGGGAACATATATGGAAACTATATCAGAAGGAAGAAAAAGTCCAATAGAATTAGTCAACCACAACAAGTTGGTTAGATTTTTCAATGGTTGTGACGGACTGAAAACAGGATTTACCGATGCAGCTAAATACTGCATATCTGCTACATCTACAAGAGATAATGTTAGAATGTTGGCTGTTATCATGGGTTCTCCAAGCTATAAAATAAGAAATAAAGACGCAAGTATGTTAATGAATTATGGATTTTCAAAATATAAGTCTATAAAATCAATTACTAAGGGAAAAGCAGTACAAAAGATAAATTTAAATAAAAAAGGAGATAAATTTTTCAATGCAATAGCCAAAGATGATTTTAATGTAATAGTTGAAAAAAATAGCAAAGACAAGATTACCTATAACTGCATCTTGAATAAAAATAAAAAGAAATACAAAAAAGGTGAAAATATAGGATATTGTAATATATATACAAATGGAAAATTAGTTGGAAAAGTAGATGTTTGCACTGATAGAGATGTTAAATCAGCAGGAATTTTAAAAAATTTGAAAAATAATTTTTCTGATATTATAAATAAAGGAGTCTGACATGAATTAACTATTTAAAATTATATAAATTTTAAATAAAATTCTTATTTATAAGTATGTAATGGTATAATAAAGGCAGAAATTCACCTATAAGGCGATTTTTCTGCCTTTATTATAATATGGAGAGATAAATTTGGATATATTAAGCGGATTTAATGATGAAGAATTATATATTGTAAGTTCAGTAGAACGTATATGCAAGACTAAAAATATAAGATCATATGTAGTAGGAGGAGCAGTCAGAGACATATTGCTTAATGCCAATGTAAAAGATATAGACATATGTTTAAATGAGGATCCTATAGTTGTTTTAAAAAGTTTAGAAGAAGTGTATAAATTCAAATATTATGATGAGTTTCAAACGGCTTCCATCATATTCAATAATGGAATAAGTATAGATCTTATAAGATGTAGAAAAGAAGGTTATTTAAAGCCGGGTATGCTTCCCAAAATTATTCCATCTGATATAGAAGATGATCTCTATAGAAGAGATTTTACTGTAAATGCATTAGCTTATGATTTATCAGATCATAGACTAATAGATCCTTATGGAGGAATTGGTGATATAGAGAAAAAATTAATAAAGAAAGTGCATAAAAACAGTTACATGGAAGATCCTACTAGAATATTTAGAGCAATTAAATATAGTATACGATATGGATTCTATTTATATGATGTTAATGAAATAATGAATTGTATATGTAATAAAGCACTTCAAAGTATAAGTACAGATCGTTTAGTAAGAGAAATATATTTATTATGCAAAGAAGATAATTGGAAGAGTGCTTATTTGCTATTTGAAAAGTTGCATATATTTAAATTGAATTGTGATCTTATTGGAAAAAGTAATTTAAATACAGACTATGATGATATAAATATTAGAGTTTTAAATTTATACTATTCACTTAGAGATAAAAAGCAAAGTAATATCTTAACAGATAACTCTATTTTGGATACAAAAGTAAAAAAGGCTTTAATTTATATAAGAGAAAATTATCATTTTATAAAGAGTATTGAAGATAATATTTTAGACAACTATGAAATTTTTAAAAATTTTAAGGGTATTCACAGCTATGTTTTAATATATTTAAGTTGGAATTTTAAATTGACTTATAAAATATACAACTACCTTCATAATTTAAAATCATGTAAATTATGTTTAGATGGGAACAAATTAAAATCATTAGGTGTTAAAAATGGTAAGTATATTGGAATAATACTAAAATACAGTATGAAAATACGCTTAAATACAGGTATAGAAAAAGAAACTAATCCGGAGGAAATAAAAAATGCCCTTGAATATAAAGATAGAAAATTTTGAAGGACCTTTTGATTTGCTTCTTCATCTTATCAAAAAAAATAAAATGGACATATATGATGTAAAAATTCATGATATAACAAATCAATATTTAGATTATATACATAGGATAAAACAATTGGATTTAGAATTGACTTCTGAATTTATTGTAATGGCATCTACACTTTTAGAGATAAAATCTAAAATGCTTCTTCCAAAACAATTAATTGATACTGAAGATGAAAATGAATCTGAAGATCCAAGAAAAGAATTGGTAAAAAAGCTAGTGGAATATAAAAAGTTTAAAATTGCAGCGGAATTTTTAAAGAAAAGGGAGAAAAAAATAGGAAGGAGTTTTAATAAAAAACCTGAAATAATAGTTAGAACCAAAGAAGATTTGAAGCCGGAAGAATTTTTAAAAGGTTTGACTATGATAAAATTATATAATATTTATTCTAAACTTATGGATATATACATAGAAAAAACAAATAGAGAAAATAAGTTTGAAGGAAAAATATCCAGAGATAAATTTAAAATAGAAGATAAGATGAAATATATAATAGAGAACATAAAAAGTGGACAATCACTTGAGTTTTCCAATATTTTAAAAAGGTGTTCATATAAAATAGAAAAAGTAGTTACTTTTGTTGCACTTTTAGAACTTATAAAAATTGGAACAGTAAAAGCAGTTCAAAGAGAAAATTTTGAAGAAATATATGTAGAAAGGTTAGAGGAGAATGATAAATCAAATTAGAATGGATATAAATGATAATAGTAAATACTTTTCAGTAATTGAATCACTCCTTTTTGTATCCGGTGAACCTGTAAAGATAAATCAAATTGCTGAAATTATAGAATGTAGTTTGAATTTTACAAAAGAAATAATGAATAAAATGATGAAAAGTTATGATACCCCTGATAGAGGAATAAAGATTATGAATTCAGATGACAAATATAGTCTAGTTACTAAATCGGAAAATAGTGCTTATGTAGAAAAACTGCTTGGTATAAATTCTAGGCAATCACTGTCCCAGGCATCCATTGAAACACTTTCTATAATTGCTTATAAGCAGCCTATAACTAGAGTGGATGTAGATGAAATAAGAGGGGTTAAAAGTGACAGGGCAATTTATAATTTATTGGAGAAGAAACTTATAAAAGAAAGTGGAAGATTAAATGTGCTTGGAAGACCAATATTATATAGTACTACTGAGGAGTTCTTAAGATATTTTGGACTTGAAAATATAGATGTGTTACCTGACTTAAACTGATTTGTACAGTTGAAAATAGGCATTTAATTATTTATACTATAATTATAAGTAATAATTGAAAGGATACGGATAATTATGGATAAAAATTTAAAATGGGTATATGAACAAAGAGTAAAAAGAACAATGGAAAATTTGAAAAAAAATAATATGGAAGCATACTTAGTTAAAGATGAAAAAGAAGTTGTTAATAAAGTAAAATCTTTTATGAAAGATGGAGAAACTGTAGCTGTAGGGGGCTCTATGACACTTTTTGAGACTGGTGTGATAGATTTTTTAAAAAGTGGAAATTACAATTTTTTGGATAGATATAAAGAGGGATTAAATCGAAAAGATATGAAAGATATTTATAGGAAAAGTCTCTTAAGTGACACATATATAGTGAGCAGTAATGCAATAACAGAAAGTGGAGAATTATATAATGTAGATGGAAATGGAAATAGAGTTGCTGCCATGATATATGGTCCAGAACAGGTTTTGGTAATAGCTGGATTGAATAAAATAGTTAAAGATATAGATGCTGCAGTGGAGAGAACTAAATATTTTGCAGCTCCTGCTAATACGAAACGATTGAATATAGGTACTCCCTGTACTCAGTCTGGATATTGTGTAGATTGTAAATCAGATAACAGAATTTGTAATGATTATGTTCTAATAAAAAGACAAAATGTAAAAGGAAGAATAAAAGTCATTATTGTAGATAAAAATCTAGGATATTAAAATCTTGTTAAAGCAAACAATTACTTTAACAAGATTTAAAAACATGTACTTAAAGTCTTAGGTAGCTATTACCATCTAGAGGAATGAGAAGTTGTAGATTAGAAGGTTCTGAAGCATTTCCAACGGTGTATATACTATAAAATCTATTAGGAGTTAATCTGATATTTGGAACATATATAAGTCGATTTCCGGTATTGCTGTCTGTAACATTAAATGTATATGTGTTAGGATCTAAATCAACATAATCAGTAACTCCTCTATAAGGTATGTTACTGAATAAAGTTCTTCCATTTTGAATAGAAAGGTTTAAGTTTTGTGAATCCTGAGATAGATTTACAAATTTAATCAGAGCTTTATGTGGAAGTTTAGGTCTTATTTCATCTTCTATTGGAAGTATATTTATATTTGGATAAGTACCTATAACAGCAGTAGTCCAGATTTTTTCTGGCGGTATAAATATAGCCCTGTTAAAAACAGGATTACTTGTAGCACCAGAAGGAAAAATTGTAATATTGTAGGTTCCTGATGGTAACGGTATATAGTCAGAAAATGCTTTATAATTTAAATTTCTATATAAAAGTCTGTTATTTAAATATACATCTAATGCAGGAGAATTTGTACTTGCATTTAAAATTCTCATATATGATATTGGATTCTGTACTCTATAAAAATTACTATAAAATGAATAAGGAGAAATAAACATTACAGGCCACCTTTTATATAATTTATTCACATTATAATATATGTTTGAACGGGTAACTGTGATACAATTATAAGGAATAAATTATTGTTTAAACATATAATTGCCTAAGTTATATAGGTTTAAAGATATGGGTATTTTACTTGTGCTTATGTAATCCATAGGGTATTCACCATCCCAGGGATATACGGATATATATTGCTGGTTATATACATTGACTAGCAATTTTTGCTGTTTGAATATTAATAGTATTTTATAAGCTGGTTTTGAAGGAAGTTTATTCGGCCTGCTTATGAAATTTTTTTCATTAAGAGATTTAAACATAGTTGTTATATCTGTAATAGAATCAGCATTCAACTGTTTTTCTCTATGAAAATTAGTCTCAGTTATAATGCATTTTGAAGGCTTTTCAGAACTTAATGATTTTAACAACATACTTGTGTAGTAAAATTGGTTAGGCTTTTTTGAGTTTAATTTAATAATATTTAAGTTGTTGTTGCATCCAACTAGCATAAGAGACACAGCAACTATTATAATAGAACTTAATAATAGTTTTTTCATTTTATCACCTTGATATCAGATTACTGTTATAAATAAAAATATGTTTAAGCACCATATTTTATTACAAAAATTTAAGTATAAATAATATTTATTATAGACAGTTTATAAATGATTTCATTGAAATATATTAATAAAATAGGAAGTGAATACTTTGGAGAAAAAATTAATTCCAAAAAAAGATATCCAAGTTAGGCTTAGAAGAATAGAGGGACAGATAAAGGGAATAGAAAAGATGATTGAAGGAGAAAATTGCTGCAAAGATGTACTAATACAGGTTGCAGCAGTTAGAGCTGCTATAAATAAAGTTGGTGGATTATTGCTTCAAAACTATGCTAAAACTTGTTTCTTAACAGAATATGATAAAAGATCAGAAGAAAAGAAAATAGAAGAACTTGTATCAACACTTACCATGTTTTTAAAATAGATTTATTTCTAAGATTTAGAGTTTGATTTAAATTGATCTAAATCTTAGAATTATGAGATTTTGATCTGTGTCTAAGTGCTCTTAACCTATCTAAATGTAGTTTCCTTTTAAAGAGTATAATTGCTTTTGATATTGAAGATACAGAAAAGACTCCTACTGCAATTGTACCAGCTATTCCAATAGTATTAATTCCTGTAGCTAAAGATTTATCTATATTTCCCTGTACGGTTTCAAACATAGTGTTGTACATTCCACTCCCAGGCACTAGAGGAATTATAGCGCCTATTATAAATGTAGTTACGGGTGTTTTAAATACACGTGCCATTGTTTCAGAATAAATTGCACCTACTAGTGATGCCGAAAAATAAGATAATATACTGGATAAATTTAAATATGAGGACACAAATAAATATATAAACCAGGTTATACCACCTCCTACAGAAGCAAAAATCAATTTTTTACCTCTGGCATTTGAAAGTACAGCAAAACAAAAGGTTGCTATTAGTGCATATATAGAATTTATTATCATAAACTAAAACCTCCTGTAATTAGCCATAATCTCATTACTATTCCTGTCCCAACTGCAATGGCTACGGCTACAAGCAAAGCTTCTACTCCACCTAAAACTCCAGATAGCAAATCTCCTGCAATAGTATCCCTTATAGAGTTTGTTATAGCAACGCCAGGTACTAAAAGCATAATGGAGCCTATTATTACTGTATCTGTGTGTATAGATAAATTTAATTTTGTACTAACTAAAGCTATAAGTGCTGCAATAGCACCACAAATTATATTTATAAAAAATTCATTTGCCTGTAGATAGCTTAAAGTTGAAGATACTAATTTTATTAAGCAACCTATAATAAATGAAATAGCAAAGTCTCTTATATTGCCACCAAATACAAGACAAAAAAATCCAGAAGCTCCTCCAGAGGAAAATATATTCAATTTATAACTATATGTCTTTAATCTGTCAATTTTTTGTAACTTTTTATATATGTCTTCTAAAGTATAACCGGAATCTTTTATGTGTCTGGAAATGTTATTTACTCTAGATATTTTTTCTAAATTCTGGCTGCCGCGTTTTACCCTTTTTATAAGAGATACTGTTTTATCATAATTACTTTCTGCAGATATTATTATTACGTTTATAGTTACGTAGGCATCTACTTTCAATATACCGCAGGAATGACATATTCTGGTTATAGTCTCTTCTACCCTATATATTTCTGCACCACTTTCTAAAAGTATTTTTCCTGCATAAGCAGCTATATTTATCGTGCGATTAATATCCATGAGAGTATGCTCCTTAATTAAAATGGTAATATAAATTCACAATTATTATAGTATAAGTTAAGATTATTTGCTATAATTAATTATAAATTTTAGAGCATTTTTTATATTAGCAAAATAATTGATTATAATTTACATAAGCTGTATAATAATTAGCATATAATAATAGATGTGTAAATTTTTCACTAGAATACTGAGGAGGAATAAAAAATGGATTTTAAAAATCTACAAAATACAGATAAGCAGGTATATGATATAGTAGAGGAAGAGAGAGTTAGACAAGAGGACGGCATAGAATTAATTGCTTCTGAAAATTTTACAAGTCAATCAGTTATGGAAGCCATGGGTTCTTATCTAACTAATAAATATGCTGAAGGATATCCAGGAAAGAGATATTATGGAGGCTGCTATGTTGTAGATAAGGTAGAAGATATTGCCAGAGATAGACTAAAAAAATTATTTGGTGCAGAGCATGTAAATGTACAACCTCATTCAGGTTCACAGGCAAATATGGCAGTATACATGTCAGTATTAAAATTAGGTGATACTGTGCTTGGAATGAGTTTAAGTGATGGTGGACATTTAACTCATGGAAGCAAAGTAAGTTTTTCAGGAAAATTGTATAATTTTATTTCTTATGGAGTAAAGAAGGATACTGAAACTATTGACTATGATGAAATGAGGAAACTTGCATTAGAATATAAACCTAAGATGATAGTATCAGGAGCCAGTGCCTATCCTAGAGAAATAGATTTCAAAAAAATAAGAGAAATATGTGATGAAGTTGGAGCTTATATGATGGTAGATATTGCTCACATAGCAGGATTAGTTGCAGCAGGCAAACATATTTCTCCAGTACCATATGCTGATTTTGTAACAACTACTACACATAAAACTCTAAGAGGTCCAAGAGGTGGAGCGATAATGTGCAAGGAGAAGTATGCAAAAGCACTTGATAAGACTATATTTCCTGGAATTCAAGGTGGACCACTTATGCATATAATTGCTGGTAAGGCTGTGTGCTTTGGAGAGGCACTTACAGATGGATACAAGCAGTACATAAATCAGGTAGTAAAAAATGCCAGGGTGTTGGCGGATGAACTTAAAAAATATGGATTTAGACTTGTAAGCGGTGGAACTGATAACCATCTTATATTAATTGATTTTACCAATAAGAACATGACTGGAAAAGAAGCAGAGAAATTATTGGAAAATGCAGGCATAACAGTGAACAAGAATGCCATACCTTTTGATAAATTGGGACCTAATGTTACAAGTGGAATTAGAATAGGAACACCTGCAGCAACAACTAGAGGCTTTAAAGAGGAAGAAATGAAAAAGATAGCGTATTTCATTAATTATATAGTTGAAAATAGAGACAAGGATCTTTCAGGATTAAGAGAAGAAGTAAGAGAACTTTGCAATGGATTTCCCATATATAAATAAATTATGTTGATACAGTTAAGAAGGGCTGCCGGAGTTATTCGGTGTCCTTTCTTATTTTTATCTGAATAAATCTATAATATACTTCATATAATTTATAAATTTGTAAATTAACGGAGGTATATCTATGATAAAAAGGGGAAGTCTAGTTGAAGTAGAAAAAATATATATAGAAAATAGAAGTGATGTAAAAATATTATTCAGGGGTATATGCATAAATGACTGCAATGTTGGAGAATATGTTGATGTAAAGACAATGTCAGGTCACTTGGTTAAGGGAGTTGTGTATAAGGACATGCATTTTTCCGGAAACGTTCATCATTTATCTAAAAAGGCCAAGGAAATTTTACAAATTAAAAGTTTTTAGTCTTATTTTTCAGTAGTTATTCCCCAATATGAGTATATATGATATAATATATGCGAATAATCCTATTTAAAACATAAATAATGTTCGAAAATATAATTATGATTAGGGGAGATAACAGAATGAAGATCAGAAGATTGTTTGTAGAAAAAAAACAAGGATTTAATATAGAGGCTCAGAAACTTTTAAAGGATATAAGAGAAAGCCTGAATATTAAAGAGGTAAATAATTTAAGAATATTAAATAGATATGATATCGCAGGTATGGAAGATAAAGAATATGAACAATCCAAGTACACAGTTTTTTCGGAGAAAACTGTTGATGCAGTTTATGAAGAAAAATTAAATGACATAGCTGGAAAAAAATTTTTTGCAGTGCAGTATCTCCCAGGACAATATGATCAGAGAGCCGATTCAGCAGCTCAATGTATTCAGATATTAACTCAAAAAGAGAGAATTGATATAATATCATCCAAGGTATATGTAATTGAAGGAGATATAACAGATAAACAATTTAACAGTATAAAAAAATATTGCATAAATCCAGTGGATTCTAAAGAGTCACCTCTTGAAAAACCAGAACAATTGGACCAGAAAGTTCATATTCCAGAAAATGTAGAACAGCTGAATGGATTCAGGGACAAAACTAAAGAAGAATTAGCAAAGTTTATAGATGAAAAAGGTCTTGCTATGAGTTTGGATGATCTGGAATTTTGCAGACAATATTTTAAAAATCAAGAAAAAAGAGATCCGAGTATAACTGAAATCAAGGTAATAGATACATACTGGTCGGATCATTGTAGACATACTACATTTATGACTGAACTGGAAGATATAAAAATTGAAAATGGAAAGTTTTCTGAACCCATTAGAAGTTCTTATACTGACTATTTGAAGTTTAGAGATGATTTAAATAGAGATGAAAAACCTGTATGTCTTATGGATATTGCTACTATTGCAATGAAAAAATTAAAGGCTGAGGGAAAAATGAATGATTTGGATGAATCCGAGGAAATAAATGCATGTAGTATAGTTGTGGATGCAGATATAGATGGAAATATGGAAAAATGGCTTGTTATGTTTAAAAATGAAACTCACAACCACCCTACTGAAATAGAGCCATTTGGAGGAGCAGCAACATGTATTGGAGGATCTATAAGAGATCCTCTTTCTGGAAGATCTTATGTGTATCAAGCTATGAGAGTTACAGGAAGTGGAGATCCAACAGCTGATTTGAATTCAACTTTGGAGGGGAAACTTCCACAAAAAAAGATAACTGTAGGAGCAGCTCAGGGATATAGTTCATATGGAAATCAGATTGGTCTTGCTACCGGACTTGTAAGTGAAATATATGATAGTGGCTATGTTGCGAAGAGAATGGAAGTTGGAGCAGTAGTTGCAGCTGCACCAATGGAAAATGTAATTAGAAAAAGACCCCAGCCTTCAGATATAGTAATACTCCTTGGAGGAAGAACTGGAAGAGATGGTTGTGGCGGTGCTACAGGATCATCTAAAAAACATACTGAAAAATCAATAGTTACATCAGGAGCTGAAGTTCAGAAAGGAAATCCAGTTACAGAGCGAAAACTTCAGAGATTATTTAGAAAGCCAGAAGTAAGCACTTTAATAAAGAGATGTAATGATTTTGGAGCTGGAGGGGTATCAGTAGCCATTGGAGAGCTTGCGAGAGGACTTGAGATAAATTTGGATTTAGTCCCTAAAAAATATGAAGGATTAGATGGAACGGAACTTGCCATTTCAGAATCACAAGAGCGTATGGCAGTAGTAGTATCAATAGAAAATGCAGATAGATTTATAAAATATGCAGAAGAAGAAAACCTTGAAGCTACAAAGGTTGCTGTAGTTACTGAAGAAGACAGATTGAAATTTTATTGGAGAGGCAGCATAATTGTAGATTTAAGCAGGAAATTTATAGATACCAATGGAGTAAGAGCAAAAAATAAAGTATTTGTAAAATCTCCTGATGAATCAGATGGATATTTTGACAATAAGAGATTATGCAGCAATGATGATTTAAAAAACAGATGGATGAATATGCTTGGAGATCTCAATGTATGCAGTCAAAAAGGTCTTGTAGAAAGATTTGATGGAACTATAGGCAGCAATACAATATTGATGCCTTTTGGTGGAAAATATCAGCTTACAAAAATAGGAGCTATGGCAGCTAAATTACCAGTACTTTCTGGAAATACAAACACAGCTACTATAATGAGTTATGGCTATAATCCTAAAATAGCTAGATGGAGTCCTTTCCATGGATCAGTGTATGCAGTATGTGAATCTGTAGCAAAAATTGTAGCTGCAGGTGGATCGGCAGATAAAATAAGGCTTACGTTTCAAGAATATTTTGGAAGTCCACAAAAAGATCCTGAAAGATGGGGAAAACCATTTTCTGCACTTCTGGGAGCATTACATGCACAAGATAAATTAAATATAGCAGCTATAGGTGGAAAGGATAGTATGTCTGGAACATTTAAAGATATGGATGTACCACCAACCCTGGTATCTTTTGCTATAACTACTGAAAATGCAGAAAAAATTATATCACCAGAATTTAAAAAGTTTGGCAGCAGTATAGCTATTATTAAAGTAAATATGGATAGTTGTGATATACCTGATTTTGACTCTATGAATAAATATTATAAAATTTTGCATTCACTAATAGCAAGCAAAAAAATAGTATCAGCTGAAGCAGTTAAAGATGGTGGAATAGCTGAAGCAATAAGCAATATGAGTTTTGGAAATAAGATAGGGGTAAAACTTTCCAATAGTTTAAAAGAAGAAGAATTATTCTTCCCTTACTATGGTTCTATAGTAGTTGAATTAGATAATGACTTAGATGCTGAGAAAACTTTAAACAATTTGAATTATAAGATAATTGGTGTAACTCATGAACACAGAACCATAGAATTTGGTAATACTGTTTTAGAATTGGATTCAATGATAGATCAATGGAGTAAAACTTTAGAGGGAGTATTCCCTACTAAGACTGAAAAAGATGATAGAAAGATATGTAAAATAGATTTTCATACAAAAAATAGTATATCTTCATCTATAAAAATTGCAAAACCAAAAGTATTTATTCCAGTGTTTCCAGGAACAAATTGTGAATATGATTCCAAAAAAGCTTTCGAAAATGCAGGTGCGGAAGTAGATACTTTTATACTCAAAAATCTAACTGTCAATCAGATAGAGGATTCTATAGATGAGATGGAAAGCAGAATAAAGTCATCTCAAATAGTAATGATACCAGGAGGATTTAGTGCAGGGGATGAACCGGATGGATCCGGAAAGTTTATAGCCAATGTATTTAGAAATCCTAAAATAAAAGAGGCAGTTGATCAACTGCTAAATGATAGAGATGGTCTTATGCTTGGAATATGCAATGGCTTTCAGGCACTTATAAAATTAGGCTTGGTTCCATTTGGAAATATAAGAGACATAAAAGAAGACTATCCAACTCTTACTTACAATAAAATAGGCCGTCATAGTTCACGTATAGTAAATACTAGAGTATCTTCTAATCTTTCACCATGGTTTAGTAATGTAAAAGTTGGAGATATTCACTCTATAGCAATATCACATGGAGAAGGAAGATTTGTGGCAAGTGAAGATATGATGAACAGGTTGATAAAAAATGGTCAGGTAGCTACACAATATGTAGATCTTGACGGACAGCCAGTTTATGATGATGAATTCAATCCAAATGGATCATTCTATGCAGTAGAAGGTATAACTAGTCCAGATGGAAGGGTACTTGGTAAAATGGGCCATTCAGAAAGAGTAGGTAAAAATGTAATAAAAAATATCTATGGAAATAAAGATCAGAAGATATTTGAGGCCGGAGTAAATTATTTTAAACTCTAAAATAATTAGAAATAAAAAGGCATTGATGATATACTAGGTTTTAGACTGTGTTATAAAAATTTAAAACTTATAAGGGGAGATGCTTGTGACAAAACCTATAATAATGACAGATGCTACTTGTGATATGCCAAAAGAATATATTACAAATAATAATATCCCTTTTTTAGGACTTATGTGTAATTTTAAAGATACTGAATATGAGGATGATTTTTGGAGCTCACTGGATTATAAGTATTTTTATGCAGAACTTAGAAATGGAGAAATGCCTTATACCATGCAGGTAAATGAATATAGATTCTTAAAAGAATTCAGACAATTATTAAAAGAAGATAGACCTATAATATATATCGGTCTATCTTCTGCAATAAGTGGCACATTTAATAGTTCAAAACTTGCAAGAGAGGAAATACTAGGTGAATTTAAAGATGCTGATATAACTGTAATAGACAGTAAAGGAGCTTCTATTGGTTTGGGACTTTTAGTATATCATGCCGTAGAAATGGCAGAGCAGGGGTATAACAAAGCAGATATTGTAGAATGGGTGGAACAAAATAAGAATAAGATGAACTATTGGTTTGTAGTGGATGATTTAAAACACTTGCAAAAGGGTGGAAGAATATCTTCCTCAAAGGCTGTAATTGGAAGAATACTTGATGTAAAGCCAATTATAGTTATACATAAAGATGGTGCTCTTAAAAATGTGACAAATATAAGAGGTAAAAAAAAGGCATTTAAATATTTGATTCAGAGGTTTAAAGATGTTGGGATTCATAGTCAAAATCAACTTATTGGAATCTCTCATGGAGATTGTATAGAAGATGCAATAATTTTAAAAAATATGGTAGAACAGGAATTTCCAAATAATAAATTTATTATTGCACCACTTGGCTTGGGAATTGCAAGTCATTGTGGAAGTGGAATGGTATCATTGTGTTTTTTAGGGAAAACTAGGGATTATGAATGAAAAAAGGTGAAGCTTTTATAATGAGCTTCACCTTTTTTATAAAAGTATATTAATTGTTATAATTTCTACTATTGATGATTTAGTAGAAATTATAAATCAACCTAACTATAGCTAAAAAACGGTATATAAAACTTGTTTAATGTTAATTATAAACATAAAAATCCATAAATTTGTAATATGTAGATACTTACCTATTATATAGAAAAATGTTATAATAAATAAAGATAATAGTTTAACAAATATAAATTATACAGAGGAGGATAATTATGTATAGATTTACTTTACCAAGGGATATCTATTTTGGAGAAAATTCTTTAGAAGAATTGAAAAAATTAGAAGGCAATAAAGCCGTAATTGTTATAGGCGGAGGTTCAATGAAAAGATTTGGCTTCTTGAAAAAAGTGGAAGATTACTTGAAAGAAGCAGGAATACAGACTAAGTTAATAGAAGGTGTTGAACCTGATCCATCTGTTGAAACTGTTATGAATGGTGCCAAAGCTATGAGAGATTTTGAACCAGATTGGATAATTGCAATAGGTGGAGGTTCACCAATTGATGCAGCAAAGGCAATGTGGATATTCTATGAATACCCTGACTTTACTTTTGAGAAGGCAATAATTCCGTTTGGAATTCCTAAATTAAGACAAAAGGCGAGATTTGTAGCTATACCTTCTACAAGTGGAACTGCAAGTGAAGTAACCTCCTTTTCAGTAATAACAGATTACAAATCTAAAATTAAATACCCATTAGCTGACTTTAATTTAACTCCTGATATAGCAATTATAGATCCAGCTCTTGCTCAAACTATGCCTAAAAAACTTACAGCACATACCGGAATGGATGCGCTTACACATGCGATAGAAGCATATGTTGCAGGATTGCGTTCAGATTTTTCCGATCCTCTTGCTATGCATGCTATAATTATGATTCATAAATATTTGTTTAAATCCTATGAAGAAGACAAGGAAGCTAGAAGTAATATGCATATAGCTCAGTGTTTGGCCGGAATGGCATTTTCAAATGCACTTCTTGGAATAACACATAGTATGGCACATAAAGTTGGTGCTGTATTCCACATACCTCATGGATGTGCAAATGCAATATTCCTGCCTTATGTTATAGACTTTAATAAAAAGTCTTGTGGAGAAAGATATGCTGAAATAGCCAGAAAACTTGAACTTTCAGGAAATACACAGGATGAATTGATCAATTCATTAACTAAACTTATCCAAGATATGGACAAATCAATGAACATACCTCTTACTATGAAAGACTATGGTATAGAAGAAAATGTTTTTAATGAAAATGTAGATTTTATAGCACACAATGCTATAAAAGATGCTTGCACAGGTGCAAATCCTAGAAAAATAACTGAAGCAGAAATGAAAAAACTTCTTCAGTATATTTATAGTGGTAAAAAGGTTGATTTCTAAATATATTACAGTATTATTTAACAGCATGTGGAATTTATATAAATTCCACATGCTGTTTTTGTAACCATATATTGATGATATAATAAAATATAAAAAAACTATTGAATTTTATTTTGAAATTTGGTAAACTAACACTACAATGATTTATCACTTTACCATGATAAATTATAAAATCAGGAGGTAAAAGATGGAAAACTGGAAGAGATATATACCTGAAGGAGCTAAAGATCTTATTTTTGAAGAATGCAGTAAAAAAGTTGAGATACAAAATATACTTAGACAAATTTATATGGATGCTGGATTTTTAGAAATTTCATCACCTCTTTTAGAATTTTACGATGTGTTTAATTATGATAAAACAATATTCAAACAGGAAAATATGTATAAATTATTTGATAAACAGGGCAGAATGATGGTATTGAGACCTGATATGACAACACCTGCAGTTAGAATTTCCGCTACAAAATTGAAAAGAGCACCACATCCGCTGAAACTATGTTATACAGAAAACATATATAGGGAAAATGAAAATTTAAATGGCAAGGATATGGAGATTGCCCAATCCGGAATAGAGATATTGGGTGCGGAAAGCATAAAGGCAGATGCTGAAATTGTTACAACTGCTATAAGGGCACTTTTAAAATGCGGACTCAGGGAATTTAAAATAGAGTTCGGACAAATTAATTTTTTTAAGAGCATAATAAAAGAGACAAAAATGGACGATGAAAAAGAAAAATTATTAAAATACTATATAGAAAATAAAAATTTTACTGCTCTTGAAAATTTCATAGAGGAAAATGGATGTTGTATAAATGAAAAAGATAGGTGTCTATTTAGAGAAATTCCAAAATTATTTGGCGGTATTGAAATTTTGGACAGAGCAACTTCCATGACAGATAATTCAGAAGCACTTGAATCCATAAATAATATAAGAGAACTTTATAATGCAGTTTGTTATGCGGGATACAAGAATTACATATCTGTAGATTTGGGAATGATACAAAATATTGATTATTATACTGGAATAATTTTCAGAGGTTATGCACAAGGTGTAGGTGATAGTATACTTAGCGGAGGAAGATATGATAATTTAGCTAAACAGTTTGGTGATGATGAATGTGCTACTGGACTTGCTATAGATGTAGACAGTATAATGAAAGCCATAGATAGTGTAGATGAGTATGGAATTCACAAAAAAAAGATATTCATATATTACCAAAAAGAGAATTATGAAAAAGCCTATATAAAGGCTGAAGAACTGAGGAAAAAAGATGCAATTGTAGAAATGAGCATTTTTGATAATGAATCTGAAGCACGCAAGTATTGTAATTTAAAACAAATAGACGAATTTATAATAATTTAAAGTCAGATTATATAAGGGAAGTGAAATGTTTGAATAATAGAAAGCCTTTGAAAATAGCTTTGACAAAAGGAAGAATAGAGAAAAACGCAGTAGAAATATTTAAGATCATAGGTGCAGATTGCACAGGACTTGAGAATAAAGGCAGAAAACTTATCTTTCATGATGATAGGTATAATGTGGATTTTGTACTTGTAAAAGCGCCAGATGTACTCACATATGTAGAACATGGTGTAGTTGATATTGGAATAGTGGGAAAAGATACTATGATGGAGTTTGACAAAAATTGCTATGAACTCATGGACTTGAAGTTTGGTAAATGTAAGTTTGCTCTTGCAGGACCAAAAGGCAAAAATTTTTATGAAGGTTATTCAAGAAAAAAAATAGCCACCAAGTATCCTCATGTAGCAAGAAGCTACTTTAAAAAATTGGGATTTGACATTGAAATCATAAAAATAGAAGGATCTGTAGAATTAGCTCCTATTCTTGGGTTGTCTGATGCTATTGTAGATATAGTTGAAACAGGAACGACCCTAAAAGAAAACGGATTGGAAGTCTATAATGATATATGCGATATAAGCACCAGGCTTATAGTTAATACAGCAAGTTTGAAAATGAGAAAAATGGAAATAGAAGATATAGTAGATAGACTCAAGGAAGAAATAGTTAAAAAAGAGCAATCAGATAGATCTAAGGAGGTTATAAGTTGATTAGATTAATTAAAGGAAATAAGCAAGGCCAGGATGATTATTTAAAACTTTTAAAGAGTAGAAGAACTAAAGTTAATTCAGATGTTGTTAAATCAGTTACAAACATATTAAATGAAATTGAAAAAAGAGGAGACTCTGCATTAGTTGAGTATACAAATAAATTTGACTCTAAAGAGCTAAATGCACAGAATATTTTAGTTACTGAAGATGAAATAAAAGATGCTTATAATAAAGTAGATAAAAAATTTATTGATTCTATAAAACAAGCGAAAAAAAATATTGAAAAATTTCATGATAAACAGAAGCACAATTCTTTTGTATTGGCAGATGAGCCTGGAAAGATAATGGGACAGAGATATATTCCGTTGAAAAAGGTTGGAGTATATGTGCCAGGAGGTACAGCTGCTTATCCGTCATCTGTTTTAATGAATATAATTCCTGCTAAAATAGCTGGTGTAGATGAAATAATAATGGTAACTCCTGTAAGAAAGAATCTTGATATAAATCCTAGTGTACTTGTAGCAGCAGATATAGCAGGTGCAGATAAAATATATAAAATAGGAGGATCACAAGCTATAGCAGCTCTCGCCTATGGTACTGAAACAATTCCAAAAGTTGATAAAATAGTTGGACCGGGTAATATATATGTAGCCACTTCAAAAAAACTTGTTTATGGAGAAGTAGATATAGATATGATAGCAGGGCCAAGTGAAATACTTGTTATTGCAGATGAAACTGCAAATCCAAAATTTATAGCAGCGGATCTAATGTCACAGGCCGAACATGATAAACTGGCATCTTCTGCACTTATAACTACATCTTCTGATATTGCGGAAAAGGTAAATAAGCAAATAGAGGTTCAGATAAAAGACCTTGACAGAAAAGAAATAATAGAAGAGTCTCTTAAAAATAATGGAATAATTATTTTGGTTGATAATATAGAAGAAGCTTTTGAAATAGGAAATGAAATAGCACCTGAACATCTTGAATTATGTATAAAAGATCCATTTTCATATCTTCCATGTGTTAGAAATGCAGGATCTGTATTTTTAGGATCATATAGTCCAGAACCACTTGGAGATTATTTTGCAGGTCCCAACCATGTGCTTCCAACTAGTGGTACAGCTAGATTTTATTCACCTCTTTCCGTAGATGACTTTGTTAAAAAATCCAGTTATATATATTATTCAAAAGAGGAATTACAAAAAGTTGCAGATAATATTATGACTATTGCAGAAGATGAGGGACTTACAGCACATAGAAATTCAATATACGTGAGAAAAAATTAAAGAGGTGGAAGTATGAATTCAAACAATCATAGAAAGTCTTCTATTTCTAGAAATACTTTCGAGACAAGTATAAGCGTTGATATGAATATAGATGGAGATGGAAAATACAGTATAGATACTGGAATGGGATTTCTTGATCACATGCTTACCATGATATCAAAACATGGAATGATAGATTTAAATGTAAAGGCAAAAGGAGATCTTAATGTAGACTTTCACCATACTGTAGAAGATATAGGAATAGTTATTGGCAAATGTATAAAAGAGGCATTAGGAGACAAGAATCACATAAAGCGATATGGTACATTCTTTATACCAATGGATGAAAGTCTGGAGATGGTATCTATAGATTTAAGCGGACGTCCGTATTTAGTATTTGATGCAGAATTTAAAAGTCAAAAAGTAGGGGATATGGATACGGAACTCATAGAAGAATTCTTTAGAGCAGTGGCTTTTAATAGTGATATGACACTTCATGTTAAATCACTTTATGGAAAAAACACACATCATGTTATAGAAGGAATGTTTAAAGCTTTTGGTCATGCATTTAGAGAAGCATATACCATAGACAATGAAATAAATGGAGTAATGTCTACCAAAGGGACAATATAGTAATTGAAAAGAGGGATGCAAAGTGATTTCTATTGTAGACTATGGAATGGGAAATCTGAGAAGTGTTCAAAAAGCTCTTGAATTTATAGGGGCTGAAGCTGAAATAACTGATGACAATGATAAAATATTAAATAGCCGTGGAATAATTCTTCCTGGAGTAGGAGCATTCCCCGATGCCATGGATAACATAAAGAAGCTGGGTATTGACACTGTATTGAATGAAGCTGTAAATGAAGGAACACCTCTTATGGGGATATGCCTTGGCATGCAGCTCTTATTTGATGAAAGTGAAGAAGTAAGAAATACAAAGGGGCTTGGCTTCTTAAAGGGAAAGATTAAAAAATTTAATGTAGATTTAAAAATACCACATATGGGATGGAACAATCTTATTATAGATAGTGATTGTGAAATATTAAAAGACGTTAAAGAGGGAAGTTATGTTTATTTCGTACATTCATATTATGCACAAATTCAGGAAGAAGAAGTACTGAAAGCACATAGTTTTTATGGTATAAATACACCTGCTGTAGTCAGTAAGGGAAATGTATTTGGATTGCAATTTCATCCAGAGAAAAGTGGAGAACCAGGAATGCAAATGCTAAAAAATTTTTGGGAGCTGATAAAATGATAATACTTCCAGCTATAGATTTAAAAGATGGAAAATGTGTAAGATTATATCAAGGAAAGTTTGAAAAATCGGAGATAGTAGCAGAGAAGCCACTCAAAGTAGCATTAGAATTTAAAAAAGCTGGAGCTAAATATATTCATATGGTAGACCTGGATGGTGCACTTAATGGGGAAATTAAAAATTTATCTGCTGTATCCAAAGTAGTTAAAAATTCAGGAATTCCAGTTGAACTTGGTGGCGGAATAAGGAATATGGAAACTATAGATATGTTTATACAAACAGGTGTATCAAGAGTCATACTTGGAACAGCAGCTTTAAAAGATCCTGATTTTGTAAAGAAAGCAGTAAAAAAATATGGAGAGAAGATAGCTGTAGGCATAGATGCAAAAAATGAAAAGGTAGCAGTAAATGGATGGCTTGATATTAGTAATGTAGATTATATACAATTTGCCAAACAAATGGAGAGTATAGGAGTTAAAACAATTATATTTACAGATATAAGTAAGGATGGTACTCTACAGGGTCCTAATTTACAACAACTTAAGAAAATACAAGATAGTGTCAGCTGCAATATAATAGCTTCAGGTGGAATTAAAAATATAGATGATCTAATAAATATAAATAAAATGGGAATTTATGGAACTATTACAGGCAAGGCTATATATTCTGGAAACATAAATTTAAGTGAAGCCATACAATCATGTAATTAAAATTACGGTAGAAGGTGTGAATTAATTATGAGTAAGTATTGGAGCAAAATTACACAAAGTGTTGAGCCATATGTATGTGGTGAACAGCCTAAAGATAAAAAATATGTAAAGTTAAATACAAATGAAAGTCCATATCCGCCATCACCAAGGGTATTGGATGCAATAAAAAGTGCTGCAAATAATGATCTTAGACTATATCCAGATCCAGATTGTGATAAATTAAGGCAAACTATTGCAAAATATTATAATTTAAACAAAGACCAGGTATTTATTGGAAACGGATCCGATGAAGTACTGGCAATTTCTTTTTTGACTTTTTTCAACACAGATAAGTCTATAATATTTCCTGATATTAGTTATAGTTTTTATCCTGTATATGCAGGACTATATAATATAAAATATAAACTTGCAGAATTGAATAAAGATTTTTCTATTCCAGTTGATAAATTTTTAACTGGAAATGGAGGAGTTGTTATTCCAAATCCAAATGCACCTACAGGAAGATGTCTGGGACTTGATTCTATTGAGAAAATTTTGAATTATAATACTGAAAATGTAGTTATAATTGATGAAGCATATGTGGACTTTGGAGGAACTTCAGCAGTTGGACTTATAGATAAACATCCAAATCTTCTTGTAATACATACATTGTCAAAATCACGCTGCCTTGCAGGAATCAGACTTGGCTTTGCACTTGGTCAGGAGGAACTTATAGACGGACTTAATAGAATAAAAAATTCATTTAATTCCTATACTGTGGATAGAATAGCCAATGAAGCTGCAATAGAGGCTATAAAGGATGAAAATTACTTTAAACAGTGTGTAGATAAAGTAGAAAATACTAGAGAGTGGGTTATAGAAGAATTAAAGGAACTTGGTTTTAATATTGTACCTTCAAAGGCGAATTTTATTTTTATAACACATCCTATATGTGCTGCAAAATTGATTTTTACAAATTTGAGAAAAAAAGGTGTGCTGGTAAGATATTTCGATAAAGATAGAATAGATAACTATTTGAGGGTGAGTATAGGCTCAGATGAAGACATGAAATTCTTTATAAAAAAACTTAAAGAGATTATAGATGAAATAAACTGAAGTGGAAAGGAGGCATCAATTTGCTTACAAAGAGAATAATACCTTGTTTGGATGTAAATATGGGAAGAGTAGTAAAGGGAATAAATTTTGTAGATTTAAAGGATGTAGGAGATCCTGTTGAAATAGCTAAAGCCTATAATGAACAAGGAGCAGATGAAATAGTATTCCTTGATATAACAGCTACTAATGAAAAAAGAAAAACAGTTATAGATGTAGTAAGAAGAACTGCAGAACAGGTATTTATACCACTTACAGTAGGTGGTGGCATAAGAAATTTGGATGATTTTAAAAATATTTTAAGAGCAGGTGCAGACAAAATATCAGTAAACTCTGCAGCTATAAGAGATCCTGGACTTATAACGAGAGCAGCAGATAGATTTGGAAGTCAATGTGTTGTAGTAGCTATTGATGCTAGAATGAGAAAGGATAATAGTGGGTGGAATGTAGTTATAAATGGTGGAAGAATTGACACTGGATTGGATGCACTTGAATGGGCAAAAAAAGTTGAAAAACTTGGTGCGGGAGAAATACTATTGACTAGTATGGATGCAGATGGAACAAAAGCAGGGTATGACATACCAGTAACAGATGCTATTTCCAATTTAGTCAATATACCTGTAATTGCCTCGGGAGGCTGCGGTTCATTAAAGGATTTTTACGATGTCTTTAAAGACACTGGTGCAGATGCGGCACTGGCAGCTTCATTATTTCACTATGGTGAACTCAGTATAGGTCAGGTAAAAGAATATTTAAACCATAAAGATATTCCGGTTAGATTTTGATAGGAGGAAATATGGCGAAATTTAGTTGTAATGAAGATGTTTTAAAGAAAATTGATTTTAAGGGAGGACTTCTTCCTGCTGTAATTCAGGATTTTGAAAATAATCATGTACTAATGTTGGCGTATATGAATGAAGAATCCCTTAAGAAAACTATACAAACAGGTACTACATGGTTTTGGAGCAGATCAAGACAGGAATATTGGAACAAAGGAGCTACTTCTGGACATTTTCAATATGTAAAGAGTATATCATTGGATTGCGATTATGATACTATTTTAGTAAAAGTAGACCAAATTGGAGCAGCCTGCCATACAGGAAGTAGAAGTTGTTTTTTTAATAAATTAACTATTGAATAGGAAGGAAAGGATTATATGGAAATAAAAGGTGTTATTGAAGAACTTTATAATGTAATAGAGGATAGAAAGAAAAAACCAATAGAGGATTCATATACTAACTATCTTTTCACCAAAGGATTGGACAAAATTTTAAAAAAGGTAGGAGAAGAATCTACTGAAGTTGTAATTGCAAGCAAGAATGGAAATAAAGAGGAAGAGGTTCCAGAAATATGTGATTTGATATATCATGTAATAGTGCTTATGGTAAATCAAGGAATAAGCCTGGAGGAAATAGAAGAAGAACTTGAAAAAAGAAGAAAAAAAATAAAAAATAAAAAACCTGAAAGAAAAAGTATAGAGAAAATTTAGATTCATATAATGAAACTGAGATGATATTTTAGTCATTTCGGTTTTTTTATCATGAATATTAAAAAATATTTAATATTCTATAAAGAGAGATAGTGTTATAATTAATTTGATTTTTCGTATAAACATAGATAATTGACAGGAGATAGATATGGAAAAAATATTACCAAATTTAAAAAAAAATCTAATATATTTGAGTATGATGATAGCTATACCTATTTTAAATATTGCCTATGGTTTATTGGACAATTCATCTAGAGGCTATTATGTATTGGCTACAAGATTTGATGTACAAGTACCTTTCATAAAAGTATTTATTCTTCCATACTGGATATGGTATCCATTTATGATCATATCATTAGTATATTTTTGTATTAATTATAGATGTACTTATTATAAAGTGTTTTTTTCCATAATTACAGGTATGATTTCATGTTATATAATATATTTTTTCTTCCAGACAATGGTTCCAAGACCATCTGTTTATGGTGGTGATATAATTTCTGATTTTATAAGAATAACTTACAAATGTGACAAGCCGTTTAATGGATTCCCAAGTATTCATGTTTTGACTACATATGTTGTTATGAGAGGTGCAATGGAGTCTATTAAAAAAGATGTAAAAGCTAAATTGTGTATATGTATAGTAGGTGTACTCATAATTTTAGCTACACAGTTTATAAAACAACATGTTGTTTTGGATTTAGTTGTAGCTATAATATTAGGAGAAATTATATATAGATTTATTGCAGAATATATTTCGAAAATTAGTTTTTTATGTATAAGAAAGTTTTGTGAGTGGTTTAATATAGAAAATAAATTACAGGCATAAGTTTCATCTATGACTATTATATATGTTGTTGCAATCATATTTTAGTGATATAGTATGTAAATATAGATATAATATTATTATAAATAGGGAAGTGGATATTGTGTTCGATACTCATGTACATACTAAATTTTCTACTGATTC
Source organism: Clostridium tyrobutyricum (assembly GCF_019144085.1). Taxonomy (GTDB): domain Bacteria; phylum Bacillota; class Clostridia; order Clostridiales; family Clostridiaceae; genus Clostridium_B; species Clostridium_B tyrobutyricum_A. The sequence goes on from NZ_JAHHUY010000007.1 coordinate 57,112, forward strand.
CGATATGAAGATAGAAGATGCTTTAAAGACTGCTGAAAATGATAATTTATCTTTAGTAATTACAGAGCATATGGATATCAACTATCCTGAAAAAGGAGAATTTTTATTTGATGTAAAAGATTATTTTGATGCTTATTCCAAATTTAAAAGTGATGATTTACTATTAGGTATAGAAATTGGCATGAAAGAAGACTGTGTAGAACAATCAAGAAAAGTAGTATATAACAGTCCTTTTGACTATGTAATAGGTTCTGTACATCTTGTAGATGATATGGACCTATATTATGGCGATTTTTATAAAGACAAGATCAAGCAGGTTGCTTATGAAAAATATCTGCAGGTAATATTGAAAAATGTAAAGAAATTTGACTTTATAGATAGTCTTGGCCATATAGATTATATATGCAGATATGCAAAATATGAAAATTCAGAGCTTAAATATAGTGATTTTTCTAATATGATTGATGAAATATTTAAAAACATACTATGCACTGGAAAATGTATTGAATTAAATACCAGAAGATTGAATTCAAAACCTGCAGTTTCAAATTTGATTGGCATTTATAAAAGGTATAGTGAACTTGGAGGCAAGTATATAACTTTAGGTTCAGATGCCCACACCCCGGATTCCATAGGAAATAATTTTGATATAGGTTTAAATATAGCAGAAAAATGCAATTTAAAAATAGTGCATTTTCTGGATAGAAAAATGGAATATTGATTGGATACTTAAATAGGAGTGCTGACAGTGCTCCTATTTTCAACTGATATTTATAAAAACTATATAGAAAAAAGAAGGTGTTGTTGTGAAGCCATTAGCAGAAAGGTTAAGACCTAAAAACATAGGGGACGTAATAGGGCAGAAACATATACTTGGAAAAGGCAAACCTCTATACAATATGATCAAAAACAACAAAATTATGAATATGGTTTTTTACGGACCGCCAGGCACAGGTAAGACTACTACTGCAAATATAGTTGCAAATTCTATAGATAAGAAGTTGTATAAGTTAAATGCTACTAATGCATCTGTATCTGATATTCAGAAAATAGTTAAAAGTTTAGATACATTTATAGGATATAAGGGAGTAGTATTGTATCTAGATGAAATACAAAACTTTAATAGAAAACAGCAGCAGTCTCTTTTGGAATATATTGAAGATGGAAGGATAACATTAATTGCAAGCACTGCTGAAAATCCATATCACTGTATTTATAGTGCTATACTTAGCAGATCTATAGTATTTGAATTCAAGCCTCCTGAAGAGAAAGAGATAGTACGTGCACTGGAAAGAGCAGTGAAAGTTATAAAATTGGAGGATAATATAGGTATAGTTTTGGAGGATGATGTACTTAAATGCATAGCTGGAATGTCCAGTGGTGATGTTAGAAAGGCAATTAACTTTTTTGAATTGGCTTTATATTTTAAAAATGACAATTTACAAAATAAGATTCATCTAACTGTACAGGATATTGAGGAATTGATTCAGGAAAAAGGCTTTAACTCTGATAAAAGTGGAGATTATTATTATGACAGTATAAGTGCATTTCAAAAGAGCATAAGGGGAAGTGATGCTGATGCAGCTATATATTATACTGCTGTTTTGATAAAAGGAGGACATTTAAGAGAAATTTGCAGAAGACTTCTTGTAATAGCCTCAGAAGATATAGGACTTGCATATCCACAGGCTGCAAGTATAGTCTATTCACTAGTCCAAAGTTCACTTTATATTGGACTTCCAGAAGCTAGAATCCCAATTTCTCAAGCTGTTATTCTTTTAGCCACAAGTCCTAAATCAAATTCTGCTGTAAAAGCTATAGATGCAGCTATTTCTGATATAGAAAATGGAAAATTGGGAGAAGTACCTTCTCATTTAAGAGATGGTCACTATACTGGTTCAAAAAAGTTGGGTAGAGGTTTAAATTATAAATATCCTCATATGTATGAAAATAATTATATAGATCAGCAGTATCTCCCGGATAATAAAAAAAATGCAATTTATTATATGCCAGGGAAAAATAAAATGGAAACAGCTGCAGATAATTATATGAAACGAATAAAAGGAAATCATAAAAACAATGTTTAAAATTCTTGAATATGTTTTCATTATTGTTGACAATTTTACTCGGATTTGATACCATAATAATTAGATAATAATAGAAGTTGAGTGTCAAAGGAAGTGGTTAATTGAAACTATCCACAAAGGGAAGATATGGAGTAAAGGCTATGGTGGATCTTGCTATTCATTACAGCGATGAACCATTATCTATAAAAAGTATTTCAGAAAGACAGGATATATCAGAATATTATTTGGAACAATTGTTTTCTCCCCTTAGAAAAGCAAAGCTGATTAAAAGTATAAGAGGAGCACAGGGAGGCTATATCTTAAATAGGCATCCAAAGGATATAAAAGTAGGAGATATAATGAAAGTTCTTGAGGGACCTATAGAAATATCTGAGTGTATAGATGATACTGATGGAAATTCCTGCAATAATATCGAATGTTGTGCCACTAGACTTCTATGGTCTAAAATTAAAGATAGTATAGACAAAGTTATGGAATCCACTACATTGCAGGATATTGTAGATGACTATAATAGCATGAACAAGAAGAACAAAATAGTTAAATAAGTATACTCACATATAATATAACTTCAGTAAATTTATTGAAGTTATATTTTTTTGCTCCCTGGGCACAATAAGTGTAGTAATCAATTGTGAATTGATAAAGAGGTGCCAATTTGTACAGGATAAGAAATTTCATTTTTACAGAGGTTATGAATTTAAATGGCAAGAATCTTGGGTTTGTAGGAGACTTGATTATAGATTTTAATTTTAAGCTGGTAAAAGGATTTAACGTAATTTCAAATAGCATTTTGAAAAAGGATATAAATGTGTATGTAGAGGATATAATGAGCTTGAATCCAGTAATTATAGCTATAAAATCAAAACAAGGGGATGTATTAAAGTTTAATGATATAAGGAATATAGATGTTGTGGACAACGCAGGAAATACTCTAGGAAGACTTGAGGATATAGTATTCTATAAAGGAACATTTCGCATAAGAGCATTTATTATATCAAGAGGATTTTTTTATGATATTGCTCATGGTAAAAGAATATTACCAGCAAAAGATTTGATCTTAGGTGAAAAAAATATTTTATATAGAAGAATTCATAGAATATGAAGGGAAATAAATATGAAAATTAATGGAAAAGATATATCAAAAAAATATATAATAAAATACAGTTTGATATTTTTTATATTAATTGCAGCTGCTATATTTTTTATACACAATCCAATATTAAAGGAAATAAGTTATTTAATAATAATATCCTTCTTAGTAGCATATACATTAAAACCATTTCAAAAAAAATTAATAGATATAGGTATAAACAAATCAATATCAGGTTTAATACTCATAGGTGGAATTATATTTGTAGTTGCAGGAAGTTTATTTGTAATAATACCATATTTTATGAAAGATAATTTAAATATACGAAATGCATTGAATAGCATACAAAATCTAATAGATGCTATATATATCAAGTTAAAACCTGCTAAGAACAATGATACTACCTTTTATATAATTAGCAGTAATTTATACGATAAATTAAACACTGTTATACAAAAATTATCTGTTAAAATTTGTGATACTGCTGTAAATTTAAGTGGAAGTCTATTATATTTGATAATAGTTCCAATAATTGTGTATTATTTTTTGGCTGATGGAAAACATATAAAGCATAGTTTGTTAAGTCTATTCCCCGTAAAAAGTAGAAGTTCAATAGTAAAAATAGGATGTCATGTAGATAAAATACTTGGAAGATACATATTGAGTCAGTTGATTTTAAGTTTGTTTGTTGGGATAGTTACATTTATTATATTAATACTGCTGAAAGTAGATTTTCCATTTATATTGTCTTTAATAAATGCATTTTTTAATATAATTCCTTATTTTGGTCCTATATTCGGAGCCATTCCTGCAATTTTCTTGGCATTTACAAATTCACCGAAGACTGCAGTTGAAGTTATAATATGTCTTTATGTACTTCAACAGTTGGAAGGAAATATATTGTGTCCAAAAATAACTGGAGATAGTATAAGCATGCATCCACTTACAGTAATTATATTGCTTCTCTTGGGTGGGAAGATCGCTGGATTTATTGGAATGGTAGCTGCAGTTCCTTTGGGGGCTGCAATAAAGGTAATATATAAGGATTTAAACTATTATATATTCTAAAATTTATTGACATTAAACTTTATTTTATTTATAATTTTATAGTAAATGAATATTTGAACGATGATTGGAATTAGTAGGCATATTTGTATATATAGAGAGGAAGTGGAAGGTGAAAACTTCTTAATGAATTTGCTGAAGCTATCTATGAGTTTTTTAATGAGAGTGACATAGACAGTTTTTAAGTTTTATGTTTATGTAATTAGGGTGGTACCACGGAATGGCTTTCGTCCCTTTAGGGATGTAGGCTTTTTTATTTTGCCGTGGATACTTAATATAAAAGAGGGAGATATATATGGAAAAGTTAGGATTAAATAAAATTAGAGAAATGTATTTAAGCTTTTTTGAAAGCAAAGGACATTTAATATTGCCAAGTTTTTCTTTAGTTCCTAAGCAGGATAAAAGCTTGCTTTTGATAAATGCAGGAATGGCACCTCTTAAACCATATTTTACAGGGCTTCAAGTACCTCCGAGGAAGAGAGTTACAACCTGTCAGAAGTGTATAAGAACTGGTGATATAGAAAATGTAGGAAAAACTTCAAGACATGGTACGTTTTTTGAAATGCTCGGAAATTTTTCTTTTGGAGACTATTTTAAAAATGAAGTTATACCCTGGGCCTGGGAATTTATAACAGAAGTTATGAAATTACCTAAAAATAGACTATATGTTACTATATACTTGGATGATGATGAAGCATATGATATATGGACTAAAAATACAGATATTGATCCATCTAGAATTTTTAGACTAGGCAAGGAAGATAATTTTTGGGAACATGGGTCAGGTCCATGTGGACCATGTTCAGAAATCCATTTTGATAAAGTTGAAATGAACATAAATAGTGCTGAAGAATTTGTTAAGGCTGGAGACGAAGACAAGGTTGTTGAATTGTGGAATTTGGTATTTACACAATTTGATAAAGATGATGATGGAAATTATAATAAACTTCCAAATCCAAATATAGATACAGGCATGGGATTGGAAAGAATAGCAACGGTAATGCAGGGAAAAGACAGTATTTTTGAAGTGGATACTATACAGAATATATTAAAGGCAATATGTAAAATTTCAAAGAAACAATATGGAGTGGATAAAAATTTTGATATATCATTAAGAGTTATAACAGACCATATAAGGAGTATCACTTTCATGATAAGCGATGAAATATTGCCATCAAATGAAGGAAGAGGATATGTTCTAAGAAGACTTTTAAGAAGAGCTGCAGTTCATGGAAAATCTCTTGGTATAGAAGGATCTTTTTTATATGAATTGACTGATGTGGTTATAAATAATTCATTTGAAAATTATCCTGAATTAAAAGAAAAAAGTAGTTATATAAAAAAGATAATAAAACTTGAGGAAGAAAGATTTGATGAAACTATAGACAGTGGTATGTCCATACTTGATTCTTACATGAAGGACATTGAAGATAAAAAAGAAAAGAATCTTTCTGGAAAAAAAGCATTTAAATTATATGATACATATGGATTCCCTATAGAACTTACAGAGGAAATATTGGAAAAAAATAATATAGGAATAGAATTGGCAGATTTTGAAGAAGAAATGCAGAAGCAAAGGCAAAGGGCTAGATCAGCTAGAGAAGAAACCAATTATATGGGGTCTGAAGATACTATATTGAATAAAATTCCTCTTGATATTGATACAAAATTTGATGGGTATACAAAATTAGAGTTGGATTCAAAAGTTAAAATTATTGTAAAAAATGAAGAAGTGGTATCGGAGTTGTCTCAGGGGGATAGCGGTGTAATAGTTACAGAGGTTACTCCTTTTTATGCTGAAATGGGAGGTCAGGTAGGAGATACTGGAGTAATATATAATGATAAATTTAAAGCTGAAGTATTAAATTGTAAAAATAATGTAGCTGGAAAAATACTTCACTTTGTTAAGATAATGCATGGAAAAGTAAGTGTTGATGACACTGTAAGTTTAAGCGTAGATGAAATTAGAAGAAATTATATAAGAAAGAATCATACGGCCACTCATATTTTGGATGAAGCCTTGAGAAAAGTTTTAGGGACTCACGTTCATCAATCAGGATCATATGTTGACGATAAAAGGTTAAGATTTGACTTTAATCATTTTGAACCTGTAAGTTATGAACAATTAATTGAAATAGAGAAATTAGTAAATAAAATTGCTATGGAAGCAGCTAATGTAAAAACTGATATTATGTCTCTAGATGAAGCAAAGAAAAGTGGAGCTATAGCACTATTTGATGAAAAATATAAAGAAAAAGTAAGAGTGGTTTCTGTAGGAGATTTTAGCCGTGAACTCTGCGGTGGTACTCATGTAAGTAATTCTGGAAAAATAGGATTATTTAAAATAATATCTGAATCTGGAGTTGCATCTGGAATAAGAAGAATAGAGGCAGTTACAGGAAAATATGCGCTTGAATATATAGAAGCTAAAAGTGATATACTAAAAAATATAGTAGATAAATTTAAATGCTCCGAAAAAGAAATACTTCATAAATTGGATATTTTAATGGAAGAACAAAAGCAGAGACAGACAGAAATAGAACAACTGAAATCAAAGCTTGCAGGCAATTCCGAAGATGACATATTGAATAGTGAAAAGAATATAGGGGATATTAAAGTATTTACTGGAATACTAAATGATGTAGATGGGAATGCACTTAGAGATTTGGCTGACAAGATAAGAGATAAATATGAAAAATCAGTTATAGTATTGGGAAGCAATGTAGATGGAAAAGTTAAATTACTTGCCATGGCATCCAAGGCTGCAGTAAAAGATGGAATTCACTGTGGAAAAATAATAAAAGAAATAGCAGCTATCTGCGGCGGAGGCGGCGGAGGAAGAGCAGACATGGCTCAAGCTGGTGGAAAACTTCCTGAAAAGTTAGAAGAGGCTATAGATAAATCTTTATGTATTATACAAAACACAGTTAAATAGTATACATTTTATGAAATATGTTTTATAATATAATTAATAGAATTATTAGCGGGGTGATATAAATGAGTGACGATAATACTATTCAGTTCGATATTTCAGAAAGCAAGAAGGCATTGACAAAGGAGATATTAACTGAGGTTTATGATTCGCTAATTGAAAAGGGATATAATCCAGTAAATCAGCTTGTTGGATATTTGATTTCTGGAGATCCCACATATATAACTAATTATAATGGCGCAAGGGCATTGGTTAGAAAGCTTGAAAGAGATGAGATATTGGAAGAAGTATTAAAGACGTATTTGAATATAAAATAGAATGCCTTTATATTTCTCTGCAAGTATGAGTTGGCAAGCATATTGTGGTAAAAGCTAGAAGTAAATCTGTGAAATTGAAATCAGTACCCCCCATCTAAAAAAGATGGGGTGAGTTAGCTTTAAATAATTAAATACGGGAGATTAGAATGAGAATACTGGGATTGGATATAGGAGACAGAACTATTGGAGTAGCTGTATGTGATCCACTTGGGATTACAGCTCAGGGAATAACTACTATAAGAAGAAAAAATGAAGATGTTGATATAGAGCAACTAAAAGATATATGTAATAAGTACGATGTAGAATCCATTGTATCTGGTCTACCTAAAAATATGAATGGAACACTTGGACCGCAGAGTAAAAAGGTAATTGAATTTTGTAAGGTCATAGAAGAAAAAATCAAACTTCCAATAAAGATGTGGGACGAGAGATTGACAACGGTAGCAGCAAATAGAGCTATGCTTGAAGCAGATTTGTCAAGAAAAAAACGAAAGAAAATAGTTGATAAAATGGCTGCTACATACATATTACAAGGATATCTGGATAGTATTTAAACTACTATTTTTAATATATTCTGTGAAAGTTTATAATCGGAGTGAATTCTATTATGAAAATTGATTTGAAAAACATAGTACTTGAAGATGAATCAGGAAATAAATGCAAGTTTGAGCTGGTTACCAAATTTGATATAGAAGATAGAGAATATGTGATTGTAGTTCCAAAAGACGATAGAAACTCTGGTGAAGCTATAGCACTTAGAATAGACAAAGATATTGATGGAAATGATATATTATTGACTGTAGAAGATGAGGAAGAATTTTCTTCTGTAGTTAGTGAATATGAAATGCTTTTTAAAGATGATATGCCAAATTAATTATTAAATACTTATTTAATTAATATCAAAATTAAAAGCTATGATATCATAGCTTTTAATTTTGATATTAATTGATTTTCAATTGACTATTACTTTTTATAGTATTACACTAAAATATAAATAGAGTTTTGAGTAATGTTAAATATAATATTATGAGCTATTTAAAAAATTTTAATTGAAATGAGGTATTATAATGTCAAAGCTTTCGTCTGGAGAAATAGAAAAATTAAAGAATAGTTTAAAAGAAAAGGGATATAAGCTTACACCGCAAAGACGAGCTATTGTTGATATGATAATAAGAAATGAAGGCAAACATCTTACAACAGAAGAAATATATGATTTGGTAAAGAAAGATTGCCCGGAAATAGGATTGGCAACAGTATATAGAACAGTACAGTTATTAGAAGATATCGGAGTAATATGCAAACTTGATTTAGATGATGGATGCAGTAGATATGAAATAGTCCATGAAAAGGAAATTCACCATCATCACCACCTTATATGTACTAAATGCTCAAAGATAATAGAGGTTCCAGATCATCTTTTGGAGGATTTGGAATCACAAATAGAAAAAAACTATAATTTTAAAATTTTAAATCATAGTCTAAAGTTTTACGGAGTATGTAGTGAATGTTTAAAAAAATCTAAGAAAGTGTAGCATAAAGAAAGGAGGATTTTTTTGCGTAAAGAAAGAGATAAAGTGAAAGTTATTCCACTAGGCGGTCTAGGTGAGATAGGCAAAAATATGACGGCTATAGAATATAAAGACGATATAATAGTTATAGATTGTGGATTAAAGTTTCCAGATGATGAAATGTTGGGGGTGGATTTGGTTATACCGGACATTACTTATCTTAAGAAAAACATTGAGAGAGTGAGAGGTATATTTTTAACTCATGGACATGAAGATCATATAGGAGCACTTCCATATGTACTTAAGGAAATAAATGTACCAGTATATGGTACAAAATTAACTCTCGGTATAGTAGAAACTAAATTAAAGGAACATAGAATCCTTAGTAAAGTTAAACTTAATTGTGTTAAACCGAAAGATATTATAAGACTTCAGAATATGTCAGTAGAGTTTATAAGAACAAGTCACAGTATAGCTGATTCAACCGCAATAGCTATACACACACCTCTTGGAGTAATACTTCATACAGGAGATTTTAAAATAGATTACACGCCTATTGATGGAAGCTTGATTGATTTAGCAAGATTTGCCGAGCTAGGCAAGAAGGGTGTTCTTCTTATGCTCGCAGATAGTACAAATGTTGAAAGACCTGGATATACCATGTCTGAAAGGACAGTTGGAGAGACATTTCAAAAGTTCTTTGCAACTGCAAAAAATAGAATAATTGTAGCTACATTTGCTTCAAATATTCATAGAATACAGCAAATAATAACTGCAGCAGAAAAATATAGTAGAAAAGTTGCTATATCTGGAAGAAGTATGGAAAATATAATGGATGTAGCTATGAAACTTGGATATATTAATATAAATAAGAATACACTTATAAATATTGATAACATAAATAAGTACCCTAACAATAAATTAGTTATAATAACTACAGGTAGTCAGGGAGAGCCTATGTCTGCGTTATCAAGAATGGCTGCATCAGAGCATAAAAAAGTAAATATAATTCCAGGTGACAGAATAATAATTTCAGCAAGTGCTATACCTGGAAATGAAAAATTAATATCTAAGGTAATAAATCAGCTATTTAAAAAAGGTGCAGAAGTAATATATGAAGCATTAGCAGATGTTCATGTCTCAGGTCATGCTTGTCAGGAAGAATTAAAGTTAATTCATACTCTGGTAAAACCTAGATTTTTTATGCCTGTTCATGGAGAATACAGACATTTGAAGCAGCATGCTGATTTAGCTATGAAGCTTGGACTTCCAGCTAATCATGTTATTATAGGAGACAATGGTGATGTTATAGAATTAACAAGGAATTCTATAAAAAGAGCTGGTACTGTAATTTCAGGTCAAGTATTTGTGGATGGACTTGGAGTTGGGGACGTAGGCAATATAGTACTTAGAGATAGAAGACATCTATCTCAAGATGGGATACTTACTGTAGTTGTTACAATTGATAAGGGAAGTGCAAGCGTTATTGCAGGACCTGATATAATTTCAAGAGGTTTTGTATACGTAAGGGAATCAGAAGATCTTATGGAAGAAGCAAAAGAGCTTGTTCGTGGTGTGCTTAAAGAATGTGAAGAAAAGCACATAACTGAATGGGCAAACATAAAATCTAATGTTAAGGAAGTTCTAAGATCATTTTTATATGAGAGAACAAAGAGAAAACCTATGATTCTTCCTATAATTATGGAAATATGACAATGCTTGTTGTAGAAAGGATATTTTATTATGAGTATATATGATAAGGCAAATGAACTGGCAGAAGAATTGAAAAATTCAAAAGAAGTTGTTGATTTAAGAGAAGCCAACAAGAATATAGAGGGCAATGAGCTAAATAAAAAGGTACTAGATGATTTTAGAAATATACAGATGAATGCTTATTCAGAGCAAATGAAAGCTGGAAAGGTATCAGACGAAACCATGAAGAAATTCAATGATATAGGAGCAAGAATATCAAATAATGAATCCGTAAGTCAATATATACAGTTAGAACAAAAGTTTACTGTTATGTGGCAGGAAATATTAAAAATATTAAATGATGCTATAGGTATAGATTTTTCATTTGGAGGATCTAAAAAATAATTTTAAGCAAAATATTTAAATTAATTCTATGTAAGTTGACTTTTTTAGACTATGATATTAAAATAGATATGTTAACTTTAATTGGATACTAAAAGTATCCAATTTTTTTGAATGTTTAGTATGATTTTAATACATTTGATTAGTTTAAGTGTAAAATTGGAGGAATAATAATGAATTTATTTACAAGAAACGATATAAGAAATGTGGCAATAATTGCCCATGTAGATCACGGTAAAACCACATTGGTAGATGCATTGCTTAAACAAAGTCATGTATTTAGAGATAATGAAAAAGTTCAAGAGAGAGTTATGGACTCAAATGCCCTTGAAAAAGAAAGAGGTATAACTATACTTTCAAAGAATACTTCCGTTATGCACAACGGAATTAAGATAAATATTGTAGACACACCTGGACACGCTGATTTTGGTGGAGAAGTAGAACGTGTTCTTGAAATGGTAGATAGTGTACTTCTATTAGTAGATGCTTATGAAGGACCTATGCCTCAGACAAAGTTTGTTTTGAAGAAGGCACTTGAATTACACTTGAATCCAATAGTTGTTATAAATAAGATAGATAAGCCTAATGCAAGACCAAATGAAGTATTGGATGAAATATTTGATTTATTTGTAGAACTTGGTGCTAATGATGAACAACTTGATTTTCCTGTAGTATATTGTTCAGCTAAAGCTGGATTTGCAAAATTGGAAATGGATGATGAATCTACAAATATGGATCCATTATTTGAAACTATAGTTAAAAATGTTTCAGCACCGGAGGGATACCTTGACATGCCGCTTCAAATGCTAATCACTACTATAGATCACAATGAGTATGTAGGTAGAATTGGTGTCGGTAAAATAAAGAGAGGATCAATAAAGAAGAATCAACAGGTAGCACTTATAAGAAGAGACAACAAAATAGAAAATGTAAGAGTATCGAATTTATTCCAATACAACGGACTTAAAAAAGAAGAAACAGATGAAGCAAAACTTGGAGATATAGTGGCTATTTCAGGAATTCCAGATATAAATATAGGAGAAACTATAGCAGATGTAGCAGAACCTGAGGCACTTCCATTTGTAGCAATAGATGAGCCTACTCTTAGTATGTATTTTATGGCTAATGATTCACCTTTTGCAGGTCAGGATGGTGAATTTGTAACATCAAGACATTTAAGAGACAGACTATTTAAGGAATTAGAGACAAATGTATCTCTTAGAGTTGAAGAAACTGATTCGGCAGACTGTTTTAAAGTAAGTGGAAGAGGAGAACTTCATCTTTCAGTACTAATAGAAACTATGAGAAGAGAAGGATATGAACTTCAGGTTTCAAAACCAACAGTTATATACAAAGAAGAAAGTGGAAAAAAACTTGAACCTATTGAGTATCTTACTATAGATGTTCCAGAAGAGTTCATGGGAACTGTTATGGAAAAGCTTGGACCTAGAAAAGCTGATATGGTGAATATGACTTCAGCAGTTAATGGATATACAAGATTGGAATTCAGAATACCTGCAAGGGGACTTATAGGATTTAGAAGTGAATTCATGACTGATACAAAGGGAAATGGAATAATGAATCATGTACTTGATGGTTATGAGCAATATAAAGGTGATATACCTGAGAGAACTAAAGGTTCTCTTGTAGCATTTGAAGCAGGTGTTTCCATAACTTATGGACTGTTTAATGCCCAGGAAAGAGGAATACTTTTTATTGGAGCCGGAGTCGATGTTTATCAAGGTATGATAGTTGGAGAATGTTCAAGAGCTGATGATATAGATGTAAATATATGTAAGAAAAAGCATCTTTCAAATACTAGATCTTCAGGAGCTGATGATTCACTTAAATTGGTGCCAGTTACACCAATGAGTCTGGAAAATTCACTGGAATTTATATCATCTGATGAATTGGTTGAAATTACCCCTAAAAATATAAGATTGAGAAAGAAAATACTGAACGCTGATTTAAGAAAAAAGGCCATGAGAAGAAAATAGTATATAATTGCTCAAAAATAGTTATTTGGAGGAAAAAATGAGTAGTGGTGTTAGTCTTGAATATATAGACAATTATATAAAATCTTTAACTGGAGAAAGTTCAGGTATATTGAAAGAACTAGAGGATTATGCTAAAGAGAACTCTGTACCTATAGTACAAAAAGAAATTGGAAATTTTTTGGACTTATTGATAAACATAAAGAAGCCTAAAAAGATACTTGAACTTGGAACTGCTATAGGATATTCTTCTATACTTATGAGTTTAAGCTCTAAAAATAATAGTAACATTACTACTATTGAGAGAAATGCTGATATGCTAAGTATAGCTAAGCATAATATAGAAAAGTATGGCTTCCAAAAAAACATAAATCTAATAGAGGGTGACTGTCTCGAGGTTCTTTCAAATTTGAGAGACAAATATGATATTATATTCATAGATGCAGGAAAAGGACATTACAATCATTTTTTACCGCATTGTCTAAGACTTCTTGAAGATAGTGGAATAATAGTCTCAGATAATGCACTATTTAGAGGAATGGTAGCATCTGATAAATTAGTTGTCAGAAGAAAGATAACTATAGTTAAAAGAATGAGAAAATATTTAGAAATGGTATGTGACAATAAAAAATTTATAACCTCTGTTATACCAATGGGTGATGGAATTTCCATTACAGTTAGGAGAGATTGATATGAAAAAACCTGAACTTTTGGCTCCAGCAGGGAATATCGAAAAATTAAAAACTGCTATAAATTTTGGAGCTGATGCAGTTTATCTTGGGGGAAGTAAGTTAAATTTAAGGGCATTTGCAGATAATTTTACAGATGAACAACTTAAAGACGGAGTCGAATATGCACATTGTAGAAATAGAAGAGTTTATGTAACTGTAAATGTATTTCCACATAATAAGGATTTCATAGGGCTTCCAGATTATCTAAAAAAACTACAAGAAATGAAAGTAGATGCCTTAATTGTATCTGATCCTGGAATAATAATGACTGCCAGTGAAGTTATACCGGATATGGAACTTCATTTAAGTACTCAAGCTAATAATGTAAATTGGAAGTCTGCTCAATTTTGGTACCAACAGGGAATAAAGAGGATTGTTGCAGCTCGAGAGTTATCATTTGATGATATTCAATTCATGAAATCAAATTTGCCAGAGGATTGTGAGATAGAGGCTTTTGTACATGGATCCATGTGCATGTCGTACTCAGGTAGATGTGTTATATCAAACTATATGACCGGAAGGGATGCCAATAGAGGAGCATGTGCTCAGCCCTGCAGATATAAGTATTATCTAATGGAGGAAAAGAGACCAGGAGAATATTTTCCGGTATTTGAAGATGACAAAGGTGCATATATATTAAATTCAAAGGATTTATGTATGATAGAACATATTCCAGAACTTATGAATTCCGGTATTGATTCTTTCAAAATAGAAGGACGAATGAAAAGTTCATATTATGTAGCTGCAGTAGTAAAGTCCTATAGGCAGGCTATAGATACATATTTTAGTAATCCCCAAAATTATGTTTTTCAACAAAAATGGCTGGATAATCTAATGAAAGTAAGTCATAGAGTGTATTCTACAGGATTTTATTTTGGAAAACCGGATGCTCAGATATATGAAACGTCTTCATATATAAGAGATTATGATATAGTTGGTATAGTCAAAGAATATGATAGAAAAAGTAGAATTGCAGCTATAGAACAGAGAAATAAAGTATATGATGGAGACAAGGTTGAAATATTAAGTCCTAGAGGAGATAACTTTTATATATATTTAAATGATATGAAGGATGACAGTGGTCAAAAAATAAATTCAGCACCTAGAGCTCAAATGATGTTTACAATTAAGTCTGACAATGATTTAGAACCAGAAGATATGGTTATAAAAGTTAAAGAAAAAAATAAATAGTTATTTACTTGAATAAAATGCCTCATTTTGGACAGAAATTAGTCTAGGTGAGGTGTTTTTTATGTTTGAAATAGATAGAAATAGAATAAGTAAAAGACAATTGAAAATTTTTATAATAATTGCTGTTGCATTTTTCATTTTAGTATTTAAAGTAGTAAAAATTCAACATTTAGATTATGGTGAATTGAGTGTTATGGCTAATTCTCAATATTCATATAATGAAAATACAATCGATGCAAATTTTATATTGTTCGATTCAAAGGGAAAGCAACTGTTGGATTATAATAAAAAGTATTATGCTGTAATATGTCCAGATATATTTGTAGGAGATAACGAGAATATAAAATCTGAAAAAATTCTCACCTTAATATATACTCTTAGAAATTATAATAAAGAGTATGATCTTTCAAAAATCGGAACTCTAAAGACAAGTCAAAAATTGTATTATGAAATAGATGAAAGCACCTATAACAAGGTAAAAAATTTGAAGGGAATAAAAGGATTTTATGCTTATAAATATACTCCTGTCAAAAAAGAAGGTGCGTGGAAACTTGAAAATTTACTTATAAACCCAAATAGAACTCAAGATGATTCTAAGAAGTCTAAAGATTCTATTGAGACACAGTTGTACGATAAAACTAAAAATAACAAAACATCTCAAATTGTTTTTCAAAAAGATGTAAATAATAATATAATAGGTCAGACAAACAAGATAAACAAAAACAATATAAATGTAAGACTTACGCTTGATAGAAATATTCAAGATAATATAAAGACAATATTAGATAGCTATGGTAATAAAAATTTTAGCCAGGTTGGGGTAATTCTGATGGAGGCAAATACTGGAGATATAAAAGCTGTAGTACAAAAAGATGATAGCAAGCCAAATGTAAATTTAGGAGTTTCTACAAACAATGGATTTTTTCCAGGTTCTATATTCAAAATTATTGTAGAAGAAGCAGGATTGGATGAAAACACAATATCACCTTTTGATAAATTCAAATGTACGGGTATTTATGAAAAGAAAGATGAATTGCGTTATGGAAGTATGACACCAGAAGAAGCTTTGACAGTTTCACGTAACGATATTTTTGCTCAAATAGGTACTAAAGTTGGATTTAAGAGCTTATTTAAAAATGCTAGAAGCCAAGGGCTATTTGATAAAGTATTGGATTTTGACGGTGAAAAGTCAGGAGCATTTGAAGTAAAAGAACCTAAAAATTCTGATGGAAGCTTGGGATTGACTTCTATAGGTCAAAATATAAGGATAACTCCAATTGAGGCGATAAGTATACCAAATACAGTAGTGAATTCAGGTATATATGTAAAACCACACATAATTGATGCATATGTAGATAATAACAATAAAACATTAGAAAAATTAACATATAACAGCAATCAACTGCTGAAAAAGTCAACTGCAGATGAAATGAAAAGGCAGATGATAAGTGTAGTAAAAAATGGTACGGGTATGGCAGCTGATTTAAAGGGTGTTGAAATAGGCGGAAAAACTGGAAGTACTGAAAGAATGGAAACCACGGGTAAAGACAAATCAATACAAGAGCATTCTGATGGTTGGTTCGTAGGCTTCTTTAATATAGGTGGAAAAGATTATTCGATGGTAGTATTTGTTCAGGATATAAATAAAGATGATGAAAGTGGAGGAAATACAGCGGGACCTATTTTTAGAGATATAGTTTTAAATTTAAAACAAAATATGACAAAAAATTAATTATATATATATGCACTTTTTTAAAAGCACCTTCATAATATATTAATAAGCACTATTAGGAGGAGCAGCTGTGTTTTTAACAAATTGCTTATTGGATATTATTAACAACATGTTATTTATGACTGCTTATGTTACAAATAACAATTCATTTCCACAACCTCTAAATAATGAGGAGGAAAAGCACTATTTAACAAAATTAAAAGAAGGGGATCTGTTAGCCAAAACTATCTTAGTTGAGAGAAATTTAAGATTAGTGGCTCACATTGTAAAAAAATATTCTTATCCGGGAAAGGATATAGATGATTTAATTTCTATAGGAACAGTAGGTTTAATAAAAGCAATAGATTCATTTGATCAATCCAAAGGTACCAGACTTGCAACTTATGCAGCAAAGTGTATTGAGAATGAGATACTTATGCTAATAAGAAACAATAAGAAAATAAAAAGTGAAGTATATCTTCAAGACCCTATAGGTATTGATAAAGAAGGAAATGAAATATCACTTATGGATGTTCTTGGAAGTGATGAGGATTCAATAGTTGAAATTGTAGACCATAAGATACAGGTAAGAAAATTATACTCAAAAATAAATACATGTCTTACAACTCGTGAAAAGTGTGTAGTAGAGATGAGATATGGACTTTCTGAAAGCAAGCCTAGGACTCAAAGAGAGATAGCAAAGTTACTTGGAATATCACGATCCTATGTATCAAGAATTGAAAAGAAAGCACTAAAAAAATTATATAAGGAGTTAAATTACGGTAAGAAGGGAAGTTAATATTCTTAAGATTAAAAAAATATATAAAAATTTTTCAATATCATACGAATAATAATAGTGAAATGTATTAATAATGTATGATTAGCTGAAATATATTTGTATATGGCTGAAAGGGGAAATAAAGTGGATTTACTGAAAGATTTGTTAAAAATCACTGTTGAAAAAAAAGCATCAGATTTACATTTAACTGTTGGTATACCACCAGTTATAAGAGTAAATGGAAAGTTGAATAGAGTAACAAATGAAAAATTAAAATCTGAAGACACAGAAAAATTTGCAAAGGAGATACTTGAAGACAATTATGACAATTATATTAAACATGGAGAATGTGATAGCTCATTTTCAGTATCTGGCATAGGAAGATTCAGGGTTAATGTATTTAAGCAAAGGGGAAGTACTGCAATTGCAATAAGAGTAGTAGGATTGAAAATACCAACTTTAAATGAGCTTAATTTTCCAAAAGTATTAAAAGAACTTACATCATACAATAGAGGATTAGTTTTGGTAACAGGACCAACTGGATGTGGTAAAAGTACTACACTAGCCGCAATGATAAATGAAATTAATTCAACTAGATCAGCACATATAATAACTCTAGAAGATCCAATAGAGTATTTGCATAAACACAATAAATCTATTATAAATCAAAGAGAAATAGGTAAAGATACATTTAGTTATTCTAGTGCATTAAGAGCTGTTCTTAGAGAGGATCCCGATATAATTTTAGTGGGAGAAATGAGAGATTTAGATACAATATCTATTGCTTTAACAGCAGCTGAAACTGGACATTTAGTATTTTCTACATTACATACTATAGGTGCGGCAAAAACAATAGATAGAGTTATAGATGTATTCCCTCCTTATCAACAGCAGCAAGTAAAAATACAACTAGCTGCTGTTATACAGGGAATAATATCTCAGCAGCTTATAACTAGTGCAGATGGTCAAGAAAGAATTCCAGCCTTTGAAATAATGATATCAACTCCTGCTATAAAAAATATGATAAGGGAAGGTAAAACACATCAAATTGAATCATCTATGCAAACAGGAAGAAAATACGGTATGAAAACTATGGATATATGTCTGTCAGAATTATATAAAAAAGGTTTGATATCTTCCGAGGCAGCACTTGGATATGCAGTTGATAAGGAAATGTTAAAAAGAATGCTATAAAATAACCCCTTAAATGTTTGCCAATTATTAAAATTTATATTATAGTAATTAATGAACATTTATGATAAAATAACAGTAAAGTAAGGGGGATTAGAGTGAACATCTTTAAGGAAATAATTCATAATGCCTCTCGTATTTTAACTTATGGCGTTTACATAATATCATTATATTATTTATGTATATCTTTTTTTGGATTGTGGAAAAAGAAGGATGATAAAGAAGTTAAAGCAAAATTTAGTTTTGCACTTATTGTAGCTGCTCATAATGAGGAAATCGTAATTGATGGTATTGTAGAAAGCTTAAAGGCGCTTGATTATCCAAAAGAATTATATGATATTTTTGTAGTTGCTGATAATTGTACGGATAAAACCGCAGAAAAGGCAAGAGAAAAAGGTGCCATTGTATATGAGAGATTTAATAAAGATAAAAAAGGTAAAGGATATGCCTTGGAATGGATGTTTAATAAATTATTTAAAATGAAAAAAAAATATTCCTCAGTTGCTATATTTGATGCAGATAATTTAGTCCATAAAGATTTTCTAAAAGAAATGAATAAAAAATTATGTGCAGGATATAAAGTTGTACAGGGTTATTTGGATAGTAAGAATCCTCAAGATACCTGGATTACAGGTAGTTATTCTATTGCATTTTGGACTAATAATAGAATGTTTCAACTTGCCAAGAGTAATTTGGGACTATCTACCCAACTTGGAGGAACAGGATTTTGTATAGAGACAAATATGTTAAAAAAACTAGGGTGGGGAGCTACTTGTCTTACAGAGGATCTGGAATTTACCTGTAAGCTTATACTTCATGGTTATAAAATAGGATGGGCACATAAGGCTATAGTATATGATGAAAAACCCCTTACATTAAGACAATCATGGAGACAGAGAAAAAGATGGATGCAGGGATTTACTGATGTAGCAAGCAGATATTTCTTTAAGCTATTGAAAAAGAGCGTAACAAGTTTTAGTTTTATACCTTTTGATTGTGCCTTATATAGTATTCAACCTATAGTTACAGTTTTGATAGGTATATCAGCTATAAGTGGATTAGTACAACATTTTATGGTTACGTATAATATAATATCGAATTTTAATACTGTAGTGTATTCTATAAATATAAGTCTATTTACTATTTTAACTATAGTTGCTTCTATATTTCAATATGCATATACTCCTTTTGTATTAATTTTGGAAAAAAAATTAAGCCTTAAAATATTCTTATATTATATAATATATCCATTGTATGTGTTATCTTGGTTTCCAATTTCAATTCAGGGTATTTTGAATAAAAACAACAAGGAATGGAGTCATACAGTACATACTAGAAGTGTGAAAATGAAGGATCTTAAAAAAGCTAATTAGGATTCAAGCGGATTTTAGGAAAAGGTCTTAACCTTTTCCTTTTACTATATATTGAATAATGTACTTTGATTATATTTTAGATTTTATCAAAATATGATAAAATAATAAGAGGAAATTACAATTCTTTGTTGAATATATATGTTTGATGGTTCTCTTACAGGGGGTAAATATTTGATGAGCGATTATATAATAGGAATAGACATTGGATCATTTAATATATGTGCGGCTGCCGGCAAATTAGATAAATACGGTAAAATGCAAATAATGGGAATTACATCTTCTGAGTGTAACGGAGTGAAAAAGGGAGTAGTAGTAGATATAGATAGTACTTCTGAGTCCATAAAAAAGTGTATATATGAATTAGAAAGAATGATAGATATAAAAATACAGGGAGCCTATATTGCACTTCCAGGTGGGTTAAGTGAACTTATGCAAAGTAAAGGCATAGTTGCTGTATCATCAGAGGATGGAGAAGTAAAGGAAAATGATGTTAAAAGAGTCTTAAAAGCAGCAAAAATTATTACAATTCCAAGTGACAAAGAGGTAATAGGGGTAATAGCACAGCAATATATAATTGATGGTTATGATAAGATAAAAGATCCTATAGGTATGAGTGGTGTTAGGCTGGAAGTTGATGCACAAGTAATTTTGGCACAATCCACTATAGTAAATAATCTTTTTAAAAGTGTAAATAAAGCAGGAATTAAAGTATTGGGATTAGTTTTTGAACCTATGGCCATATCAAAGGTTGTATTAAAAGAAGAAGAGATTCAAAGAGGAGTTATACTTGTAGATATGGGGGCAGATTCAGTAAATATTTATGATTATGAAGGAGGAAAAATAAACGATATAAATACAATAGGACTAGGAGGAAATACTATAACAAATGATATTTCCGTATGTTTAAAGGTTCCAATATCTTGTGCAGAAAAATTAAAGAAAAAGTATGGGACTGTTGGATATTTTAATAAAGACAAGTCATCGAAAATAGAAGTCAGCAGTGGATATAATGGTAAAACTCATATAGACTATAATATTCTTGTTGAAGTGGTAGAAGCAAGGGTAGAAGAACTGCTGCTTATGATAAATAACAAGTTGAAATTTCTTAAAAATTATGAAAGCATATCAGAAATAGTTATAGTTGGTGGTGGAATATCTCAAATAAAAGGTATAGAAGAATTTAGTAGAAAAATATTAGAGAAACCAGTTAGAATTGGTAGTCCCAATTATATAGGAGCATCTAGTCCAATATATGCTGTAGTTGCAGGTATTGTTGAAGATGCAGCTAGTTCAATGAAAGTTAAACATGAAAATAAGATTAATGAAAATAATAACAAGAAAAGTTACGAAAATTGGACAGAAGCAAGTACTAAGGAAAAAGAAAATTATGAAAATAGTGGGTTTGTATCAAAAATAAAAGAATTTTTTACAGACTTTTTCTAATAGGGAGGGTATTATTGTGCTAGATTTTGATGTTGATGTTCAACAATTTGCTCAAATAAAAGTAATAGGTTGTGGAGGCGGTGGAAACAACGCTGTAAACAGGATGATAACAGAGGGGCTGAAGAATGTAGAATTTATAGCCATAAATACAGACAAACAGGCGTTAATGCTTTCACAAGCTTCTCAGAAAATACAGATAGGAGAAAAACTTACTAAGGGCCTTGGAGCTGGGGCAAATCCTGAAATAGGACAAAAGGCTGCAGATGAGAGCAAGGATGAAATATCCCAGGCTATAAAAGGAGCAGATATGGTTTTTATAACTGCAGGTATGGGAGGAGGAACCGGTACTGGAGCTGCTCCTGTAATTGCTGAAACAGCTAAATCTATGGGCATACTTACGGTAGGGGTAGTTACAAAACCGTTTCCTTTTGAAGGAAGAAAAAGGATGATACATGCCGAAGAAGGAATAAATAATTTAAAGGATAGAGTAGATACTTTAGTTACTATTCCAAATGAAAGATTATTGTCTATAGTTGATAAAAAAACTACATTAATGGAGTCATTTAAATATGCAGATGACGTATTGAAACAAGGTGTTCAAGGTATATCAGATCTTATAACTATTCCTGGACTTGTAAACTTGGATTTTGCGGATGTTAGGACAATCATGATAGATAAAGGACTTGCCCACATGGGTGTAGGAAGGGGAAATGGAGATAATAGAGCTCAAGATGCTGCTAAGCAGGCCATATCTAGTCCTCTTCTTGAAACGTCAATAGTGGGTGCTACAGGAGTGCTTTTAAACATAACAGGTGGTGCCGATCTAGGATTGCTTGAAATAAATGAGGCTGCAGAGATTGTACAAGATGCTGCAGATCCAGATGCTAATATTATATTTGGTGCAGTTATAGATGAAGACATAAAGGATGAAATAAGAATTACAGTGATAGCTACAGGATTTGAAGAAGATAAAATCAAATCAAAAGCCAATGATAATTTAAAACAGGATTTAAATAGAAATAAATTTGATAATAGATTAGAAAATGATCATATTAACAGTAAAAACGAGGCTGCTGCCACATCTGAATATAGAGATCTTGATAATGAAGATCTTGAAATACCAGCATTTCTGAGAAGACAGAGAAAATAACAAAAAGCATGTATAGTGTAATAAACTATACATGCTTTTTTATTTGCCCATTTCTTATATACCTTTCGCATAAATTTAAATACTATGGCATATTATAGAAAATAAAAATATTGTACATGATTATAAAATGACAAAATTTTGAAGATAATAAGTATATAATAAGAATAAATATTGGAAAAAGATATAGAGGAGATGGTTTATATTGATTGTATTTCTTGATGTCTTAATTTTTATAAATATGTTGGTAAATTTTTTCCTGATGTATATAACAGCTAAAACTCTTAGAGTAAAAACTAAATTAAGATACATGTTCTTATCATCTTTTTTAGGTGCAGTTTATGTTATAACAGTAATTTATCCACGTTTTGCAATGTTTTCTAATCTGTTTTTCAAAATATTGATGGCATTTATATTAATATTAATAACATTTAGAAGTAAGAAAATTATTTTTAACTTGAAGGCTTTTTGCATATTTATAATGTATTCTATGCTTTTAGCTGGAATATGTATGTTCATCCAGTACAATACTGGTACATATAATTTATACGATTTTTCTTATAAATGGCTCTTAAGCTCTATTATGATTGTGTATATATTAATTGATAGATTAGTTATATACATAAGGGATAGAAAAACGCTGACTACTTTGATTTTTAATATTGATATCATATTGAACAATGGTAGTAAAAAAGTGAAAGCGTTTTTAGATACAGGAAATGAATTAAAAGAACCAGCTACTAATCTTCCAGTAATAATAGTTGAAAAATCAGTATTTTATAATACTAATATTGAAAATTATGATAAATTCTATATACCATACAGAGTTGTGAATGGAAAGCGGGGCAAATTAACGGGATTTAGACCAAAAGCAGTTAAAATAGATTTAGGAAGAAATACGGAGATAAGGGAAGTTATAATTGCATTTTGTGAGGACAAGCTAAGCGAATTCAGTGATTATCATGCATTATTACCTAGAGGAGTAATTTAGTAATAACTATTTGACAAAAAATAAGTTTAGACATTAGATATAGAATTAAAAACCATGATTAATTGGAGGAAAATTATGATTAAGCTAACTGTATTATTAAACAGATGCATGTTAAAATTTAAAATTTTTGTAAAAAATTTATACTACATAGGGGGAAGCGAAGTACTTCCTCCACCACTTAGTAAAGAGGAAGAACAGGATTTGGTCCTTAAATTGGTATCAGGGGATGAAAAAGTAAGATCTACATTAATTGAAAGAAATTTAAGACTAGTTGTTTATATAGCAAGGAAATTTGAAAATACTGGAATCAATGTAGAAGATTTGATATCGGTAGGCACCATAGGATTAATAAAAGCAGTAAATACTTTTGATCCTAACAAAAAAATTAAATTGGCAACATATGCATCTAGATGTATAGAAAATGAAATATTGATGTATTTAAGAAGAAACAACAAAGTAAAATCTGAAATATCTTTTTATGAGCCATTAAATGTAGATTGGGATGGAAATGAATTGTTACTGTCTGATATACTTGGCACAGATAATGATATAGTTTATGATTTAATAGAAGATGAAGTAGACAAGCAATTGCTAGTTATGGCAATGCAAAAATTAAATGAAAGAGAAAAGAAAATAGTTAATCTGAGATTTGGATTAAATGGATATACTGAAAGAACTCAAAAACAAGTAGCAGATATGCTTGGTATATCTCAGTCATATATATCCAGATTGGAAAAGAGAATAATAAAAAGATTAAAAAAAGAAATAAATAAAATGTTATGAGCATGTCTTTAGTATAAAATATAGCATCTTAGTAAATAATTAAAATGCTATATATTCTAAAGGGGCTGATTGCATGATAATTAACAAGGTTGAAATTTGTGGCGTAAATACTTCAAAACTGCCAGTTCTAAAGGAAAAAGAAATGAAGGAGCTTCTTATTAAGACTAGAAATGGAGATCTTAAGGCTAGAGAAAAATTTATAAAGGGAAATTTAAGACTTATCTTAAGTGTAATACAGAGATTTAACAATAGAGGTGAAAATGCAGATGATCTATTTCAGGTCGGATGTGTTGGTCTTATAAAGGCGATAGATAATTTTGATTTAAGTCAAAATGTAAAATTTTCTACTTATGCAGTTCCTATGATAATAGGTGAAATAAGAAGATATCTAAGGGATAACAATTCAATAAGAGTAAGTAGATCACTTAGAGATATAGCTTATAAGGCACTTCAAGCTAGAGATAAACTTATAAAGGAGAATAATAAAGAACCTACCATATCACAAATATCCAAGGAATTGAATATGCCAAGGGAAGAAGTAGTATTTGCCCTTGATGCAATTCAAGATCCAGTATCATTATTCGAACCCATATATAGAGATGGAGGAGATGCCATCTATGTTATGGATCAAATAAGTGATACTAAAAATGTTGATGAAAATTGGCTTGAGGATATATCTATAAAAGAGGCAATGAAGAAGTTAAATGATAGGGAAAAACTTATATTGAATTTGCGTTTCTTCGATGGTAGAACCCAGATGGAAGTTGCAGATGAAATAGGAATATCTCAAGCTCAAGTATCCAGATTGGAAAAGACGGCATTGAGGCATATGAAAAAATATATATAATATATTTATAGTGTAAGTAATATTAATGGGGGTTACATATAATATGGAGAATAATGAAAATAATATGGAAGAAGAGAATGTTTCATTATATTCATTGGCAAGTTTAATGGCTATGGAGATTATAGACATAAATACAGGAGCAAAGTTAGGATTTATAAAAGACTTAAAGATAGATTGTGATGAAAATAGAATTATTTCTATAATACTGCCTTCACAGACATCTAAAATTAGTTTGTTTGGAAAAAGTGAAGACATAGAGATACCTTGGGAAAATGTAAACAAGATAGGTATAGATGTACTTCTTGTAGATGGAAAAGATATTGTAAATAATTAAAGAATGAGCACAAGGATAGTATTATTATTTTCCTTGTGCTCATTCTTTTTAATATATAAAAAATATAAGAGCTCTTTAATTTGCTATATGATGAAATTAATAAGAAAAAAGTGTATAATGTATATAATTATAAAAGAAGGACGTGAAGAGAAGTGAAATGCCCTTATTGTGGTTATACAGATAGTAAAGTTATTGACTCAAGATCTACTGAGGATAGTAGAGCTATTAGAAGAAGAAGAGAATGCCTCGGTTGTAAAAAGAGATATACCACATATGAAAAAATTGAAGACTTGCCTATATTAGTTATAAAGAAAAATATGGATAGGGAATACTTTGACAGAAATAAAATATTAAATGGTCTTATAAAAGCATGTCAGAAAAGACCTGTTTCCAGAAAACAACTTGAGGGTATAGCAGACGACATTGAGAAAAAGATAAATAACAAGATGATAACGGAAATAAGTTCCACAGATATTGGAGAATTGATTATGAGAAGTCTTAAGGAAATAGATGAGGTGTCATATGTAAGATTTGCATCTGTATATAGGCAATTTAAGGATATAAATACTTTTATGGAGGAGATAAGGAAGCTTATTTCAAAAGAATAAGATATATCTAGGTGGATTTTTAATCATAATTTAACATAAACTAAATAATTTCTTGATGATTATTATGTATAATAAAAGTAATCCATTTTTATAATTAAAAAATAAGTATTGACAACTACTAGCTGCGGTTGTTGATACTTATTTTTTCCAAATTTAATGAAAATATTTTGTCTTTATTTATGTAAATTTAACATAAATACAATTCTGTTTTAATACTATAAATTTAAAATAGAATATGTAAGATAAATTAGGACCATATATTCAAATCAAAAGGGGAAATAAAAATGAATAACAAATTAGCTACATGTAAAATAATAACTAATTTAAAAAATTTCAATATATTAATTGATTTCTTTATTGAAAATATACCGTCCGAAATTGAAAAGTATAACTATATTAAGATAATTAGTTCTTTTATTACTAATAATATACTTAGTTTTGATATTACATATTCCTGTTCAGATAAAATTATAAAAAATATATTTGAAAATGTATTTAAAAATGTAATGAAACGAATAATATATAATTCACCAGAATTTACAATTGAAATTCAAAATATTAGTTAGATAAAACATATAGTATCATTTTGTCTAATTAATATTTTGAATTTTTAACTATATAAAATTAGAACACAGTTAAATTTATAAAATAATTAGATATATAAAAGATAAGCATTTAATAGTCTCTCAAGTGCTTATTTTTTAATTGAGGCAGAAATGTATTTGTTAATATATGTATTAAACAGAATTATACTGGAATTATTAAATATATTTAACAAGTAATTATTACTGTCTTAATATTAAAAATGTATATTCTTATTAAAAAGACAGTTGGTGTAAAATGAATCTAAAATATAAGTATGAACTAGAAAAGATATTAGATAATGAAAGTATTGACACTGTATTTCAACCTATTGTATCGCTTGAAAATGGATCAGTTATAGGTTATGAAGCTTTAAGTAGAGGTCCGGAAGATTCACCTTTGCATTTACCAGAGGATCTTTTCTCAACTGCAGAAGAATGTGATAGGATATGGGAACTTGAATTATTATGTAGAGTAAAAGCTATTGAAAGGGCAAAGATGATAGATAAAGATAAATTACTTTTTATAAATGTAGATCCTAAAATATTTAAAGATGAAAGATTTAGAAAGGGATTTACTAAGGAGTTCTTAAAAAAACATAATATGTCTCCAAATTTAATTATCTTTGAAATTACAGAGAAGACAGCTATAGAAGATTATCATAGTTTTAAAATAGCTTTAAATAATTATGTCAATCAAGGATATAAAATTGCAATCGATGATATGGGTACAGGATATTCGGGACTTAGGACACTAATGGAGACAAAACCACACTACATTAAAATAGATATATCGTTTATAAGTGGAATAGATAAAGATGAATTTAAACAAGAGCTTGTAAAGAATTTTGTATCATTAGCACATTTTACAAATATGAAGATTATTGCAGAGGGAATTGAAAACGAAAAAGAGCTTCTAAAATTAATAAATCTTGGAGTTTCAGCAGGTCAGGGATATTTACTTCAGAGACCATACAAAAAATTTCTTGATATATCTGAAGATATAAAGAAAAAAATAATTAAGTATAATAATATAAGGCAAAATCAACTCAAATCTGAAACAAGCTATATAGGTAATATTGTACAAAAAAATCCAACATTTCCTTTAACAGCATCTAACAAACAAGTAAAAAAATTTTTCGAATTTTCAAGTGTTACAGGTGTATGCATTGTAAAGGATAATTATCCAGAAGGTTTAATTATGCAGCATAATCTTGATTATATACTTGCTACTCAATATGGTAATTCAGTTTTTTTAAAACGTCCTGTATCATTGATTATGGATTCATCTCCATTAATAGTCGATTACTATAATACTATAAGTAATGTATCTAAAATTGCAATGTCAAGGGACTCTAAAAGAATATATGACTATGTTATAGTTACAAAAAAAAATAAATATTGCGGAATTGTGACTATTAAAAACTTGCTTGAGTATACTGTAAAATTTGAAAAAAATAATGCAAAAAATCTTAATCCTCTGACAGGACTTCCTGGAAATAAAATTATAAATAAAACCCTTAATAATATTTTGAATTGTGACAGTAACTTTTTTTTGATTTACGCTGATTTAAATAATTTTAAAGTATACAATGATACTTATGGCTTTGAAAATGGTGATAAAGTATTGAAATTTACTGCAAAACTTATACAAGAACAGATTAAATACAATTGTCCCTATAATAGTTTTATAGGGCATATAGGAGGAGATGATTTTGTGTGCATTTTTCAAATAAAAATTGAAAAATGTTATGAAATATGTAGGGAAATAATATTCCAATTTGATTTAAATGTAATTGATTTTTTTAATGAAAAAGATAAAAGTAATGGTTATATTGAATCGTTGGATCGCAAAGGTAATAAGGATATTTTTCCACTTACATCTATAGCTCTCGGATGCATGTATGGTAAATTTAATAAATTCAAGGAAATTGATGATATTGGAATATGTATGAGCAAGATTAAAAAAAAAGCAAAAGAAAATAAAAATAGTGCATATGTTGTATTTAATATCAATGATTCCAATTTTGATTTTATAGATATTGAAAATCAGTGAAAAGCCACATATTGGAGGAACTAATATGGAAAAAATCAGTAATTTTAAATTTATATATATATTTACCAAAATAAAACAATCTATAAAAATAAAAGATTTATCATTTTTACATAGTGTTTCAATAAAAATAATTGCTAAAATTAGTATATTGGTAATATTGATATGTGGAATAATAGGACTTATATCATATTATTCTTCTTATAGAGTAATGGAGCAGAATATAAATTCTTCGCTTCAGCATGAAGCTAGTGAATCATCTAAATTAATAAATGCAGTTCTTCAGCAGCATGTAAAATCTATGCTTGAAATAGCTGATAGAACAGAAATAAAATCTATGAATCCCAAAATACAGCTCCCTGTTTTAGCAGAAAGATCTGGAGAGCTAAATTATGCAAGTCTTAGTGTAATGGATTTAAAGGGATTAGCTTATATGCAAACAGGAGCAAAAACAAAAATAGATTTAGATAATAATGATTCAAAGTATCTTAAAACTGCACTAGAAGGTAAGGTGAAAATTGCTGGACCATATTTTAATGTAAATGGAGATCAGATAATAGCAATATCAGTTCCTATAAAGATCAACAATAAAGTTATTGGGGTATTGTTTTGTAATATAAGTACAAATGAGTTAAATAAACTTGTACAAAATATGAAAATTGGTGAAAGTGGATACTGTTTTATAATTGATAAGTATGGAAGTAAAGTTGCACACAAAAATTTAACTTTAGTTTTAAATAGAGATAATACTATAAAAAATGCACGACAAGATAAATCCCTTACACAACTTGCCAATTTAGAAAAAAGCATGATACTAGGTAAAAAGGGCTCAGGATATTATGAACAGAATGGAAAAGAAATGTTTTTGGCCTATTCCCCAATATCAAATATCAATTGGTATTTAGGTATTACAATGGATAAAAATGAAATATTCAATTCTGTGTATACACTTAAATACAAGATTATAGCAGCAACAATAATATTTATATTAATAGGAATTTTTATTGGAATTATTATAGCCAATCAGGTAAAAAAGCCACTTGTTAAAATTAGAAAGTATGCCCAGGCATTATCTAATTTTAATTTGGAATATAAAATGGATATAAATAGTAAAGATGAGTTTGGACAAACTGTAGATAGTTTAAATTCCGCTTTGTTAAATATAAAAAATATGATAAAGTATGTTAAAAAAGAAAGTTGTATTACTTTAGATTCAACTGAACATGTAAATCAAATGTTTATGGAGTCAGATCTTAAAATTAAAACCGTATCCAATAAATCAGAAGAGATAACTTCAAATATTCAAGCAACATTGTCATCTATTGAAGAGGTAAGATCTAGAATAATATTAGTAAAAGAAAAATCAGAAAACACTGTTAATCAGGTAAATAAAGGTTTGAAACTAGCTGATGATGTAAATAAAAAAGCTATTGATATAAGAAACAATATAGAACAATCCAAAGAAAATATCCAAAAATATTATACTACTTCTACAGAAAGATTAAAAAAGTCTTTAAAAACAATAAAGGTTGTAAATAATATCTCCAAAATGTTAAATGAAATAAAAAGTATTTCAAAAAAGACTAATATACTTGCATTGAATGCAAGTATTGAAGCTGCTAAAGCAGGTGAATATGGCAGAGGATTTATGGCAGTTGCAGAACAAGTTAAAGTACTTGGAAAACGTTCTTCAGATATGACAAATAATATAGAAAGCGATATAAAAGATATAATGATAGCTGTTGGAGATTTAGTAGATTCATCACAAAATGTATTAAATGTTATTGAAAAAAATGTAATGACTGACTATATTAAAATAATTAAAATAAGTGAGGAATATCAAAATGATGGAATGAAAATTAAATCTTATATAAAAAATTTTTATGTTCTTACTGATGATATAAATTCGTCACAGCAGCAAATTTCAAATGTAATTAACAGTATTACTGATTCTGTTGGGAAATGTACAGATGCGGCAATAAATATACTTGACAATATGAATTCAATAGAACAGAAAAATGCAGATATATCTTTAGATACTGTTGAAAATGCCAATAATGCAAAAAAACTTATTGACATAGTAGATCAATTTAAGGTTAAAAATTAAATAAAAATATGAGGACAATAGCTTAACAATAAACTATTGTCCTTTATAGTTAATTTAATGACTTTTGTTTTGAAAATCTTATAATAATTTCTGATGAGATAAATGAAACAAGTGGTACCGTAAAAATTATTGCCATACTTCCAGTTAATCCTTGAATTATTTCCAAGTTTACCATGTCCATATTGATA
Source organism: Clostridium tyrobutyricum (assembly GCF_019144085.1). Taxonomy (GTDB): domain Bacteria; phylum Bacillota; class Clostridia; order Clostridiales; family Clostridiaceae; genus Clostridium_B; species Clostridium_B tyrobutyricum_A. Next base: position 88,256 of record NZ_JAHHUY010000007.1, read on the forward strand.
AGTTGATTATAACTAACATTGTAGGAATAAATTATTATAATCATGGTAAGTGATGCTCCTGCAAAAGCTAGAATCAAGGTATTTGCCATAGTACCCATCATATCTTTTCCTACATTCATTCCTGCTCTGAATAATTCTTTTTTATTCATGCTGGGATTGGACATGTATATTTCTTGTATGGAAGAAGCAATTGATATACTTAGATCCATTACAGCTCCTAAAGAGGCTATTAAAATTCCAGCAGCCAATAATTCATGTACCTTCATACCCGATACATTTGAAATCATATTCAAACTTTCCACATCAGTTAAATTGAGTCCTGATAAGTGAGTGAAATGCCCAAAGATAGCTTCAATTATACCTGCAATTATAACTCCTGATATAGTACCTAATATAGCTGACAAAGTTTTTGCACTCCAGTTATTTAATAAAAACAGTGAAACACAGCTTGTTATAATTATTATAAGAATTGCAGCTGAAATTGGAGAATATCCTTTATATAGCATAGGAATAAACAAGAATATTATGCATGCTAAAGTAAAAACGAGACCTATAACAGACCTAAACCCTTTTTTGCCACCTATTATACAAAGAGCGGCAAAGAATATAGATATGAACACATATTGTGTTGTGGCTCTATAGTAATTATATACTGTTACACTATAACTGCCTCCATTGGCTGTAGATATTTCTACTACTATTTTCATATTTGGTTTCAAATATACATTGTGTGTATCACTTAAATAATTTGTTACATTTTTGATTTCACCTTTATGCTCTCCTGTAAGAATTTTAATTTGAGATTGCTGAGTGCCAAAATGTATGTTTTTTGATTGTTTGAATTGTTTTAAATATATGTTTTTTACTGATAATACCTGTGCTTTTTCATATTTCACATAGGATTTTCCATTTTGTTTGTTGTATGTTACAGGATGACTTACATTAAAATGGTATAAAAAAATACCAAATATCAGTGCCGCTATTACAAAAATAAATATTTGAAACATTTTTGAAGATTTAATCATGATATTCCTCCGTTTTATGTTAATTTAAAAAGCTGTTCAAAAATATAATATATTTTTTAATTTTATAATAGCAATGCAAGGTAGTGATAAAGATTGTGTAAAGTTTAGGTTAAATGCAAAATGTTATTATTGTTTTACATGAATTTTACATGAACAAAACAGAAGAAATAAATAAGTGGTGATAAAATGCGTAGTGTATGGAATTAATAGATATAAGCCAAAATTATATGAGGGGGAAATTTCATGAATCAGCATCTTAAAAAATTGGTATCAAAAACAGCATCATTCATGCTGTGTTTTTTAGTCGTGTCTTCAGGTCTTATAGTTCCAATATCTGCCAAGGCAGCTGAAAATACCGAAACAAGTCAATCAGTTACATCACAAGAAATTAATCCAGATATAAAGGATATAGCCTTTGCACCTGGAGCAGACCAGTCACAGATAAACTTTGCATGGTATTCAAAGAGTACATCAGATCCACAGGTACAGATTGCATTAAAATCTGATATGACCGGAAGTACTTTCCCAGAAGACAAGGCAAAGACTTTCAATGGACAGAAATCAGAAGGAAATGATGGATACACTTCAAACAAGGTTACAGTAACAGGATTAAAGCAAGCTACAGCATATGTATATAGAGTAGGAGATGGAACTAACTGGAGTTCAGTTGACAACTACACTACACAGGATATATCCAAAGGAATCAATTTTCTATTTGCAGGAGATCCACAGATCGGTGCAAGTGGAGATATAGCTAAAGATGGAGATGGCTGGGTAGATACATTAAATAAAGCTTTAGCCAAATTCACAAATACAGATTTTATAATGTCAATAGGAGATCAGGTAAACAACGGTAAGGAATCCCAAGATGAAAGTGGAGTAGTTAAAAATGAGGGAGAATATGATCAGTTCTTCAAGCCTTCACAAATTAAAAACACACCTCTTGTAACAATTGCAGGAAACCATGAAGGATATGGACCTGGAAATAGTACGCACTTCAACTATACTAATATGTCTGATAAATACGGTATATTCAACAATAATGGCTTTGAATCAGACAAGAGTAATGGAACTACCGGAAATGACTACTACTATGTATATGGAAATACATTATTTATGATGTTAAACAGCAACGACATAAATGCAGAAGACCATAAAGCATTCATGCAGCAGGCAATAGCAGCAAATCCTAATGTAAAATGGAAGATAGTAGGAATGCATCATTCAATCTACAGTTCTGCAAATCATGAGAAAGATGATGATATAGCCCAAAGAAGACTTACACATCCAGAAGTTTTTGAGTCACTTGGAATAGATGTAGTATTGGATGGACATGACCACTGCTATACGAGAAGTAATCAGATGTTAGGTGGAAAAGCAGTTAGTGTTGAAGATTCAAAAGATGGAAAAGTTACAAATCCTCAAGGAATTCTTTATGTAACAGCAAACTCAGCAAGTGGAAGTAAATACTATGAAATAAAGGAACCTGACCAGAAAAACTACTATGAAGCTGTAAAATGGCAGGAGCATGTTCCAACATTCTCAAATGTCAGCATAGATGACAACAACTTCACAATTACAACATACAGAACTGATAATATGCAAGTTGTGGATACCTATACTATAACAAAGAAAACTTCATCAGGTGGTGGTAGCTCAAGCGGTGGTAGTAGTGGTTCAAACTCATCAATTAATGTAACTAATTCCAATAAGGATTCAGTTGTGAATGCAATAAAGAATTCAAGTGATAATGCAACTGTTACTGTAGATGTAGATAACAATAAACAGGTTGCAAAAGATATATTTGATGCAGTAAAGGGAACTGATAAAAAAGTGGTATTTACATCAAATGGAGTGCAATGGATATTTGATGGAAAAGATATGTCAGATACTACTAAAGCAGTTGATATGACAGTTGATGTTGCTAAAGTTGAAGATTCTAAGTCGCTGAATAAAACTGAAATTAAGCAGAAGACCAATAATGCAGATGTTGCCGTAGTATCTTTCGCAGATAATGGACAACTTCCTGGAAAAGCTACAGTTAAGATTAAATTGGATAGCAGCTGGCTTGAAAATAAAAATAAAAACAATATGAAAGTATATTATTATAATGAGTCAAATAAAACTATCACCAGTGTAGCGGACAATCTAAAAGTTGATTCTGATAATTATATAAGCTTTGATATAACACATAATAGTGATTATATAATATCGGATAAGGATTTGGCTTCACCTAAACAGGTAAGATTAGGTGGACAAAATAGATACGAGACTTCAGCAAAAATATCACAAAATAAATGGACTAGTGCTGATTCAGCAGTAGTGGTTTCTGGAGAAGCATTTGCTGATGCACTTAGTGCAGCACCTTTTGCAAAACAGATAAATGCACCAATATTATTAACTTCAAGCAACTCACTTGATAATAATGCATCATCAGAACTTTCAAGATTAAAAGTTAAAAACGTATATATAATTGGAGGTACTGGAGTTGTATCAAGTTCAGTAGAAAATGCTGTAAAGAAAATGAAAATAAATGTACAGAGAATATCGGGATCAGATAGATATGCTACTTCACTTGAAGTTGCTAAAAAGATAAGCAAACCTGAACAAATATTCATAGCTTCAGGACAAGGCTTTGCAGATGGGCTATCAATATCATCCTATGCAGCTTCATCGGGAAGTCCGGTACTCTTGATAAATGGAAATAAGCTAACTAATGCTACTTTGCAATATGTAAAAGACAATAGTAGTAAAATGTATGCAGTTGGTGGAACTGGAGTTGTAAGTGACAGTATAGTTAAGAGTCTGGGAGCTGAAAGAATATCAGGAGCAGACAGATATGCTACAAATCTTGCTGTATTGAATAAATTTAATGATAAATACGACTTATCAAATATTTATCTTGCATCAGGAAATGGTTTTGCAGATGCTCTCTGTGGTTCTTCTGCAGCAGGCAAGGAAAGTGCACCAATCATATTACTTAATAGAGATGGCAATTCAAATGATTTAAAAAATTATATTAAATCAGGATTAGTAAATGCCAATCAAATCTATGTTCTTGGTGGAGAAGGAGTAGTATCTCAAAATACTGTTGATAAACTTCTACAGTAAAAAATCAATTTAATAAAAGGGCATTTACCCTATAAGTAAGTATAGTAAATAAGCTGTGCTTACTTATAGGGTTTTTTATTATATTTCATATGTTAAATTTAGGTTAATAAATTTAAATTATATATATAAAGTGTAATTCATAAATAAATAATGTTAAAATATTGATTGAAGTATTAATTAATCATAAATTTTGGAGGATAAAGATGGAAAACATTTTAATCGAGGGATATGAATTTATAAAAATAGATTTAGGCGGAGCAACGGCTGTATTTTCAACGGCTAAAAATAATTTAGACTTTAATAAGGCAACAGTTTCAGGTAGAAGAAATATGGAAAATTTAAAAAAGTGGTTTAAATTAAAAGAGGTAGGTTATTTAAATCAGGTTCATGGAGATAAATTGATTGTATATAAAAATAAAATCGAAGATGCAGATGGAATATTTACCCGAGAGATTAATACAGCAGTTGGAGTATTTAATGCAGATTGTGTTCCAATTCTTTTGTATGACAAGGAGCAAAGTATAATTGCTGCCGTACATAGTGGTTGGAGGGGAACACTTAATCTTATACTTGCTAAAGCTATTGAAAAATTAGAAAAAGAATATAAAAGTAATGTTGAGAATATTAAGGTATATATTGGACCACATATAGGTGTGTGTTGCTATACAGTTGGTGAGGAATTAGTTGCTGAATTTAAAAATTCAATGTTTTATAAAAATAAGGATATATTCGTGAATAATAATTTGGATTTAAAAAAATGTTTGTTGTATCAACTAAAGGATAAAGGAATTAAAGATAGAAATATAAATTGCTTGGATATATGTACATCTTGTAGCAATGAATATAAATTACATTCTTATAGAAAAAATAAAAAATGCGGCAGACAATTTTCATTCCTGTATTTAAATTAAATTATATAAGCAAGGCAAATTTTGGAATTGATATAAACGGAGGTATATTATGTCACAAGATAAAATATTAATAGTAGATGATGAAGAACATATATGTGAATTAATCAAATTCAATCTCGAAAATAATGGATATAAAACCATAATATCCTATAACGGAGTGGATGCAATATCAAAAGTGGAAAAAGAGATGCCCAACTTAATATTGCTTGATGTAATGTTGCCTGGGATGGATGGATATGATGTGTGTAAAGAAATAAAAAGAAATCCTAACTTATCTTCCATTCCTATTATAATGATAACTGCCAAGGGAGAGGAATTTGATAAAGTACTGGGATTAGAACTTGGAGCAGATGACTATGTTACTAAACCTTTTTCTGTAAGAGAATTGTTAGCCAGGGTGAAAGCAGTACTTAGAAGAACTATAGTAAAAGAAATAAATAAATGTTATGCTTTTGATAATATACATATAGATTTTGAAAAACATGAAGTATTGAAAAATAGTGCAAAGGTAGAATTAACTCTTAAAGAATTTGAACTTTTGCAAATTCTTATAAAAAATAAAGGAAGAGTTATGACACGAGATTTTCTTCTGGATAAAGTATGGGGTTATGAATATGTAGGTGAGACAAGAACTGTAGATGTTCATATAAGACATATAAGACAGAAGATTGAGGATGACGATAGAAATCCTAAGTATATTGAGACTATCAGAGGAATAGGATATAGATTTAATTCTGAAAATTAGTGGTGATGTTATGAAAAAAAAATTAATGATATATATGCTTGGAACACTTGTAACTAGTCTTGTTATAATGACTATCTTGTTTATAATAATTCAAAATCATGAATATGTAGAAAATATGAAACGTACTTTGAAGATAAACAATCAAATTATAATAAATACTCTTGAAATGAAAGATGATAAAGATAAAAGTGAATTCTTAAAAAATAATTTTAAAAATGGAATTATAAGAGATACCTATATAAATAGAAATGGAAAGGTAATAAGTGATTCAGTAGCACATGAACAATATATGGAGAATCATAATTCAAGAAAAGAAATAGAAGAAGCTAGAAAAAATGGAACTGGATATGACATAAGAATAAGTGCAACTACTAAAAAAAATACACTCTATTTTGCAACTAGGATGAAAGATGGATATATAGTTAGAAGTTCTATGACAATGCAGGTGGTAAAGGCATTTGAAAATGCATATCTTAAATACTATATTATAATAATGATGCTTTCTATAGTTATATCTATACTACTTTTAAATAAGTTTTCTAAATCTATAGTTGAACCTGTTAAGAAGCTTCAAGAAATAACCTTTAATATGGCTAATGGTCAATTAGATAGGAGAGTCAATATAAAAAGTAAAGATGAAATCGGAAAATTGGCTAATACTTTTAATAATATGGCGGATAGACTTGAATTAATATTAAATGATTTTGCATCTCAAAATAACCAGCTTGAGGCTATATTGAAAAGTATGGATAGTGGAGTTATTGCAGTAGACACTAATAATAAAATAATAATGATTAATCCTTATGCCAAAGATATGTTTAGAATAAATAGAGATATAATAGGAGAAAATTTAATGGACAGTATAAGAGATTTTGAATTGGAAGATATATTTAAATATGACGATACAGATTATAGGGAAATAAAAATGTTGTGGCCAAAAGAAAGAATTTTGAGAGTGAAAACTGCAAATATAATAAACAGGGATTATGATAGAATCGGTACAGTGGCAGTAGTTCAGGATATAACAGATATTAAGAAGCTAGAAAATATGAGATCTCAATTTGTAGCTAATGTTTCTCATGAATTGAAAACGCCATTGACTTCCATAAGAGGCTTTTCTGAAACACTGCGATATGTGAAAGATGATAAGAATAAAAATAAGTTTTTAGATATAATAGATGATGAAACCAATAGATTAACAAGACTTATAGATGATATTTTAACACTTTCCAATATAGAGAACAATAAAGAAGTTGTAAAAGATAGAATTGATATAAATTCTGTAATAAAAGATGTATGTTGTCTTATGGAAAGGTCTGCTAAAAAGAAAGATATATATATAGAAACTAATATTTTAGAGTTACCTGACATTTATGGAGATAAAGACAGATTTAAACAGATGATAATAAATCTGGTAGATAATGCAATTAAATATTCTGATAATGGTGGTAGAGTAAAAATAGGTACAAAATTTAATATGAATAAGTCCATAATATGGGTAGAGGACAATGGAGTTGGGATATCTGAAGAACATAAGCAAAGATTGTTTGAAAGATTTTATAGAGTAGATAAAGCTAGGTCAAGAAGTCAAGGTGGTACAGGACTAGGACTTGCTATAGTTAAACATATTGTAATTTCTTTTAATGGAAAAATAAAAGTTGAAAGTAAGATTGGAGTAGGCAGTAAATTTATTGTACAAATCCCAGTAAGTTAATAGTTCTAATATAGATCTAGCTTAATTCATAGTTAGAATTAGTTTTTGCAATCAAAAACTTAAAATAAAAAATAACTTTAAATAGAAATAATCTTTTATATTCATACAAATAAATGGCTAAAACACTTGCCTTATAGAAGTATGCAGAATTTTTGGGAAGAGTCAAGCCCCTGCCATTGTTAAATTTAATTAACATAGCAATAATAAATCATTAACTTTTGTGTAATAATATTATATATGTACTAACTATGGTTATAAAATATTCCAATGCAAATTTGAGGAGGTCTATAATTATTATGAAGAAAAAAAGTTTGAAAGCTCTTGTTGCAGCTATGGCAATTACAGTATTGGCTGGAGCCTTTACGGGATGTGGATCCACTTCTACTAGTAAAGATGGGGGAACTAATGAGACAAAAAAATTATCAGGATCAATAACATTGGCAGGCTCTACTGCACTACAGCCATTGGCAGAACAATTGAGCAAAACTTTTATGGATAAAAATTCAGGTGTTACTGTAAATGTACAAGGTGGTGGAAGTGGTACTGGATTAAACTTGGCATTAAATGGAACAGCTGATATTGGTAATTCTGATGTGACCGCAGAATCAAAATTACCTCAAGATAAGGCAAAACAGTTAGTAGACAATAAAGTTTGTGGTATAGGATTTGCTGTAGTTGTAAATTCTTCTACTAAAGTTGATAGCTTAACTAAAGATCAGATTCAGAAGATATTTACAGGACAAATAACAAATTGGCGTCAAGTTGGAGGAGAAAATATTCCTATACAGGTTATTAATAGGACTAAGTCATCTGGTACTAGAGCTACATTTAAGGATACTGTAATGGATGGAAAAGATGAAAAAGAAGGTCTTGGTACAACACAGGATTCTAACGGAAATGTAGAAAATGCTATAAAAACTACAAAAGGATCTATAAGTTATTTAGCATTGTCATACTTGTCAGATGCTGTTAAACAAAACGTAAAACCTTTAAAGATAGATGGTATAGAAGCTACTAATGAAAATATAGAAAGTGGAAAATATCCATTTTGGTCTTATGAACATATGTATACAAAAGGGGAGCCAAAAGGTATTTCAAAGGCATTTATAGAGTATGTACTAGATGATGCCAATAAAGAAACAATAACTAAGCTTGGATATATTCCAATGAGTGATATTAAAGCAAAATAATAATTTGCTGTAGGTTGACTGTGTTTAAAAACAGTCAACCATTTGTTGAGTTCTTCTAAATTATTACAACATATAATAAAATTAAATTTGAGGTTGATTAAATGAGAAAAAAATCTTTATGGAAGAGTTTGAAAAATGAATATATAGGAAGGGCATTTTCTACATTCTGCGGATTTTTAATTATAATATTAACTCTTTGTATTATAGCTTTTATAGTATCCAAGGGATTAAACACTTTTATAAAACACGAATATTCAATAACTGAATTTTTATTTAAATCTTCATGGAATCCAGATGCTACTCCTCCTAAACTTGGTGCTCTTGTATTTATTGCAGGATCCACACTTGTTTCTTTGGGAGCAGTTATAATAGCTGCTCCAATAGGTATCTCACTTGCCATATTTATGCACTATATATCTCCAAGATTGGGTTCAAAAGTAATTCAGCCTGCAATTGAATTATTTGTGGGTATTCCATCAGTAGTATATGGATGGGTCGGTTTTAGTGTCTTGATTCCATTGTTAAAATCAGGATTTGGTGGTATAGGTTTTAGTTTGATTGCAGGTATAATTGTTCTGAGTATAATGATATTACCCACTATTACCAGTATATCTGCAGATGCAGTTAAAGTTGTACCTAAAACTTATGTTGAAGGCTCTTATGGATTGGGGGCTACAAGATGGCAGACTATATCCAAGGTAATAATACCATCAGCTAAAAATGGAGTGCTTACAGGGGTTGTATTAGGTCTTGCTAGGGCTTTTGGAGAGGCTTTGGCAGTACAAATGGTAATTGGTAATGCAATAAAGTTTCCTCATGGACTATTGAGTCCAACAGCAACTTTAACTAGCATACTTACTATGGACATGGGTAATACTGTATCTGGAACTGCCTGGAATGATGCACTTTGGTCACTAGCATTATTATTACTTATAATATCTTTTGTATTTATTATTATTATAAGATTAATTGGAAAAGGGAGTGAAATTAAGTAATGAAAGCTAAGCTCAAAGATAAAATCTGGACCAAAGTTTTATATGTAATATCCGGTTTTGTAATAGTACTCTTATTTGCTTTGATAATATACATATTATTTAAAGGTGTTGGATTTTTCAAGCCATCCTTCCTATTTGGAAATGCTAAATATGGTGAAGTTGGAGGAGGTATAGGTCCTCAACTTTTCAATTCCTTTTATATGCTTGTTGTAGCACTTGTTATAAGTGTGCCGTTAGGAGTTGGAGCAGGAATATATCTAGCTGAATATACAAGAAAAGGAATAATATTAAATATAATAAGACTTTGTATAGAAACAATGTCATCCCTTCCTTCTATAGTAGTAGGATTATTCGGACTCCTTGTATTTGTCAGCATGACTAATTGGGGCTTTACTCTTTTATCAGGTGCATTGGCAATATCTGTACTCAATCTTCCAGCTCTTACTCGTGTAAGTGAGAATGCCATAAGAGAGGCCTCAAAGCCTGTGAAAGAAGCTAGTCTTGGATTAGGAGCAACAAGGTGGCAAACTATATCAAAAGTAGTTCTTCCATCTGCAATACCTGAAATTTTGACTGGAATAATACTGGCTTCTGGAAGAATATTTGGAGAAGCTGCCGCACTTTTATATACTGCAGGTATGAGTGCACCAAGACTGAATTTTGCAGTTGACAATTTGGCAAGCAGTACATCACCATTTAATTTGTTTAGACCTGCTGAAACTTTGGCAGTTTATATATGGAAATTGAACTCAGAAGGTATGGTACCTGATGCTGCACAAATTGCAAATAAAGCTTCAGCAGTTTTAGTAATAATGGTACTGCTGTTTAATCTTCTAGCTAGAATATTGGGTAAGAAGATATATGAATCATATACAGGTAAGAAATAAGGAGGAAAGTTTATGTATACAATATATACTAAAGACTTGGATTTATATTATGGAAATACCCAGGCACTTAAGAAAGTAAATTTAAATGCAGAGAAGAATTCTGTAACAGCATTAATAGGTCCATCTGGATGTGGCAAGTCTACTTTTTTAAGAACTATCAATAGAATGAATGATCTTATAGATTCAGTGAGAATTGAAGGTGAAGTTTTTTTTGAAGACAAGGATATATATAAGGATTATGACGTAATAGAATTAAGAAAAAGGATAGGTATGGTATTTCAAAATCCTAATCCTTTTCCCATGTCAATATACGATAATGTAGCTTATGGACCAAAGGTACATGGAATGAAAAACAAAAACACATTAGATGAAATTGTTGAGAAAAGTTTAAAAGGTGCAGCAATATGGGATGAGGTAAAAGATAGATTAAACAGAAGTGCACTTGGACTTTCAGGTGGACAGCAGCAGAGACTATGTATAGCACGAACACTGGCTGTAGAACCAGAAGTGCTCCTAATGGATGAACCAACTTCTGCATTGGATCCTATATCAACGTTAAAAATAGAAGAGCTTATGGACATACTCAAGAAAAAATATACTATAATAATAGTAACACATAATATGCAGCAGGCAGGTAGAATATCAGATTATACTGCGTTTTTTTTAAATGGAGAAATAGTAGAGGACGGGAAAACTGAAGAAATATTTTACAAACCAAAAGACAAGAGAACAGAAGATTATATAACTGGAAGATTTGGATAAGATATATAGTATAAGTTAAATAGGGGATGTGATTATATGACAAGGAAAGTTTTTGATTATGCATTGGAGGAAATGCATAATGATGTTTTAAGAATGGGAAGTATAGTAGAAAAACAAATTCATCAGTGTATAGAATCATTGGTACATCAAGATGAGAATTTAGCTAGACAGGTTATAAAAAATGATGATATGGTAGATGACCTTCAGAAGGAAATTGAGGATAAATGTATAAAACTAACAGGAAAAGAACAACCGCTTGCTATAGATTTAAGAACTATATTTACTACATCTAAATTAGTTACAGATTTAGAGAGAATGGCTGATCATTCTGTTGATATCGCTAAGATAACTCTTAGAATTAAAAATGAGAAATATGATGTTAATTCAATAAATATATCAGAAATGTCTTCAATGGTTAACAAAATGATAAAGATGGCCCTTGATGCCTATGTGTCCAGGGACATAGAAGATGTATATGCAGCATGTGAAATGGATGATAAAATAGATGCAGTTTTTAAAAATACATTTTCTAAAATACTTGAAATAATGAGTAAGGATAATACAAAAATAAATCAGATGACATATTTCTTATTTGTACTTAAATACTTAGAGAGAATAGCCGATCATGTAACAAATATATGCGAAGGAACTGTTTATTTAGTTACAGGAGAGCAAAAAGATCTAAATGATTAAATATTATATTTCAAAGGTTCAGCTTTATATTAAATATAGCTGAATTTTTTTATGCCATGAAAAACATGTACTTTTTTCGACAAAATAGGTTATTTTATTATTTATTTACTTTATGGTATAATTTATAAGGTTGCAACAAATATTTTCAATAACCGGGAGGGATATAATGTTCAGTTTTACTCCAAAAGAAGACAAGTTTTATGAATTTTTTGAACAGAGTGCCAATATAGTATATAAAGCAGCTAATTCATTGGTAGAATTTTTAAATGATCTTAAAAATTCAGAAGTAAATATGAAAAAAATAAAGGATATAGAACATGAAGGAGATAAGAAACAACATGAAATATTAGCCGAATTGAATAAAACATTCATTACTCCAATTGATAGGGAAGATATCTATCTTATAGCAAAAGATATGGATGATATTGTCGATTTGATAGAATCTTCTGCAAGTAGATTTGTTCTTTTGAATGTGAATGTTTGCACGGATGAGGCAAGAAAACTTGCACAAATGATTTTAGAATCATGTAAAGTTATTATAGAAATAATGAAAGAACTGAAAAATATGAAGACAAGCAAAACACTTTCTGAAAAAATAATAAAGGTAAATGGAATAGAAGAGAATGGGGATATAATTTCCAGAACAGCTATTAAACAAATTTTTAGAAGCGATATGGAAGTTATTGATATTATAAAATGGAGAGAAATATATCAATATTTAGAAGATACGTTGGATTCTTGTGAGGATTTAGCCAATGTCGTTGAAGGAGTAGTAATGAAAAATGCTTAGTAATACTTTTATATTAACTATTGTAATAATTATAATTTCAATGATATTTGATATAATAAATGGTTTTCATGATAGTGCAAATGCAATAGCATGTTCCGTTTCTACTCGAGTGTTGTCATTGCAACAGGCTGTAGCTATTTCAGCCGCACTTAATTTTACAGGAGCTTTTATGAGTGTAAAAGTTGCGGAGACTATAGGAAGTGGAATAATTTATCCTGCTGATATAACACAAAAAGTAATTATAGCAGCTTTAATAGGGGCCATAATATGGAATTTAATAACTTGGTATTTTGGAATACCAAGTAGTTCATCGCATGCCCTTGTAGGTGGCTTAATTGGCTCAGCTGTCGTGTACAAAGGTACCTTTCTTATTGTAAATTGGTCAAATCTTTTTTGGAAGGTCATACTATGGCTTATATTATCCCCTATAATAGGATTTATAGTAGGATTTATTTTTATGAATATAATAAATGCATTCCTGGCAAATAAAAGACCATCTACTGTTACAAAAATATTTTCAAAAGCTGAAATTTTCTCCACCATGTTTTTAGCCTTAAATCATGGAGGAAATGATGCACAAAAAACTATGGGAGTTATAACAATGACATTGATAAGTGCTGGATTTATCAAGGAATTTTCAGTACCTTTGTGGGTAAAGATAAGTTGTGCTCTTGCTATGGCACTTGGGACAGCACTTGGGGGTAAAAGAATAATTAAGACTATGGGTTCTAAAATGGCAAGGATAGTACCTGTAAATGGATTTGCGGCAGAATTGGGTGCTTCAAGTGTTATACTAACAGCTACCATGTTTCATGCACCAGTAAGTACAACTCATATAATAACTACTGCAATAATGGGTGTTGGAGCATCAAAAAGATTTTCTTCAGTAAGATGGGCTATAGTAAAAGATATTCTCATAACTTGGATATTTACTATACCAGGTTGTGCTGTTATTTCAAGTTTAGTTATAACTTTTATAAATCTATTTTAATATTTTTATGACTTTTGCCATTTAGTAGTTTAATAAATAAAGCAAAAGTCATTTTAATATTAAATTAATTTAGCGCTACATTGACTAAATGGGAGTATTACGGTATATTCTATAAGTAAGTATGTAATAAATCAACACTAGGAGTTTTTAAATGAAAAATGAAATATCAGCAGTAGCACCTGGGAGTATTGCAGAAGAAATGGAAATAGAAGCGGGAGATCGTATTTTAAGTATTAATGAAAAAGAAGTTAAGGATATTATAGATTATAAATTTTTGATAAGTGGTGACTATGTAAAGGTTGAAATAGAAAAAAATGATGGTGAGATATGGGACATGGAAATAGAAAAGGAATATGATGAAGATCTAGGTGTGGAATTTAAGGATTTTATCCTTGATAAACCTAAAAGCTGTCATAACAAATGTATATTTTGCTTTATAGACCAGTTGCCAAAAGGTATGAGAGAAACTCTTTATTTTAAAGATGATGATTCAAGATTGGCTTTTCTTCAGGGAAATTTTGTAACTCTTACAAATATGGGTGACGATGATATAAATAGAATAATTAAATATAAAATAAGTCCTATAAATGTGTCCGTTCATACCACCAATCCGGAACTTAGAATAAAAATGACCAATAATAGATTTGCAGGGAATCTATATAAAATATTAGAGAAACTGACATCTTCAGGAATAAACATAAATTGTCAAATAGTTTTATGTCCTGGAATTAATGATAATGAAGAATTGGAAAGAACTATTGAAGATCTATATAAACTATATCCTCAAGTTGAAAATGTATCTGTAGTTCCCGTGGGAGTTACTAAATATAGAACAGGTCTTTTTAAAATGAAATTGTATGATCAGCACTCATCAGCAGTTCAACTTGATAGAATGAAAAGACTTCAAAATAGATACATCTCTCAGATGAGTAAACCTTTTGTAAGAATGTCTGATGAATTTTATGTAATAGCAAAACGTGATGTTCCTGATACCGATTTTTATGATGGATTTGGACAATTGGAAGATGGAATAGGAATGATAAGAATATTTAGAGACAATATAGAAAATAGTTTAAAAATGGTTGAAGATGGTTTTTTTAAATTAAAAGGATCATTTACACTTATTACAGGAAAATCTGCCTATGTTGAAATTAAGAACGCTGTAGAAAAGATAAGAGAGCTTAATGAAAAAATATATATAGACATTAAAGGTATAGTAAATAATTTTTTTGGCAATACAATAACTGTAGCAGGGTTGATTACTGCTGCTGATATTATGGAGCAGACAAGAGACACCATACTAGGGGATAATATTATTATTCCAGATTGTATGCTTAGAAAAGGATATGAACTTGGTTCTGATAAGAGAAGAGTATTTTTGGATAACATAACAGTAGAACAATTAGAAAATAAATTGGATAGAAATATCCTCGTATGTGAATATAGCGGCGAGGATTTATTAGATATTATAATACAAAACTGTATATCATAAATTAATTAGTAATAAGGGAGGAATACTTATGGGAAAACCAATAGTAGCTATAGTAGGAAGACCTAATGTTGGAAAATCTACTCTATTTAATAAATTGGCAGGTAAGAGAATATCTATAGTAGAGGATACACCAGGGGTAACAAGAGATAGAGTTTATGCACAGGCAGAGTGGCTTAAATATAACTTTACCATAATAGATACAGGTGGAATTGAACATGAGAGCAGTGATGTTATTGTTTCTCAAATGAGAAGACAGGCACAGATAGCTATAGAAACGGCCAATGTAATAATATTTATAGTGGATGGAAGAGAGGGACTTACTGCTGCGGATAAAGAAGTAGCCCAAATGCTTAGAAAGAGTGGAAAATCCATAGTACTTGTGGTAAATAAAATAGATAACTTAAAGCTTGAAGAAAATTCTTATGAATTTTACAATTTGGGAATAGGAGAACCTATTACCATATCAGCATCTCAAGGATTAGCGTTGGGAGATATGCTGGATGAGGTAGTAAAACATTTTGAAGATGATGATAGTGACTCAAAAGATGCTGAATATATAAAAATAGCTTTCATAGGAAAGCCAAATGTTGGAAAATCTTCATTGATAAATAAGTTATTGGGAGAAGAACGTGTAATTGTCAGCGATATACCTGGAACTACAAGGGATGCCATAGACAGCTACCTTGAAAGAGATGGAGATAAGTTTCTATTGATAGATACTGCAGGAATTAGAAGAAAAAGCAAAGTCAAGGCTGAAATTGAAAAGTACAGTGTTATAAGAAGCTACACTGCAATAGAAAGAGCTGATACATGTATATTATTGTTGGATTCTACTGAAACAATAAGTGATCAAGATGAAAAGATAATAGGATATGCACATGAAATGAACAAGGCTATAATTGTAATAGTAAATAAATGGGATTTAGTAGAAAAAGATACAAAGACCATGAATAATTTCAAGACCATGATAGGTAAAAGTTTATCTTTTATGCCATATGCACCATATTTATTTATATCTGCAAAGACAGGCCAGAGAGTAAATAAGGTTTTAGATACTGTAAAAAAATGCTATGACAACTATAACAGACGCGTGAAAACTGGAGTCTTAAATGATGTAATCAATAAAGCTATTATGATGAAAGAACCTCCGGTAATTGGACTTAAAAGATTAAAAATCTATTATGTTACACAAACAGGAGTTCAGCCACCAACTTTCATATTCTTTGTAAATGATATTTCTTGTGTTCACTTTTCATATAAAAGATATCTAGAAAACCAACTTAGAGATAATTTTGACTTTACAGGAACTGGCATAAAGATAGAATTTAGAGAAAAGAAGGATGCCTAATTATGAATAAGGACATATGTTTTTTAGGTGCAGGAAGTTTTGGAACAGCGTTATCAATAATATTAGCGGAAAAGGGAAAGAAAGTTATACTTTGGGACAGAAATCACGACTTGATTGATTCTATAAATTCTACTAGGGAAAACAAAAAATATGTTAAAGGAGTAAAACTGCCACAATCTATAGAGGCATCTTTTGATTTAAAAAATACGGTTAAGAATTGTATGTATATAGTTTTGGCAATCCCTTCTCATGCTATTAGAGATATGTGTAAAAATATAAGAGATTACCTAAGAAATGACCAAATTATTATAATTATAGCTAAAGGAATTGAAGAAGATACGGGAAAAAGATTGTCTGAAGTCATAAAAGAAGAATTACCCGAAAATGAAGTTGTAGTTATTTCAGGTCCAAGTCATGCTGAAGAAGTTGCTAGGAAGTTGCCAACTACAGTTGTAGTTTCTTCAGAAAATATGGATATAGCAAGAAATGTACAGGATGTTTTTATGACAGATAAATTTAGAGTATATACAAATTCAGATATAAGAGGTATAGAAATAGGAGGGGCTGTCAAAAACATAATTGCACTGGCAGCAGGAATATCTGATGGAATTGGATATGGTGATAATACAAAAGCAGCTCTTATGACAAGGGGAATTAGTGAAATATCACGCATAGGAGTTAAACTTGGAGGAGAAAAGGAAACCTTTTCTGGACTTACAGGAATAGGAGATCTCATAGTTACTTGTACTAGTATGCATAGTAGAAATAGAAGAGCTGGAATACTAATAGGAAAGGGAAAATCTGCAGAAGAAGCGGTTGAGGAAGTTGGAATGGTAGTTGAAGGTATAAAAGCCTGTAGGGCCTTCTATAAATTAAAAAACAAGCTAAATGTACAAATGCCTATAACTGATTCTCTATATAAAGTACTATTTCAAAAAAAAGATGCAAAACAGGCTGTATATGAGTTGATGACTAGAGATAAAAAAGATGAAAATTAATAAATTTTTATAATATATGAATAATATGCAATTCCTATAAATATATATATATTGTTATTATTAGAATCTTGGGGGGTATACTTTGGATAACTTTGATATATACAAGGACATATCAGAAAGGACACAAGGAGATATATATGTAGGAGTTGTAGGACCAGTTAGAACTGGAAAATCCACTTTTATAAAGAGATTTATGGAACTTATGGTTTTACCTAATATGGATAATTCCTATAAGAAACAGAGGGCTAAAGATGAATTGCCTCAGAGTTCATCAGGAAAGTCCATTCATACAACAGAACCTAAATTTATTCCTAATGAGGCTATAGAAATAAGTTTAAATGAAAATACTAAATTTAAAGTAAGAATGGTAGACTGTGTAGGATATATTGTTAAAACTGCATTGGGATATATGGAAGGGGAAGAAGCCAAAATGGTATCTACTCCTTGGTATGACTATGAGATACCTTTTGAAGAGGCGGCTGAAATAGGTACTAAAAAGGTAATAGATGAACATTCTACAATAGGACTTTTAGTAACTACAGATGGTTCTATAGCAGATATACCTAGAGAAGATTATTTAGAACCTGAATCTAGAGTAGTAGAAGAATTAAAGTCTATAAATAAACCTTTTATAATAATACTTAATTCAAAACATCCTTATGATCCTGAAACTATAGATGTTAAAAAATCTATGGAAGAAAAGTATGATGTTCCTGTTCAAATAATGGATGTTATGAATATGAAAGAAGAAGATGTAACTAATGTTTTTCAGCGAATTTTAAAAGAATTTCCTATAAAAGAAATAAACATAGATATACCAGAATGGATTGAAAAATTGGAACTTTCCCATTGGCTAAAGATAGATTTTATAAATCTTGCAAGAGATATGTGCAAAAACATATATAAAGTGAGAGATATAGAAAGGTCTTTAGATGGTTTTAGTGATGTAGAATTTATAGGAAAATCCATAATAAAGGAAATAAATATGGGACAAGGTACGTCCAGAATCGAAATCAAACCAAAACAGGATTTATTCTATAAAATATTAAGTGAGGTTTGTTCTGAGGAAATTCAAAGTGAAAGTGATCTTTTAAATGCTGTAATTGAGATGCATAGTGCAAAAGTTGAATATGACAAAGTATCTGATGCATTAAAAGATGTAAAGGAGAATGGCTATGGATTAGTAGCTCCACAGCTTTCGGAAATGAAATTAGAGGAGCCTCAGATAGTTAGACAGGGAAATAGATTTGGGGTTAAATTAAAAGCCAGTGCACCATCTCTACATTTTATAAGAGCTGATATAGAAGCTGAAATATCACCTATAATGGGAACAGAAAGAGAAAGTGAAGAAATGGTAAAATCACTTCTTGAACAGTTTGAAAGTGATCCATCTAAAATATGGCAGAGTAATATGTTTGGCAAGTCTCTTGAAATACTTGTAAAAGAGGGACTCCAAAATAAGCTCTACAAGATGCCGGAAGATGTACAGGTTAAAATACAAAAGACACTCCAAAAAATAATAAATGAAGGAAATGGCGGGCTAATATGTATAATACTTTAAATCAATAACACTAATTTATCATATAGACACACCTTTAGAAATAGTATAATATTTCTATTGGTGTGTCTATTATGAGTATTTTATGGTATAATCGTTTTAAAATGTGATTTAAGCTGAAATATTAATATATATCTTGAAATTGTAATTGGTATTCGCTTATAATTAATAATGGCTTATTATTGAGTGTGGAAGGATGAATTTCAATGATTAGGAGCATGACTGGATTCGGAAGAGGAAGTATAGATAATCCCAAAGGCAGTTTTGTAGTGGAGATAAAAACAGTAAATCATAGATATTGTGATTTAAATATAAGAATGCCAAAAAGTTTTATGCCAATTGAAGATAGAATGAGAAAATTGGTTCAAGAGTCAGTAAAACGGGGTAAAGTAGATATATTTATTACTCAAGGTAATCATGAGAATAAAAATGTTAAGGCTGTATTGGATCAAGAACTTGCTGATAGTTATGTTGAATGTCTAAAAAAGATAAAAGAAAGATATAATATAAAAGAAAGCATATCTTTAGGACTTATTTCAAAGTTTCCTGATGTAATTACTGTAAAACAGACAGAAGAGAATTTGGATGAAATTTGGGACATATTAGAATCTGCTTTTAATGAAGCTATACATATGCTTTTAAATATGAGAGAAAAAGAAGGAATTAAACTTAAAAATAATGTTATTTTAAAATGTAATTCTATTAAAAAAAGTTTAGAAGGTATAAATGATAAATCTGATATAATAGTGGAAGAATTTAGAGATAAACTCAATAATAGATTAAAAGATTTAATAAATGGCAATGAGCTAGATGAAACTAGAATTGCAATGGAAGTAGCGATATTCGCAGATAAATCCTGTATTGACGAAGAAATAGTAAGATTATCCAGTCATATAATGCAATTCAAAGATACTCTTGAACTGGATGAACCTATTGGTAGAAAATTGGATTTTATATTACAGGAAATGAATAGAGAAGCTAATACTATAGCTTCCAAATCTACCAATTTAGAAATAACTAAATTAACTTTAAACATAAAAAATGAAATAGAAAAGATAAGAGAGCAAATTCAAAACATAGAATAAGAGGAGGAAACATATGGGCATAAAGTTAATAAACATAGGCTTTGGAAATATAGTATCGGCAAATAGATTGGTGGCAATAGTAAGTCCGGAGTCTGCCCCAATAAAGAGAATAATACAAGAGGCGCGAGATAGGGGAATGCTTATAGATGCAACTTATGGAAGAAGGACTCGTGCTGTAATAATAACAGATAGTGATCATGTAATACTTTCAGCGGTGCAGCCTGAAACAGTAGCACATAGATTGTCATCCAATAAAGACATGGAGGAAGATATAGTAGAGGTTGATGAATAATGAAAAAAAAAGGACTTTTAATAGTAGTATCGGGACCATCAGGTGCTGGCAAAGGAACAGTTTGTTCAGCTCTTCTCAAAAAAAATGATTTTTGGATGTCTATTTCTGCTACCACAAGGAAGCCAAGAGTTGGTGAGCAAGATGGAGTCAATTATCACTTTTTGACAAAAAAAGATTTTGAAAGTAAAATAAAAAGCGAAGATTTTTTAGAATATGCTAGAGTATATGGAAATTATTATGGAACTCCAAAGGAATATGCCTTGGAGGCTATAGAACAAGGGAAAGATGTAATACTTGAAATTGATATTCAAGGTGCACTTAAGGTAAAGGAAAGCTATCCTCAAGGGGTGTTTGTATTTATTTTACCTCCATCTATGAAAGAATTAAAACATAGAATAATATCAAGAGGAAGTGAAACTCCAGAATCTTTGATGACTAGATTTAAATCCGCTTATAAAGAAATAAATTATGTGTCAAAGTATAATTATGCTGTTATAAATGATACCGTTGAAAATGCAGTGGAAACAATACAATCCATAATTGTAGCCGAAAGGTGCAGAGTGGATAGAGTAAAAGATGAAATATTAAATTCTAAGGAGGGTATTATAAATGAGCAACTCTATGATTAATCCATCTATTGTAGATTTATTAAAAAAAGTAGATAACAGATACACTTTGATTACAATAACAGCTAAAAGGGCAAGGCAGTTGATTGAAGGCTCAGAGCCCATGGTTGACATAAAGTCTACTAAACCAGTTACAATAGCTATAAATGAAATTGATAAAGGACTAGTAGATTTTGAAACTGTAATAGAAGGTATAAAATAATGAATAAGTGTAAAAAGACAGTGGTTGTTGGAGTAACTGGGGGAATAGCTGTTTATAAGGCACTTGATGTAATAAGTAAACTAAAAAAAAAGAATTTTGATATACATGTAGTAATGACAGGGTCAGCAATGGAGTTTGTGACTCCTTTGACTTTTCAAACTATTAGTCAAAATATAGTAAACTCGGATATGTTTTCAGAACCACGTGCATGGGAAATACAGCACATTTCCCTGGCAAAAAAAGCTGACTTGATGCTGATTGTTCCAGCTACTGCGAATATAATAGGAAAGGTTGCATCTGGAATAGCAGATGATCTGTTATCTACTACTATTATGGCTACAAAAGCACCAGTAGTATTTGCACCAGCAATGAATACAAACATGTATAACAATCCTATAGTTCAGCAGAATATAGATAAACTATCAAAATTAGGATATGAATTTATAAAACCAGATAGTGGAAGGCTTGCATGCGGTGATATAGGAGAGGGAAAACTACCGGATACTTCTTTTATATCAGCAATAATAGAAAGCATGTTGTATGATAAAAAAGATTTAAAAGGTAAAAATGTTCTTGTAACTGCAGGACCAACTTTAGCCTGTATAGATCCAGTAAGATATATAACCAATAAATCATCAGGTAAAATGGGTTATTGTATTGCTGAAGAAGCTAGAGATAGGGGAGCAAAAGTTACATTGATTTCAGGACCTACAAAATTGCCACTTCCATTTGGAATAAATTATATAGGTGTCAATACAAATAGAGAAATGTTAGATGCTGTATTGGATAATTTTAATTCACAGGATATAGTTGTAAAAGCTGCAGCAGTGGCTGATTATAAGCCAAAAGCATATTCTGATATTAAAATAAAGAAGTCAGAAGATGAACTTTCATTGAATTTTGTAAAGGATACAGATATATTGAAGAGACTTGGTGAAATAAAAACCAAACAGATACTTGTAGGATTTGCGGCAGAAAGTAACGATTTGATTAAAAATGCTGAAGGAAAATTGAAAAGAAAAAATTTAGATTATATAGTTGCAAATAATATAACTGCTGTAGATACAGGTTTTGCTTCAGATGACAATAAAGTCACAGTATTGTCAAAGACGGGTGAAAAAATGGATTTACTCAAGATGAGTAAAAGACAGCTAGCTAGAAAGTTATTTGACATAATTGATTTAGTATAATTGCAAAGATATATTTCAACAAAATTAAAGATTTATTAAGAGGGGTTGGTTAGCAGGCCTCTCTTATTTGATGTATAAGCTAAAAAGGGTGATAAGGTGAATTATGCAGGTGTAATTGTAAATAAGACATCTATTAATTTAGATAAAATTTTTACGTATAAAATACCAGATTCCATGCAGAAAAATATATGCATAGGTTGTAGAGTAAAAGTTCCTTTTGGAAACGGAAATAGAAGTATAGATGGTTTTGTATTAAGATTATATAATGAAATAAATTTAAATAATAAAATCAAAAGTATAATATCTATATGTGATGATTTTCCACTTTTCACAGAAAAAGATTTAAGTCTGATTGAAAAAATGAAAAGAAGATATTTGTGTACTTATTTGGAATGTATAAAAGTATTTATTCCTACAGGATTGTTTACTGGAATGAAAGATAAAAGTGAAATACGACTTTACAAAGGTGGCAATTTAACAGGAAGATTTTTAAAGGAACCTTATACGCATATTTATGATATAGTAAGCAATAATGAAGGTATGTATACAAAAAATTTCATTAGTAAAAAATATGCAGTATCCCTATCATCAATGAATACAATGATTAAACAAGGTTTTATAATAACTCAAAAAAAAGTTGTAAGTAGATATGACAAAAAAAAGTATGAAGTATATTCCAGAAAGAAGTTAAATTATGAACAGGAAAAAGCAGTTAAATCAATACTAAATTCTAAAAAAAGTGAATTTCTTATATATGGTGTCACAGGAAGCGGTAAAACTGAAATATATATGCATATAGTAGATGAGATGATTTTAGAGGGAAAGGATGTTATAATATTAGTTCCTGAAATAGCTCTTACACCTCAGATGGTAGAAAGATTTAAGGGGAGATTTGGAAACAATATAAGCGTATTTCATAGTAAACTTTCAAAAGGCGAAAGATATGATGAATGGATGAGAATAAAAAGAGGCGAAATAAAAGTAGCCATAGGTGCCAGGTCTGCTATTTTTTTACCATTTAATAATCTTGGAATGATAATAGTAGATGAGGAACATGAGGAAAGTTATAAATCTGATAGTAATCCTAAATACAATGTTAGAGAAATTGGTAGAATGAAATGTAATGAGTACAGCTGTAAAATGGTACTTGGATCTGCTACTCCTTCAATTGAAACTTACAGTAAATGTAAAACTGGGGATATAGAGCTTATAAGAATAAAAAACAGGGCAGATGGAGCGTCTATGCCAGAAACAAAAGTTGTTGATATGAGAGAAGAGTTATTGAATAATAACAAGTCCATGTTTAGCAGGGAACTATATGATTTGATTTCTGATAGATTAAATAAAAAAGAACAAACAATATTATTCTTAAATAGAAGAGGGTTCTCTACATTTGTATCTTGCAGAAAATGTGGATATATATTTAAATGTAATAATTGTGATATATCTCTTACTTATCATCATGACATAAAAAAATTAGTTTGTCATTATTGTGGAAGTAAGATAAACGTACCTAAAGTTTGTCCTAGATGTGGAAGTAGATATGTAAAATATTTTGGAATAGGTACAGAAAAGATAGAAAAGGAAGTTAAAAAAGAATTTCCACAAGCCAAAGTTTTAAGGATGGATTTTGACACAACGAGAACTAAACATTCTTATGAAAATATCTATAATATATTTAAAAATCATAAAGCTGATATTTTAATAGGAACTCAAATGGTGGCTAAAGGACTTGATTTTAGAAATGTCACTCTTGTGGGAGTTATAGCAGCGGACTTATCATTAAATTTACCTGATTTTAGGTCAGCCGAAAGAACGTATCAGCTCATAACTCAAGTTTCAGGAAGAGCTGGAAGAGGAAGCAAACAGGGTAAAGTCATAATTCAAACGTATAGTCCCGAAAACTACAGTATAAAATATGCAGCAGCTGGTGATTATGAAAATTTTTATGAAGAAGAGATAAGTATAAGGCGCAGTATGTATTATCCACCATTTTCACATATATTGCTTATAAATATGAGCAGTAAAAATGAGAATATATTAATAAAAAACATACAAAGAGTTGCTATATTATTAAAAAATAAACTGGAAGACCATGATAAAATTGAAGTAATGGGACCATGTCCATGTATTATATCAAAAATAAAAGAAATGTTTAGATGGCAGATAATGATTAAGGGAAAAATTGATTTGGATATAGCACAAAATGTCAAGAAAACAGTGTATAATTTAATTAAAGATGCCTATAGTGATATAAAGATAAGCATAGATATTAATCCTAATAGTACTATTTAAATTGGAGAGGAGCAATAAAAAATGGCTTTAAGAAATATAAGAAAATACGGTGATGAAATACTTAGAAAGAAAAGTAGAAAAGTTGATAATATAAATGACAGAATAACTACACTCTTATCAGATATGGAAGAAACACTCTATAATGCCAATGGAGTTGGACTTGCAGCTCCACAAGTTGGAATATTGAAAAGAGTTATAGTAATAGATATAGGTCAAGGTATAATTAAACTTATAAATCCAGAAATAATAGAAACAGAAGGCAGTTATATAGATGAAGAAGGATGTCTAAGTATACCTGGTAAACAGGGAAAAGTAGAAAGACCATATAAAGTAAAAGTAAAGGCACTTAATGAAAAAGGTGAGGAAATAATGGTAGAGGGAGAGGAACTTTTGGCAAGAGCTTTATGTCATGAAATAGATCACTTGGATGGAATACTTTATGTAGATAAAGTTATAAATCAAAGGGGAGAAGATTAATATATGGATATAGTTTTTATGGGAACTCCTGATTTTGCAGTACCTTCTTTGAAAGCCCTAATAGATAAATTTAATGTCAGTGCAGTTTTCACACAGCCTGACAGACCAAAAGGAAGAGGAAAAAAAATTTCTCAATCTCCTGTTAAGGAAACTGCAGTATCCTATGGGATAAAAGAAATATATCAACCGGAAAAATTAAAAGAAGATAAGTTTTCCATACAAAAATTGAAATCAATAAATCCTGATTTTATTGTAGTAGTAGCTTATGGACAAATACTTACAAAAGAGGTACTTGACATACCTAAATATGGATGCATAAATCTTCATGCCTCTCTTTTACCAAAATATAGAGGAGCAGCTCCTATAAATTGGTGCATAATAGATGGAGAACAGGAAAGTGGAAATACTACAATGCTTATGGACGAGGGACTTGATACTGGAGATATTCTCTTTAGTAATAGAGTTGAAATTACAGAGAATATGACAGCTGGATCATTGCATGATATATTGATGGAAGATGGAGCTAATCTTATTATCAAAACTTTAGAAAAATTCAAAGATGGTACTATAATTAGAAAAAAACAGGGTAAAACATGTACGAATTATGCTAAAATGTTAGATAAGAATATAGCAAAAATAAACTGGAGCTCAGATGCAAAAGATATAAAAAATCTTATAAGAGGATTGAATCCATGGCCAGTTGCCTATACTAATTATGGACAAAAAAATATGAAGATATATAAGTGTGAAGTTACAGATGAAATTTCAAATATGGAGCCTGGAACTATAGCTGATGTGTGTGAAAATGGTATAAAAGTATGTTGTAAGGACAAAATACTCTTGATTGAAGAAATACAATTTCCTGGGAAA
Source organism: Clostridium tyrobutyricum (assembly GCF_019144085.1). Classification (GTDB taxonomy): domain Bacteria; phylum Bacillota; class Clostridia; order Clostridiales; family Clostridiaceae; genus Clostridium_B; species Clostridium_B tyrobutyricum_A. Next base: position 114,503 of record NZ_JAHHUY010000007.1, read on the forward strand.
AGGTGTATGAGCGTAGATGAATATATAAGAGGAAATTCTATAGAAAAAGGTGTGATCCTAGGAAAATAATCTACTCAATACAATTCAAAATTAATTTCAATCTAAAAAGAAAGGAGTTAAAAATATGTTGTTTGACAGAAGTTTTATCATATTGATTCCGGCACTTGTAATTGCAGCCTATGCACAATATAAAGTATCGGCTACCTTCAATAAATATTCAAAATATCGAAGCAAAAATGGATATACTGGAGCGCAGGTAGCAAGAATGCTCTTAGATTACAGCGGATTGAATTATGTCCCAATTGAATTGATACCAGGACATTTAAGTGACCATTATGATCCTTCCAAGAGAATTATGAGATTATCGGAAAGTGTATATTATGGTAATTCTGTAGCATCTATTGGTGTGGCAGCACATGAAACAGGTCATGCTATTCAGCATAAAGAAAAATACATTCCTTTGATTTTTAGAAATAGTATAGTACCTTTTGCAAACTTTGGATCAAGTGCATCATGGATACTATTTATATTGGGATTTATGTTTGGCATAAGAGGGCTTGTTAGTATAGGAATAATACTTTTTACTGCAGTTGTAGTATTTCAAATAGTAACTCTTCCTGTAGAACTTAATGCATCCAGTAGAGCACTTAAAATACTTGATAGAAGAGCAATATTATATCATGATGAATTAAGAGGAGCAAGAAAGGTTCTTGGAGCAGCGGCTATGACTTATATAGCAGCGGCACTTACATCTATAGCCAATCTTCTTAGATTGATTTATATAAGCAGAGAAAGAGATTAATGATATAGGAGAAAAAATGAATAATTCTAGATTTGTGGCAATTACTATATTGCAAGAAGTACTTTATAAGGGAGCTTATTCAAATATAGCTCTTAATAATGGATTGAATAAGAGTAATTTGAATAAAAAGGATAAGTCCCTAGTTACTGAAATTGTATATGGAACATTGAAATATAAATATGCTATTGACTGTATACTTGGCGGATTTTTAAAAAGTAATTTAAAGGATATGGATAAATTCATAGTAAATGTATTGAGAATATCCATATATCAAATAAAATATTTAGACAAGATACCAGATTTTGCAGTGGTAAACGAGGCTGTAGAACTGTCAAAGAAAAAATCATCAAAGCTTTCCAAAGTTGTAAATGGAGTGCTTAGAAACTACCTGAGGAATAAACAGAGCAAATATGACAAAAATAGTAATCATATAGATAAATTATGTTTTGATTATTCTTTTCCAAAATGGATGGTAAAACTTTTTATATCTCAATATGGAGATGAAAACATTAATAGAATACTAAAAGGATTAAATGCTACTCCTAAGATTACTGTTAGAGTAAATAGACTATTTTCAGATGCACAGACAATATGCAATGAACTTTTGGAAAATGGATATAGCGTGCAATCAGGAATAATATGTAAAGATTCCATAGTAATAAATAGGGGAAGTAGTATAAATGAAAATCCATTATTCAAATGTGGCAGGATATCAGTACAAGATGAAAGTGCCATGCTCGCTGTTACAGCTATGGATCTTACTAACGGCATGGTAGTATTTGACATGTGCAGTGCCCCAGGAGGAAAATCAGCATATGCAGCGGAGATTATGGGAAACACAGGCCAAATTTTTGCCTTTGACATATATAAAAATAAAATAAAGTTAATAGAAGCAAATGTTGAAAGACTGGGAATAAAAAATATTAAGGCAACTTTACAAAATGCTGAAATTTACAATGATGAATTAAAAGAGAAAGCAGATAGGGTTCTCATAGATCTACCATGTTCAGGACTTGGTATAATAAGAAAAAAACCTGAAATAAAGTGGAATAAAAATATGAAACAATTAAAGGATATAATAAATATACAGAGAAATATAATTAAAAATGCATCTAAATATGTAAAAGTCAGTGGTAAACTTATATATTCCACGTGTACTATAAATAGAGAAGAAAATGAAAAAAACGTAAATTGGTTTATAAACAATAATCCTGAATTTGAGTTGGAAAAGCTTGATTATGGACCAATAGACAATGTGATTTATCATAAAGAAGGATATATTACAATACTTCCAAATGAAAATATGGATGGATTTTTTATTGCAAAAATGATAAAACGTAGGTAGGTTTAATATGTATAATATTTTAGATTTTAGTTTAGATGAATTAAAAAAATGGATGATAGAAAGAGGGGAAAGTGCATTTAGAGCAAAACAGGTAATGGATTGGCTTTATAAAAATCAAATATGGAATTTTGATAATATGAAAAACATTCCCCAAAATACAAGGCAGCTTCTTAAGAAAAATTTCTATATAAGTATTCCACAGCTTATAAAAACATATGAATCTGAAAGAAAAGATACATTTAAGTACTTGTATAAATATGACGATGGCAATATTATTGAAACTGTGGTGATGAAATACAATAGAGGAAATTCTATTTGCGTATCAACTCAAGTTGGTTGTAATATGGGATGCAGGTTTTGTGCATCTACAATAGGTGGAATGGTTAGAAATTTAAGCTCAGGAGAAATATTGGCACAAGTTTTAGTATGTCAAAAACAAATTGGAGAAAAAATATCCAATATAGTTTTAATGGGAAGTGGAGAACCACTAGATAACTATGAGAATGTACTTAAATTTATTAAAATAGTTAACTCACAATACTGTTTAAATATAGGACAGAGACATATAACTCTTTCAACGTGTGGTATAGTACCTAAAATAAAGAAGCTTGCTGAAGAAAAGATGCAGATAACCCTTGCAATATCACTGCATGCAGCTGAAGATGCACTCAGAACTACAATGATGCCTATTGCAAATAAATATTCTATAAATGAGATTATGGAATCCTGCAGGTATTATATAAATAAAGCAGGAAGAAGAATTTCTTTTGAATATGCATTAGTTCAAGGTGTAAATGACAGCGACAGATGCGCCTTGAAATTAGTACACCTGTTAAAAGAAATGCTGTGCCATGTGAATTTAATACCTGTAAATAAAATAAAAGAAAATGGATTCAAACAGTCTTCTAAAAATAATATTGAAAATTTTTTACGTATATTATCTAAACATGGAATAGAAACTACAATAAGAAAAGAAATGGGTTCAGATATAGATGCAGCATGCGGACAACTTAGAAGAAGCTATTTGGATTCCAAAAAGAATGGAGAAAGGGTGTAGAAAATGGTGGGGATCTTATCAGATGTAGGAAAGGTAAGAAAGCTAAATGAAGATTGTGTAGGATTTTATGAAGGAAATGATTTCAAATTATATGTTATAGCTGATGGAATGGGAGGACATAATGCAGGAGAAGTGGCCAGCAAGATTGCAGTAGACACAACAATTTCATGTATTAAATCCATAAAAGCATCGGATAATATGGAGAATGAATTAATAAAAGCCATAAATATTGCCAATCAGAAGATCTTCAAACTTTCAAAGAGCAGAAAAGATCTATCTGGTATGGGGACAACTATAACAGCCTGTTTAGTAAAAGATGAGCATATGATTACAGGAAATGTAGGTGACAGTGGATGCTATATTATAAAAAAAGACGGAATAAATAAAATTACAAAAGACCATTCACTTGTACAACAACTTATAGATGAAGGAAGCATAACAGAAGAAGAAGCAGCTGTTCACCCAAATAAGAATATAATAACTAGAGCACTTGGAACTAATGCATCTGTTGAAGTGGACACATTTAATGTGAATCTGGATGATATAAATAGAGTACTTATATGTACTGATGGATTGTCAAATGAAGTGAGTGTAAATGAAATGTATGAAATTATAATGAAAAATAGCAATAACAAAGATGCCTGCAAACAGCTGATAGATTTAAGTAAGCTAAGAGGTGGAAGAGATAATATATCAGTTATTGTATTTGAAGGAGAGTGTAAACATGATAGGAACAACTCTGGGAAATAGATATGAAGTATTGGAGAAAATAGGGGAAGGAGGTATGGCAATTGTATATAAGGGAAAAGATAAATTATTAAATCGTAATGTAGCTGTTAAAATTTTAAAAGAAGAATTTTCAAGTGATACTGAATTTGTTAAAAAATTCAAAAGAGAAGCTACAGCAGCAGCTAGTCTTTCCAATAATCATATAGTCAATATATATGATGTAGGCAGTGATAATGATACAAATTATATAATAATGGAATATGTAAGTGGCAAGACTTTAAAACAGGTTATAAAAGAAAATGGAAAGCTTGCTCCAAATAAAACTGTGGAGTTATCTATACAAATAGTAAAGGCTTTAGAATGTGCACATAAGAATAATATCATACATAGGGATATAAAACCTCATAATATACTTGTAACAGATGAAGGAACAGCAAAAGTAACTGACTTTGGCATAGCGAAGGCATCTAATTCTGTAACTATAACTAATTCTAATAGAATAATGGGATCAGCTCATTATTTTTCACCAGAACAGGCAAAAGGCAGTTTTGTGGATTTTAGAACGGATATATATTCATTGGGAATAGTTATGTATGAAATGGTTACAGGACGTGTTCCCTATGATGCAGATAGTCCTGTTTCGGTAGCATTAAAACACATACAGGAACCTGTAGTTCCACCTAAAGAATTAGACGAAAATATTCCAGACAACTTGAATAAATTAATATTAAAAGCTGTAGAAAAAGAACCTATTAGAAGATATCAGACTATGACTGCCATGTTGCTGGACTTAAATAAGATACAAAATAATCAAAATCCTAATATTGTAGATGATGATTTTGAAGAAGATATGACTAGGATAATGGATCCAGCAGATGTTAATAATGCCATAATTGCAGCTAACAAGCAAAATGATAAAAATAATGATAAAGATAACGATGAAGATGAAGAAGATCTTGAAGATTCAGTGCCAAGTAAAAAGACCATACTTGATCCAAGAAAAAAAAGAAATATATTATTGGCTGCATTAGCTGTATTGATAGTAGTTATAGGATTTATAGTAGGTTATAATAAGATATACAGTGGAGTAGCAGAAACTACAGTTCCAAATATAGTTGGAATGAAGCAGGCTGAAGCAAAGAGCACTATAGAGGCTAAAAAATTGAAATTTGTAGTAGTTGGTAAAGAAAATAGTGATAAACCGGAAGGTACAATAATAAAAATTTTGCCTAAAGCAGGAACCAAGGTAAAAGTTAATTCTGAAGTAAGAGTTAGTATAAGTGGAGGAAAGAAACAGCTTACAGTTCCAAATGTAGTGGGAACTGATCTTGATACTGCTAAAGATATTATTACTAAAAGTGGTTTGAATGTGGGAGATATAAGTTATAAGTATAGTGACAATGTTTCAAGTGGAAATATAATAAGCCAGGATCCTCAATCAGATTCTAATGTGGATGATGGTTCTTCAGTAGATTTAGTTGTAAGTAACGGACCGGAAGTTAAGTATTCAACAGTTCCTGATGTAACAGGAAAAAATATTGACGAAGCAACTTCGATACTTGAGAATGCAGGTTTTAAAGTTGTTCCAAGTCAAGTAGATACTCCAGATAGTTCACTGGCTGGGAAGGTTTCAAGTCAGAGCGTAACTGGATCTCAGAAACAAGGTTCTACAATAACTCTGTCATACTATAAATATGTAGAAGCAGCAAGTTCCAAGGACCAAAATAATAATAGTGGCAATAATGATGGTAAAGATGGCTCACAACAAGTCAGCGGAAGCAGTAATAGTGGTGGCTCACAACAAAGCAGTGGAAGTAGCAGCGGAAGTGGCTCACAACAGGGCAGTGGAAGCAGCAACAGTGATGGTGGCTCACAACAAAGTAGTGGAAGCAGCAGCGGAAGTGGATCACAACAAGGCAGTGGAAGTAGCAGCGGAAGT
>NZ_JAHHUY010000007.1:120474-123496 GCF_019144085.1 Clostridium tyrobutyricum
ACAACAGGGCAGTGGAAGCAGCAGTGGAAGCGGCTCACAACAAGGTAGCGGGAGCAGTAACAGTACTGGATCACATAATAAAAATTAATATTATATGATTATAAATAAAAAATTTTGATTGGAGGAATTATGCAGGGAATTATAGTTAAGGGAATAGCTGGTTTTTATTATGTAAAAACAGAAGAAAAAATAATTGAATGTAAATCTAGAGGAAAGTTCAGACATAATGAACTTTCCCCTATGGTAGGTGATAATGTAGAAATTCTATGTGATGGAGATACAGGAGTTATTGAGAAGATTTATCCAAGAAAATCTCAGATAATTAGACCAGTTGTTGCCAATGTAACTCAAGCACTTGTAGTTTGTTCCATTAAGAACCCAGAAATAAATATAGAACTTTTAAATAAGATGCTTATAAGTTGTCAATACAATAATTTGAAAATTATAGTTTGTATAAATAAATTGGATTTGGGAGCATCTGACGATGAACGTAATATTTTAGATATGATAAAAAGCATTGGATATGATATACTTTTTTTAAAGGCAAAAGAGGGAATAGGAATAGAAGAGATAAAGAAGAGATTGAAAGATGAAATTACTGTCTTATGTGGACCTTCTGGAGTTGGAAAATCTACTATATTAAATCACATTGCTGGTGAAAAACTTATGGAGACAGGTGTTATAAGTCAAAAACTTAAAAGGGGAAAACATACTACACGATATAGTCAGTTAATAGAAGTAGAAGGTGGGTTCATAGTAGACACTCCTGGATTTTCATCATTTAAAATGGATTTTATAGATAAAGAGGAATTAGTACAATGCTTTCCTGAATTTAATGATGCCCTAGGAAAGTGCAAGTTTACTAGCTGTCTTCATTATAAAGAACCAGGTTGTGCTGTTAAAAGTATGGTAAATGAAGGCAGGATAAATAGTTTAAGATATGATTTTTATATTAAAATGTTAGAAGAAATTTCAAATAATAAAAAAAACAAATGGTAGATATGAATTATTAATTACAAGGAGGAAATTATGGTAAAGATGGCACCTTCAATATTATCAGCAGATTTTTCAAAATTAGGAGAGGATATAAAAAGTTTAGATAAATATGGAGCTGATCTAATCCATATAGATGTAATGGATGGAATGTTCGTGCCGAATATATCTTTTGGTATTCCGATTATGAAATGTATAAGAAAAATAACAAAACTTCCTTTTGATGTACATCTTATGATAGAAGATCCTTCTAGATATATTAGAGATTTTGTTGAAGCTGGAGCAGACATTATAACAGTTCATTTTGAAGCAGACAGACATATAGATAGAACAATAAATTATATAAAGAGCTTTGGAATAAAAGCTGCAGTTGCTCTTAATCCTGCAACGCAGGTTGACAATATCAAATATTTGATACCAAATTTGGACATGGTACTTGTAATGTCAGTTAATCCAGGTTTTGGAGGCCAAAAATATATAAATTATAGTTATGAAAAAATAAAAGAGGTAAAAAAACTTGCAGATGAATATAACAGAGATATGATGATAGAAGTAGATGGTGGCATTGGAAAAAACAATATAAGGAAAGTTGTGGAAAGTGGTGCAAACGTTATTGTAGCTGGATCAGCCGTATTTAAAGATAAAGACATCAAAAACAATATATCATCTCTAAGAGGTGAAATTTAATTTGAAAATAACAATAATATCAGGAGGAACTGCGCCATCTCTAAAGCTTTTAAAAGAAGAAGTTGAATCCAGCAATATTTTAATATGTGCAGATTCAGGTGGTAATTGTCTTTATAAATACCACCTGATTCCTGATTATTTAATGGGAGATTTTGATTCTATAGATGAAAATGTGTTACAGTATTTTAAAAATTCAGGTGTAGTAATAGAAAAATATCCGGCCAAAAAAAATTTTACTGATACAGAATTGGTATTTAATAAGGCACTTGAATTAAAAGCAGATGAAATAGTGTTTTTAGGATGTACAGGAAGTAGAATAGATCATATGTTTGGAAATTTGGGAATGCTTAAAAAATGTTTGAAATATGGCATAAAGGCCTATATAAAAGATGATAATAATTCAATAGAATTGATAGATAGACCGATTATTATAAGGGGAAATAAAGGAGAATTTTTTTCGATTTATGCATATTGCGACCTGGTGGACAAGCTAAGCATATCAGGAGCAAAATATAAATTAGACAACTATAATTTAGAACTTGGAGATTCTCGTACTGTATCAAATGAATTTTTATCTGGATATGTTAAAATTTCCTTTAAAAAGGGTATGATATTATTATTTAGGAGCAAAGATTAAAATAATTGTAACATATGTATTATAAAATGCATATAATAGTATAAAGCAATTTCTAAGGAATAGTACAATGGGTAGAAAACATATAAGGCGGAGAACTAAAAAAAAAATAGGATTGATTACTTTATCTATAGGTGCTGGACTTCTCCTTACAGTTATTATTCCAATATGGGGATGGATAATAGCTGGGGGTGCGGCTTTTATCTATTGTGGATGGACTCTAATAGGTAAGCATAATAAACATTAAAAAGCATATGATATAAATAGATAGGGGGATGTCTTATGAAAATAGTAACTTTTAAACTTCCGGGAATTTTATCTGCTATTGTAAAGCTATTTAAAAAGAAAAAGAAATGAATAAGATTATACACAATAGAAATAAAATGCAATTGTAAAGGACAACTGCATTTTTATTTCTTATATGGCACGTTGAACTTTGCCTGAACGAAGGCATCTTGTACAAACATGTATTGTTTTTGGAGTTCCTTTAACAATTGCTTTTACTTTTCTTACGTTTGGGGCCCAGTTCCTTTTGGATTGACGATGTGAATGGCTGTACTGAACGCCGAATACAACACCTTTTCCACATATTTCACATTTCTTTGACATTACAAACACCTCCTAAACTCAAACATTAATCATTTTACCACAATAGTAATAAATTTTGCAAGTCTATAGTAAAATAAACTTCAATTCGTAATATAAAAA
>NZ_JAHHUY010000080.1:0-1078 GCF_019144085.1 Clostridium tyrobutyricum
CAGTTTGGTAATTACCATTACTTATATATATCTTAAAATATTATTCTTATTTTCTCTAGGACTTTTCCTAAGACACGTATTATTATATGTGGAAATATATGTTAATGCAAGTTCTGGTATGTTAATAAACTGTTAATCATCTATTAAGTATGAATTTAGATTAGCTCCGTATTTTACTAATTTAAAGTATATCTTTTCTATTAAGTAGTATTATAAATCTTTCTTACAAAAAATATATACTTACTCATAATTACAGTATATTACTATAAGAAAATCACACCATATTATTATAATACCTCTTCTTCCTTTTTCCTGTGATTTCCAGTATAATAATTCAAATCTTGCACACTATAATAGTATAAGATTATCAATATATTATTTTATTAATATTTGATGTTTACATAAATTAAAATATTATGCTCAAATATATTGATAAATTCTTTTATTCTGGGGATTTTAAATCCCCAGTTCTTAAGTTTTTGATTGTTCTCCTATATTAATAAAAAATTATTTTTCGTGTCAATATTTATTATACTAGGGATTTTATCCCTAGCTTTTGTTTTTAAGAAAAACTTACAGTATAAATAGCACTTAAGGGATGAACATTCATCCTTTCAAATTAAAAAATTTTACATTTATACATCTGGTATAACCTTTTCTATAAAAAACATATTATCTAATACTTGCCAATTTTGAGGAAAAGGCTGACCTAATGCCCAATAACTAACTCCTCTTAGTCCATATTCACTTGATAGTTTGTACTTTTCAAAAACACTTCTGGCATCTTCAAACCATACTACGTGTTCTCTTCTCTGTTCATCTATATAATTATAATAAGGCGATTGAGAAACTTTATCATATTTTATTTCTGCTCCATATCTTCTAGCTCTATCTATAGCCTCCTGATTTCCTATAGCTTCTGCGAACTCTCCTCCTGGTGTATACGGTAATGTCCAATCATATCCATAAAGTGGCATTCCCATAAATATCTTGTTTGCAGGTATTACACTTGCTGCATAATTTATAACTTTTCTTACTTCATTAATTGGTGCTACGGCCATTGGTGGACCTCCTGACC
>NZ_JAHHUY010000081.1:0-976 GCF_019144085.1 Clostridium tyrobutyricum
ACATTTTTATACTAGCACCACTACTTTAATATCATTAATATCATTAATTTTAATAATATTATTTTCAATGTCGCACGGATTGGACTTAAATACTATAAAAGCAATTTTTGGAATATAGAATCAGGGATACTTATTTTGATAATAAATAAAAATTGCTGAAAATAATCAGTATAGGCATACAAATCTAATATTATAAAATAATTTTTAGGAGAGTGTATTTATTATGAAACAATTATTAACAATGGGACTGCCTTATATCATTGAAACAGTATTTTTAGTTATTATATATAAATTAAAAGCATGTATACAAAGTACACTGGAATCTATAGAATCTAAATCAAAACAAATTTTAGGGCAAACTATATATAATCGAGCTAAAGCTTATGCACTAGATAATATCAAATATTTATTATCTGAATATCCAGAATCTACTATAGAAGATATAATTGCTAAAGGCATCACTGACATAGAAAATAAATTTGGCACTACATATCTTACTGAAGGTGAAATAAAAGCAATTATATCTTCATCTATAATTTATATGCAGCATAATTTATATGATCTGTTAAATGATACTGTTGCTGCAGGAGTAACAAAAACACAACAAAAATACCTAAATGGTAAGATACAAGGTAATGGCAGAAAAAAAGATGTACTTGAAAATATACTAACATCCCTAAAATACCATAGCTTTACTATGACATCTACATTAAAAAATACTATAGATGATAAAATAGAAGAAGCTGTATTTAATCTTAAGACAAAAAGAAAAATGGATATTCAGGATAAGGATATTTTACAACAACAAGTTACTAATTCACAGACTAAGCTTTCTCAATTTAATGAAACTAATACTCAACTAAATCAAGAGAATAATCAACTCAGACAAAAGTTAAGCAATACTCAATCAAGTACATCATGATATATGGCATTTAAATAAGCTGTACAACACCTATAAATTGTCAATATTGAAATT
>NZ_JAHHUY010000082.1:0-936 GCF_019144085.1 Clostridium tyrobutyricum
AATTATACACCAAAATAAGAAAAATATAAAAAATTTAACTGAATTTTAGAATATCTCTTCGCCTATCTTATCCTTGAACACGATAGTCAATTGAGCTAATGTTATTCCCCAATTTGGTACTGGAGAAATCCATTTTCTCATGACTTGCTCGGTTGCAAGGTAAAGAGATTTTCTGAGGGATTCATCAGTCGGAAAAACAGTTCTTATTTTTGTGAACTTTCTAAGCTGTCTGTTGAATCCCTCTAATGCATTTGTGGTATAGATAATTCTTCTGATTTCAGGTGAGTATTTAAAATATGTTGATAATTTATCCCAGTTATTGTACCATGAGTCAACTACTATACCATATTTGTGATTCCATTTATCTTTTACAGTATCCAGGCTATTAAGTGCATCTTCTTCATTGGGTGCTTTATATACACATTTTAAGTCTCTCATAAATTCTTTTTTATCTTTGGATGCTATATATTTAATCGAATTTCTTATTTGATGTATAATACAATTTTGAATACTAACATCTGGGAATACTGACTTTATAGCATCAGGAAGGCCTTTAAGTCCATCCATGCAGGCAATTAATATTTCTTTTACACCTCTGTTTTTTAAATCATTGCAGACAGACAACCAAAATTTAGCGCCTTCGGCTTCACCAATCCATATTCCTAAAATATCTTTATAGCCTTTCATATCAAGGGCCATACATATATAGGCAGCTTTTGTAACTATCTTATGTTCTTCTCTAACTTTAAAATGTACTGCATCCATGTATACAATAGGATATATCTCGTCGAGTGTTCTATTCTGCCATTGGGCGGCTGAGCCCATAACCTTGTCGGTTATTTTTGATATCATAGTTGACGATACATCTATACCATATAATTCTTCTAGTTCTGATTGAATATCTCTTGTAGACATCCCTCTTGCATATAGTCCTAT
>NZ_JAHHUY010000083.1:0-787 GCF_019144085.1 Clostridium tyrobutyricum
TTGCTTTTACCTTTCATATTTTCCTTGTAGAAATTAAGTAGAACTTTATTTATAGGTTCACCGCTTCTATTTTTGCGTATTGACGCTAACGCGACAGCGTATAAGGCCCTCCGTCCTATTCTGGTACCACGTTTAGACATGACATTTTTGTTACTGTTAAACTTACCAGATTGGTTGACAGAAGGATCTATACCAAAATAAGCAACTAAGTGTTTAGGTTTAATAAAGCCTTTGATATTGCCGATTTCACTCATTATTGTGATGGCAGTTAGTTCACCAACACCTGGTATTGAATAAATTAATTGAATATTTTTCTTGAATTCAGCAGAAATTCTATTGCTGTGCATTAATAGATGTATTTCTCTTAATAAGTTTTTAATTTGAGTTTCTAATGACTCTATTATGGTAATTGTGTTAATAATTTTTACAAATAAACTAGGTGATTTTAGACCAATATAAACAGCTTCTTCAGCGGCAGCATATAGCTTGTTATAAATTTTTTCACTATGCACCAGTCCCTTTCGAGAATTGGTTGAAATGAGGCCAATTAGGGCGTCTCTATCAGCATTTAAGATTGCTTCAGGGCTGGAATAAGTTTTTAAAATTGCAATTGATGTTTTACAAGTTATATTTGAAAAAACAGTGTTGTAAGTTGGAAAGATGACTCTTAAGTCAGTAGAAAGTTTTTTCTTGAATGTAGATTTACTATCAGTAAATTTATAGTAATCTCTACAAAGAGATTTTAACGTGTAGATTTCGATATCAAAGTTAGAAGAATATTTGACAT
>NZ_JAHHUY010000084.1:0-772 GCF_019144085.1 Clostridium tyrobutyricum
GAAGCAATTCAAGTGAGTTTATACCAGCTAAACGCAATTCAACAGGAAGTCGCGATTGCAGTGTTTGGAACATTCGTTCCACACGCCCTTTAGCTTGTGGAATACTGCTGGTTTTAATCTCAATTCCTAAATGCTTGCAGGCATAACCGAATTGAGTAAAAGTGTCCTCTTCGATAGAAGGGGATTTTTTCTGCTTATACTCAAAAACTGTACGCCTATCGGTGTAAAACATATAAGGAATACCGTAGGTTTTCAATATTTGCTCAAGTACATGGTAATAGCCATTTAGCGTTTCTTGAACATCAAAATAAGCACCTACAATAGCACCTGTGGCATCATCTACAGCTATATGGAGTTGACTTTTTTCTCCACCAAACCAATGGTGAAGAGAAGCATCCATCTGAAGCATTTCTCCAGAGTAGGCACATCTCGGACGCTTGGGATGAGCATCTTCTACAGCAAGAATAGAATTTTGAATAATATCATCCTGCTTTTTTGACTTTGTAGATTTTTGCATATCTTTAAGTTTGGCCTGCAGAGCCTTCTTAGAAGTGTGTTTTGCCTTAGGGGACAGGATGAATTCCTGTAAAAGGATGGAACGTATAGTGTTTGATGAAACTTTGATTCCTTCAAATTCTTCTAAGAGTTCTGAAAAATGAGTTAAATTGGTGCCTTCATATTTTGTTCGATATAAGTCAACAATAGTCTGTTTTGTAGAATTATCTAAAGCATGGACAGGATTTCTACCGCGATTTCCATGTATAAAAAAGTC
>NZ_JAHHUY010000085.1:0-698 GCF_019144085.1 Clostridium tyrobutyricum
GTAGGTTTACTTATATTAAACATATTACATAAATTTTTTACTGTTGTTTTTTTCTGCTGATATAATTCATATATTGCTTTCTTTTTATTATCATCAAGCTTTGGTTTTCTTCCACCTTTTCTACCACGTGCTCTTGCTGCAGCAAGTCCTTCTTTTGTTCTCTGGCTTATTAAATCTCTTTCAAACTGACTTATTCCAGCCATAAAGGTAAACATTAATTTTCCCTGGGGTGTTGTAGTATCCAGCCAACTTTCCTTCAAACTTTTAATATTAGCACCTTTTTTCTCAATTTGCTCTACAAGATTAAAGAGATCTTTTGTACTCCTGCTCAATCTAGTGAGATCAGATACTAATATAATGTCTCCCTTGCGTAGTTTATCCAGTAATTTATTTAATTCAGGTCTATCTGCTTTTGTGCCAGTAATTTTTTCTTGTATTATTTCTTCTGCTCCTGATATTTTTAAAGAATCTATCTGCCTATCTAAATTTTGTTCCTGAGTACTGACCCTTGCATATCCAAATATCATTATTTAACATCCTTTCTTATAATTCATACTAAATATAGTAAAATAAACGATGTAGTATGTCAATATATTTACTATGATTTATTTACTGAATTTATTGACTATAAAAATGGCTTTTCTCTGTTTTATTATAAAAAAGTAAAACCAGTAAAATAAATGGTCGTTTATTTTACT
>NZ_JAHHUY010000086.1:0-628 GCF_019144085.1 Clostridium tyrobutyricum
TTGATCCATCCGTAAGGATTTGTACTGTTGATGGTACTGCATTAAGAAGCTCAAAATATGATAGTCAAGCCAAGTGTGGCAGAGGTACTCGTCTTGGAAAATATAAAGGTTATAAATTACATTGTGCTGCATCAGTAACGGATATCGTACTGCCATTATCATTCAGCTTAACTACTGCAAATGTATATGACAATCAAGTTTCAGATTTACTTTATGAGGTGAAAACTTATAATCCATTTGTTATACTTGCGGATGCTGCCTATGATGATAGTTCATGGTTTAAAATATCTCAAGATCTGTCTCTAAATTTGTTAACAGATATAAATATGCGCAGATCTAAAAATATTGAGTCTTTTACCGATGAACTTAGATATCAAAATGCTTTGTTTCTTGAATCTCCAATAGGCTGTACCCTATATAAACAAAGGATAAAAATAGAACAATTATTTTCTGTACTAAAAGGCTTATATAATTTGGAGAATCCAAGACTTTACGGTAAAAATCGCTATGAACGTCATATTAAGTGGGTTCTTCTCGCATATTTAATAGATGAATTCAACAAAAACAAAAATGGAATAAAATCTAGAAAATATCCATGGAATCTCTAAAAATTCCAATGCTATCGCAT
>NZ_JAHHUY010000087.1:0-623 GCF_019144085.1 Clostridium tyrobutyricum
GTAAGTTATAAGGAGGGATTAAGATGAGTGCTGTTATAGATACAAAACCTAAAATAACTAAAGACCAGATAGTAAAATCATCTGTAGTTTCTAAGAGACTAGGACAATATAGAAGAAAAGCAAAAGAAAATCCAATATATATATCTGATAATGGTAATATTGATACAGTAATCCTATCATACGATCAATTTGAGAAAATGTATGAAAGACTTGCTGAATTAGAGGAAAAAGAAGAAGAAAGAATTATAGGTGATAGAATTAAACAAGTTGAAAAACATCCTGAATTATCTGCTAAATGGAAGGATATAAGACGTAATGGATAATAAAAGATTTGAAATAATCTTTGCTGCAGGAGCGATAAAGGAATATAAAAAGTTAGATAATTCTATACTTAGTATAGTTAATAAAGCAATAGATGATCTAGAATTTAGAGCTGATGAAGTAGGAAAACCACTCAAAGGTAACTTATATGGTTGTAAAGAAAAAAAGTTAAGGAATGAAGGTATAAGAATAATATTTAGAATAGTAGATAATAGAGTTGATATTCTACGTATAGTTTATATATTAGCCATACAAAAAAGAGAAAGAGATACTGTATTTAAAATAGCTACTAAAAGAAATAA
>NZ_JAHHUY010000088.1:0-618 GCF_019144085.1 Clostridium tyrobutyricum
GAATAAAAATGTATCTGCTACTTATAATAAAGGCAATAGTAATAGGTATTGTAGAAGGTGTTACTGAATTTTTGCCAATATCATCTACAGGCCATATGATTATAGTAGGTGACTTAATAAATTTTAAGGATCCTACTTATAGAAAAGCTTATGTAGACATGTTTGAAATTGTTATTCAACTCGGAGCTATACTTGCCATATTAGTTCTTTACTGGAATAAAATATCAGGTTCCTTGAAAAATCTTGCTCCAGGAAAATGGGGATTTAAATTATGGTGTAATATAATTATTGCATTCATACCAGCTGCAGTTATCGGATTATTTTTCAATCATATAATAAAGGCTAAACTGTTTAATTCTGTGACAGTAGCTTGTGCACTTATATTTGGTGGGTTTCTCATGATATTTATGGAGAAAAAGTATAGAAGGGGAAATAAGACAAATAGAATCGAAGATGTAACTCCGGGACAAGCTTTAAAAATAGGCTGTTTCCAGTGCATTGCACTTTGGCCTGGAATGTCAAGATCTGCATCTACAATAATGGGAGCGTGGACAAGCGGACTTACTAATGTGGCAGCAGCGGAATTTTCATTTATCCTTGCAATTCCAACTATGATAG
>NZ_JAHHUY010000089.1:0-608 GCF_019144085.1 Clostridium tyrobutyricum
TTTTTAATTATGCTCATGTCTAAAATTATTTATAAATTAATTTTAACATCCATTTAGGAACTATTTCTGTATGAAAGGAATATATTCATATGATTTTTATATGGATATGTTCAACTAACCTAACAAATTAAATTATTTGGTTATTTCAATTTCTTATGCAAAGAACATTACTGTTTTTTCAAAAATCCATTTTCATTTTTTAGCTTTTGAATTTCTTTTTCCAGTATATTAATCCCTATTATCAAATCACATTCACGCTTGAATTTATGATTTTTTCATATTCTGTTCTATATTTTTTTATCCAGTTAGATATGCTTGCTATAGGAACTTTATATTCTTCGGATATATTATTCAATGTATAGCCTTTTTTAATATAAAGTTTTACTAATTTTTTCTTGAATTCAACGTTATAAATCCTTGACATTTTTATCTCCTATTTGTTATTTATGTTATAAATCAATAATAATACAATCAAAGTATAAAATCAATACTTATTTATTTTCTTTTATATGCATTTATAAATTTCAAATTTTTATTTATAAATATATTATAAATTAATTTACAAGTTGATTGATTTATCTTAAATACCTAGATTTCGTACAAATATA
>NZ_JAHHUY010000008.1:0-114331 GCF_019144085.1 Clostridium tyrobutyricum
TCTACCAGCTGAGCTATGCCAGCGTATGATTGATATTTTGGCAATCAATAAAACTTATAAATAAAAAATTCATTACCGTAAATTAGTATACATGGTGAATATAATATTTTCAAATTTTATATACCACTATTTTCATGGATTATATAGTATTATATTCATTTTTCTCTATTTTTCTTTCAATATCGCACATTAGCGATTATAGTACTTATACCCCATTTATTAAAAAATATTATATTACATTCTATTTTTTTAATTATGTCATATAAATTATATATGACATTCAACACATATAAAGAGGTGAACACTTTGAATAAAGTAAAATCTAACCATAAGAGTAAACTGGCTTACTATAAGTTAGCATATTTTTTAAAAGATTATATTAATGAAAATACTGTAATAGTTTGTATTGGAACAGACAAATATATAGGAGACTGTCTTGGGCCTTTAGTAGGTACACTTCTTAAAATAAATCATTTTCCCCTACCTGTATATGGTACAATTGAAGATCCAATACATGCTTTAAATATTGATAATAAGCTAAATGAAATAAAATTAAAACATAAAAATTATAATATTATAGGTATAGATGCCTGTCTTGGCAACCAAGAAAATATAGGTGAGATACAAGCGAGAGATTTCCCCATTCATCCTGGAAAAGGTGTTGGTAAATCTCTGCCCAATGTAGGAGAATCATCAATAATAGGTATAGTTGATTCAAATGAAAATGAAAATACATTTAGCTGTACTAATAATATAAGATTAAGTTTAATTTTATCCATGGCAAAAGTTATACTTCGTTCTTTAATGCATGGATACTATTTATACTATAATGATGATTTACTTGTATAGATAAAAATCTAACTTACTAGAAATTAATTCAAACTAATAAATTAGATTTAAATGAATATTAGTCTATAAGAGTTATATCATCGCCACTAAATGTAAGCTCCATTTTGTCCAAATATTCGAGTACTTTACCTGTACCAATAGCTACACATGATACTGCATCTTCAGCTACATATACTGGTACACTTGTGACCTCCTGTATCAACTCATTTAACCCATTTAAAAGAGATCCCCCTCCAGTCATGACAATACCTTTATTAGAAATATCTGCTGCCAATTCTGGAGGAGTCTTTTCAAGTACTGCGTGGGTTGTATCAGCTATTGCATTTATAGTATCTTTTAGTGCATCTCTCATTTCAGTAGATGATACTGCTATATTTTTAGGAAGACCTGTAACTAGATCTCTACCTCTTATTTCCATGCCAATTTCACTGTCTGGTTTATATGCAGAACCTATATTTATCTTTAATTCTTCTGCAGTTCTCTCTCCTATCATAAGTTTATGTTCTTTTCTTATATATTTCATTATTGATTCATCAAACTTATCTCCAGCTATCTTGATAGAAGATCTTACAACAATACCCCCCAAGGATATTACAGCTACATCAGTAGTGCCTCCACCTATGTCAATAACCATATTTCCTTCTGGTTTTGTTATATCAATACCAGCACCTATAGCTGCTGCTAATGGTTCTTCAATCAAAAACACTTTTTTTGCGCCTGCATTTTGTGCCGCATCAATTACAGCCCTTTTTTCAACTTCTGTAGCCTCACAAGGGACACAAACTACAACTCTAGGAGTAATTCTTTTTTTACCACAAGCTTTTCCTATAAAATATTTCAACATCTTTTCAGTTACATCATAATCAGATATAACCCCGTCTCTAAGTGGTCGTATAGCCACAATATTGCCAGGTGTTCTTCCAATCATCTGCCATGCTTCTTCACCTACAGCAAGTACCTTATTTTGGTTCTTGTCTATTGCAACTACTGATGGTTCTTTTAATATTACACCTTTTCCTTTAATATAAACAAGTATTGTAGCTGTACCTAAATCAATTCCCATATCTGTTCCTATACTAAAAAACATTCCTTTTTCACTCCTACTCTCCCTTTCTTTTCATTGCATATCACTATTAAGTTTATCATATTATAATTATAATAGGAATGTTTTTAACCTTCAATAGCCTTATATTTCATTTTAGTTGCATTACCACCCCTAATATGTCTCTCTGCTTTATTGAAATCCAATATGGTTTTTGCCTCTTTTGCTATCTGAGGATTTATTTTTGGAAGTCTCTCAGTCATATCCTTGTGTATGGTACTTTTACTAACGCCAAAAACCTTGGCGGTTTTCCTAATAGTAGCCCTTGATCCTATTATATATTCAGCTACCTCTAAAACTCTTTCTTCAATATAATCTTTCAATTTATTTCAACTCCTCTATAAATTCTGAATTAATAATCAAAAATTCAATTTATTATTAATTAATTTTTAATACATAAAATTTCTATCTATAATAAATACAAAAGTATCTTAATTTTCTTTTTCTATGAGCCATTTCTTTATTTAAAGAAATGGCTGAAATTTAATATTTTATATATTTTCCCGGATCAACAAAACTATTTCCTTTTAAAACAGCAAAATGAAGATGATCCCCATATTTTTCATAGCCAGATCTAAGACTAGTATTTCCAACTACTCCTATTACTTGACCTTTTAATATATTCTGACCTTTAGAAACTTTTAAGTTAGAATCCAAGTTTGAATAAACTGTCTTCAATCCATTTTGATGATTTATAATTACCTGAACTCCGTCTTGAGTATTAGTATCCACTTCTTCTACTTTTCCAGTCATGGAAGCAAATACTGGTTTTCCAATAGGAACTTGTATATCATATCCTAAATTTGGCCTATAAGTTCCTGTAGAATCCCAATATACTGGGTCTGTTGAAAATCCTCTTGCTATATTTCCTTCTACTGGCTTTTGAAAAGTCGTGCTAACTGAATTTGACACTCCTTTTGAAGGTTCTTGCTTTTGAGAATTAGCGTTTGTTCTACTTTCTGCTTTACTACTTTTTTTAACTTGAAGAGCATTATCATATTTATCTTCTGACTTAGCCGTATCTTTGTGCTTATTTTGTGATTGAGATATAGCAGCTCTGTTTTTTTGCTCAGCTTGATTTCTAGTATTCCTGGCTGTTAAATAAGCCGCTGTAGCTGCCACACAAAGACAGATAAATAATATTATATAAAAGCCCTCCTTTTTCAAAAAACTAAATGGTCTTTTAATAAAATTTTTGTTCATATCAACACCTCCTTTTTGTAGTTTGTCCAGAGTATAGAAAAAAATACATCTTTTGTAAAATTTAATCAAAAAAATAGCAGTATTTTTAACTGCTATTTAATATCACTAATTTTTTCTATTTTCACTCCACTATAGTAATGACAAAGTATATCCTTGTAATTTTTACCTTTTATGCCCATAACGTTAGCGCCCCATTGACTCATACCAACATCATGTCCATATCCTAAACATTGAATATAAACTTTGCTATTGCTAAAGCTTATACTAAAATTAGCTGAATTGAGCCCCATTAACATTCTAAATTTTGTACCTGCTATAGTTGTTCCACCAAGTTTTATTTGTTTTACAGAACCAGCTTCTGTTCTATGCTCTATTTTTACTTGGGAGCTTAAGTTTTGTATGGATAGTCCAGCTTTTGGATACTGCGAATTAACCTTTAGTACAAACTCTTTTAGAGAAAATGTATTTGATGTTTTATATTTTTTAGCTATTTCTTCTCCCGGACTTTTAACACTTTTTAAATACCCAATATTTGAATTAAAAACTTCACTGGCATCTTCCGTAACTCCACTGCTTGTAGAGAAATAATAGGGTTCTTTAACCAATTTACCATTATAAGTTAAAATTTCCCCCTGAGTAGACTCTGAAGCATCTACTACTTTGTTCCAATATGTATTACTATACTTTTGAGGCCATTTTTCCATTCTTTCCTTTTTTGACATGAAAACCTGACATTTCGGAGTATCACACACATCTGCTCCAGTATTACTTTTATATTTTACACCTCCATACTGTTCCATATGGGCTAAAGCAAATGTTCTAGCTGCTACAGCTTGTGCTTTAAGTGCCTCTTCCGAAAAGTTTGCCGGCATTTCCCCTGCCACTACTCCTGTCACATAATCTTCTATAGGAATTTCTTCTACCTTGTTTTCTTTAGTTATATAAACTTTAATTTTATCCACATACTTTTCCTTAGATATTATATTTTTAGAGTTTATAAAAAAATCTGGCAATTTTCCTATCTGCTTATACTGAAAACCAACTATAATTAATGACATTAAGATTATAAAGGTTGAGAACATCCCCATTAAAATAAATATTCTCTTCAATACTAACGGACTCCTCTCAATTATACCTGCAATGTTATACTACCATTACAGGCTTAAATTATAAAAACTTTATATATTGTGATATTTCCCAAACAATATAATTTATGATGAATCCGAAGAGAATATTACAAATAATTTTTTAATATAGATTTATATTAATTTACTACCCTTTCAATATCTGCACCAAGAGCCTTAAATTTATTTTCAATGCTTACATAGCCTCTATCTACATGATATATATCTGATATTTCTGTTTCCCCCTCTGCAGCAAGGCCGCAAAGTATAAGTGCTGCACCTGCTCTAAGATCTGTAGCTCTAACTTCTGCACCTGTAAGTCTTGGAACCCCCTCAATAACAGCACTTCTACCATCTATTTTTATATTGGCCCCCATTCTTTTCATTTCAGCTGCATGCATAAATCTATTTTCAAATATAGTTTCAGTTACTATGCTTGTGCCAGTTACTGTAGCTAATAAGCCCGTAATTTGAGACTGCATATCTGTTGGAAATCCGGGATATGGCATTGTCTTTACATCTATTGGCTTTAAATCCCTATTGCCATCTACAATTACGCTGTTGCCATGAGGTTTTATATATACTCCCGCTTCAGTAAGTTTAGCAATTATAGGCTTTAGATATTCAAGGTTCACCCTGTTTATTTTAAACTTGCTTCTAGTTATTGCTGCTGCAACCATAAAAGTGCCACATTCTATTCTGTCATTTATAGGATTATGTGTTGTTCCCTTTAGCTCTTTTACTCCTATTATCCGAATAGTATCACTACCAGCACCTATTATACTGGCACCCATATTATTTAAAAATTTTCCCAGGTCTGCTATTTCAGGTTCTTCTGCAGCATTTTCTATTATAGTTTCACCTTCTGCCATTACAGCTGCCATCATTATATTTTCTGTAGCTCCTACGGAAGGAAAATCTAAATATATATTGTTTCCAATTAACTTATCTACATTTGCCTCCACATAGCCATGCCCTACATTTATGTTTGCACCAAGAGCATTAAATCCCTTAAGGTGCAGATCTATTGGTCTTGTTCCTATATTACATCCACCAGGCAAAGACAATTTAAAATGTCCAAATCTAGATATCATTGGCCCCATTATAAGAAATGAGGCCCTCATTTTTTTTACAAGTTCACTATCAGGCATAGAATCTCCAATATTTGAACTGTCTATTATTATTTTATTTGAAGTCTTATCTATATTTATTTCTGCTCCAATGCTTTTTAATATATTACTTATAACAAATACATCCTCCAACAATGGTACATCATCTATAATACATTTATCGCAGCTTAATATACATGCTGCTATAATAGGTAATACTGCATTTTTAGCAGAACTTATTTTTACTTCTCCATGAAGCTTGTTTCCTCCTCTAACTACTATTTTACTCATTAATTGTCCTCCATTCTATAATTTCTGGTATGTTCTTTATTTGAAATAGTCATCAATATGTCTCCATAATTTCTGGTGTTCCCATTATTAAATAAGTACCAGTAGAATATTCTACAACTGCAAAATTAAAATCAATTGGTGCTCCGTTACTATAGATTTTTTCATATTGACCTGTGTAGGCAGTAGAAGTATACCCATTTTCTATAGCTTCAGTATTTATCTTATTAACCCCGATAATTTTTAAAACATCTATTACTTTTTTATAAGTTTCATCTACATTATTATTTTCCATTCTTATCTTAATATACCTATAAGTTCTAATATTTTCTACTTTATTTCCCAGTATTTTATCCAAATTATTTTCTAATTGCTGAATCATATACTTATTATCCTTTTTAACTATATCGATCTTTACAATATTATGATCATCATATTGTGTGCTTTCTATAAACCCATTGATAGAATTTCCCTGAAACTCTGTGGAATAATCTTCATTATTATAAGATGTTTTTTTATTCAATTTACCATGTTTATCTATTTTATCAAATAATTCATCTACAGTTTTTCTTCTGTCGCCGTGGCTATCAAATTGAACCATAATACCATATTCTACAGTTCGTCCCTTTAATGATTTAATTATGTTACCAAATACATCTATCTTGTTACATGTATTTACTGATTTATTCTGAAAGAGTGTTTCATTTGAATTGTTTTTTTCTTGAGTATATGTTTTGTTTGCTAATGATTTGAATGATAATGATAGTATAAATACTATACATAATGTAATTGAAAAGATAACTTTATTCTTCACGATCTGTCCCCCCTATTTATTCTAAAATTATGGACAGATTTCAAAATAATATTCACTATTTTAATATTTTTTGTAATGCATCTACTACTAATATATAGTTGTTATAACTATATTGTGAATAAATTAGGTCAAAAAAGGTGCAGAGTAAATACTCTGCACCTTTTAATGATTATTTCAAGTTAATTCTGGCTAATGCCCTAGCTAATGCCATCTGAGCTCTCTTCACATCTATATTGTCCTTATGACTTCGCAGTCTTTCTTCTGCTCTTTTTTTAGCTTCTTGTGCTCTTTTTTTATCTACTTCATCTGGCCATTCACAATCATCACACAAAATTTTTAGTTCGTTATTTTTTACTTCCAATATTCCACTGGAGGTAAATACTGTTAGCTTTTTACCATCTTTTTGTGTGATTTCAGTATCAGCAGGTCGAAGCGTAGTTATTAAAGGCATATGATTTGGAAGAATTGCAATACTACCTTCTATGCTTTCTGTTAATACTTCTACCACTTCTCCACTGTAAAATTCTCTTTCAGGAGTAAGGATAGTCAATTTTAAAGGTTCTGACATATTAATCTCCTTCTCTTACAACTAATATAATCTATTGAGCTTTATCCATGCTCTTAGCAGCTTCAACAACTTCTTCTATAGATCCCTTGAATAAGAAAGCTGTTTCTGGTAAATTATCATATTTACCTGCAAGTATTTCTTTAAATCCTTTTATAGTTTCCTTTATTGGAACATATTTACCTTTATATCCTGTAAATTGTTCAGCAACAGAGAATGGTTGAGATAAAAATCTTTGAATTCTTCTAGCTCTTAAAACAACTAGTCTGTCTTCTTCTGAAAGTTCATCTACACCAAGTATTGCTATAATATCTTGAAGTTCACTATACCTCTCAAGTATATGCTTAACTTTTGATGCTATATCATAGTGTTCTTTTCCTACAATTCTAGGGTCCAATATTCTTGATGTGGATCCCAGTGGATCTACAGCAGGATAAATACCAATTTCTGATATTGATCTTGATAAAACTGTAGTAGCATCAAGATGTGTAAATGTTGTTGCTGGTGCTGGGTCAGTCAAGTCATCTGCTGGAACATATACTGCCTGAACAGATGTAATAGAACCATTCTTGGTAGATGTTATTCTCTCCTGAAGAGCACCCATTTCTGTAGCAAGTGTTGGCTGATAACCAACCGCACTAGGTATTCTACCTAGAAGTGCTGAAACCTCAGAACCTGCCTGTGTAAATCTAAATATGTTATCTATAAACAGAAGTACGTCCTGACCCTTATCTCTAAAATATTCAGCCATTGTAAGTCCTGTAAGAGCAACTCTCATTCTTGCTCCAGGCGGTTCATTCATTTGACCGAATACAAGCGCAGTCTTCTTTATAACTCCAGACTCCTGCATTTCATAATAAAGGTCATTTCCTTCTCTTGTTCTCTCTCCAACACCTGTGAATACAGATAATCCACCATGTTGTTTTGCTATATTGTTTATAAGTTCCTGTATAAGAACTGTTTTACCAACACCGGCACCACCAAACAATCCTATCTTTCCACCTCTTTGATATGGGGCAAGAAGATCTATAACTTTAATACCAGTTTCAAACATTTCAGGCTTTACAGACTGATCTTCAAAACTTGGTGGTAATCTGTGAATTGGATGGTAAGTATCTGTCTTTACTTCTCCCTTTTCATCTATAGCCTGACCTAACATATTGAAAAGTCTTCCTAAAACCGGTTCTCCTACAGGTACAGATATAGGAGCTCCTGTATCTAAAGCATCCATACCCCTCATTAATCCATCTGTGCTTTCCATTGAAATAGTTCTTACTACATCGTCACCTAAATGTTGGGAAACTTCTGTAACAACTTTTCTATCTCCAGATTGAATATCTATAGCATTATATATATTAGGAAGGTTTTCTGGTTTGAATTTTATATCTATTACAGGTCCTATAACCTGAACAACTTTGCCTATATTTGGCATTAATGTCCCTCCTTACTTAAGAGCTTCTGCTCCTCCAACTATCTCAGTTATTTCCTGAGTTATAGCAGTTTGTCTCTCTCTATTATATTTAAGATTTAAATTTTCCAGTAAATCATTTGCATTTTTAGTTGATCCATCCATGGCTGTCATTCTTGATGCCTGTTCGCTAGCTTTTGAGTTCATCATGCAATTAAGAAGTTTTTGTTTTAAATGTGATAGAACCACGTCATCTATCATATATTCTGCTGACGGCTCAAACTTCACAGAAACTCGCTTAGTTTCCTTGTTAGCTTCTAGAGGAAGTACTTTCTCAACAATTACATTTTGTCTAACAGTAGAAACAAATTTCGTATATGCTATATTAATTTCTCCTACTTCTCCATTTTTATAAAAATCGAGTGCTTTATATACTATGGTATTTGCCTCTTTCATGGTAGGAATATCCGGAATATCTACATATTCCGCTTCAGTTTTATAATGCAGTCTTTTAAAATACATTCTTCCCTTTTGTCCTACCGCTATAAGAATAGAATTTTCTCTATCCTTTGACATTTTAGCATCCAGTCCAGTTACAACACTATTATTAAATCCTCCACAAAGTCCTGTGTCTGAATTTAAGCATATATATAATTTCTTTTTGCTTCCATTACCATGTATATAAATGTTTCTTCCTTCAGCCTCTGAAACAAACTCATTTACAACAGAAGTAAATAACTCACAGTATTTATCATTTGCATCAAGCTTCTTTCTGACTTTTCTAAGATTAGCGGTGGCAATAAGTCCCATGGCATTTGTTATTTTCTGGGTACTAGTTACTGATTTAATTCTTCTCTTTATTGCAACAAGTCCTGCCCCTGCCATATTTCACCTCCCGCAAAGGAAATTACACCTCTGCTAAAAATATTTTTTTAAATTCTCCTATAGCACTTCCAATTTTATCGCTTAATTCATCAGATATAACTTTTTTCTCTGCTATTTCCTGTCCCAGTTCTTTATGATGAGTATCCATATATTCAAGGAATTCGCCCTCAAATTGTACGATTTTTTCAACTGGTATATCCATTAAATGATTTCTACTAGCTCCAAATAATATAAGTATCTGATTTTCTACAGGCATTGGTTTATACTGAGGCTGCTTTAATATTTCTGTTAATCTCTTACCTTTTTCGAGTCTTCTCATAGACTCTTTATCAAGGTCGGAACCAAATTGAGCAAATGATGCAAGTTCTCTATACTGTGCAAGATCCAATCTAAGTGTACCTGCTACTTGCTTCATAGCTTTAATCTGTGCATTACCACCAACTCTGGATACTGATATACCGGCGTTTATAGCTGGTCTTTGTCCTGCGTAGAAAAGTTCTGTTTCAAGGAATATCTGTCCATCTGTTATTGAAATAACATTTGTTGGTATATATGCAGTAACATCTCCTGCCATAGTTTCTATTATAGGCAATGCTGTAATAGAACCTCCACCTAATTTATCTGACAATTTTGCAGCTCTTTCAAGTAATCTTGAATGTAAGTAAAATACATCTCCAGGATATGCTTCTCTTCCTGGTGGTCTACGAAGTAATAATGACATTTCTCTATAGGCAACTGCATGCTTGGATAAATCATCATATACTATAAGAACATCTTTTCCCTTATGCATGAAATATTCACCTATGGTGCATCCTGCATAAGGAGCAATGTATTGAAGTGGTGCGGAATCTGATGCTGTAGCTGATACAACTACTGTATAGTCAATAGCACCCATTTCCGTCAAATCATTTACTATATGTGCTACAGTAGACTGTTTTTGTCCTATAGCTACATATATACATATTACATCTTTTCCCTTTTGATTTATTATAGTATCTATGGCAATAGCCGTTTTACCTGTTTGTCTATCTCCTATAATTAATTCTCTTTGTCCTTTTCCAATTGGTATCATTGAATCTATAGCTTTTAATCCAGTCTGAAGTGGTTCATTAACAGACTGTCTGGTTATAACTCCCGGAGCTACTACTTCTACAGGCATAGTTTCTGAAGCTTTTATAGGTCCTCTACCGTCAATAGGTTGACCAAGAGCGTTTACTACTCTTCCTATGACGTCATCTCCTACTGGTACTTCAACAACTTTACCTGTACTTTTAACTGTATCTCCTTCTTTTATTCCCTCTTCAGAACCTAAAAGAACACAACCTACATTGTCTTGTTCAAGGTTCAGAGCCATACCATAAACACCATTTGGGAACTCTAAAAGTTCATTTGCCATGCACTTGTTAAGGCCATAAACTCTAGCAATACCATCACCAATTTGAATTATTGTACCTGAATCAACTGTTTTTAATTTTTTTTGATATTTCTGTATTTCATCTTTTATAATTGAAGTTATCTCTTCAGGTTTTATGTTCATAGGCTCACCTCTAATCTCTCTTAAGCATTATTTTTTTCATTTCAGAAAGTTTTGATTTTATCGTTCCATCAATAACTTCGTTATTTATATCAATATAAACACCGCCTATTATAGATGAATCCAATTCTGCTTTTATCAAAACTTTTTTATTAAATTTCTTTTCTAACTTCTTTTGCAATTCTTTTTCTTCATCTTGTTTTAAGGGAACTACTGTCTTTACTTTAGCTATAACAGTATTATTTTTTTCTAGATAAATATTTTCAAATTCTTTAAAATTATTTTCAATACTCATAATCCTATCTTTCTTTATAAGAATCATTAAATATGAAAATATATCATCATCTATACGTCCCTTAAATATATTAGTAAATACTTTTTCTTTAGCTGTAGTGCTGACTTCAGGATGTTCAATAATCTCTAACAATTTATGATCATCTTTTATAAGTTTTACAACTTCTCTAAACTCTTCTAAATACTCTTTTACTTTTCCTTTTTCTTCTGCAATATTATAAATTGCAAGAGCGTATCTTCTATCTAAATATTCATACATAGTTAGATACCTACCTTAGCTATAAAATCTTTAATAAGTTTTCTATGTTGTACTTCATCAATAGAGCCTTCTAGAGCTTTTGATGATACTAAAACTGCCAAATCTACAACTTGATTTTTTATATCATCTTCTGCCTTCTGTTTTTCTCTTTCAGCCTCAGTCTTGGCCCTGTTAAGTATTAATTGGGCATCTTTCTGAGCATCATCCACTATACCTTTAGAAACTTTATCAGCTCTGTTTTTATAATCCTCAACAATTGACTTACCTTCTTGTTTTGAATTAGATATTAGTTTCGTATGCTTAACCAATAATTCTTGGGATTTCTTTTCATTTTCATTAGCATTTTTAATTTCAGAATCAATCTCCTCTTGCCTTTTGTCAATAGTGTCAGCAACTCTCTTAAAGAAGAAATGTTTTAAAATTAAAAACAATATTATAAAGTTTATTATTGTTATAATAACTCTAGACCAGTTAATTTCCATATTGAGCTTCAATCCTCCCCTCTAAATATCTATTAAATTGCTGGGGTTATAATTAAATCAAACCTTAAATACTAAGATAAGAGCTATCAATAGTGAATATATAGCTGTTACTTCGGCTAAAGCTGCACTTACAAAGAAAGTACTAAGTATTTTACCACTTGCTTCTGGTTGTCTTGATACTCCTTCAACTGCTTTTCCAGCTGCAGTACCAACACCAATACCTCCTCCTAAGCATCCTATAGCAGCTAATCCTGCACCAACTGCTGCCATACCTGATATAAATGAATGTGCATCCATAATAAAAATCCTCCTTTAAATTTTCAAAAATAAATTTTACTTATAATTCTATACTACTAATTCTATACTACTTTTTTCTTTTATTCTTCTGCTTCTTCTGCTACAATCTTTATGTTCATCATTGTCAACATAACAAATACTAACATTTGTATTGATCCATCAAACAAATCAAAGAACGCATGTAAAGGAATAGGTATAATAAATTGTGCAGGCCAAGCCATGCTGGCTAATCCACTATATACCATTCCAACAATTACAGCACCTGCTGTCATATTACCAAATAGTCGTAAACTCAATGAGACTGGAAGAACCAATCTTTCTATAATATTAATTGCAAACAATGGTGCTGCTGGCTTACCATATGCCAATAGATACTTTCCTACTCCAGCTTTTCTAATTGCATTATATTGAACTAATACAAAGGTTATAATTGCCAGACCTGCTGGAACGCTTAAATCTTCACTAGGTGTCCTTACGCCTAATGCTAATGGGCCAATATTAATTAATATAATGTATATAGCCAAAGTTCCAACATAGGGTATAAAAGAAGTATATCTCTTTCCCATATTTCCCTCAACCAAGTTTTTTATTGCACCATAAAGCATCTCAACTGCACTTTGTTTTTTACTAGGGATTTTTTTCATATTGCTTGTCATAACTATTGCAAGTATGGCAAGGAATATAATTATTACCCATTGGGAAACAATACTAGATGTTATCGGGATATTTAAAGAACCCAAATGTATTGTAAACAATGTTGAAAACTTCTCCACCTTATCACATCCTTTCCTTTAATAAATTATCATCAATTATTTCTAACAACTGAATATATATATATTCCCAATAAATTGGAAGTATATCCAACTAGATAAGCAATAGTACTATATTTATCATAGTTAAAGATTAAATATCCTACTGCTGCTGCAATTATAATTCTTAATACAAAGCCTATAATATACAAAGATGCTGATGAATTCTTAAATTTTTCAAAAGCTAGTCCGCCAACTGCACTATTAATAAAGAAATTCAATACTGCTATAAGTACTCCAACCATTATAAAAATACCATAACTCTTGAATATTATCTGTCCTATAATGGATAGTATAATACCAAATATGAGATTAATTATGGATACCTTCTTTATCATATACACAATATCTTTATTCATGAAGTTCCTCCTAGAAGTAATTACTGACTTCTCAATGAATCCAAACATATTAAGATTATATCACAAAATAATACAATTTTCTCTAATAAATTTATACAGCTTAAAGCTCATACAACAGACCACTCATACTACTGCTCTTTTTAAATAAAATCAAAATTGTATTTTTAATATCAATCATTTGTTAGTTACCTTATACGAGTAATTATATATCTAACTTTATAATTAATTAAAACATTAAATTTCATGATTTTTTTTAATATACGTCTATATTGGTTAATTAAAACGTAAAACATGCCTATGTATTATATATATAGGCATGTTTATTATATTTATTGTACAAACTTAAAATTTAAACTACTGTGAATAAATAGTTGATTTTTCTTAAATATAAAAATTCATCCTTTAAAAAGACAATAAGACATAATTTTAACATTATCTTAAATATTATATGTAATAAGTATTAATTGTACAGCATTATGATAACGTTTAACGTATTGATGATACTATACTGATTTTTACAATATAGATAGAAAAAAGCAACTGATTTCTATAAAATACAGGAATCAGTTGCTTTTTTTCTATCTATAATTATCAGGGATACCACTTAAAACTGTCTTTTTTAATAAAAATTTAACATTTTAAATTTTTGCTTATTATCTTTCAACGATTATAGCAGTTCCCATTCCACCGCCTATACATAATGTAGCTAAACCACGTTTTGAATCTCTTTTCTTCATTTCATAAAGTAAAGTAGTAAGTATTCTTGCTCCTGAAGCTCCAATAGGATGTCCAAGTGCTATTGCTCCTCCATTTACATTTACTTTGCTCATATCAAATTTCAAGTCTTTTGCAACAGCTAAACTCTGAGCAGCAAATGCTTCATTTGCTTCTATTAAATCTAAATCATCTACAGTTAAATTAGCTTTTTCAAGTGCTAATTTTGTAGCATGGAATGGTCCATATCCCATTATACTAGGATCCAAGCCTTTTGATCCATAAGAAGTAATTTTAGCAAGTGGTTTAATTCCCAATTCTTTTGCTTTATCTGCACTCATTATAACAAATGCTGCAGCTGCATCATTTATACCTGAAGCATTGGCAGCTGTAACAGTTCCGCCATCCTTCTTAAATGCTGGTTTTAATTTTGATATTCCTTCAACAGTTACACCGTCTCTAGGGAATTCATCAGTATCAAATACTATTTCTCCCTTTTTTCTATCCTTTATTACTACTGGAACTATTTCATCTTTAAATTTACCAGCTTTTATAGCTGCTACTGCTTTTTGTTGTGATGAAACTGCAAATTCATCTTGCATTTGTCTTGTTATGTTCCACTTTTCTGCTATATTTTCAGCCGTAATACCCATGTGATAGTTATTAAAAGCATCCCAAAGTCCGTCTTTTACCATTTCATCTATAATCTTACCATCAAACATTCTTTGTCCCCATCTTGCACCAGGCATTACATATGGAGCAGCAGACATATTTTCCATTCCACCAGCTATAACGATATCATCATCACCGGCTTTTATCATCTGAGCTGCTAAACTTACTGCTCTAAGTCCTGAACCACAAACTTTATTTATAGTAAATCCAGGCACTGTATTAGGTATACCTGATTTTATCAATGCTTGTCTTGCTGGATTCTGACCTAAACCTGCCTGTAATACATTACCCATTACAACTTCATCTACAAGTTCTGGTTTAATATTAGCTCTTTTTAAAGCTTCTTTTATAACCAAAGCTCCTAAATCAGTTGCTGGAACTGACTTCAAGCTACCTCCGAATTTACCTATTGCTGTTCTAACGGCACTTGCAATTACAACTTCTCTCATGACTATTCCTCCTAAATATTTATATTTTAAATTTAAATTGATTACAAACCTTTTTATCAACAACTTCATTATACTAGATAATTAAAAGTTTATCAATCATTTTTGTTAAAAAAAACACAAAGTTTTTTGAAATAATAGCCAGAAGGTCTGACCACTCTAGCTATTCAACATTTTTATATTTATATAATATATCATTTTGACTAAATATTCAATAAGAATTTATATTTTTAAGTAATCGAATTCACTATATTTTCCTTTTTCTATGTTAAAATAATCAAGTATGGCATCTACAATCCTAATTGAAGCTTTACCATCACCATAAGGATTTATTGACTTACTCATTTTATCATATTCTTCTTGATTTCTTATAAGTTCATTTGCACTTTTAACTATAAATTCAGTAGATGTGCCTACAAGCTTTACAGTACCTGCTTCCACAGCTTCAGGTCTTTCCGTTACATCTCTTAAAACAAGAACTGGTTTACCCAAGTGAGGAGCTTCTTCCTGCAATCCACCTGAATCTGTCATAACTAGATAACATCTGTTCATTAAATTATGAGTTTCATCTGTATCAAGAGGTGGAAGCAAATGTACTCTATCTATTCCTCCAAGTATTTTATACACTGTATCTTTGACGATTGGATTTAAGTGCACCAAATATATTAATTCCACATCTTTATTCTGTTCTACTATGTCCTTTAAAGCTTCACAAATATTTTCTATACCCTGCCCCCAATTTTCTCTTCTATGGGCTGTTATCATTATAACTTTATTTCTGTTATAGTCTATTTTATTAAGCTCATTATTGTGAAATTGATAACTGTTACTTACTGTAAATCCCATAGCATCTATAACTGTATTACCTGTTACAAATATTTGTTGTCTCTGTACTCCTTCTTTTAACAAATTATTCCTGGACTTGGGTGTAGGTGCAAAATGTAAATCAGCTATAGCACCTGTAAGCTTTCTATTCATCTCTTCTGGAAATGGGAAATACTTATTATAAGTTCTAAGACCTGCCTCTACATGACCTACTTTTATTTTTTTATAAAAAGCAGCCAATGCACCACCAAAAGTAGTTGTGGTATCGCCATGAACAAGTACTAGATCTGGTTTTTCATTTTCAAATATTTCATCTAGTCCTTCAAGCACTCTAGTTGTTATACCTGTAAGACTTTGCTTCTTTTTCATTATATTCAAATCAAAATCAGGTTGTATTTCAAATAAGTTCAATACTTGATCCAGCATCTGTCTATGTTGTGCAGTTACACAGACTTTATTTCTTATTTGAGATCTTTTATTTAATTCTTTTACAAGCGGAGCCATCTTTATAGCTTCTGGTCTTGTACCAAATATTGTAATAGTCTTTAACATCTCTATATTACCTCCATTACTCTCTGTGCTTAAAAAATCCTACTTTCCAAGCTAGTATAATAAGTACTATCATAACTCCCAACAATAAAAAATAAGCCTTCTGTGGATTTATTTCCGCGGCAATTATAGAAAAACTTCCAAGTATTGCACTTATTATATACATTATTAAAACTGCTTGTTTTTGATTTAATCCCATATCTAAAAGTCTATGATGAAGATGTCCTTTATCTGCTGACATAATAGGTTTTCCATTTATTTTTCTCCTTATTACGGCAAACAATGTATCATATATAGGTATACCAAATGCCAATATTGGTACTGCGATAGGAAATACTGCTGCTGATTTTATAGCTCCTTCTATAGATATGGCCGCAAGCATAAATCCTAAAAGTTGAGCTCCTGTATCACCCATAAATATACTTGCAGGATTAAAATTATAAGGTAAAAATCCAAGTATAGATCCTGTAAATATAATAGTTACCATAGCGGCTTCATTTCTTCCATTCAAAACAGCTATTATAGAAAGTGTAATACCTGCTATTAATGCTATTCCTGCTGCCAATCCATCCAAACCATCAATTAAGTTCATTGCATTGGTTATTCCAACTACCCATATTATAGTAAGCGGTATAGACAACATTCCTATATGTATATACTGATATATGCTACTAACAGGATTTGTTATAATAGTTATTCTTATACCAAAATATATAAGAATTAACGCTGCCAATATTTGAAATAATAACTTGCACCATGGTTTTATATCATATTTGTCATCTATAAAACCCCCAATTACTATTACAGTAGCTCCAAATATCAAGCCTTTTTCAGGACTGGATAATTCCCCCTTGTTTAAAATTAATGTTATTATAAAAGAGATATATATAGATAATCCTCCTAGAAGTGGAATTGGTTTATTATGTACTCTTCTACTATCTTTAGGTATATCTATAACATCTAACTTTACTGCAATTCTTTTTACAAATGGTGTAAATGCCGCCGATATCAGTATTGAAATTACAGCAAGAATATATATATTATTCATAAGTCAAACCTTTCTCATAAAATTGCATTTTATTTTCTTACTATCTTCATTAATTCAATCTTAGGTGCATATTCAAACCAATTGATTTCAGGAGTATATTCCTTACAAAATATTACTTTTTTTATACCACAGGTAATTATAAGTTTTTGACATTCAGGACATGGCATATGCGTAACATATAATGTAGCATCCTCCCTGTCAATAGGAGGAACTTCTAAAAGACAATTTACTTCAGCATGAATTGTCCTTATACAATGTCCCTGCTTCATGAAACATCCTGCTTCATCACAATGAGCCAATCCTTTTGGACTTCCATTGTATCCTGTACCTTTTATCCTTCTATTTTTAACCAGGACTGCTCCTACATGAAGTCTTGGACATGTGCTCCTTTCCGCAACTTGAAATGCAATATCCATAAAATAATTATCCCAATCTTTTCTCATAAAAAGTTATCTCCCAGCATAAATATGTTATATTATATTATAAACTATAAATTCATATTTTTAAAGAATTGCAGTTATCTTATAATAGAATTAGAGACCCTTGAATATGCAGTCAAGAGTCTCAATTTTAATTATTTAGTTCCGTAAAGTCTGTCACCTGCATCACCAAGTCCTGGTATTATATATCCATCCTGATTCAATTTATCATCTATAGCTGCTACATACACATCTACATCCGGATGCATGTCAGTAACCATCTTAATACCTTCTGGTGCTGAAATTAAACACATAAGTCTTATCTTTTTTGCACCTTTTTTCTTTAAAAGAGTTATTGCATCTGATGCTGAACCGCCTGTAGCAAGCATTGGATCTGTTACAATTACATCTCTTTCTTCTATGTCCTGAGGTAATTTGCAGAAATATTCTACAGGCTTTAAAGTTTTTTCATCTCTATAAAGCCCAATATGTCCTACTTTAGCTGCTGGGATAAGGCTTAACATTCCATCTACCATACCAAGTCCAGCTCTAAGTATTGGAACTATTGCTACCTTTTTACCAGAAAGCATTTTACAAATAGTCTTGCATATAGGTGTTTCTATTTCTACTTCTTCTGTAGGAAGATCTCTCGTTACTTCATATGCCATAAGCATAGCTACTTCCTCTACAAGTTCTCTAAAATGCTTTGAGCCTGTATTTTTATCCCTTATTAAGGCTAATTTATGTAATATAAGTGGATGTGCTATCTGTGTTACTTTGCTCATGTGTATTTCCTCCCTTTATTTATCACAAGTATTATTTACTGTATTTATTTTCTATCATGGTAATTTTATCAATTCTTTTTTTATGTCTTCCTCCTTGAAATTCAGCACTTAAAAATGTATCTACTATATCCATTGCCACTCCTGAACCTATTACTCTCTGTCCAAGTGCCAATACATTAGCATCATTATGTTCTCTTGATGCATGAGCACTAAATGTATCACCACATAGAGCCGCCCTTATTCCTGGAATTTTATTTGCGGATATACTTATTCCTATACCTGTTCCACAAACCAATATACCAAATTCATAATTTTTAGAAGCTACCTGTTCTCCAACTTTTTCTGCAAAATCCGGATAATCACAGGAATCTTCTGAAAATGTTCCAAAATCCTTAAATTCTATATTTTTAGTCTTTAAATGTTCCATTATTTCCTTTTTTAAAGGAAATCCAGCATGGTCACTTCCTAAAGCAATCTTCATAAATATACCTCCCATAGTTTATTAATAATCTAAAATAATAGATGTGCACAAACCACAAAAAAAGAAGATAAAAACATTAAATAATGCCTGTATCTTCTTTCAGTTTTCTTAAAAGTAATAAAATACTAGCCTCTATCTGTTTATAAGTAAGTTCATATACATCCATATTTCTTCCAAATGGATCAGCTATATCACCCTTTAATGCTATAATTTCCCTCAATGTAAATATTTTATTCTTAAAATCTGGAAAACTGTCTGTAAGAATATCTTTTATATACTGGGTCATAGTTAAAATCAAATTTGAATCATTTAATTTGCTGTTAGTAATTTGAACTGCTTTTCTACTGCTTATATCAACATCAATATATCTTTTGACAACATCTGCAGATTCAGGAGAGGTTATACTATTTGCAATAACAGATATACCTGCAGAATGTGAATATAAGCCATCTATATTGCAAAGTTTATTAAATATGGCTTCTGCCATACAACTTCTACACGTATTGCCTGTACATACAAATAAAATTTTTTTCATAGCACTCCCTCCTCATTAATAATAAAAGTTTTTAAACTTGTGTAATATCAAAAGCAGCAGATTTCTGAAGTCTATTCATTACAGCTATTCCTATACCTTCTTCTTCAAAAGCCTCCGAAATTACAATATCTATATTTTCATCATCAAAGCTTCTCAATGTTTCAAAAAGACTTTTCGATATCTCTACCATATTCTTTCTGCTTCCAAGAGATATTATAAAACCTTTTTTATAGTATTCTTTGGTTTCATCTGTGGCCATTATGCCTACTTTTTTACCTTCATCTATATAATTTTGCACCATTTCACTAATTTTTGCAATAGTTTTTTTCAAATCTCCCTGAACTATTTTAACCTTGGCTTTTGGTGCATAATGTCTGTACTTCATGCCTGGAGCCTTGGGTTTTAAATCTCTACTTGGTTTCCTCATAACTGCAGGATCAATATATATATTAGGCTCAATTTTTCTGAGCATCTCAAGTGTTATTCTACCTGGTCTCAATATACAACTTGGCTCTACTGTGCAATCTATAACTGTGGACTCTACTCCAAATTCAGACATACCTCCCCCTATAATCAAATCTACCCTTCCATTTAAATCCTCTATACATCTTTCGACATCCGTAGGACTGGGCCTTCCAGATATATTTGCAGAAGGAGCTGCAATAGGTACTCCTGAAGATTTTATAAAACGATTTGCTATAATATTTGAAGGCATTCTTATTCCTATACTTGAAAGTCCCGCACTTGTAACATCCGGTATCAAATCTGTCTTTGGAAGTATTATTGTCATAGGTCCTGGCCAAAATTCATTCATAAATTTTTCAGCTGCATCAGGTATATATTTTACCAGCTTATAAATCTCTTTAATATCTGATATATGTACTATGAGAGGATTATCCTGAGGTCTTCCCTTTGCTTCAAAAATTTTTTTCACTGCATTTGTATCCAATGCATTAGCTCCAAGTCCATATACAGTTTCTGTTGGAAATGCTACGAGTCCTCCTTGTCTTATAACATATCCTGCCTTTTTTAAAATTTTTTCGTCAATATTTTTTTCATCTAACAGCTCAACTTTTGTATTCATTTCATTACCGTCCTTTTTAATACGTACTCTACAGAAAGTATACAATCGCAAGTCCAAGAATTATTCCAAATATAGTTCCCAATGTGCAAATTACTCCATCCCATAATTTAGAGGATTCTGGTATCATCTCACCACAGACTACATACAACATTATACCTGCTGCAAATGAGAGACATACCCCAAGTACATTATTAGATATTCCTGCAATAAAAGCTCCAAAAAATGCACCTATAGCTGTAGGAAATGCTGTAATAAAAGCATATAGAAGTATCTTTAATTTTTTTATTCTAGATGACATAAGTGGTGCGGATACTGCAAGGCCTTCTGGTATATCATGAATTGCAATTATAAGACACATCTTTATTCCAAGACTATTACCTGCTCCAAAAGCGCACCCCATTATTATTCCCTCAGGAAAATTATGAATCATAAGTCCAACAGCTGCCATAAAGGCTACTTTCAAATGCTTATTTGAATTTCCTATGTTAACCTTACTGTCAATCAAGGCAATAATTAATGCACCTAATAAAATACAAACTACAGTACTTAAAAACCCCCAGGTACTAATTGCCTCTGGTATAAGTTCAAATACCACTACAGAAAGCATAAGCCCTGCAGCAAAGCCAACTATTGTTCCAATTAGTCTGTTGGAGGGCTTTCTTACTACTATTCCCATAGATGCGCCAATCATTGTTCCCATAAGTGATATTATGCTGCCTATTATTACAATATCAGTAGTATCAATATTCAAAAAACCACCTATACTATTATTGTTTATGTTCTATATGTATTTAAAATAGATGATTTATATGTGCATCATTTGTTTTTTATTTTGTCAGAATTATCTCTATAGTATTTTATTTTATCTATAGCTTGTTCTGTAAAGTGTGCATAAACACAACTTTTATATATATAATTTAAAAGAAGATATTTTTTTATACCTCCTCTTTTAATTACAGTATAATAAATATTCCATTCAGGATGTATCATTTTGAATTTATCATATTCATAAGCTATATAAGAATATCTCTTTAAAAATTCCAATCTCATAGGAAGCATTTTGCTGCTTCTGAATCTTGAAGTAGATAAAATTATAATTTTAAAATCTTCCAATTCATTACTTTTGGATATATAGCTTTCTACATCTACAAGTATAATTTTATCACAAATTATATTTATTTTATTTCTTTTTAAACCTAACTTTATTACGAGTTTATATTTATTGTACTCAAAACTCAAAAGTTCATTGCTGGTCCGTATTATAACAGCCAAAAATATAAGTATTTCTATAATCATCAGATATATCATGTAAAATATAGTATACCTTTTAGAAAAATATAAAAACGTTGGGAGAGCAAAAAAGATAAAGCTCATAGACAACATAAATATTCTATAAGATTTTTTTTGTTTTCTTACAGCTTTATCTATATTCATAAATATCCGTTAAAATAGATAACGGTTTTCAACTCCTCCCATATTTAGTTTCCCATAGACTCCATCTTTTTGGCCTGATCTGCTGTTATAAGTGCATCTATTACTTCATCAATATCTCCATCTAAAAATGAGTCTAATTTGTACAGAGTCAAACCTATCCTATGATCCGTAACTCTGCCTTGTGGGAAATTATATGTTCTTATTCTTTCACTTCTATCCCCAGTTCCTACCTGACTTCTCCTGTCCTCTGCGATACTATCATTTCTCTCTTTTTCTGCTACTTCAAAAAGCCTGGATTTTAATACCTTCATAGCTTTTTCTTTATTTTTAAGTTGAGATTTTTCATCTTGACAGGATACCACAAGTCCTGTAGGAAGATGTGTTATTCTTACTGCTGAATCTGTAGTATTTACACACTGTCCTCCATGTCCTGATGCTCTAAATACATCTATTCTCAAATCATTAGGACTTATTTCTATATCTACATCATCAACTTCAGGAAGTACTGCTACTGTTGAAGTAGAGGTGTGAATTCTACCACTGGATTCCGTATCTGGAACCCTCTGAACCCTATGAGTACCGCTTTCATATTTTAATCTACTGTAGGCACCCTTACCTTTTACCATAAATACAATCTCTTTAAATCCTCCAATATCGGTGGCATTTAAACTTATGGTTTCTACACTCCATGATTTTCTTTCTGCATATCTGGTATACATCCTTGTAAGATTGGCTGCAAAAAGGGCTGCTTCCTCTCCTCCTGCTCCACCTCTTATTTCTACAAAAACATTTTTATCGTCATTTGGATCCTTTGGTAAAAGTAATAATCGCAATTCTTCCTGAGTTGCTTCAAGTTTTTCTGTAAGAGACTTTATTTCTTCTTGTTCCATTGCACGCATTTCTTTATCTGTCTCTTCTTTTAACATTGCTTTATTATCTTCTAAATCTTTATTTGCTTTTTTATATTCTTTATATTTTTCAACTACAATTTCTAGATCTGACTGTTCCTTACATAATTTTCGCCATTCCTTCTGATCTTTCATAACCACAGGATCAGCTATTTTAACGGACAATTCTTCAAATTTATTTTCTATAAAATCAAGTCTTTCCAACATTATTTTTATCACTCCGTATAAATATTTTCACAATTTATAATTATAGCATATAATTTTTATATGTATCAATTTTGAATATGTGAATTGCATCTAAAATTTTCCATATACTACTCTATCTCTTCCTGACAAATCTTTATTACTTCCTATATCTGTAAATCCATTTTCCATAAGTATGCTTTCTACTTCTTCCTTCTGATCATATCCTATCTCAAACATTAAAATTCCACCTTTATTTAAAAGCTCTAAGCTCTGAGTAACTATTTTCTTGTAAAATTTAAGACCATCTTTTCCTCCACAAAGTGCTTCATGAGGCTCATAATCTTTTACATCCTTCATCAATGTGTCTATAGTACTTTCTTTTATATAAGGAGGATTTGATACTATAATATCAAATTTTTCATCATCAACTATAAATCCCTGTAAAAGATCACTTCTAAGTACCTGAACTCTATTTTCGAGAGAAAATTTTTTAATATTCTTTCGTGTAATCTCACAGGCCAAAGGAAATTTATCACAACACCTTACATGTACATTATCTACCAATTTAGCTATAGATATTCCTATAATTCCGCTTCCACAACATACATCACATACATGTTCAAAATTATTTTCCTTTATTTTATTTAGTGCTTCTTCAACTAGTGTTTCAGTGTCAGGTCTTGGAATTAGAACTCCTCTTTCTATATTGAAATTCAATCCCATAAACTCGCATTCACCTAATATATATTTTACAGGCATTCTTTTTTCTCGTAAATTTAACAACTTATGGTATTCTTCTATTTTATCCCTATCTACTTCATAGTCCCTATTTATAAGTAAAAATAGTTTATCTTTATTTAAAACTTTTCCAAGTAAAAGTTCAGTATCTAATTTATAGCTATCTATATCTCTTAATTTTTCATAACCATAAGTTAGAAGTTCTCCAACTTTAGTCTTTAACATTTCCATTTTCTTTCTCCATTTCAAGGTAATTATAAATTTTTTTCTTTACTATCTTCCTCTTCTATTCCTTCTGCATATTTTAATGCAGTTATAGCCACTTCAAGTTGTTCACAATCAGGTTCTCGAGTAGTAAGCTTTTGAAGCATTAGTCCTGGATATGCCAACACTTTTGAAACTATATTATTACTCGTTCCCATCCATTTTATCAGTTCATAGGTTATTCCAGAAACTACTGGTAATAATATTATTCTATACAATATTCTTTGCCATATACTGTGCCACCCAGTTAGTGAAAACAATACTATACTCACTATCATAACTAAAAACAAAAAATTAGTTCCACATCTTGGATGAAGTCTGCCAAATTTTTTAGCATTTTCAGGTGTCAGATCACATTTATTTTCATAACAGAATATAGTCTTATGCTCTGCACCATGATATTGAAACAATCTATTTATATCTGACATTTTTCCTATAAGGTATATATAAATTAAGAATATTATAACTCTTATTATTCCCTCCAATATATTTAATGCAATACTATTATTAACACCTATTTTCTTAAATATATTTGCTAAAAAGGTTGGAAATATAAAAAATATTATAACCGAAACCCCCAATGATATACAAAGAGTAATTCCTAAAATTATATCATCACTTTTATCTCTAAAAATCTTTTTAAGCCAATTATCGAATTTACCTGGTTCTTCATCTTCGGCAAAAAATGTTGCTGAATAGTTAAGAGTATTTATACCAACAATAAGGGATTCTATCAGTGCAATAAATCCTCTTATAACAGGTAATGCAAAAAATTTATTTCTTTTATTATATGGTACGCAATCATTTTTATCAACTACGATATCTCCATCTGATTTTCTAACGGCAGTGGCTATTCCCTTTGTTCCACGCATCATAACCCCTTCTATAACCGCCTGTCCACCAACTGATGTTGATTTTGGCATTACATCACCTCATTTTGAATTTTATCTCTATATTTAAAATAACACTTTCCACATAAAGATTCATACTCTACATTATCCTTTTTATCTATGGCCACCTGCTTACCTGCAAATACAAATTTTCCATTTACTTTTCTTCCATTGAATATAGCCTTTTTACCACAATTGCATATAGTCTTCAACTCTTCCAGACTGTGTGCTACAAGCAGCAATCTCTCACTACCTTCAAATCCTTCCATTTGAAAATCCGTTCTAATTCCATAACATATTACAGGTATGTCATCTATTACTGCTATTTTTAATAATTCATCTATATGTGTTCTTTTTAAAAACTGCACTTCATCTACAAGTATGCAATCCATACTGCCATTTTTATATATCCATTCTTTTACCCTATATCTGATGCTCTCATTTTTCCCAATTAATATATCTGCCTTACGTGAAAAACCCAATCTTGATACAATTTTATCTCCACCTTTTGTATCTGTCCTAGGCTTCATTAAAACAACTTTCATTCCTCTTTCTTCATAGTTATATGCAACTTGAAGCAAATTTGTGGATTTCCCACAATTCATAGCACCATATCTAAAATATAATTTACTCATGTATAACTTCCTCTTTTAAGTTTTTATACTGGTTAAATATATTTTAACAAACATAAATACTTTATTAAAGCATTTATTTATAATTTTTATTTATTGTGAATTTTTATTTATTGACTTATATTTATAGACATGATATAATTTTTTAGTTAATATAATAAACGTAGTTAAATTTTGAAAGAGGTGAACAATATGAGAAAAGGCATACATCCAGAATACTATCATGATGCGGTAGTTAAGTGTGCATGTGGAAACACTTTCACAACTGGTTCAACTAAAAAGGAATTGAAAGTGGAAATATGCTCTAAATGCCATCCATTCTACACTGGTAAACAGAAGGCTATCGATGCAGGTGGAAGAGTTGATAAGT
Organism: Clostridium tyrobutyricum; assembly: GCF_019144085.1. Lineage (GTDB taxonomy): Bacteria > Bacillota > Clostridia > Clostridiales > Clostridiaceae > Clostridium_B > Clostridium_B tyrobutyricum_A. The sequence continues at coordinate 26,362 of NZ_JAHHUY010000008.1, forward strand.
TCTTAAAGAAATTCAACTTAAAAAATGAACAGTAGAACATATATAATTTAAACTTAAGCTATTAAAACCTGTCCCAATATTTATTAGGGCAGGTTTTTTATTACTTGCTTTTATCCAATCGGCGTGCATTGGTATCCACTTTACTTACAAATCCCATGAATTCTTTGTTATCTTTAGTTTTTGTAAGTATATTTATAAGTTGCTCTGTAACATTTTGATTACTATTTTCATCATACATGATTCTTCTTATATTAAACGCTGAATCTTTTTCTTGTTGAGTTTCAAATAATAAGTCATCTCTTCTTGTACCTGACTTATAAACATCTATAGCAGGGAATATTCGTCTCTCTTGAAGCTTTCTATCTAAATGGACTTCCATATTTCCAGTTCCCTTGAATTCTTCAAATATCATATCATCCATTCTACTGCCTGTTTCTATCAAAGCTGTTGCCAATATAGTTAGGCTTCCGCCTTCTTCTATATTTCTTGCAGCACCAAAAAATTTTTTAGGCATTATAAGTGCTCCTGGATCCAATCCACCCGAAAGAGTCCTTCCTGTTGGTGTTATTGTCAGATTATAAGCTCTTGAAAGTCTTGTAATACTATCTAAAAGTATTACTACATTTTGTCCCTGTTCCACCATTCTCTTTGCTCTTTCAAGTACCATATAGGCAACTTTCGTATGATGCTCAGGCTCTTCATCAAATGTAGAATATATTACTTCTCCACGAATTGATCTCTGCATGTCTGTAACTTCTTCTGGTCTTTCATCAATAAGTACAACTATTAATTTTATTTCTGAATGATTTATTGATATACTTTGGGCTATTTTCTTTAGAAGTGTAGTTTTTCCCGCCTTAGGAGGTGCTACTATAATTCCCCTCTGACCCTTTCCTATGGGTGATATTATATCCATAAGTCTTGTTGACAAATCTGAACTTCCTGTTTCCAGTCTTATTCTTTGATTGGGATATATTGGGGTGAGAGTTTCAAATGGTTTTCTACCAACTGCTCTTTCTGGATTTTCTCCATTTACTTTTTGAACATATAGAAGTGCCTTGAACTTTTCTCCCTCTTTTGGAGTTCTGACCTTTCCAACTACTTCGTCACCTGTTTTTAAATTAAATCTTCGTATCTGTGATGGAGATACATATATATCATTAGGACCGGTTAGATAATTTTTACCTCTTAAAAATCCATAATTATTATTTTCTATAATTTCAAGTACTCCTCTTGCACTATCCGACTCATTTATCATTTCCTTAAGTTTTTCTTTTTTCTCTTCTCCACTGTCCTTGGAGTCTTCAGCTTTTTCCTCATTTACATGTTTTAATCTACCTGTTGAAGGAGATTGGGTTGATTCCTCTTTTTTCTCTTCATCATTATGTACTATTTCATTTTTAGGACTTATTTTTTCTCTAAGTATGAGTCCGTCTCTTTTTATATAAGCTGGAGACACTTTTTTTATTTGTTCAATTAACTCTGCTTTTTTATATTTATATATATTGCCTATTCCTAAATTCTTTGCAAACTCCTTAAGTTCTGCTAACTTCATATTATCTATATCTTTATTAACCAAAAAGTAACACCTCTCATTATTTAACTTTGTACATAATTCTTTGGGGAAATCAAAAGAGATATAAAAACAAGTAAAGAAAATTTCATATGGGTGGGTAATAATTATATTTTATATTATAACCTTTTAAAATATTTTAATCCACATAGTTATAAATATTAACCTATTTTCATAATATTATTATTAATTGCAATAATCAATACTATTTAAATAAAAGCTATTGGGAATATCCAAAATAGTAGTACATTAACTAGTTAATCTAGCCAAATGTACTACTGAAATAACTGCATTTATGTCTATTTATTAGAATTATTTAAAGCTGCACTAATAAAGTCTTTGAATAATGGATGTGGTCTATTAGGTCTGGACTTCAATTCAGGATGGAACTGTACTGCTACAAACCATGGATGGTTTTTCAACTCTACAATTTCCACTAACCTTTCATCTGGACTTAATCCAGAAAATATAAGGCCTGCATCTGAGCATTGTTTTCTATATTCATTATTGAATTCATATCTATGTCTGTGTCTTTCATTTATAACTTCCTGTCCATATGCTTTATATGCATTACTGTCTTTTGAAAGCTTACATGGATAAGATCCCAATCTCATAGTTCCACCTTTTTCAGCCATATCTTTCTGATCAGGCATTAGATCTATTACAGGATATTTAGTATCAGGATCTATTTCAGAACTGTGAGCTCCTTTATATTCCAATATGTTTCTGGAAAATTCTATTACGGCGCACTGCATGCCAAGACATATTCCAAAGAAAGGGATCTTGTGTTCTCTGGCCCATCTTACAGCTTCTATTTTTCCTTCAATTCCTCTGTCTCCAAATCCGCCTGGTACTAAAATTCCATCTAAATCTTTAAGATACTCAGAAGAATTGTCTTTTGTTACATCTTCAGAATTTATCCATTTAATATCTATGTGTGAATTATTTGCATATCCACCGTGATTCAATGCTTCAACTACAGATATATAAGCATCATGTAATTCTACATATTTGCCTACAAGCCCTATAGTTACTCTATTAGATAAATTTTTTATTCTGTCTACCATATGTATCCATTCATCATTATCTGCATTACCAGACTTTAGTCCTAATTTTTTACATACTAAATCGTCTAATCCCTGGTCATGAAGCATTAATGGAACTTCATATAAATTACCAGCATCTAAATTAGGTATAACTGAATCCTTACCTACATCACAAAATAAAGCTATTTTTTTCTTAAGATCATCAGATACTTCCTTTTCAGATCTACAAACTATTATGTCAGGCTGTATTCCTATACCTCTTAACTCTTTTACTGAATGTTGTGTAGGTTTGGTCTTAAGTTCTCCAGATTTGCGTAGATACGGTATCAGTGTAACATGAATAAAACATACATTTTCTGTACCTATATCATATTTTATTTGTCTTATTGCTTCCAAGAAGGGAAGAGATTCTATATCTCCTATAGTTCCTCCAATTTCTGTTATAACTACATCTTCATTCTTTTCCTTAGCTACTCTATAAACTCTAGACTTTATTTCATTTGTTATATGTGGAATTACCTGCACTGTACTACCTAAGTATTCGCCTTTTCTCTCTTTGGATATTACGGACCAATATATCTTACCTGTAGTGACATTATTATTTTTACTTAAACTCTCATCTACAAATCTTTCATAATGTCCTAAATCCAAATCCGTTTCTGCTCCATCATCTGTAACAAATACTTCTCCATGCTGATAAGGGCTCATAGTTCCAGGGTCCACATTTATATATGGATCAAATTTCTGAATTGAAACTTTAAGTCCTCTATTTTTTAAAAGCCTGCCTAGAGAAGCTGCAGTTATTCCTTTACCAAGTGAAGATACTACTCCTCCAGTTACAAATATATATTTTGTGCTCATAGTTTCCTGCTTTGCAGCAGTACTCACCCCCTGCTTTCCATTTTTATTAAAATTTTGGCAAAATAATTATTGACAGAATATTTTTTTAGTATTATAATAAAAATTACTCAAATAATATAATGTTAATTAACTACTTTTTTAACATACCTAATATAATAGCATATTAATCTAATATATGCTAGAGTTTTTTGTTTTTTTAATTTGTATTTATACCTCAGTGAATTTAAAATTCACTGAGGTTATATTTTATAATAAATTATTTTGCTCTGTCTAGTAAGTCTTCAGCTTCAAAATACATATTTCTTATTTTTCTATTAAGTAATAACTTTTTTTGTGCCTGATTTATATTATTCTCTAATTTAATTTTGTTTATAGAAGGAATATCTTTTTTCAACATATCCAAATCAAAACATTCATATTTTTTTATTAGTAGAAAAAATAAATGTTTGCAATCCTTATCTTTTAAAACATTAAACAACTGTTCTTTGCTTAAGCCTTTATACTCACATAATATATCAATTATAGCTGAATATGTCTGGGTTTTATCATTAAAATACTTCATAATAATTTTCCTCACTAAACTTAACTATTTCAACTTTCTTGTTTATTATCACAAGATTAGTTGATTTATCTTTATATTGTCCAGCTAAGATAATTTTAAACATAAATAGTTATAAAAGACACTTTAATTGTCCTAAGCCTTTATATTAATTTTTAATTTTGTATTTTGATAACTCTGACCAGATATACTTAAATTATAGTCTATAAGTATGTTTCCTCCACTTTCATTTACATCAATTTCAAGTTTATTAGTTTGTATTCTCAATTCCATAGCACCATAAGGTGTATCATATACAGTTAAATTATCCTTATTTTTGCCAAAATCCATATTAGCATTCGTAGTTCCTATTCTCATAAGCGAAAAACTATCATTGTTCATTTTAAAAGTAGTCTCAGTACCTTCCATGCCAGATATTTCCGTTTCCTTATACTTGGCATAATAAAAATCATCTTCCTTATAAAAATCTCCTGGTGTTACAACTTCTATAAGATCTTCATCATCTTCCCTAGTACTTGACACTGATATAACTGCCTTTTTCTTCATGCATATTCCTCCTATGAATCACATTGTCATAAATATAGATTCATTATATCAAAACAATCAAGTTATGGAAAGTTACATCGTCAATTCTCCATTAGGGGTATTTATTATTTGAAGAATTCTTTCTTCATATCCTGTATCCGCATTTATATATACTTTAAAACTGTCTCCATTACATACTCCAGAAAATTCATAACATAAAACCTCTTTATTCTCTTCTGTGGGAATAATAGTCAATCTCTCGCCTGTTATATTTAGTCTTTTTCCAACTCTTTGTTTGGCTCTGCTTAAACTTACTTTAGGAGAACTTATTTTTCTTTTTTCATCATGAGACACTAAATATTTTACAGATTCAACTCCAACTACTTCTCCATTGTCCAATGCTACTTTTAATTTTATTTGATCAGGATATATTATTACATTACCACGTTTATATACATAACTTATAACTGCTTCATTTCCATATCTCAATGTATATATAGGCAGCATGTTTTTATATCCTAAACCATTCAAATATTTTGTTCCCATGTCAATAGCCTTTTTCATACTTATTGAAGAATTATTTATAACCCTGTCATTTATAAGATATACTACTTTTCCACCATTTTTGCTTATCTCACATGATATGTTTTGATTTCTATTATTATTTTTTACAGTTGATGTAAACCTATATATTTTTATATTTGAATTTTCTGTCAGGCTTTCAGTTTTTAAATTTTTAAACTTCTTATCATCTATAACTTTTCTTGCAATCTTTTCAGCTTGATTTTTGGAAACCTCTTTTTGTGAAGTTACTCTAGGTTTTATAGAAAGAGTATTATCTGAAAAAGGACCATCATATATCAAAGCAGGATACTGAGTTATCTGCTTTTGTATGTTTTGAAATTGAGATACCGCAGAGTTTCCATCATTTTTAGCCAATACCCCTGTAACTTTCTTTCTTATTTCTCCCCATCTTACTTGACCCTGATTTATATTATTTGAAATATTGCTTAACTGCATTTCTAAATCACTTGATTGTTTCTTCAGCCTATCTATATCGGCATAATCCTTATTGCCAAGGCTTCCTCCTTTGCTGGATATATCCCCTAATGTATAGCAGAAATCGCCTACCTGATTTAGAAATTTACTTGTATTTGATATGGCTGGCTGAGAAACAGGGAGGGAATGGAGTTTATCACTAGCTATAGCTGAATGTCGGAATATTTCTTCAAATACAACTATTCCTTGTTCTCTAGAACCTATAACCTCTGCCTTCGCCAGGTTAACCCTTATATTTCTAACTGAGTCTATAAGTTCATACATGTTTTTCCCATACTCACCTTGAAGATAATTTCTGTAATCATTTCTTTCCAAAGTCATAAGAATTGCAAAAGTGCTTGAAAAAACTACAATCAATGTGACTATGGCAGTATATATTATTCTTTTTTTAGATGTCTTCATTAAACTTATGTCACGCAATTTGTGAGTGCTATGACTGCGCAACTCTTCCCTCCTTATTTTCAATTTTAATTTTATAGATATTATCTGTATTATTTTAAATAATATACATGAACTGCCATATATAAATCACATATATAAATTACTTTTCTGCTATAATATAATATAGTACTATATATTAATTTTTTCTTAATTGTTTATAAAATCGGTTTATTATTATTCTTATATTTTATATAATATTAGTAATATTAGGAAATGAATGAATTTAGAGTTTTATCGATAACAGCCATATATCCTTAATCAGAAGGTGATTGAAATGAAAGTCCTAATTTTCTCGGTATCAGCTGGAGGTGGTCATGTCCACGCAGCAGATGCCCTAAAAGATTATATTAAACTAAAGGATCCAGATTCAGAAATAAAAATAATAGACACGCTAAAATATATAAATCCATTAATAGATAAAGTAGTTATTGGAAGCTATTTAAGTACATTAAAAGTTACTCCCTTTTTATATGGGAAATTATATTCTTATTCAGAAAAAAATGATCCCATTGCCATAACTTTGGCTTCAAAGATAATGGAAGTTTTAACTTCCAAACTAATTCCATTAATAGACGATTTTAAAGCTGATATACTTGTATCTACGCATTCTTTTACTACAGAAATGCTATCCATATTAAAATTCAAATACAACCTTAATATACCCTGTATGTCTATAATAACGGATTTCTATCCTCACAGTACATGGCTTCATCCTTATATAGACGCATATGTAGTATCAAATGATGATATGATTGAAAAAATGGTATCCGAAGGAATTAAAAAGGACTCCATATATAATCTTGGTATACCAGTTAATCCAAATTTTAGGAATGAGTACTCCAGGGAAGTAACATTAAATGAACTGAATTTCTCCAGTTCCAAATTTACAATACTTATTATGGGTGGAAGTCTTGGGATGGGTAAAATAACTAATATATACGAACAATTGAGTAAAATACCCGAGAATATTCAAATAATTATAATAACAGGCAAAAACAAAAAACTTTATACAGACCTCTCAAAATTAAAAAAATCTTCTTTAAAAGACACCTGTATAATAGGTTTTACTAATTGTGTAAACAAGTATATGCAGTGCAGTGACCTTCTACTAACCAAACCAGGTGGACTCACAATTACAGAAGCCTTGATATCTCATGTTCCCCTAGGTATATTTTCACCAATACCTGGACAAGAAGAAAAAAATGCACAGTTTCTTTTTAAACACGAACTTGCTGTTAATTTAACCAATATATCAAAATGTGGAGAAAACATAGTAAAACTTTTAGAATGTAAAAGCAGACTTAAGAAAATACAACAAAACTGTATTAATTTTTCAAAATCATATTCAGGCAATCACATAGCAGATTTAATCGATTCACTTGTAAATAGCAGCAAACTTAAACTTGAGCCAGTTCCTAACATGATAAAAAACAAACCTTATGAAAAGGACGATATAAAAACTATACTAAAATCAGCTGGTGAACATCTGTTAAAAACAGCTAATAAATTATTTGAAGACAATTAGCTTTTTAGAAACTTGGGGCCATTAACCCTAAGTTATTAAAAAGTTATCAAAACATCTAAAATCCTAATCCTTTTGCAATGTCTAATATTTTAAATCTAACCTCTATGTTATCATCTTTAACATTATTATCATTATTTTTTTTATTATTTAAATTTTCAATACCATTATCAACTGAATTATATTCTTTTTGATTCAATACAGTTTTCATCTCCTTTTCTGTCTTTTTATACGATGCCTGACCTCTGGATATATCTACAAAACATAGAGGAGGGAACATTACACACCACCAATTTCTGCCTTTACCTTGTCCAATTATTATCCTATAAGCTTCATACCTTCCCTGAGGCAAGGTTATGTTTCCATATGTTTTTATAGGAAAATTAAACTGTGAAAGTGTACTCGTAACTCCATAGCTATATCCATGTTCTCTTATAACTTTTCTAGCTACGCTCAAAATATTATTATTATTTTCTTTTAAAATTTGTCTCGATTCAACTATACTTTTAGAATTTGATAATTTAGGTGAAATATATTTTAATACTTCATCTCTTACTTTTAGTTTTAGAGCTTGATCACTTTGTGTATCACTATTAGCTATAACATGAAATCTTATAATTTTTGATGCTATACTCTGCTGAACATTATTTGATTGACTATTTGAACTATATTTGAATAAATTGTCGTTAAAATCACTAGATTGAACAGTAAAATTTAAAGTAAATATAACTAAAATACATAATATTATTAATCCAAAAAATTTTTTCATAACTTTCTACTTCCCTTCAGACTTAATTTTCATTTATACTAGAAAGTATTGACAGATATTTTGGTTATATTCACTTAATTTAAATTATTTTACTACTCCAATTCTTCTTATTTGAGTGTCTATATTAACATTTATAGTTGAATTTTTATACTCATTATCCCAATTATCCTTAACTCTATTCCATATACCCGGGTGATATTCTTCTAAATATTTTCCAAATCCTATTGGATCTATTATTAACTCTTGTTGTATCTTTTTTAATGCTTCTTCACATTCTATCTTTATAGACTTATTAAAATTGTCTTGAATGTACTTTAGTGTATTTACTGAAAACAGATCCTTATCCAAATAATAATTTTTTATTTGAGCTTCAATCCTTACGTGTATATTAAATTGCAATTTTCCTTTAACTTCACTTACGCTTATCTTTCTATTGGTATTATTAATATCTATATCAACAGGATGATTATCTAAATATATCATCCTCTTACTTCCCTTTAATTTACCTTTTAAAAATTCTATATTTGCAGTTTCTGTAGGATTCAGAATTCCCTTAGCTTTAAAATTTTTAACAGCTAAAGATCCCAATATTTTTACATCCTTATTATTTTCATCCATTCCTATTTTAGGTAGAAGACTATTACCATTTTCATTCATTTGAACTAAAAAGTCATTTAAACTAACAGGAATTATTTCTGTATTGCTAGAATCATTGTTTATTAATCCTATAATATAACTTTCCATATTTTTTTCCATATTAGTTTTTAATTTTATATACCTCTCTGCTTTACCTTGAACTACAACTATATACATATTTCGGTTTAATGAGGGCTCTCTTTGTAGATAATCCAAAATCTCTTTTAATACATATGGATGTTCCATAATCCCATCACTAAACACTAATAAACTCGTATGACTGAATCTTATAGATCTGCTGCTTTTAAGTCTTGCCTTGCTAACTGCATCTTGAAAAGAATATCCATCTGCATCTATATATTTATCCTCTGCCTGTGCACCTTTATCTGGGCCTAGTTGAGATAAATCTGGCGAACCAAATGTAAGATGAATTTTTTTTAAGTCAATGGAAGTTAGTGGATCTTCAGGTTTTACATTCTTTAAATACTTCTGTTTATCTATATCCTCTCCTGTATCTACTCCGATTATTGAAATCAACTGCTTGTTTTCAATTTCTACCTTATCCCAGCATCCCGTAAGAAGAACACATATAAGAATTAAGGGCATAACCTTTTTTATAATTGATTTTTTTTTAAACTTTCTAAAAAGAAGTATAATCAACGGAAGTATAACAACATTAAATACAAATAATGGAGGTATGAATTTATTGCCCATATCATACAAAGTAGCTATATTCTTTGGATAAAGAGCTATAATATAGACTATGACTCCTAAAAATATAGATGGAATAGTAATGCTTTTTAATTTAAACATATCCTTTACTATATCCGAAGATAGATAATATAGGTTAGAAAAGGTGGTAAAATAAAACATAACCCACATTGCCATAGCTACACCTTCCCACCTTTCTATAAATGCTCCCTGGATATTTATAGATTTCATCATAGTCATAGTTGGCCAAAGTAATATGTTGGTCTGATGTTTTGAAAATACAGCCAAAGATAATATAACAATAACAGTATAAAATACTGTTATAAATAGTATACTTTTACTAGTTGTCTTGATTAAAGAAAGTTTAGATTTTATATAAGGAATCATTAAATATATTATTTCTATTCCTGAAAAACTATATATACAAGTTTTAAACGCTTCTCCATACTTAATGGGGCTATTGTTGAATACCGGTAATATATTACTGAAATTAACATTATTCAATGTAAAAATCATCATAATTATAACTGGTACAAACATTATCCAAAATGATATCTCATTAAATTTTATTAAACTCCCCAAACCTCCAGTTATTAAATACATTCCTGTAAGTATAGTTACAATAAATATGAATTCAGTGGGAGTCTTTTCTAAAAGATACATTTTTACTACTTCCGTAAATATTCTCATTCCAAAAGATATTGAGATTATATTGTATGCTATAAAAATTAAAGCTAAAATTCCTCCAAATATTTTTCCGAAATTATTATTTAATATAATGTATAATTTATTATACCCATTTCTCTTTACTGCCAAATATGCTATATACAATAAAAGGTACGCTATAAATCCTGCAAAAATAGTTACAATCCATCCGTCTGTACCTACAATAGAGGATATTTCTTGTGGATATGAAAATATTCCTACTCCTATGACAGTTACAATGATAGTACTAAATAATCCAAAACTAGTAATAAACTTTTTATATTTCATATTCAATATCACCTCTATTCTTATTTCTGCCTTACTTTATCCTGAGTTTTCATATATTTAGGTCTTTTTTTAAACAAATTAATTGGAAATCTCAAATACATATCTTTAAAATCTGACATATTCTCATTTACCATAGGTGAAAGATAAGGAATACCAAAACTTTTCAGTCTAACAAGATGTATTAACGTTAGTATAAGACCTATCATCATTCCATAAAGTCCAGCTATAGCCGATAAAATTATAAGGATAAATCTTATTATTCTAAATGCAGTAGTCATTTCATAATTTGGAGTAGTAAAACTCGTTATTGCAGTAACTGAAACTATAATAATCATAATAGGACTTACAATTCCTGCTTGAACTGCTGATTGCCCTATAATAAGTCCACCTACTATTCCAGTAGTAGCTCCTATAGCTTTTGGTAACCTGGCTATGGCTTCCAATAGCAGTGCAAAACTAATTTCCATTATTACAGCTTCCATAAAAGCTGGAAATGGCACCCCTTCCCTTGATGCTGCAATAAAATAAGCAAGCTTAGTAGGTATTATTCCAGTATGAAAGGATGTCACTGATACATAAAGTCCTGGCATTACAAGTGCTAAAATTATGGATAAAAATCTTATTATTCTTATACTTGAACTATATATCCATCTTTGATAATAATCATCTGGTGATTGAAATAAGTTAGCCATTACCGTTGGTATTATAAGAGCAGAAGGTGAATTGTCTACAAGTATTGCAATTCTTCCTTCATAAACTGCAGAAGCTACTACATCCGGTCTTTCTGTGCTTTGAATTTGTGGAAAAACAGACCACTTATTATCTTCTATAAGCTGCTCTATGTATCCACTATCCAATACTGCATCTATCTTGATTTTATCTAATCTCTCATTCAGATCTTTTAGTGCATCTCTATTTACTATATCGTCTATATATATAATGGCCATATCAGTTTTTGATCTTACTCCTATTGGATTTGAAACTATTTTTAGTCTAGTATCTCTAATTCTTCTTCTTATAAGAGCAGTATTAAATCTAATTGTCTCTGTAAAACCATCCCTTGATCCTCTTATTACAGTTTCAGAAGATGGTTCAGATACTCCCCTTGCAGGCCAATATCTAGTAGCTATTACATAAAATTTATTCAATTCATTTACAAACATCAATGTATCTCCAGACATAAGCAAATTTACGCCTTTTTCCATATCATCTAATGTGCTAACATCTGATACTGTAATTAATCTATCTTTTATTTCGCTTCTATCTTCTATGTAATTGGAAGCTGCCATAGTCATAATTCCTCTCATGAGATCATTAAGAAGGTCTTTGTTAACCATTCCATCTATATGAACCAATGCAGTCTTTATATCACCTATATAGAACTCTCTAAATATAACATCTGAGTTATTGTTAAATAATTTTTTTAAATAAGCCACATTTTCATCTATTTCAGGAGATACATAATTCTCTATTATTTCTTGCAAATCCATCACTTCCTATAAAATAAGATTATCCTTGTAAAATAGGATTTGCTTTTTTAAACCTGTTTATTCATTTTATTACAATATAATTGCATAAAAAAAGGACTATAAAAATATGATTTGAATATTTTTATAGTCCTTTTTTAAAAATTAAATAGTTCTCGTTATAAATACTTCATTATATTTGGATTTCATCTTGTCATAACAAAATTGGGCTTTTAACATATCATCGAAAAAAGCAAATATAGCAGATCCGCTACCACTCATAAGTGAACCTATAGCTCCAAGGTTATAAGCTTCTTTTTTTATCTGTCTCAATATATAATGCTTCTTTAAAGTTACATTTTCCAAAACATTTTTCATGTTTTCACATAATTTAATAATATCATTTTCCTGTATAGCATTTAATAAAACCCTAATATCAGGATGTTTATTTATTTTATTTATATCTAAATTACTGTATGTATCCTTTGAAGACACTCCAAATGGTGGTTTAATAATTAATAATATGTGATCCTTAAATGACTTAATAGGAGTAACCTTTTCTCCTATTCCCTCACAAAGTGCAGTTCCACCTTCAACGCAATAAACTACATCTGTGCCTATCTTTAAAGCTATCTCTTTTAATTCTTCATTACTGATCTTTGGTCTGTAATTATCTCTCATTACTCTAAGTACTGCAGCAGCATCTGAACTTCCTCCGGCAAGGCCTGCTGAAACTGGTATGTACTTCCTCACATCTATCTGGACTCCACTTTTTATCCCATATTTGTCTATAAATAATTGTGCAGCCTTATAGGCTAAATTTCTATTATCAGATGGTATATATGGTTTATTGCAATATAACTTTATTCCCTTTTCTATCTCATTTATTGTTATAATATCATATAAGTCTATGGTCTGCATTATTGTTTTCAAGAGATGGTATCCATCTTTTCTTTTACCTATTACATCCAAAGACAGATTTATTTTAGCATGAGCTTTAACTAACATATTCTCCTCCAAGTTTTAGCTTTATTCGAGTAAAACTAATTTTATTCTTATATTTTACTACAAATAAAACTAAAACTCTAGATTTAACTTCCATTGGCTTTTATTATCAAACTGTTATCTGTGAATTTTGTGTTTTTTTTGAACTTTCTTCTTTGATCTTTTTATTTACCAAATCTTGAAGTGGTTTTAATTTCTCAAAGAATATTACTATTATATCTCCATTTTTTTGATTGTCTATAGCATCTTCAAGTGCTGATTTTTCATCTAATATAGTTCTTAATTCCTTTACATCAAAACCAGTTTGCAATATTCCTCGCTTCAAAATAGAAGCTATATCTCCTAAACTTCTACCTCTTCTATCTTTATCTTCCTTGATATATATACAGTCAAAACTTTTACCTGAAATCCTACCTATTTCTTCTACGCTGCTATCAGATCTATCCCCAGGTAATCCTATTATTCCAACCAATCTTTTATGGTCCATTTTTTTTATTCCATTTATTACAGCTTTGTATCCTTCTATATTATGGCCATAATCCAAAATGATTTTTGATCCATTTAGTTCATATATATTAAATCTGCCTGGATTAAGAAGTGAATTTCCATAAAAATTTTTCAATGCATCTCTTATATACATATAATTAATATTCAGTGCTACTGCTGCTGCACAAGCTGCCATTGCATTTTCAACATTATACATTAATTTTCCATCAAGAGATATTTTTATATCTGAAACTTTGATTATAGGTATAACATTATTGTCTTCTTCAAGATATATGATTTTATTATCTACATAAATACCATATCCATCTTTTTTTATATTGTTTCTCAGTATTACATTATACTTATCTTTAGAAAACATTATCATCTTACTTTTAATTCTGTTTATTATACTTATACTTACCAAATCATCTGCATTCAACACCACATATCCATTATCCTTTATAGCTTCTCCTACAAGTGACTTGACATGTGCAAGATCATCCATTGTCTCTATTCCGTCTATTCCCAGATGATCTTCTGTTATATTTGTTATTATTCCCACATCAGCTTTGTCATAGGCAAGGCCCTTCTTTATTATGCCTCCCCTGGCAGTTTCAAGAACTGCTGCTTCCACTTCATGATTGTTTAATATAGCCTTAGCACTATAATATCCTGTAGTATCTCCTGTATATATACATTTATTGTTTATATAAATGCCTCCTGTTGTTGTCATGCCTACACTATATCCTGCAGTATGCAGGATATGGGCTATAAGTCTGGTAGTCGTTGTCTTTCCATTAGTTCCCGTAACAGATATAATTGGTATACTACTACATGAGTCTTTAAATAATTCATCTAATATTGCCTTGGATACACTTCTAGCCTTTCCCTTGCTTGGATATTGATGCATTCTTATACCTGGTGCAGCATTAATTTCAAGTATAGCCCCATTTTTAAATGCAGATTTACTTATATCACTACAGCATAGATCTATTCCACAAATATCCAGACCTATCGCCTTGGCAGCTCTTTCACAAATATCTACATTTTCACAGCATATCATATCAGTGCAATCTTCAGCTTTCCCTCCTGTAGATAAATTTGCATTTTCTCTTAATACTAATTTTTTACTTTTTTCAAGTATGCTATCTAGAGTATAATTTTCTTTATTTATATGTGTTTTAAGTTTTTCATCAATTTTTATTTTAGTAAGTGGTTTTTCATGTCCATATCCTCTCATATTATCACTGTTAATTTCATCTATAAGTTGTTTTACCGTACTTACTCCATTTCCAATAACATAAGGTGATATTCTATGAGATACCGCTTCAACTTTTCCATCTACCACACATACTCTATAATCTTTGCCTGATATATTTTTTTCTACGATTATGTCGTTAAAATCCTCAGACAATAGTTTATAGGCTCTTATAAGCTGCTCTTGATTTTTCAAATTTGGGAAAACTCCTCTTCCCTGATTGCCTCTTCTTGGTTTTAAGACTACAGGATAGCCAATCTCCTCTGCTTTCTCCTTTAGATCATCTATATCTTTTACCATTTCTCCTTCTGGAACTGGAATACATTGATTTCTCAATATTTCCTTTGTGAGAAGCTTATCACATGCCAGATCCACAGCTATGGCTTTCGTATTTGAAGATATAGTCGCTTCTATAGTTTTGCTGTATTTTCCATAACCAAGTTGAAATACACTTGTATCTCCTATTCTAGTTACAGGTATTCCCCTGTTTTTAGCTTCATCGATTATTGATGCGGTGCTAGGACCTATTTTTTCATTTCTTAAAGTATCTCTCAGCAGATTAAAAGCCCTGTTAAAGTCATATTTTTCATTATTTATTAAAGCGTTCACAAAATCTACAGCTGTCTTCCCCACCTGAACTGCCATATTTTTAAGAACATATTGATATATTATATAATATTTATCTCCGCTTATTTCTCGTGACTTTCCATAAGCTACGTCAATACCCAGCATATTTTGAATTGCAATTATCATATGTTCACATACATGTGCAAGATAAGTCCCTTCATAAAGTCTTTTTCTAAATCCGTTATCTTCATCTATCCCACATCTGTGTTCATTTAATTCCGGTATAGTTTTTAGTAAAGTTTCATTAAAGTTTTTTATATCTTTAGTTGGGATTTCACTATATCCTTCTAAGTCCACATACATTTTAATGCATGTTTTATGAGAATATATATTTCTTCCCTCAAAAACTCTAATCTTATCTATTTTCATCTTAATTAAATCCTCCTAATCGCTGTACGGTAGTTTATTTAATATATTGAATTTATTTCCATTTTTAAGTACATGTAATTTCACATCAAATATTGACAATATTTCTTCTGGATGCTGCTCCGAAACATTACTACTGCTTATATGAGAACCATCTATTATATATACAGCTCCAGATCCTATAACATTAACTTCACCATCATTTTTAACTACAATGGCAGTGTCCTCATCTATTCCTATGCCTAAGCTCTCTGGATTTTCTGCAATTCCCACAAGAAGTCTTCCTATTCTTCCTCTTTGAGCAAAATGTTGATCTATTATAACCCCTTTTATAAGTCCAAGTCCCGGTGCCATCTTCAAGGTACACTTTTTAGGTGATTCATCATCCGGACCTGTAACTATCATAGTTTCACTCATAACAGATGCTCCTGCCGAAGTTCCAACAAATATGCATCCGCCTTTATACAACTCATGAATTTTCAAATAAAGTGGTGTTCCTCCGATAAGACTTGTTATTCTAAGTTGATCTCCTCCTGTAAAAAAAACTAAAGATGCATCTTTAATTTTTTCAATATTATTATTGTCATAAGCATTTTTTCTATTTTCTATGTTCAATATTCTTATATTTTTTATTCCTAATTTTTTAAATATATTATTGTATTCATTTCCAAGTTCTTCGGGAATTTCAGACGCTATCGTTGCTATAACCAATATGTCTTTTTCATTATTTAATTTACTGCATATTTCTTTTAATATGCTTTTATCACCTTTCTTATCCTCTGCTCCCCCTATTATTATCAAGTTTCCCTCTAATTTTTCTTCCAAAATGACGCACCCTTTCCTATAGATATGTTATATTTTAACCATATTTAAAATAATTATACCCATAAGAAAAAACTCCAGTTTTAAATTAAAATACTGAAGTTTACATTTTGATTAAATCACTTATATATTCTATTTTTTAACTTATAATAGCTCTGCCTGGTATAAGAAGTTTATCACCTATCTTTATAGATTCCGGATCTTCCACATTATTTAATCTAACTAGATCTTCTACAGTAGTATAATATCTCTTTGAAATTTTCCACAAAGTATCTTCATTTTGAACAACATATATGGTAAGGCTTGAATTCTTTTGAGGAACTTCTCCATCTGCAGTATCTACATCTACTAAAAACTCCTTATGAGTGATGTAATTTACCATTGCATAAATTTGTACCACTGCCTTTATGGATATAGTATTAACTTCCACTTCAGCATCTATGCTCTCAAGAGAGGCCTTTGCTATACACTGCATATCTATTTTACTTCCTGGTATATCAACAGAAAAATTAAATGGTATTTCTTCATTAGCTTTTTTTATATGACCAGTTGAAATACTATATAATGCTTTTACATTTAATATGCCTTCTACTACTACTTTATCTTCTACTATTTTTTTATCTGTAATGCACACATCACCGTGACATATAAATATTTTATCCAATGTTTGTCCATCCTCTATTGATATGTTGGACTTGATCATATTATCAGATGTATTCTGTCCATGTATGACATTTAAAGTATAATCATTTTTATCTATTTTCATAAGTGAATGAGGCGAA
This sequence comes from Clostridium tyrobutyricum, assembly GCF_019144085.1. Classification (GTDB taxonomy): domain Bacteria; phylum Bacillota; class Clostridia; order Clostridiales; family Clostridiaceae; genus Clostridium_B; species Clostridium_B tyrobutyricum_A. Next base: position 43,869 of record NZ_JAHHUY010000008.1, read on the forward strand.
TACGCATCTTCAATTATATCCATGTCTTCTTTATACATAACTTTGGTATTTGAATTAACAAGCACCTCTATCTGTGATATTCTGTCCTCGCCTAAATCATCTTCCCTAATACTGTATTCTATTCCATCTACATTGAAATCTGTAAAACTGTCCATGGAAGACGTTACACCCTTTAACTCCAATTCCTTATTTACGAGTACATCATCTTCTATAACTGCAATCTCCTTAGTCTCTTTTCCTCTGTACAGCATTTTAATGATAACATAAGCTTCTACTTGCACCATATCTTCAAGTATAGTTATATCCTTTTTATGAACAGTTGCATCAATCTTCAATACATTTCCTATCTGGGGTTTGTCAGATGGTATTTGAAGTTCTGTCTTAGCTATTAGACTTCCCTGAACTGTTCCAAGTATCTTGTCTAAAGTAGCAGGATTTTTCAGCATCTGTATATCATCATCTGATCCGGCTATATCTTTGATAACTTCAAAATCATAATTTTTATATACTTCTGATTTTAATTTTACAATTCCTTCAATTTCAACTTTTCTCTCATTTACCATGGTACAATCTATATGTTCAATATAGCAGTCAGCATCACAAAGCATTGTATGTTCAGCTCCATCTATCTCTACATAGTTTGAAAACTCTCCTGTGTAATTTGTACTATATACACCTGTATCATTATCTTCCTTTGCCAGATAAATTATATTGTAATCTATTTTACCTTCTAGAAATACTTTATCCTGCATTACTTCCTTATTTGTTATAGTTGGATTTGCATCTAAAACTAAAACACTTAAAACATCAGGATGAGTATCAGGTATAACATACTCTGCTTTTATAACAGTATCACAAAAATTTTCAGCAAGAAGTTGTTCACATTCTATGTTTTCTCTAATTAAATCTATACTCATGTTAATTAACCCTCCTCATAAAACCTACTAGTTTATTTATATAATCAAACCACAAAAAATATTCCACTAATTGCTAATAAAATTTATTTGTATATAAATATTGATTATGAGTCAGGAATTGTATTATAATAAATATATAATCAAACAAATATTGCCCCATCTAAATAGATGGAGCATAATCAAAGAGATTTGTTATAAACTTCATTATTCATAAGCTGTTGTACTATAAATGTACTTGAATTTATGAATGTATTGTAGCTATTTTATTTTTTAATTGCAAAACTGCAAATGAAGTATGATTAGACAACTCACTTGTTTGTATTCTTATAATATATATTTAATTGTAATGTATTCATTTTATTATTTGAAATAAAATATTCGATGAGATTAAGAATTTTACTATAAGTTTTATGCTGAAAATACCAATTGAACTGTCTTAGTTAAAATGTCTGAATAGCTATATGAAACTTTTCGTCTAATGTTGCTGTCCAGTCTAATTACAAATATGCTAGGATAAGCCTTTTCAATTATCCCTTCATTTACAAAAACTTTTCTTCTGCCACCGTTTGCCTTTAAGGTAACTTTATCACCTACGTGGTCTTCGATATTTCTTCTTATAGAAGCCAAAACATTTGGTCTTGCCATATTAAACACCTTCTCTCCACAATTTTATTATATACCCGTATGGGTATTATGTCAAGTGAAACTTTATATTGTAATGTAAATAATTTATTTTGTCAATATTATATTTTTATAAGCAAAGCTTATATAGCCTAATTTAACTGATTATTTATTAAAATTTCTTTAATTGACTCATATAAGCAATATTATTTACAAATTCCATACTTTTTATACGTATGGTGATTTTGGAAATCCTTCCCTATATTTTCCTCTAGTTTGAAGACCACCTATTCCATTTGTTCTAGTTATAGTATTTTCCAATGCCTCTTGAATAGATACTACTTTTTCTATATTGGTATAAGCTATTTTCTCACATAAAAATACTGGATCCAAACAGTGAATTAACACTCTGCTTGGGGAACTGGCAAAATTTGCTCCTGAATCAAGTATACTTTCATAACACGATTGACAAGCTCCTGCAAATATTACTAAATCATCATAATTTGGTTCATAGTTTCTAAGTTTTGAAACTGAATCTACAAAATATTTTGAGTTTTTATAATTGTTTAGATCTGTATAATCTGAAATGTCTTTAGATATGGCATCATGTCCGGTGATAACTACTATGTCAGGCTTTATATTTTTTACAAGCTCAACTATCTTTTTAGGCTGCTCTGCCTCTGATATATTTTCACCAACTACATCAAGCATCAATTGCTTATATACCTTAAGACATACATCCAGATAATCTTTGTCACCATCTACATGAAGTATCTTACCTGGTCTACCAAATGCAAGTTCATTTTTAGACTTACTGTCAGCAAATTTTCGCATTTTATATTCACTCTGGGCACATCCCCCTCTAAAGCCACCCCTTCGTGTCAAAATAGTTTTAATTGAATTATTAACTTTTTTGTTAAATATCTTTTCACCGTCCGTTAAAGACTTTTCAGGAACTATCTCCAGATCACTTTCTTTAGCATCTGCGATTATTCTAATATTTCTTCCTTTTAATCTATATAAAACTCCTTCCTTTGTATTTTCTATATCTATTATTTTAAAAGTTATATCTCTTCTATAAGATTTTCTTACAACAGAATCACCAATTTTCATATTTTCATCCCCGCACAAGTAGTCATAATAATATATAGTATGTATATAGGCTATTTTTGTGAATATAAAAAGTTAAACCCCATTTAGCTGTTTCCTTAACTAAACAGGGTTTTTAGGAAATTTTACTTATACTTCTTTCAAATTATAATATTCTTTGAATTGATCGATAAAGTTAACATATTTCTCACGTTCTAAAATTAGTTGTTCTAGTTTATTACTAAAAGTATTAAGAGGCCAATTTACTTCATTATAATAATACCTGTTAGAAAGTCTCCAAACACGCTGAGGAAATAGTAAAAATGCAAACAGTACTGTATATTCCTCCTCTTTAAGTTGACTCACCTCATTGTAAGAATTCAATATAAGTTTTGCATAGTCCATACTCCAATTTACTCTTTTCAAAACCTTAATCATAAAGGTAAAAATATCGTACACTCTTATCTCTCTTTTACAATAATCGAAATCTATAACATTCACATTATTATCATTGTCTATTATAATATTGTGAAATGTATAATCATGATGGCAGAAACTCATATCTTCTTCTGTAACAGCACACAATTCATTGTACTTGGAATTTTGAAGCACCTTTATAGCTCTCTTTCCAAAATCCTTATAAAACTCTACATTCTTGATGTAATTCATATCAAATTTACCTTTATTGCTCTTCTTTCTGCTCATATCCCTCATCTTGTCAAAAGATCTGACTCTCTTTTCCATAAGATGATGCCATCTTCCAAGATCTGTTTTCAACTTGCTATTTTCCGGTGGCTCATACCCTTTGGAACCTTCATGTAGATTAGCAAGACATCTTGCTGCATTTTTAATATCTAAGTCATCTTTAAAATCACATTCTCTACCTGGTATCCATTCAGATAGAGTATATATGTCCTCATTAACTAGTGCATATGGATTGCCATTTGTATTAAGTGAGTATTTGTCCACTCTTGGAAATCCATTATTTATAAGATGCTCTTTTGCTCCATATACAAATAAAAGTTTTTGAGTACCATAATTTATTTTTTTTAAACATTTTAAACCTTGGTCGGTTTTTAAGAAATATACTCCCCTATTAGGTTTTATACTTTCAATCTTAATGCCAAATTGTCTCTCTATTTCAAATTCTCGCATCATGTTTAATCACCTCTTTACATTTATATGAATATACCCGTTAATTTAGAATGATATTAACACTTTTGTCCTTATTTTAATATAATAAAATATACTAAGTTTATGGGGAATTTTATCATGAGAATAGGAATTGATGGACGTGCCGCCAAATGGTATAGGGGTACTGGCATAGGGACATATACCTACCAGTTAATAAATTGCTTGAATAAAATAGATAGAATAAATGATTATACTCTTTTTATGCCTGAAATCTGCAAAAAAGAGATGAATTTAGGAAAAAACTTTGTACTGAATAATATTCAAAACAATAATGAAAATAATTTTTGGGATGAGGTAAATACTCCAAACATTTTAAAAAATGGGCAAATACAGCTTTATCACATTCCCCAAAATGGAGTTGGTCTACCTTCTATAAAAAAGTGTAAATTTGTTATAACACTCCATGATGTTATTCCTTACAAAATGCCTGAAACTGTAAGCGATAGATATCTAAAATTATTTTCAGAATATATCCCCAAAATAGTACCAATGTGTGATGGTATAATCACAGTATCAAATTTTTCTAAATTAGATATAGTAAAGACTTTTAATTTTCCTGAAGAGAAAATATATGTAACCTCACTTGCCAGTGAAGACATATATAAACCTCTCAATAAATGTATAAGTAAATATATCGCTAAGAAATATTATGATATAAAAGATGATTTTATACTTTATGTAGGTGGTTTTAGTCCTAGAAAAAATATACTAGGAATTATAAAAAGTTTTAGTAAATTTATTGCTTTGTATAAAAAACCAATAACTCTTGTTATAGCAGGTAATCGAGGAAAATCCTATAGTATATATAAGCAATGTGCTGAAAAGCTGCATATACAGGACAAAGTATTATTTCCTGGATTTATATCAATCAACCACTTGCCTTACGTATACAATGCAGCCAAGCTATTTGTATATCCTTCTCTTTATGAAGGTTTCGGACTGCCTACTGTAGAAGCTATGGCCTGTGGTATTCCAGTAATAACATCTAATATAACATCAATACCAGAAGTAGTAGATAAAAGTGCCTTATTAATAAATCCTAAGGATACTGATTCTCTGTGCAAAAGCATGTTGAATGTGCTTTCCGATCAAACTCTTTATAATAAATTGGTAAAGTCAGGATTAAAAAGGGCTTCTCAATTCAGTTGGGAAAAAACTGCTAAAGATACAATACGTGTTTATAATAAAATTATAAATGAAAAATAATTGTAAAAAAATTGTGCACTTTACACTTCAAAGCACACAATTTTTTTACACAAATTTATCTATATTCTCTCACACCTTTTCATAAATCATTTTTCATTACAGATTATCTGGTTAAAGTTTTCTAAAAATTCCTTTCTGTCTTCTTTATATCCAGATTTTTTCTTCATTCTATCTAAAAATACATTTTCATCCCATTCTTTTCGTTTAGTATAATAATCTCTGGATATAGTATAGAAATCATGAGGAAAGTTTAACATGGCGTTTAGTACTTTTAATTCTCTTTCACTCAAGGTATTTGTAATACAATAATTGTCAATTATTGATTTTGCCTTATCTATGTCAAATGCAAAATTTTTTATTGCCTTATTTATAAAATTACATAAATCATGTACCTTTATATCAATAACTGCATAATCAAAATCTATAAAATAGGCTTCTCCATTGTTTATTAGCATATTATGGTAAGCTAGATCATTATGGCATACAACTACTTTGTCATCCTCGCTGCATAGCTTATAATAGCCTGCCTTATCCAGCATATCTATGCTATCTTTTATCTCATCTATATAATAATCTGCATTTTGTACAAATATTTCATCAAACTCTGTTTTCTTTTCATGAATTGCTACAATATTTTTAAAGAATTCCATTTCTTGAATTCTTCTCTTAAAAGTATTGAGCAAATTTCCATTGGTATATTTGCTCTTCAAATCAGTTTTAAAACCTTCAGATGCTTCATGTAATTGTCCTAATGCCTTTGATGCTATAGATAGCTCTACAGGATTGTTAAAATTACATTCTGTACCATCAACTACATCTATTATGCAATACATATTTCCTTTCCATATAGTACATATATCTCCATTAGTGTTTTTTGAAAAATTAACTACTCTAGGAAATCTATTTCTTATATAAGACAGTAAATCATATATATAATTTAATTCTTCTATAGTATATTCAACTTTTTTTAAAATCTTTTCACCTTTGTTAGTAGAAACCATATAAACATTTCTAATTGGTACTACATCATGTACTTTTAAATCGAAGCTTTTAAAAAGTTCTATACAAAGATCATACTGAATAAGGTACTTTTTATCACTATATCTATATGCCAATCCGAGTTCCTCCAATTAATATTGATATCAAAATATTCAAGATTAATTATATTTATTTATAATCTTCTTTATCTCATGAATATATTTTTCTTTATCCTGCTCTTTCACATCTCCCCTATAACGATTGCAGCATTTCATAAATTCATATGGATATTCAACCATAGACAATATAAACTTTAAACTTTCTTTATCTAAATTTTCAACTCTGCAGAATTCATCGGCAATATTTTCAGTATTTATATTTAGTTTCTTTTTATTTAATTTCTTAATAAAATAAAAAGCATCCATTTCAAGCATGTTGTAGCAGCATCCATCTAAATTTATTACTTTTATATTTTCTTCCTGCCTTAAATTATTAAAGTAACTATTTTTAAGACATACTTCAAATCTATTAGAACTTCTTTTTAAAAGATGTATATAATTATTTTCATATATTTCTTTTATACATATTTCAGCTTTTTCAAGATATTCTCTTCCTACTTCTGCAACTATTTTCTCAAATTCATTATTAGCACTTGTTTTTGTGATTTTGTTTAAATCTCTTTTCAGCCATTTTATATATACTTTATATTGCTCTACTGTCCTTCCTGCATTGTTTGTAAGCCTCTTATTCATACGTCCCTTATATCCCAATATTCTACTGTGAAATTGTCCTATAGCATTAAGCTGATCGCTTATTTTCAACATATTTATATCTTTGTTTTTTACTTCAAAATTAAAATTATTTACCTTAATTATTCCTTTAGTTGCAAGATATTTATAGAAACATGAATCAAGATCAAAATAATACACTAAAAAATCACCTCACCTCATTACCTCCTTTTAAATCAATCAATGATGATGTTTACCCATTTTTTTTAATATTTTTCTTCTTTTCCTCTCAAGTTCTGAAATTTCTTTTTTTCTTCTTTTTATCTTATCCATTTGTTTTACTGTTTTTTTTAAACTATTAACTTTATTATCATAATATTCTAAATCATTATTTTCATCTTCTTGTTTATCTTTATATCTCCTTTTATGGGACATTTTATTATCTCCTTTCAATATTTTAACTATATTTTCTTATTCTAAAATCATCTATAAATTTCTGTTTTTCCTCTTCGTCATCATATATCTTTTTTAATTTTTTTATAAATACATCCTCAGTCCATCTATGTTTCTCCCAATAATACTGTATTCCTATCTGCCAATAGTCCTGGGGAAACTCCATAAATCCTGCCATAATAGGAATATCATCTTCCATAACTCTATTTATAGAATCATACGCATCCAATATAAAAAGTGCAATATTCATATTCCATTTTCCATGTTTCATTATTCTTAAAAGTAAGCTTGACAAATCATGAAGATGCGTATCCAATATACAATAATCAAAATCTATGACATTTACATGGCCATCTCCTGTTATGAGCACATTGTGATTGGCATAATCATGGTGGCAAAATCCATTTTTTATAACTTCAATTTTCATTTTTTCAAGATAACTACTTTCTGATAGATTTTTCTTAGAATACTTGCAAAGTTCAATTTCCTCATTCATTTTTTCAAGATACATAACATCAAATTTCGTTTTTTTATCCTTTTTTAAAATTCTTCCCTTAAAATCTACTATCTCATTTTCTCTCGTATTAAAAGTATCTATCCATTTAAACCATCCAATTCTTGGATTCATATCTTCTGTCAGCTTAAATCCCAAACTTTTATTGTGAAGTTCTGCAAGTTTAGACGCAGCCAATAAAACATCTAAAGAATTATCATAATTTGCTACTCTAGAATCAATCCACGGAGTTAAATATGCAAGCTTGTCTTCAATCTGTATATAGTCTTGTCCACATTGAGTGTTTAATATCTCAGGTATATTTTTAAAATCATTTTTTTTCAAATATTTTATAGCAGAGATGATAAATAAAAAATGACCGAAATCATAATTTATTACTTTTAGGCAAAAATCATTATAACCATTGCTAATTTTATACACATTCTTTATTTTTTGAATATATTCAATATGGAGATTATAATTATTTTTTACAAGCTCTTTAACTTTTAAAATATCCAAGCTTTTACCTCCAAAATTACTATATTTGTAGTATATGAATAAGTATTTATGTATGTGATAAATCTTATAATTCACCATTTTATACAAGTAGTAATAGTATATAAAAGACTCCTTTATCGGATAAATCCCCACTAAATTTATTTTTAGATTTAGTGTACTATGGAGGTGAAAGTTAATGAGAATTGCCATTGATGCAAGAGGAATCAACTGGTATAAAGGTACCGGGATAGGAACTTATACAGATAGGATATTAAATCATATGATAAAAAATCACAGTGAAAACTTTTATCACATATATTGGTCAGGTAAAAAATATGATAGTTTCAACAAAAAAAATACCAATATAATAATGGCATCTAAAAAACAACATAGATTTTTTGAGCAGTACTATTTCCCACAAAATATAAAAAATGAATCTATAGATATATATCATGTACCTCAAAATGGTATAGGTATATCAGAAAATATTACTTGTAAAAAAGTTATAACTATTCATGATTTAATACCATATATATTACCTCAAACAGTTGGTAGAGGTTACCTTATAAAATTTCTAAAAGAAATGCCCAGAATTATAAATATGGCCGATGGAATAATAACCGTATCTCAGTGTTCAAAAAAAGATATACTGAAATATTTTCCTATAGATGAAAATAAAATATTTGTCACTCCTTTGGCTGCAGATAAAAAATACAAACCACTTGATAAGGAAGTATGCAGGAATAAAATAAATATAAAATATAACATAAATAAGCCTTTTGTACTGTATATAGGAGGTTTTAGCCCAAGAAAAAATGTGTCCTCATTGATTAAGGCTTTCTCCAAAGCATACAAAAATTTAGATATGGATCATGACCTGGTTATTGTAGGAGCAGATAAGGACGAACTTGGAAAATTAAAAACTCTTTCCTATAATTTTAATATAGAAAAAAACGTAAAATTTACTGGTTTTGTTCCAAATGAAATTCTGCCAATATTTTATAATGCAGCGGATTTGTTTGTATATCCTTCTTTATACGAGGGATTTGGTCTTCCTCCACTGGAAGCTATGAATTGTGGTACTCCTGTAATTACATCTGATATATCTTCAATTCCAGAAGTAACGGGTAATAGTGCTATATTAATTAATCCAAAAGACGAGGAATCCTTAATATATTCTATTGAGGCAATTTTAAATGATAAAACTATAAGAGAAAACTTAAGTTTAAAATCCTTGGAGCGTTCTAAACTGTTTTCCTGGGAAAAGACTTCTGAGAAGACTCTAGAAGTATATAGTAAAATATTAAATTCACAATAAAAACAAAAATAAAACCTTTTAACTAGTATTACGATCCTAGTTGAAAGATTTTATTTCTATGTTCAAAAATCCCTATGATTAAATTCCCCATAGGTATTATATAATATATTTGATTTTTTGTAAACGTTTGTTGAATGCTTTTTAATTTTATTTTAAGTTTTTTTCTAGTGATTTTCCTATAATATCTATTAATGTCTTTGTGTCTTTGTTTTTTAAATTATCTGAACTTAACACATTATTTATTTTATCCTTTACCTTTGGAAAATTTTTTGTGTATTCTACATTGTAAGCATTTTGTTGAGAAATAGCAAACATCTTCCATACATTGCTATTAAAATAATCTACAGGTTTATCCATATATTTAAATGAATATGCTGTTTTATATACAGGAAATCTGCCAGTATTATCTAATAGATCCAACTGGAGTTTATCATCTGTCAATGCAAACTTTATAAATGCCAAAGCCAATTGAAAATTCTTGGAATTTTTATTTACTATTATATTCGTTCCATCGGTGGATACACTAGTATTACCACCTGATTCAAAAGCCGGGAGCTGCATAATTCCCCATACCCCTTTTACTTTTGGTATATCTTTCATAAGTTTATAAACAGAATATGGACTTGCAATAAAGGTGAGAGTTTTACCTGCCTCTGCACTTTCCATCATTTCTCTTTCTGAACTAAAATTCGAAATAATATTTGCCATATATATATCTTTTTCCAGTTCGAATATTCTTGACCACTTTTCAGATTCAAAGTCCAATTTTTTATCATTAAAATAGCCAGTACCAAGTTGATTGGCAAAGAACAAATTCAAATTATTATTTTCATAATTTCCCATAAATATTTTCCCTGTATCTTCGGACAATTTTTCCCCTACTTCTATGTAGTCTTTCCATGTCTTTATGCTATTTGCATCTATTCCTTTACTATCAAATAGATCTTTTCTATATACTATAAGTTTGGGAGTTGCATCCCATGGCATTGAATAAATTTTACCATCTATGCTATTATCACCGATTCTATTAGAAATTATGCTGTTTTTATAACCTGAAACCGAGTTAGTCAAATTTAAGATATCATCTTTATATTTATCTACACTATACTGTAAATTCTCATTGTCAACACTTATTATATCCTTTTTATAATCTTCACTTTTTAAAAATCTTTTCAAATTGCTTTGTGTATTATTACTAACTGTTATGTTTATATTGACTTTATTTTGAACTTTTTTAAATTCTTCCGCTGCATATTTAAACTGAAGTTCATGATTTTTATCAGTTACTATATTTATATCCCCTTTATAAACTTCCTGTTTCTTATAGGAATCCTGCTTTTTACATGACACTACCATACTTAAAATCACAATCATTAATATAATCATGATTAGCTTTGTGCATCTATTGTTATTCACAAACATCCTATACTCCCTTTCTTATTCAAATACAACAGAATTATCTTTGATAATATTATATCATAAAATATATATTTATCTAACAAAAAAGCTGAAGATCTAATCTTCAGCTTAGCTTTAACCTTTTGACATCTCAAAATTTCCTTTTTCACCAAATTCTTCTTTCCATGCTTTTTCTGCATAAGGTCTGAATTCAGCTGACAAATTATCCAATTTCTTCTGAAATTCTGGATCTTCAATCATCATTCTAGCACCTTCATCTGTAGGTTTTGCCCCTGTCCTCTTTACAATATCCCTAACTTGTTTTGTATTATCAATCATCATGCAAGGCATAAGTAAATTACGATTATAAGGTTGTCTATCTCTTAATAATTTAAAGAATTCTGATCCAAATACATCCATTAACTTTTTGCCTTTTACATTATCTACAGCAAAATGTGCAAATATACATGGCTCTAAATCTTCTTTTGAATTAATATGACAATAATATTTTCCTGCAATACATCCTCCTACATAAGGAGCATCATTAAAGAAATCAAGAGTAAAGTAAGGTTTTGTAGTTCTTAAAGTTCTTACTCTTTCTCCAAGACGTATTCTTTGTTCTGGAGTAAGCATCAGACTTGTATCCGGCTCTTTTCCTACAGGCATGAAAAGGAAATACCATGTCATCCTTGCTCCCTTTTCTATAAGCATATCAATAAACTCATCTGAAGTTACTGTATCTATGTTGTGTCTACCTGTAGCAGAAGATACTCCAAATAGGATTCCACGTTCCTTCAATAAATCCATTGCGTGCATAACTTTTTGGAATACACCTTTTCCTCTTCTTGCATCTGTTTCTTTTTCGAATCCTTCAAGAGAAAACATTGGTATAACATTACCAAGTTTTTGCAATCTATCTGCTAATTCCTCAGTAAAAAGTGTTGAATTTGAGAATGGTGTGAACATACAATCATTGTATTTTTCATATAAATCTAACATATAGTCATTTATAAAAGGTTCTCCTCCAAGTATTACAAAGTAATAAACTCCAAGGTCTCTTGCTTCCCCTATAATTCTGTCCAATTCTTCTAATGGAATGTCATCTTTTTTGCTATAACTGGATGCATAACAACCAGTGCATCTTAAATTACATCTCATAGATGGACTTATAAGAATTGTAAAAGGTACTTTTGTTCCTGTTTTTTCAAATAAGGCATCCCTCTTTGGTATTCCATACCAAGCTGCGTTTGCAAAAAAATTAACAAAAAACTTGTCTAAGCAATTTTTATTAGTTTTTGAAACTATGTCTACTACTAATTTGTGTATAGCTGGATTTTCATTGTATAATTGCTGAACTTTATCAATTTGTGACATACTAATTTTAGATTTTGATTTTCCAACTGTATTTTTTATTATTGCAAATAACTTATCAAGGCTTTTTTCTGGGTCTTTGCCGTTTAGTATTTCTAAACCAGCTTTCACCAATGTATCTTTGGCTTTTCTTTCTAATATTCCTGCTACCTTCATTGCCATTCCCTCCCGATAAAATAATAATTAATAAATGATTTCTCGTGTCAATATATTACATATTTCTTGTAACTACTTATACATTATAACCTCTACCATTTTAATGTTCAATTAGATAATGTCATAGATATCATACGATATTTATAGAGACTTAAAGACTTACTGGATAGTTTTTAAAAATTTCATCATAAATCATTCAGAATAAGTATATTTAAAATATTTTGCCATTAATGACTATTGAATAGAAAACTATTATATATGATAACGATATAAATGATTTTTTATCATTGTACTGATTATTCATTATAGTCAGAAAAATAGGTTATACTTTTTTATAAATTTTTTATTATATATTAAATTATAAGAGCGAAATTTAAAAAATATATAAATTTTTTCCATTGCTCTTCTAATGCAACTTATTTATTATACTTGCAAGATATGCAGCTCCAAATCCATTATCTATATTTACTACACTTACACCACTGGCACAACTGTTTAGCATTGATAAAAGAGCTGAAAGTCCATTAAAATTGGCTCCATATCCAATGCTGGTTGGAACAGCTATAACTGGCTTATTTACTAAACCACCTACAACACTTGCCAGCGCACCCTCCATACCAGCTATAACTATTACTACTTTAGCACCTCTTATTAATTCCAACTTACTAAATAACCTGTGGATTCCTGCTACCCCTACATCATATATTCTCTCTACTTTCTCCCCAAATATTTCAGCTGTTAGTGCTGCTTCTTCAGAAACTGGTATATCAGATGTTCCTGCAGTTACTATAGCTATATATGTTTTAGACATTTCTATTTTTTTGTTTTTTATTGTCATAATTCTAGCCTGTTCATTGTATTTGGCTTTAGGACATATTTTTTTTACAGCCTCATACTGTTCTTTAGTTGCTCTTGTCCCAAGTATATTGTCTTTATTATCCATCATAGCTTCCACTATGCCTTTTACCTGATCTACAGTTTTACCTGCACAGTAAATAACTTCTGGATACCCAACTCTCATTTCTCTACTGTTATCAATTTTTGCATAACCAAGATCTTTAAATGGTAAATCTTTTAATCTTTCAACTGCATCTTCTATACTTATAGAATCCTGTTTTACTTCTTCAAATAGTTTTCTTATATCTTCCAAATTCAACATATCACCCTACTCCACAATATTATGCAAATCAATATTTAATTATACTAATCATGTTTTGATATAATTACTGCTTTTTTAATTTCCCATATACTAACGTTATTTTGACGGGCCAACCTCTTACAATCCTCATATTCTGTCTTGGTTCTTATTTTTTTACCCTTGTAATAGCAATTCTTTACTGTAATTTCTCCATATTTAGTTTTTACCTTTTCAAAATCCCTTTCGAGCATATCTCGATTTACTGTATATTTTCTGACTCCCAATGTAGTAGTATTTACAAAAATAACATCTCTAATATCATCTTCGCATTCACTTTTATATAAAACACTTATTTTTACTGCTGGTCTTTCCTTTTTCATCATTATTGGTGCAAAATATACATCCAATGCTCCCTTGTCCAACAAAAGATCCATAACATATTCATAATCTTCAGGACTCATGTCGTCTATATTGCATTCCATGACTTTTGCCTGATCTGTATCAGTGCAAGTATCCTGTTGTGTAGATTCGCCTATAAACACTCTCAAAATATTTGGTACATCAGGATTGTCTTTCATACCTATTCCATAGCCTATTTTATTTATTCTGAAATCTTTAACATCAGTAAAATTAGATGTAAAATAGGTCAGAATAGCTGCACCTGTTGGAGTTGTGGCCTCAAATGGTATTTGAGATTTTACTGGAATATTCTTTAATATTTCTACCGTTGCAGGTGCAGGCACTGGCATAGTACCATGTGCACACTTTACAAATCCATAGCCGACTTCCACTTTAGATGCCATAACTTTATCTATATTCAGATAATCAAAACATATTGCTGCACCTACAATATCAATTATTGAGTCAACTGCACCTACTTCATGAAAGTGCACTTCTTGTATGGGCTTGTTATGAACTTTTGATTCAGCTTCAGCTACCTTCTTAAAAATTTCAAGACTCATTTTTTTTACTTTTGGACTTAATTCACTAGAATTTATAATATTTTCAACATCGGATAAGTTTCTGTGATGATGGTGATGTTGGACCGAATTATGAAATTGATGATTATGGTTTAGACCATTAGGAACATCGTGAGCATGATGATTAACTTCTTCTGATAGGATGATATCTACTTTTGTTCCTGAAATACCATTTTTAGTATCTTGTTTTATAATTATATTATATTCATTAATTTTTAATTTTGCAAGTTCTGATATAAGATGCCTTTTATCTACTCCAACATCTATCATTGCTCCTAAGTTCATATCTCCACTTATTCCGGAAAAACAATCATAATAAAGTATTTTCATAAGTTCACTACTCCCTAATTTTTAATTTTTATCGTTCAATAATTTTTGGTTAAATTTAATTAATTCCAATGTTAACTTCTCCGCCATATCAGGATCTTGTTTTTCAATTGCATCAAACAAATCGTCATGAAGATAATCTTGTTCGGCTCCAAATTCTGAAATATCCAAAGAATTATTTATATTATCACGTATATACTGATATACATATTTATAAATATCAAATAACACTGTATTATGTGTTGAGCGTGCCACTGCAATATGAAATTCCACATCTTTTTCCAAATTTTCCTGTGAATTGTCTGTACAATTATTCCTGTCTTGTAAATGTATTTTAAGCACTTTAAGATCCTTATTTGTACGTCTTATAGCCGCCAATCTAACTACCTCTTTTTCAATGGCAAATCTAGCTTCCAATACGTCCAGTATATCTGATTTTTTTAAACGATTTAACATAGCAGCCTCAAATCGGTTTGACATCCTAACATATGTACCATCACCCTGCTTAGCTTCTAATACTTCAGCATTTATTAAAGATTGAACAGCTTCTCTTATGGTATTTCGGCTCACCCCAAATTGTTTTACCAGCTCTGGTTCAGAAGGTATTTTTGCCCCTACGGCCCAATTGCCCTCAAGTATAAGTTGTTCCATTTGATTTAATATTTGTTTTGACAATGACACTCTAACGGGTTTATTAAAATGCATTTTATAACCTCCAAATGTACTACATCCAAACATATGATGTTTGGTTAATATAATTATATCAATTAAATACTATAAAATAAAGCATATAAATCCAATATATTAAATTTGACAAATTATTATAAACTTATATAATCTATTATTAAAATACACTATATAATAGGGAGGTAAATTATATGAAAAAACTTACAAGAGATTTTTATAACAGAGACACTTTAATAGTTGCAAAAGATCTTTTAGGTAAAATACTGGTACACAATATAAACGGTAAATCACTTTCAGGAAAAATAGTAGAAGTGGAGGCATACAAGGGAATCTCAGATAAAGCTGCCCACTCTTACAATGGAAGAAGAACTAAAAGGACTGAAGTCATGTATGGTATTTCAGGAATTTCTTATGTATTCATGATATATGGAATATATAATTGTTTTAATATAACAACAGAAAAAGAGGGTATTCCAACAGCCATACTTGTAAGAGCATTAGAACCTGTAGACAATCTAGATGAATTATCTTTTAATAGATTTAATAAACACTACATTGAGCTTTCAAAATACCAACGAAAAAATATCACTAATGGCCCTGGAAAACTATGTCAAGCTCTTTTAATAGATAGGAAACAAAACGGTGAAAATCTATGTAATAATGAACTATATATATTGGATAGCAATTTGCACAATTTTAAAATTCAAGCTTCAAAAAGAATAGGAATCGACTATGCAGAAGAAGCTGCTGACTATTTATGGAGATTTTATATAAAAGATAATATTTACGTATCTAAAATATAAGGAGATTTTATAATGTACTATGTCTATATATTAAAGTGCTGCGATAATACTCTATACACTGGTTATACCAATGACATTCAAAAAAGATTAAAAACTCATAATAATGGCAAGGGTGCAAAGTACACAAGATCACGACTACCTGTGGAATTGATATACTTTGAAAAATATGATTTCAAAAATGATGCCATGAAACGAGAATATCAAATAAAACAATTATCTCGATATCAAAAATTAGAATTGATCAATACCATACAGTAACTTTAGACACTGTATGGTATTTTTATTTAGATACTTACAAATATCTCTTCAGATTATTCTTGTTTTTCAAAATATCCACCAAATATTTTACTTCTTGATCCTTACTCTTGTCCATAACTAATAGCACATCTTTAGAATCTATAATTATTAAATTTTTAACTCCAAATGCTACTATAAGCTTTTTCCCTCCAAAAACTGTACAATTCTCACTTGATTCTACAAATGTATTCCCGCTTAAGTTATTTCCCTTATATTTCTTTAAATATCTTCCTAGTGCAGTAAACGTACCTATGTCATCCCATAAAAACTCACATTTAACTACATAAGCCTTTCTTGTTTTCTGCATTATTCCAAAATCCACAGAAATACCACTAATTATACTATAGTGTTCCTTTATAGTATATACTTCTTTTTCTGTCCCTAAATCTTGATATATAGCAATCATACTTTTATACATCTTGGGAAGATATTTTTGCATTTCTCTTAGAAATACATCTGCCCTCCATACAAACATTCCACTGTTCCAAAGATAATTTCCCTTAAGTATCAAATCCTTGGCAACTTCCAAATTGGGTTTTTCCAAAAATCTTTCTACCTTAAAACTAGCTATGCAGGTATTTATAAGTTCACCCATTTCTATATATCCATATCCTGTTTCAGGCCTTGTTGGTTTAACTCCTATAGTTACAAGTGCCCTTTTTTTCTCTGCAATCTCAACTGCCTGATTTATAGTACTCAAAAATAATTCTCTATCCCCTATATAATGATCTGATGGCAAAATTATCATAGTGGCAGATGGATCCTTTTTTAATAGTTTTACTGCTGAAAATCCAATACATGTAGCCGTTTCCTTGTTCTCTGGTTCTGAAAATATATTTTTTCCGTCTATATCAGGAAGTTCTTCTTGAACTTTATCTATATATTCCTCATTAGTAATAACATATATATTTTTTTTATCTACTAAAGGAGATATTCTATCCACTGTACCTCTTAAAAAACTTTTATTATTTATGACTTTTAAAAACTGCTTAGGATTCTTTGCTCTTGAAAGAGGATAGAGCCTTGTACCCTTTCCACCAGCTAGAATTAATGCATATAACAAGTAATTTCCTCCTAATTATTGCTTGTGAACTTCCTAATTATTAAAGCATATTATAATATATGTCTATTATATATAAGTTGTGAAACTATACGGCCTTAAGATTTTTTGTCTCTTCAGTGCTGTTAGAAGAATTAATCTGGTGCTTATATCTTTTTATTCCAATACTATCCAGTTTATTAAATATCTTATTCATGACAATTTCCGACTTTAGATAAAATTCACTACCTCTAATTCTTAAAAATGTCCATCCCACCCTTTCAAGGTCAAGCTGTCTTTCTATATTTTCCTTAAAGTTATATTTTTCCTCTAATTCATCTCCATCACATATAATAGCAACTCTATTTCTAGAACCCTCTATCATAAAGTCTATATTATATTTTCCTATCTTTATTTGAGGTCTCACTCTATATCCCGCATTTTTTATAATTGTATATACATCTTTTTGAAAATCGGATTGGAATACTTGTCCTAAGTTCTTCTTGTGAATACTATACTTGTTATAATTCAAGCAATAATTCAACAATGAGTGTCTTATGCACTCCTCGCTCAAATCTTCCAAATTAACTGAATAAAAAAGCCACATCTGATTTCTGGCCCTACTTGCAGCTACATTAAATCTTCTCATATCATTGTCCCTGGAAAGTGGTGCAAATTTAACATTATTTGAAATTACCATGGACAAAAACATTACATCTCTTTCATCACCCTGGAAAGAATAGGCATCCCCACACACTATTCTCCTATTTATCATTTCCTTTACTCCAATTTTTCTTCTTAAAATAGTTTCTATCAAATTTCCCTGAGCTTCTCCCAAAAGTGATATAACCCCCATACTCATACCATTATATTTTTTGTCTTTACAACACTCTGTTATTTTATTTGCTATAGCTTCCGCTTCTATATTATTTATAGGTTTTCTAGTATCCCTTTTACCATCTACCTTAATAGCATTTATAGGAGGACTGAAAGTTTCACTCAAACTTGGATATCTCAATGGTTTTATATCTCCTGAATAGACAATATTATTACTGAATCTTATTATCTCAGGTACGCATCTAAAATGCTCCTTCAGCATCAATCTATTAGGAAATACTCTAAGTGCAGTATCATAAAGACTTGTTTGAAGATCAAACCACTGTCTATCAGGTATATCTTTAAGATATTTTTCTATCAGACTTGATACTAATTTTTGATCAACCCCTATAATTTCAGGACTTATTTGCTTGTCATCTCCTACTATAACTGCACGTTTAGCTCTCATGAGTCCACATAGTGAAAATATATCACTCTGACTACTTTCGTCAAATATTATTACATCAAACAAATTATCATTTAATTTTATATTTTCAATTACTCTATTTAAAGGCATGATCCATACAGGAATAACTTCTTTACATTTTTCCATTTCGTTTTGAGCTATTTTCCTATACTTTGATACCATTTTCCCTCTACCTTTTCCGATTCTCTTTACTGCCTGCATCCATGAAAACAAACTTCTCTTTTGGCTTTCTTTTGTATTAACTATCTGATTGTACCATGTGCTCTTGGCTACTAATTCTTTTACTATAAGTTTTTCTCTTGCTTTTTGTCTCTCCAATTTTTCTTCAATCTTTTCTGGATTTAGTGCACTTATCTTATTTAAAAGATTGTTCCATTGAGACCATTGCCATGCCTTGTCAAAACTTTTATACATATTTTTTGATTGTTCCCAATGTTCGACTATTTTTTGAGTAGTATTAGGACATACTCTTGACATTTTTTTCGTCAAATCATTAATTAACGATATCTTATGATTTACTTCTTTTATATTCTTTAACTCTGTAGAAAGTTTCTCCGCAAGTTTCTCGGATATATTACCTGATTCTAATTGATTATTTACATCATTATCAAGTGAGTTCATCAATTTTTTAATAGTATTTAAATATACTTTGGCCTCATTATACTCATCAACATTTTTCATACTATTTACACATTCTATCAAATAATCATAAGTTTTTATATCATATAACTCTATTGATTTAGGAAAGTCTATTTTACCCATATTAGCTAATATGTTTGATTTATACTTCTGATTCCACTCAACAATAAGTTTCAATTTTTTAAAGTTTTCTTGTATATCCAGTATATTTATATCATTTTTGCTAAAATTCTTATTTTGAAATCCATAGTCTTTCATAGTATTGATCCATACATTTTCTAACTTTCTCAATATGTCCTTTTTCTGAAGAAATAATTTTATAACAAATGCCTGGTCCATATTGGAAAATGGTCTATCATCTATAGTACAATTTGAAAATATATATCCACATTCCGGATGAATAATTTTAAACAGTCTTCCTATCTTTTTCTTTTCATCTAATGCTCTATATACAATTTCAAATCTTTTAGTAAATTTATCCATATCCTCTTCTGGCAATTCTACTTTATGGTTTCTTAAATCATTTGAAATTTTAGTAAGCATCAATAACAGATTTGAAGATTTATAATATACATCTTTAAATACTTGCCTTGTAGCCTCATTTTGATGATAACTCTTAAAAATATCCTCCCACATACTGCCCTTGAGTTTAATTATATTATCTCTACAATCATAAATAGCTTTTAAAAGTTCATCATAATTACAATTATGCTTATATGGTATATACCAATCTTTTAAGTTCTCTATAGATTTTTTATTGTTGGCTTTCAATTTTTTATAATCGAATATAGTAGAATATACCTTCTCATTTTCAGGAAGCTTATCCAACACACTCTTTATACTATCAAATCTTAATTTTTGTTCTTTATCTACTTCACCTAATAAATCCATAAGCAAATCAAATTGTTGATTTGAAATTGGCATATCATTTTTTATGTTCACATCGTCTTCAATCCACGAATACCTATTTGAATTTTTATTTACCCACTTTGCAATATCTACCATGGTATACTTTTTGCTTTCATAATTTATAGTCTCATTTTCCAAGGCTTGTACTTCTTTTAGCTTTCTATACAGAATCCTTTGATTTTCTATACAGGACTTTAGCTGCTCTCTTAACAACTCTGCATCATTATGCATGTTTTTAGGATCTAAAGATAGATTGTTGGTTATCTGTCTTACAGAATCACTAAGCTCTTTAAATGATTCTGCATCATTTCCAAGGAGACTTATACAAAGAGGTCTTATGTTCTCAGGTATTTTTTTTATAAGTACTCTAAGTGCCCTGTCCGTCTGGCTTGTAACCAATATCCTTTTCCCATGAGCAAGCAAATGACATACTAAATTCACTATAGTTTGACTTTTTCCAGTTCCAGGAGGTCCCTGCATCACTACTCCATAATTTTCTGATATTCTCTTTATTATTTCTTTTTGTTCTGAATTCGCAGGAAGTGGGAAAAGTACATCTTGCGCCACCTTTTTCCATTCGTTTGTATCTGCTCCCTTATTCGCCTTTTGTTGGTTGTCATTGTTTTCTTGAACTAGGGCCCTGATAGTTTCCGGTATAGGATATCCTTCTCTTACCTTTTTTAATATATTGTTAATCTCAATCTGCCATAATCTCATATTATTTTTTCTAACAAATATTACAAAAGTATTATATATTACAGGGAAATTATAAAATTCAACTTTATCTTTTGAAAAATATCCATCTTCTATTTTCCCATTTTTACTTATGCATGCTATTATATTTGAAAATGCCATCTTAGCATCCTCTTTAACTCTAGGATCCAAATTCATATTATTTATCTTGTCTTCCAAGTCTAATATATTATTTATATTTAGTTTTTGAATGTCTTCAAATATTGAGCTCTGAAATTTAGTCTTCCCTGAAGGTACTAAAGCAAATGTCTTTTTTAAGTTATTAAATTGTATTCTCATCCTTGTTTCAAGAAGAGGATATCTAATTTTTTCATTATCTACTTCCCAGCATATAAGTCCAGATCCACATATTATTTCAAAATTTTCTCCTCTTTTTTCACTTTCCTGATATAACTTAAAGAATTCGTCATACATATATGTGGATTTCTCATTTATTTCTATCCAAGAATCATTTGCAGAATTTTTATTTATAATACACCCGGATAAATTCAAGAACTTTTCTTCCCAGTACACTCTTTCGTAATCATATACATCTTTTATAGTCTTCTCATTCAAGTTCTTTAAACTTAACAGATAAGAAAATATATTCTCTATCTTTTCTCTTTCATGCATATAATATCCTCCTTTTCATATGTAAGGCACCGATAATTAATCCATTTAACTTACTAATTATACTTACTTTTATGTTAAATTATACCATGGAAATATATGATTTACAAAAAAATCGTTAGACAAAAAAAAAGAATTTTGTACATTAAATATAATTTAGTGTACAAAATTCTTTTAATTTATGTATAGTTTTTAATTACTCTTTTGACTTTTTAAATTTGGTAAATATCTTGTAAACTACAAATGCAATCACTATAACAACTAAAGCTACATCTGCAAAATGAAACCATTCACGTATGGTTATCCAATTTTCTCCCATTTTATATCCTGCAAACCCTAAAATAACACTCCATAAGGCAGAACCTATTAAGGTATATACAATAAATTTTTTAAAATTCATTTTGCTTATTCCTGCAGGAAGTGATATAAATGTTCTAATTATAGGCAATAATCTAGAGAAAAATACTATTCTTTCACCATATTTGTTAAAATAATCATCACTTTTTTGTATATGTGATTTAGATAACCTAAGTTTATCTGCATATTTTTCTACCAGAGGTCTTCCACCAATTTTTCCTATATAGTAAGCTACACAAGAACCTATAGTTCCTCCTAATGTTCCAAAAATCACAACAGGAATTATACTTAGCCTTCCTAAATAGCTCAAATAGCCTCCAAAAGGAAGAATAGCCTCGCTAGGTATTGGAATACATGCGCTTTCAAGAGCCATAGCTATAAATACACCTATATACCCCGTTTTATCCAATACAAGAACAACCAAATCTATTAATCTTTCTACCATAAATTTTCCTTTCCTAATAGTTTACCCCTTTGTTATACATATTATTCCAGAAATATTTTTCATTGTTTACATGAATCTCTCTTAATCAATTCATGATTCAATACATATTTTGTATTTTCAACTTTTTGTTTGTTTATAAGTTTTATGAGCATTCTCATACCTACGGAACCCATATCATACATAGGTTGAGCTACTGTAGTTATCTTTGGATAGAATACAGATGCTGAATATATATTTCCAAATCCTATTACATCTACATCTTCCGGAACTCTTATATTGCGGTCTCTAAGTGCATTTATAGCCCCCATAGCAACTTCATCACTACAGCAAAATACTGAATCTATACTCTGCTTATCCAGTATTTGATTCATACCCTCATATCCGTCTTTAGCTTTTAAGCCTCCAAAACAAGTGATATTATCATCAATACTAAAGTTATTATCCTTTAGAGCTTCCTTATATCCTATATATCTAACTGCACTGGCATTTTCTTCATCCTCATGAGCACCTATATAGGCTACTTTTTTATTACCTCTTTCAATTAAATAATTGACTCCATCATAAGCTGCTTTTTTATTGTCAATAGTAACACTTGGTATATCCTCATTATCGTTTGCAGTCTCTACTAATACCATGGTAAGTTGAAGCTGTTTTATTAATTCCAATATAGATGGTTCTAGTGATGCACTCATATACAAAACTCCATCTACCATTTTTTCTTTGAGAACTCTAAGGTATTCCATTTCTTTTTCAAAGTCCAAATCTGTGTTGCAAAGCATTATATTATAGTCATATATATTTGCTACATCTTCGGCCCCTCTTACTATTTCAGGGTAAAATTGATTTGATATATCAGGTATTATTATCCCTATAGTTTTTGTTCTTTGTGTTTTAAGGCTTCTAGCTATTATATTCGGCCTATAGCCTAGCTTATCTATAGCTTCTAAGACTTTTCTCTTAGTTTCCTCATTTACAACGTCTACATCGTTTAATACTCTTGAAACTGTAGCTATAGAAACACCTGCCTCTTTAGCTACATCTTTAATTGATGCTGCCATTTTTTTCACCTACCGATACGTTTTCTTTTTATAATTATACTTGTAAATTGTAACTATTACAAGTTAATTTTATTATATTGACATATACTACAAGAATTATCTACATCAAGGTTATAATCATACAAATTCATCCATATGACTATAACCTTGATTTTATAAATAAAACTTATCAAACTTATTTTTTTAATAACTCTACTGCAATTCTAAAATCTTCTCCATTTATCTTGTAATCATTGTACTTAAAATTTTCATTATACAGAATTTCATATGAAAGTGTTTCTCGTTTAATTTGCTGTTCAAATTTTTTAACTATACCCTCAAGATAAGTATTACCCGAAACATATAATTTTATATTATCTGCAACTTCAAAACCACTTTCTTTTCTCAGGTTTTGTATTTTGCTTAATATTTCTCTCAAGTTTCCCGCTTCTTTAAGTTCTTCAGTTATGGTTGTTTCAAGTACTATACCTATAGTACCTTCACCTGCAAATGCAAATCCTTCTAATCCCTGCATTGTAATAAGCAGATTGTCAGAGTTCAATTCTATTTTTTGTCCATTTATATCAAGATAAACAGAGTCACCTGCTTTTATCTTCTTTGAAAGCTCCATTTGATCCAGGGAAGAAATCTGCTTTCTAATTTCAGGTATAAATCTACCGTATTCTCTTCCCAATACAGGAAGATTTGGTTTTATATTGAAATTAACATACTTAGATAGATCTGCACCAAATTCTACCTTCTTTATATTTAATTCTTCTTTTATCATGTTTCCATAGTAATCTTGAAGAGTCTTGGAACTTACAAGCATTTCTAAAAGTGGCTGTCTGTTCTTTATATTAGCTGTATTCCTAGCACTTCTTCCAAGTTTAACTATTTTATAAGCTTCTGACATATCATCTTCCAAAGCTTTATCTACAATAGTTTCATCATATTCAGGCCATTTACATAAATGCACACTTTCAGGAGCATCTTTATCTAATTTCACTACCAAATTTTGATAAATTTCCTCTGTCATAAATGGTACAAATGGTGCTGCTATCATGCTTAGAGTAGTCAAAACTTTATAAAGTGTTACATAAGCACCTATTTTATCAGTATCCAACTTAGAATTCCAGAATCTTGCTCTGTTAACTCTTACATACCAATTTGAAAGGCTATCTACAAATTCTCCTATGTTTATGGCAGCTTGAGTTACTTCATATTTGTCTAAATGCTTCTCTGTTTCTTTTATAAGTGAATTCAATCTTGACAATATCCACTTATCCATTATATTCTCAGATTTAAAATCTTTATAATTCAACGGGTTAAAATTATCCAAATCCGCGTATAACACATAGAATGAATATACATTCCAAAGGGTTCCCAAGAATTTTCTTTGAGTATCCTGAACTGCCTCTTCATAGAATCTTGATGGAAGCCAGGGAGCACTTGAAGTATAAAAATACCATCTTGTAGCATCTGCTCCTTCATTATTCAAAACTACAGTTGGACTCAATACATTTCCCTTGTGCTTTGACATTTTAAGTCCATGTTTATCTAAAACATGACCTAATACCATACAATTTTCAAATGGACTTCTATGAAATAAGATTGTAGATATTGACATAAGAGTATAAAACCATCCTCTTGTTTGATCTACTGCTTCTGTTATATATTGAGCAGGGAAATTTTCTTCAAACAATTCTTTGTTTTCAAAAGGATAATGATGCTGTGCAAATGGCATTGATCCTGAATCAAACCAACAATCTATTACTTCACTTGCTCTCTTCATGTCCTTGCCGCAGTGCGGACACTTCAATTTAACATTATCTATGTATGGCTTATGAAGTTCTATATTCTCAGGTACATTTATTCCCTTTTCCTTAAGTTCTGCAATACTTCCAATACATTCCTTATGGCCACATTCACATTCCCAGATTGGAAGTGGTGTGCCCCAATATCTCTCTCTGCTGAGGCCCCAATCTATAGCTCCTTCTATAAACTTTCCAAACCTTCCTGTTCTTATGTTATCTGGATACCAGTTAGTACTGTTGGTATTATCAACTAATTTATCTCTCATAGAAGACATTTTTATAAACCAGGTATCTCTTGGATAGTATAAAAGTGGTGTATCACATCTCCAGCAAAATGGATATGAATGAGTAAATTTTTCTGATTTATATAAAATATTGTTTTCTTCTAGATATTTTATTATTTTAGGGTCTGCGTCCTTGACAAATAAGCCTTTCCATGGAGTGACCTCATCTTTGTACCTTCCTTGAGTATCTACAGAATTTACAACAGGTATATCATACTCTTTACATATATTGCTGTCATCTTCACCAAATGCAGGTGCTGTATGAACAATTCCCGTACCATCTGTAAGAGTAACATAGTCTCCATGTATAACATAATGAGCCTTTCCTTCATATTTTACAAAATTAAACATTGGCTCATATTCCAATCCTAAAAGTTCTTTTCCCTTGAGCTTCCTTACTACTTCATATTCTTCTTCCAATTTTCCTAAAAGAGCCTCTGCTAATATAAGGTGCTGGCCTTTGTTTATTACTTCTACATAATCATAAGTTTTATTTATTGCAAGTGCCATATTGTTTGGAAGAGTCCATGGAGTTGTAGTCCATGCAAGCATATACTTATCTTCATCTTTTAGTTTAAACTTAACATAAACTGATGTTTCCTTTACATCTTTATATCCTTGAGATACTTCATGTGAAGAAAGTGCTGTTCCACATCTTGGGCAATATGGAACAACTTTATAACCCTTATACAAAAGGCCTTTATCCCATATCTGCTTTAAAGCCCACCATTCTGATTCTATATAGTCATTATGATAAGTAACATAAGGATTATCCATGTCAACCCAGAATCCTATCCTGTCTGACATATCCTTCCATTCGCTTATATAAGTAAATACACTATCTTTACACTTTTTTATAAAACTTTCCACTCCATATTCTTCTATCTGTGGTTTTCCTGATATTCCAAGACTTTTTTCCACTTCAAGTTCAACTGGAAGTCCATGTGTATCCCAACCTGCTTTTCTTAAAACATTATAGCCTTTCATTACCTTATATCTTATTATAAAGTCTTTCATGACCCTAGTTAGAACATGACCTATATGAGGATTACCATTGGCAGTTGGTGGTCCATCATAAAAAGTAAAATACTTACCATCTTTATTTAGTTCAAAATTCTTTTCAACAATTTTATTTTTTTTCCAAAAGTCTACTACATCTTTTTCCCTGTCAATAAAACTTTTAGAGTTATCAATCTTATTATACATAATTAACTCCTTTCTATAGCATATAATATCTTAAATAAAAAAACTTCATCCTAATAATAGGACGAAGTTGAGATTCGCTTTACCACCTATGTGTAAATTTCAAAAAATACAAATACATTTTATTCCTTAACGTGGAACTACGAAAAAACCTACTAATAATTATTTCAGTTTTTTAGCTCCCAGGTGATTTTCTTTAAATCTTCCTGCGAATTTTCACCTATACTTCGCTCTCTTTCAGTAACACGATTTAAATACTCTTCCTGTTCAAAGCTTTCGATATTCAACTATACTATTTTACGTAATCGACTTAATTATATTATAGACATTTTTTATTGTCAAATATTTTCATACTATTTTTTACAATAAATATCTAAATATAATGTTATAATGTTCTTAATATTAAACTAGGAGATGATTTTATGAAAGTAACGTGGCTTGGTCATTCTAGTTTTATACTGGAGGATTCAAACAACATTAAAGTTTTAACAGATCCTTTTGATGATTCAACTGGATATAAGGTATTTGAGGGTACTGTAGATACAGTTACTATAAGTCATCATCATTTTGATCACGACTACACCAAAAAAATAACATATTCAAATATAATAGATAAAACAGGTGATTTTAATTTTCAAAATATCTCGATAAAAGGATTTCCTTCCTATCACGATAAAGTAAAAGGTGCAAAAAGAGGCAAAAACATAATTTTTATAATTGAAATGGATGGATATAGACTATGTCATCTAGGAGATCTAGGATATGTATTATCCAAAGAAGAAATTAATAATCTTAAATCTATAGATGTACTGTTTATACCTGTAGGCGGTAATTTTACCATAGATGGAAAAGAAGCTGCTGAAGTAGCAAAACTAATACATCCTCATATTATAATTCCAATGCATTATAAAACACCTGACTTATCATTTGAATTAGATGGATTAGAAACTTTTCTCAAATATATTAAAAGTGGAAAATATATCGGTAAAAATTATTTAAACCTATCTGATGATTGTAAAAATCAATATAAAGATGTAAAAATACTAAATTACAAATAAAAAAGCTGTCTCAAAATTTATTTTGAGACAGTTTTTTATCCTATGACTACATGCTCTAAACCAGCATTAAACAATTGATTTATATGCTCGTCATCCAAGGAATAATATACAAGCTTTCCATCTCTTCTGAATTTAACAAGGCGTGCTGACTTCAATATCCTGAGTTGATGTGATATAGCAGATTGACTCATATTAAGCACTTCTGCAATATCACAAACACATAATTCCGTTTTAAATAAAGCGTATATAATTTTTATTCTAGTATAATCTCCCAGGACTTTAAAGAGAGATGATAATTTAATGAATGTATCTTCATCAAGCATAGTCTTTTTAACACAATTTATAAGTTTATCATGAACTTCATAACAATCACACACTTCTATTTTAGAATCATCACTCATAATATCACTTCCCTATATAAAGTATTAACTATGACATATAATATTATGTTTAAATATCAATTAACACTATATTTTTTAAATTAATACTTGCTCTTACATCTATAATTCTTTGATTACTAGAACCTCTAAATTTGAGTGAAACAGCTTTTTTATTTTCATCAAATTTTCCATCTACAAGTACATCTATATTTTTTAAAAGTTCTAGACCATATTCAATCTTATTATCTAGTATATACTCAATTTTATATCCTGTATAGCACCATATATTCAATCCAATGGTCTTGATTTTCTTTGCCATATATGAAAACTCTTCTGCCTGATAAAATGGATCACCACCTGAAAATGTTACGCCATGTATCATAGAATTTGATTTTATATCTTCAACCAACATATTTATATCTCTCAATTCTCCACCATAAAAAGAATGAGTTGAT
This sequence comes from Clostridium tyrobutyricum, assembly GCF_019144085.1. GTDB lineage: Bacteria > Bacillota > Clostridia > Clostridiales > Clostridiaceae > Clostridium_B > Clostridium_B tyrobutyricum_A. The sequence continues at coordinate 72,806 of NZ_JAHHUY010000008.1, forward strand.
GGATTAAAGCAGCCCCGGCAATTGTGTCCACAACCTTGAGCAAAATATACCCTTCTAAGCCCTGGTCCATTTACCAGACTCTCATAAGCTATACCTGATAATCTTACTCTTTTATGCTCCATATCCATCACCTGTTTTCAATATTCATATTATACATTATAAACATGCCTTCCAGAAGCCTGTGATATTCTATCTTTTCTCTCTGCTACTTTTCCTTCTCCAAATCTCTCATCTAACGAAAGATATCCTGTAACTCTTGATATTCCCTGAATGTCACTACTTCCACACTTTGGACATTCATCCTCTCCATGAAGATAAGTACCACATTTTCTACAATATCTTATGTGAAAATTTATTCCTATATAGCTTATATTAGTATTGGTATATGCATAGTTTATTATATCATAAATTGTCTGTTCCGATGGATAATCATCAAGCTCAATATAGCTTATATGTCCTCCATTACATAATTTATGATATGGCGCTTCTATATCAATTTTATCTTTTATTGATATGGGATAGTTTACAGGTACATGATATGAATTAGTATAATAATCCTTATCTGTAACTCCTTCTATTTCTCCAAATATCTTTTTATCTTTGAGTATGAACTTACCACTAAGTCCTTCTGCTGGTGTAGCATAGCAGCTCCAATTCAAATGAGTCTCTTCTGTCAACTTATCTGTATAATTTCTGATATGAGATATGATTTTGAAGCCAAGTTCTCTTGATTCTTTACTTTGTCCGTGATGTTTTCCTGTAAGAGCCACTAAAGTCTCTGCAAGTCCAATAAATCCTACACCCCATGTACCCTGTTTTAATATAGGCTCTATAGAATCCTCTTCACCTAAATTTTCAGAACCCTTCATAAGACCCTGTCCTGCAACAAAAGGCAAATCTTTAACTTTTAACTTCTTAAGTGTATCATATCTATGCATTAGAGATTCTCTTGAAAGATCTAATCTATCATCAAGAAGTCTAAAAAATTTATTTATATCTCCTTTAGCTAAAATACCTATTCTTGGCAAGTTAATTGTAGTTGGAGCTATATTGCCCCTACCCTTTGATCCTGCCTGTCCATTTACATTTGAACATACATATGTTCTGCATCCCATAGTAGCTGGAACTATTCCCTGGTCATAATAAAATTTATTGAAGTCTGCATCCATATTCATAAAAGTAGGATTCATTCTCCTTGCAGCTACCTTGCAGGCAATTTTAAATAAATAGTAATAAGGATCTCCCTGTTTTTTATTTACTCCATCTTTTACTCTAAATATTATATTAGGAAATACAGGCTGTTCTCCTTGTCCAAGTCCCTTTTCATACTCAGTTAAAAACACTTCACATACCAAAGCCGCATCTTTCGACCTTGGAATACCCACATTAATAGAACTAAATGGCACTTGAGAACCTGCTCTTGAATGCATAGTATTCAAATTATATATTATACCCTGCATGGATTGTTCTACATTTTTTCTCAATTTCTTATTGGATATCTCTGCCATGTTACTTTCATCTATTCCCATGTCTTTTAGGTCATTTATTATTTCCTGTCTTGTAGGTTCAATAAACATAGCCATGTCATTATCAAAATCCGGATGAGATTGTCCACCGAACATATCATTTTGTGATGATTGTAATAATATACATGACAATTCAGCGGCAGACCCTATTCTCTTTGGCTTTCTTATATTACCGTATCCTGTATTGAATCCATTCAGCAATACCTCTTTTGTAGGTATGTGTAGACAATTAATACTTAAGTTATAGGAATCAAGATCATGATAATATACATCTCCGTTTTCATGTGCTTTAGCTAAATATTTAGGCATGGTGGCCAAATTATGCCACTTATTTGATTCGCTTGCTATTCTTAAAAGCTTTGAACTATAATTATTACCAACATTTGCGTTATCCCTGTCTGTTTCAATACCTATTTTATCAATAGCTTTCATAAGATCAGATTTTATTTCTCTTATATTATTCCTATCTCTTCTATAATTGGAATAAGCTTGTCCAATTGTTCTGTATTCATTATTTATAAGTACGTCTTCAACTATATTTTGTATATTCTCTACATTTATTTCTTGTAAATCCAAATTTTCTATATGTTGAATAATTTTTTGAGTTAAATCAATAAACTCACTTTCTTTTAGCTCAAAGCCTATTTCATCTGATGCTCCTTTTATAGCATTAGTTATCTTAATAGAATTAAATTCTACTTCTCTTCCATCTCTTTTTACAACATGTAGCATATATTATTCCTCCAAACCACTATATCTTGAATGCTTATGTAATTATACTATTTACCTTTATAAATATCAATTCTTATCTTCAGTGCTTATTTTTACATTAAGCCTATTTTTACTGGATTAATATAAAAATTCTCCAATTTGGTCTGAATTGTAATATTAAAATTTATAGAATAATTTTTTTAAGGTTTCACAAAATAACTTTAAAAGTATGCTTAAATATTATACTACAATTAAAAACCGAAAACATATTTTACATTAAATTTAAAGGAGTAATGTATCTATGATTGGAAAAATAATAGATTCAAGTAATACAGAAGCTACCGTAGTCTTTTGTGACGGTTCAACTGTAAATATATCAACTTCTTATCTTCCCTATAACTTTAAAACAGGAGATAATATAAACATAGAACTATCCAATACAAATATGACTGGAAGAGGTCCTACCAATATATCAAGCCCTCCAATTTGTTGAATTATTTATATGTATATACTATAATAATTTTGATGCTAGGGGTGCTTTTAAAGCTGAGAAATATATATTAACCCTTTACCTGATCTGGGTAATACCAGCGTAGGGAAGCCAATTGTGGCTTTTATGAAAAACTTTCCTCTTTTTTATGTACCTCTAAAATATGAAGGAGGATTTTTATGTCATTATCAAAAAATTTTATAGAAATAATGTCACATCCAGACGCAATATTTACATTGATAGCTTTAATAATTTTTATTTTGTTTATTACTAAAATAAGAAAGATAGAATTCAATACTCACATAATAACTCATATAGGAATTGCATTGGCACTTGCTACTATATTAGAAATATTTAGATTGTACCACTTGCCACAGGGTGGGAATATAACTCTTGGAAGTATGATACCTATATTGCTTATAGCCTTTTTTTATGGTCCAGAACTAGGTTTCCTTACAGGTTTTCTATATGGCATTATAAATTTAATATTGGATCCATATATACTTCAGCCTGTACAAGTTATATTTGACTATCCGCTTCCTTTTATGATGCTTGGTATTGCAGGCTATTTTAAAAATTATAAATTACTAGGAACTTTGACAGCTATTTTAGGCCGGTTTATATGTCACTTTATATCAGGAGTATTATTTTTCGGAAGTTTTGCTCCAAAAGGCATGTCTCCTATGATTTATTCATTATCTGTAAATGGTATTTTCATGTTGATTGAAGGTATTATATGCTTGGTTATAGTAGCTTTATTACCACTTAAACGTATTGAAAGTATTTTAAAGAGAACTTATTAAATAATTATAGAACAAAAAACTGTACAAAATTATTTGCGTACAGTTTTTTATATAAATAATTATTCATTTATAGATATAGCATCCACAGGACATCCATCTCTTGCTTCCCTTGTTGAATCTTCAGACGTATTTGGAATTTCACTTACCAATGTACCAGCTTTTCCATCATCATCCATGGTGAATACATCAGGACATACACTTGGGCACATGCCACATCCTATACAGACATCTTTATCAACTTCTGCTTCCACAAATATCACATCCTCTCTTCAATAAAGTTTTGCATAGAAAAATATGTGATTTTTCGATTTTAATCTTGATTTATATTGATATATAAAAAGACTTAATTCGACAATTCACGATATATTATACATTAATAATTATTGACCAATTAGGATATTAATATTCATTTTAGCTTTAAATACTTTATCTATTTTTATTTAAACCTTCCATAAAATTCTCAATTAAAGTGTTATAATCAGTTGAATTACATATGTAATCTTCCACATTTCCACTTTCCATACTATCTGCCAATTCTAGATCCATAGGTAATTCAGCAAGAAGAGGAAGACCTAAATATGCAGCCTGTTCCCTGGCAGATTTTTTACTAAATAATCTTATTTTTTCGTCACATTTTTCACATTTAACATATGAGAGATTTTCTACAGCTCCAATTATATTTATATTCATTTTCTCAGCCATTATAACCACTTTTTTAACTATCATGGATACCATATCCTGAGGTGTTGAAACAATAACTATACCTTCAAGAGGTACTTGTTGCATTATAGTAAGTGCTATATCACCTGTTCCAGGAGGCATATCTATTAAAAGATAATCCAATTCTCCCCACTGAGTATCTGAATACATCTGTGTCAATACTCCAGTAATAACAGGTCCTCTCCATATAACCGGCTGTTCCTCTTTTTCCGTCAAAAGATTCAATGAGATAACCTTTACTCCCAATTTTGTATTTACAGTAGAAAATTTCACATCCTGTGTACCTTCTATTTGAGATATATTGGCTCTTTTAGTGTTTATCCCAAAAAACCTGGGCATGGATGGTCCCGTTATATCTCCATCTAGTACTCCAACTTTATATCCTTTGTGTGCCAACTTTATGGCAAGGGTACCGGTTATTGTTGATTTGCCCACCCCACCTTTTCCACTCATGACACCTATTATATGTTTTATATTGCCAAATTTCGGAATTAGCTTAGAGCATTTATTCTTATTTTCCTCACCACATTTGGAATTACTTGGGCAGGTATTACAATTACTCATTTTATTATTACTTCCCTTCTTTAATTATGACTGATTTCTAATATCTATATAATACTAATTTTTATATGCTTTTAAATATCATAATGTTTAAAAATCTCTCTCAATATTATAACATAATTTGATAAAAAAATTCCCTTTCAATAACAAACTTGAAGGGAAAGTATTGTTCAATCATATCTAAGGGTCTCTACTATAGTTTTAAATACAGTTTCCATATCACCCTTAAAATCACTTTGTCTCATAAAGAATGAAAATCTATAAAATCTATCTCCATCTTTTATAAAATACTCATTACAAACATAACTATCTCCTACTGGTTTTGTAATAGTATATTTTAGTAGATAGCCATTTTTTTGTCCAATACTTATGCTATCCAAAGAATATGTCTTATAAAGATTTTGCTTATCGGATATTAGCTTGCTGTTTATTAGAAACTCTTTGAGATTACCTTTAAAGTTCCATATTTCAAAAAAACCGATTACCTTATTATCATCACTTATAAAATCTGTATGGCATATTATATCCTCTCCAAATATATCCTGTTTTTTCACTTGCCATTTTGACGGAAGTTTATATTTTAATTTACCATTTAATTCACTATATTCTGATAGAGAACTTATATTATTTTGGATTAGTGCCGTATATCTTAATCTCTCCTGAAAACTATTGCCAAATATAAATAGTATAATTATAAGTCCTATTATAATTATAATAACACCCAGATTTCTCTTATTTAAAGTTGTTGATTTCATATCACTTTTTCTTTATAGGTATTTGTATAGTTCCAGTTTTAAAATCATAGAACATTATCCAGTAACCGGATTTATCTTTACCTCTGTAAGAAGGTATCCACGTAACAAATCCAGATTTTCCTCCATAAGGTTGGTCTTCTCTACTTTTCGTTCCAGGTATTCCATAAAGCATATATTTAACATTTCCATTTTTGTCATATTTATATCCAAATAAGATATGACAATTCTCTTCTATATACTTATAATAGGGCATCATAGGACAATATACGAATGTGTATTTATTACGGTCTCTAGTGTTTTGAAGACTATTTATTGATGTTACAGGTACCTTATACCATTTACATCTTTTTAATTCTCTAGTAACGTCTGAAACTTCCTTGAATCCTTTTACAAGTAATCCCAGAAAATCATTTTTTGATTTTTTGTTATGTCCTCTATAATCCTCCTCTGAAACTTCTACAGCTGAATTATCTATATAAATTTCATCATCATTAGACTCATCTTCATTTATATTTTTAATTTCCTCTAGTCTTTCCTTTTTCTCATCTTGAACTAAATCAGAAATTTTATTTAATAAACTAGACTCTTTATCCAACCTCTGTTTTGGTTTATCAGCTTCAATATTATCCATCTTTTCCGTATTAATTTCTTTTTTCTTCAATTCTATATTTTCTTCATATTCATCAAATATGCTTTTATTATTGGATAGTTTAGCTTTATCCTTTTGATTATCTTTTTTTTCATCTTTCTTATTGTCTTTTACAGTTTTCTTCTTTGTATCCTTATCATTTTTAGCATCCTTATCCTTGTCTTTTTTAATGTCCTTAGATTTTTCAACTTCTTTTTTAACATCGGATTTATCTTTATTGTTGTCTTGTTTATTGTCGGACTTATTGTCTGTCTTTTTATCTGATTGTTTTACTGGTTTTGACTTTTGACCCTCAGCTTTTTTATTTTTATTCTCTGAAACATCAAATGACTGCCAATCAGGTATATCCATACTTGCAAATCCACTCATTACAGCTATTATATTTCCATCTAAAAGTCTAACAATAGCTGCTCCAGATACTTTATCTATGCCTATTCCACTACCTGATACATTATTTATCGGATATTCATAGCTAACATCAGCTCTGCCATAATCATCTATGTTCATTTCTCCAACATTAATTATCTTCTTCGCATCGTTTTTATTGCATATAAGTATCATGTAATAAGGTGTTTTATCTTTTTTTAGATTCTGTACGTAATAAGATACTTTGCACTTATCATTTTTAGTTTCCAACTTAGCATATCCTGAAGCAATTTTATCAGAAGCTAAAGAGTATCCTTTTTCATCTTCCTGCAATATTATAAAATATCTACTATAACTCTTTTTTTGCGCCAACTTCTATACCTCCATATATTTTATTCATTATAATATATGAGGCAACTTCCAAAAAGTGAACAATTAATTACAATAATTCGTGTATAGAATCAGATAATTTACCAAATTCCTTTATAGAAAGAGTCTCTCCTCTTCTCTTTGGATCAATACTTGATCTTTCAAAAGCAAGTTCCATATCCACTTTGGAAATTTTCAATGGTTTCAATGCATTCCATAAAGTTTTTCTTCTCATATTAAAAGCCAACCTTACTATTTTAAAAAAGAATTTTTTATCTTTCAACTCTATTTTAGGTTCACTTAGTCTGTCTAACTTTATTATGATAGAATCTACCTTGGGACTTGGAATAAATGCGTCTGGAGTTACTTTTCTAACTACAGATACATCGCAATAATATTGAACTAAAATAGACAAAGCCCCATATTGTTTACAAGCGGGTTTAGCTGCTATCCTTTCGCCTACTTCTTTCTGTATCATTATAGTTAAAGATTTAAATTTATAATCTTCATTTAAAATTTTTGATATTATAGGTGTAGTTACATAATACGGAAGATTGGCTACAAATTTTACTTTATCATAATCAGCAATCAATTTGTTGAAATCTGTTTTTAGTGCATCTCCATGTATTAACTCAAAATTAGAAAAGTCCTTTAACTCTTCTTGAAGTATGGGTATCAATCCTGAATCCAACTCTATTGCACATACTTTATTAGCCCTGTTTAAGAGTTCCCTGGTAAGTGTTCCAACTCCCGGTCCTATCTCTATAACAAAATCCTCACTTGAGATATCCGCTGCACATATTATATCCTCCAATACCGAATCATCTATTAAAAAATTTTGTCCTAGTTTTTTCGAAAATTTAAATTTATATTTGTATACAATATCTTTGGTAGAAAACTTCTCCATATAAATCTCCTTATATATATTATTTTAACTCATTTAAAGCCTTCTTAAACTCCTCCTTTGTAATTCCATAATTATTCAATCTATTTAAAAATTGTGCTGCATTAGCATATCCTATTCCTAATTTTTTGCCAAGTTTATCCCTTCTATATTTAGCTTTTTTATCTCCTGTAAGTTCAAAAAATATCATGTCATTTATATCAAATTCATGTCTTTTTTCTTTTTCTTCATACTTTGCATTTTCAAGAGCTCTTCTTATAACTTCAGGAGATGCATTTTCTACTCCTATATCTCCATCACGCATACCATCTTCCTGGGATATATATGCATGTTTTATATTTTTTACTCGTTTTGAAATAATTCTTCTGATTTTTTCTCCTGCAAAATCAGGATCTGTAAGAACTATAACACCACGTCTTTTTTGAGCCTCTTTTATCTTATCTATAACTTTTTTATTTATTCCAAATCCACCTACTGCTATAAGCTCTGCATCAACTGCTTTTTTTACAGCTGTTACATCATCCCTACCCTCAACTACAATAATTTCTTTAATCATAAATCCTCCATAATTTATAGAATATAATAGCTTTATTTTATCATAAATTATAACTTTTACTATGTATTTCTCAATTATTCATAAAAAACTGACCTCCCATAAGTTAGATTTTTAGATCTAACTTATGGGGGTCAGTTCATAAACTCCAGACTGTCTTTTTATATACAAGTATATACTTTTATGCAATTTCCTTTATTGAATTTAAATTTTGAATATATTCCTCGCCTTTTACAGCATTGTATTTACCTTCCCATTTTGATATAGCTACTGCAGCTAGAGAATTACCAATAATGTTTACTACAGTCCTTGCCATATCAAGAATACGATCTATACCTGCAATAAATGCAACTCCCTCTATTGGTATACCTACAGAACCTAAAGTGGCAAGTAAAACTACAAAAGATGCTCCAGGAACTCCTGCCATACCCTTAGAAGCTACAAGCAATACTATTATCAAATTGATTTGTGCTGGAAGAGTCATATGGATTCCATACATCTGTGCAATAAATAAGGCTGCTATTGATTGATACAATGTAGATCCATCCAGATTAAAAGAATATCCTGTAGGAATAACAAAGGATGTAATAGCCTTTGGGCATCCAAATTTCTCCATTTTCTCCATAAGCTTTGGTAATACCGCTTCAGAACTTGCAGTAGTATAAGCAAGAATAATTTCGTCTTTTAAAATTTTAAACATTTTAAAAATGCTTGTACCTGCTATTTTAGCTACTATGCCTAATATAACTACTATGAAAAATGCCATTGTACCATATGTAGTAATAATCAATTTTACCAAGGGAATTAAAGAGGAAATACCGAATTTCGATATTGTAACCCCAATAAGAGCAAATACACCAATTGGTGCAGTCTTCATAATTTGATTCGTCATCCAGAACATAGCATCTGCCACACCCTGACAGACATCAATTACAACTTTACCTTTTTTACCTATAGCTGCTATACCCAATCCAAACATAACAGAGAAAAATATAATAGGAAGTAAATTTCCTGTAGAAAGTGCCTCAAAAAAATTGCTAGGAACAATATTTATAAATGTATCTGCCAAACTGTGATGTGTGTTCTGTGCAGTATTTACATAGCTTTTAATACTTACCTTTGAAAGTTCATGAATATTTACACCACTTCCAGGATGAAATATATTGGCAGATCCAATTCCTATAAAAATAGCAATAGTAGTTATGAGTTCAAAATATATAATAGTTTTGCCGCCTAGTTTTCCTAATTTTTTAATGTCTCCTACACCGGCAACTCCAACTACCAATGATGAAAAGACAATAGGTATAACTATCATCTTAATAAGGTTCAGGAAAATCTGACCTATAGGTTCAAGATAAGTTGCAACAGCTGCATTACCATAAAAAGCACCTCCTACTACAACACCCAGTACTAGACCGATAACTATCTGTACTGCCAAACTGCATTTAAATTTTTTCATTCTATTCCACCTCATTAATAATTTTAATTTAAAATATCTGTTTTATATTCTTATGTATTGAAATCAGCATTATCTTACTTTATATTTATAATATATCCTTATCTATATTAATCTACATAAAACTACAATGTACTTTTTAATTTTAATAACAAAATAGATATATTGTTAAGCAATTCTTAACGATATATCTATTTTTATGACAATACACTTAATTGTATTTTTTGCTTATAAATCTTTAAATATTATAGTATATTTACCAGATTTCTGATATTCTTTTATATAGATTAAATATACTATTTTAAATCGGGAGATGTGAATTATTGTCGAAAAAGAATTTTTACATAATAGTCCTTTTTATATTATTAGTACCTATAGTAGGTGAATTTAAATTTTTCCCTTTTCACGATAGTTTTCGTGTAAGCTTAGGTACCCCACTATTTTTCTTCTGGTTATTATTTACACATAAGATGCCCATGATTTTACCTACATTTATAATAGGTATAGTTGTAGTGTCCTTTAGAATATTTATTGATTTAATTTCAAATAATAATTTTGAATTTATTATTTCTTTTTCAACACATTTATCTACATTTTTCTATTATTTTACTTATTCTCTTCTCTTTTATTTAATGAAAGTAAAGAGATTTCAAAATCGTTTGCCTATAATAATAGGTTTATCTACTCTTATAGAAATATGCTCAAGTACAATTGAACTTGTATTCAGACATTTTATATTATCAGATACTATTAATGGAATAATACTGGGCAAAATAGTGCTCATAGCTCTTATAAGAAGTATTTTTGTTCTTGGAATTTTTAGCATGATCAAATTACAGAAAACTGAACAGGAAATAGAACATCAACAAATACAAAATGCTCATATGATTTTTTTAATATCCAATTTATATGAAGAATCTATAGAATTAAAGAAATCCCTTCAAAATGCAGAAAATATAACTAGAAACTGTTATAATTTATATAGAAAAATACAAAGTAAAGATTTAAATATAAATATAGATGAATTATCTAAAAAATTACTGGTTATTGCTGGAGAAGTACATGACATAAAAAAAGATAATCAAAGAATATATTCTGGTATTTCCAAAATGATTTCCAACGAAAATTCTACAGATTACATGGATATAAAAGAAATAGGTAATATAATTATTAATAGCAATAAAAAATATGCAGACTCATTAGGTAAAAATATAAAATTTTTTCTTACTATTAAATCACATGTAAAACACATTCATATTTATACAACTTTATCACTTATTAATAATTTGGTATCCAATTCTGTAGAAGCTATATCCCAAAATGGAATAATAAAAATTATGATTTATAGAATCGATAATTGTATAAGATTCGAAGTCCATGACAACGGTATTGGTATTCCTGATAAAAAAAGAGATTTGATTTTTAAGGCTGGCTATACTACTAAATATGATATGTATGGTACTCCTTCTACCGGTATGGGTCTTCCATATATCAAAAAATTAGTGGAAGAACTAAATGGTACTATAGAATTAAAAAGTGAAGTAAATTCAAACAATACAGTTTTTACTATTACACTTCCTATTAAAAGTTTATCTGAGAAAGGATGATATAATGAACTTTTTTATTGTTGACGATGATGAAGTAATCCGTTCCATGATAAAAGAAATTATTGAAGATTATGATCTTGGAAAAGTAGTAGGGGCCTCTGAAGATGGCTCTTATATAAATACAGATATGCTTAATTTTAAAAAAGTGGATATTCTTATCATAGACTTGCTTATGCCTATTAAAGATGGTATTCAAACAGTACAGGATTTAGGTCCATCTTTTGATTTTAAAATTATAATGCTTTCACAAGTAGAAGATAAAAATATAATAGGTGATGCATATTCTCTTAATATAGAATACTATATTACAAAACCAATTAATAGATTGGAAGTAATAAAAGTAATAGAAAAGGTATCAAATAATATCAAGCTTCAAAGATCTATAAAAGACATTCAGAAAACTATAAGCATACTCGGTCTTGAAAAGTCTAAAAAAATAGATAAAAAATCTACTGTACAGAAAAATATTATCGAATGTGGAGAATTTATATTAACAGATCTTGGTATGATAAGTGAAAGCGGAAGTACCGATATTATAGACATACTTCAATATCTTTCAGATTATTATAGAGGAAATTCTTTTAAAAATGATTTTCCATCTTTAAAAGATCTATTTACGAATACATCAACAAAAAGGCTTGGCAGTTCTTACACAAAAGAAAACTTACAAAAAGAATTCAAAGCTTCGGAACAGAGAGTAAGAAGAGCAATATTCCAGGGTTTAAGTTATATAGCTTCTCTTGGGCTGACAGATTACTCCAATACTAAATTCGAGGAATACTCCTCTAAGTTTTTTGATTTTACAGAGGTCCGCAAAAGAATGCTCGAACTGCAAAATGAAATTCATAGTTCCATGTCTCATATACGTATAAATACCAAAAAATTTATAAAGGTATTTTATATGGAAGCTAAAAAGAGCAGCAAAAATATTTAACCAAAAAAATAGGAGCATAAAACTCCTATTCAATGACATACACATTAACCGTTTTTACTCCCCAGTTGTTTGCTTCTGAACTGGAGTTAAAAAACAGATCCAGTCTATTTCCCTTAATGGCACCGCCAGTATCCTCAGCTATGGCATAACCATAACCGTCTATATACAACCTTGTGCCTAATGGTATCACTCTTGGATCAACTGCTACAGAACTAACATTACTTCTTTTAGCTACAGTACCTGTAGCTGTTATGCCAAATCCTGGATCTCCAGGTCCCTTGCCTGTACTTTCATAATCTGCAGTATATGCAGTTGATCTCATCTGTAGAGATTTAGCATATGAAAAATTACCTCCTCTTGAAGGGGTATAAGATACTGCATCTGCTGATAAAGTACCCATTGCAACAACCTTTTGTACAGGCTGTTTTTTGACTACTTCTCTTATAACCTTCCTGGCGGTTTCCTTCCCATTTTCATATATAATTCTTGTTACAGTCTCTTTTTCTCCATTTCTACCTTCCTGAATAACTTTTTTACTACCAGACTGGACACTGGTATCATCTTTTACAACTGTTTCATATTCTATAGGTATATTTGTGCTTACTTCCTTACTGTCAACCCTGGTTACACATACTTTTAATTCATTTTTTAATGGCAAATCTCCACTTGGAGATACTCTATCCAAACTTCTCAATTTAATTTTTTCTGCTTCCAACATATGAAAAACATCATCTTCTGCAGAATGTACGTGTACCTTTCTTCCGTCAACAACAACTTCCAATTTTACTGCTCTTTTAATATATAATTTTCCTTTGTCGTAAACTTTGCTGTTTAAACTAGGGGTTACTTTATCCTTAGGTCCTACCTTAATTTTGTTATTATTCAATATTTTCCCATAATTACTGCTGAAAGTAGTAATTTTCTTATCTGTGCCATCTACTGAAATAGTTATTGTCTTTTTCATATTAAAAATTACCGCAGTCACTATTATAACTAAAACCGCTATAATAACTGCTGATGTCTTAGGACCATTGGAAAAATATTTGTTTACGTATGTCCTTAACTTTCCCACCATAAAAAATACCTCCTCTGGGTAAGAGCGATACACAATATTATAACGGCAAGCTTGATTTATGTCAAATAATCGCTCTAATAGGCTGTTAAATGCATTCTATGCATAAACTAATAAAATATTATTATGATTCCAAATTGACTTTATTAACAGCCTTATAAATCCTATAAAGAAAATACTTTCAGATGAAAAATATTATAACTAAATTACTATATATATATGATAAATATCATGATTTTATTCCAAGTAATTTTTTATTGTTGGCAATTGTTATACTACTCAATTCTTCTGCTCTTATTTGTCTTATTTCAGCTATCTTTTCTATTATAAATTTTATGTATTCAGATCTGTTTCTATTACCTCTAAAAGGAGTCGGTGCCATATAGGGACAATCAGTTTCAACTAAAATTCTGTCAAGTGGAACTTCTTTTGCCACATCAACTACTTTCTTTGCATTTTTAAAAGTTACCACTCCTGTAAAGCCTATATAATACCCAAGTTTAACGCACTCTCTAGCAAATTCAACACTTCCAGAAAAACAATGAATCTCCCCTTTAACACTGCTAAATTGCTTTATTATTTCAAGAGTATCTCCATGAGCTTCCCTATCGTGAATGATTACTGGAAGATTCAACTCTTTGGCAAGTTTCATTTGTCTTATAAAAACTTTTTTTTGGATATCTCTAGGTGGATTCTCTTTATAATAATAATCAAGTCCTATTTCACCAATAGCCCTAACTTTAGACATTTTAGATAAATTTTTGAGTTCTGTAACTGTATCCTCTGAAAATTTATCTGCGTACTCTGGATGTATGCCTACAGCCGCATAAAATATATCATGCTTTTTTGAAAGCTCTGCAGAAGCTCTTGATCCTTGTATTGATGCACCACAATTCAACACTCCTACAATTCTATTTTTTACAAGTTCTTCTATTATAATTTCCCTGTCTTTATCAAATTGCTCATCATCATAATGTGCATGAGCATCAAATATATCAAAATCCATTTTAAATTCCCTCCTTTTATTTTATATTGTACATATAACTACAATCTTTAACATGCCTTATATAGTTTAATTTTTGCTATAGGTATAGTATACTTCATTATATGGATTTATAAGTTATAAAAAGTTGAAAAACCATTAAAATATATCAACAAGGAGTGTTTAATAAATGCCTAATTTAACAGGACAGGATCTATTGAGAAATCCTTTTTTTAACAAAGGAACTGCTTTTACACACCAAGAAAGAGAAAAATATGATCTGGTAGGTTTTTTGCCCGATGCAGTAAGGACAATAGATGAACAGGAAAAGATTATATATGAAAAGATTATATCCATTCAAGATAACCTTGAAAAACATCTTTTTCTAATGAATTTATATGACACAAATCGCACTCTTTTCTACTATATTGTTGGAAAACATGTTACAGAATTCCTCCCTATTATTTATACTCCAACTATAGGAGATGCAGTAATAAACTATTCAAAAAATTTTGATACTCCAAAAGATGCTGTATTCTTATCTGTAGATAATCCAGGAAATATAAGAAACTCTATTGAAGCCGCTTTAAAAAATCTTGATGAAATTAAGCTTATAGTTGTAACAGATGGAGAAGGAGTACTTGGAATAGGTGACTGGGGAGTACACGGTGTAGACATATCAATAGGGAAATTGGCAGTGTATACTGTAGCCGCTGGTATAAATCCTAAAAATGTTCTTCCTGTAGTAATAGATGCAGGTACAAACAATGAAAAACTTCTAAATGATCCACTATACATAGGAAATAAACATAATAGAATTACAGGAAAGATATATGATGATTTTATAGACCAATTTGTTAAAATATCCCTTGACCTTTTTCCAGAAGTTCTCATACACTGGGAAGATTTTGGCCGGGGCAATGCAAGAAAAATTCTTGAAAAATATAGAAAAGACATATGTACATTCAATGACGATATCCAGGGAACTGGAGTAATGATGGTATCTGCCATGAATGCTATAGCTAAAGTTACAAAAATTCCCGTAAAAAATCATATAGTATTGGTATTTGGAGGGGGTACTGCAGGTGTTGGTGTCTCTGATCAAATATTTCTTGAAAAAGTTAAAAACGGATTGACTGAAGATGAAGCCAAAGCACAGTTTTATCTCGTAGATAGGCAGGGACTTTTAACTCAGGATATGGACGGTCTTACAGATGGACAAAAGAAATATGCTCGACCAAGTGGGGAATTTAAAAATCCATTAAAATCTCTGGCAGAAATAGTAGATGCAGTTAAACCTACAGTACTTATTGGAACTTCAGGTGTTCATGGTGCTTTTACAGAACAAGTTGTAAAAAGTATGTCAAAATCCACAAAAAGACCTGCCATCATGCCTATTTCAAATCCTACAAAACTATGTGAAGCAACTGCAGAAGATGTTATAAAATGGTCTGATGGTAAAGCCCTAGTAGTTACCGGTAGTCCTTCTGATCCAGTGGAATACAATGGGGTTACATACACAATAGGTCAGGCTAATAATGCACTTCTTTATCCAGGTCTTGGGCTTGGTATAATAGTTGCAAAATCAAAAGTAGTCACAGATGATATGCTCTCTGCTGCTGCAAATGGAATTGCTTCTCTCCAGGACATGTCAAAATTAGGTGCACCTATACTTCCACCGGTATCAATGCTTAGAGAATCATCAAAACTTGTAGCAACTGCTGTAGTAACTCAAGCAGTTAAGGAAGGCATAAACCGAAATACTATTGAAGATCCAAAAAAAGCAGTAGAAAATGAACTCTGGGAACCATGTTATAGATAATACAAAAATAAACTGCCGGTAATTATATACCGACAGTTTATTTTCTATTTTACAATACTTCCTGTTTCCAATTCTCCAGATATGGTAGCTGTGAATAATTTGCTTTCATCGTCTGATGCTGCTGAAAGTATCATTCCCTGGGAAATCTCGCCTCTTAATTTAATAGACTTTAAATTTGCCACAACTACAACGAATTTACCTACAAGATCTTCAGGCTTATAGTATTTAGCTATACCTGATACAATCTGCCTTTCTTCTCCTCCAATGTCAACCTTAAACTTAAGAAGTTTTTTAGCTCCTTTTATATTTTCACAATTAATTACTTTTGCTACTCTTAAATCCAATTTGTCAAAATCATCTATAGTTATCTCTTGCTTTATAGGTTTCATCTTTTTATTGTTTTTAGCTTCCTGCTGCTCCTTAAGTTTGTTGAGTTCTTCTATCTTTTTATCAACATCTATTCTTGGGAATATGGCTTCTCCTCTGTTTATTTTAGTGCCAGACTTTGTACCATTAAAGGAATTCAAACTTTTCCATGATATGGCTTCAACATTCAACTGATCATTTATTTTCTTGCTAGTGTCTGGTAAAAATGAAGATATACATACTGAAATTATCCTTAAAGATTCTGCCAGATTATAAAGTACTGTTGACAGATTTCCTCTTTTGGATTCATCTTTAGCAAGTATCCATGGCATAGTTTCATCTATGTACTTATTGGATTTGCCTACAAGCTCCCATATGCTATCCAAAGCTTCAGGTATTCTAAGTGCATTCATATTGTCTTCTACTTTTTGAGGAACTTCAAGAGCTATGTTTTTCAAGCTATCATCCGCATCATTTTTTTCCAAAGCTTCAGGTATTATCCCATCAAAATATTTGTCTATCATAGCGCACGTTCTTGAAAGAAGATTTCCAAGATCATTTGCCAAATCTGAATTTATTTTATTTATAAATATTTCATTATTGAATAGTCCGTCCGATCCAAATGGAATTTCTCTAAGTAAATAGTATCTTACAGGATCTGTTCCAAAATTATTTACAAGTACAACAGGATCTACAACATTACCTTTAGATTTTGACATCTTGCCGCCGTTTACCAGCAGCCATCCATGTCCAAACACCTGTTTAGGTAAAGGAAGTCCAAGTGCCATAAGCATTATAGGCCAATAAATCGTATGGAATCTCAATATATCCTTGCCAACTAGGTGTACATTTGCGGGCCAATATTTATCAAACATTTCCGTATTATCACTTCCATAACCAAGAGCAGTTATATAGTTCACAAGAGCATCTATCCAAACATATATTACGTGTTTTTCATCAAAAGTTACAGGTATACCCCAGTTGAATGAAGTTCTTGATACACATAAGTCCTGAAGACCAGGTTTTAAGAAGTTATTCAACATCTCATTTTTTCGTGACTCCGGCTGTATAAATTCAGGATGATTCTCAATATACTCTATAAGTTTTGGAGCATATTTTGACATTTTAAAAAAATATGCTTCTTCTTTTGTCTTCTCCACAGGTCTTCCACAGTCAGGACATTTGCCATCCACTAATTGTGTTTCTGTCCAAAAGGATTCACATGGTGTACAGTACCATCCTTCATATTTTCCTTTATATATATCTCCCTGATCATATAATTTCTTAAATATTTTCTGTACTGCATTTACATGATAGTCATCTGTAGTTCTTATAAATTTATCATAACTTATATTCATCATTCCCCAAAGTTCTTTTATTCCGCTTACTATTTCATCTACATATTCCTTTGGAGTAATACCTTTGGCCTCAGCCAGTCTTTGAATTTTCTGCCCATGTTCATCTGTTCCAGTTAAAAGCATGACATCATAACCTGTTAATCTTTTAAATCTGGCTAATGCATCCGCGGCCACAGTAGTATAGGTATTTCCTATATGAAGTTTAGCTGATGGATAATAAATTGGTGTTGTAATATAATAAGTTTTTTTATTCATTTCTATTACTTCCCTTCCTTTTACATTTGTTTAATGGATTATTTTTATAATACTGGCAATAAAAAGCCTCTATATAGATATAACAATATCCATATAGAGGTATACAATAACACTTTACCACTCTATTTCATTTTTACCTCACAGTAAAAATCTCACTAAGTAATTTAAATTACTATACAGTATAACGTCTGTAAATCCGGACTACCTTAATATATTTTCAGATAATATGCTCCAGATCCATATTCATAAATCAATATGCCATCAGTTTCCACCAGACACTGACTCTCTCTTAAACCTTTGATTTATTACTCTTTCCTTCATTGCATTTTTCAGTAACATAATAAATTATATATTTTTGTCTGTCAATATTTATGCTGAAATTTCTCTATATTTTTTATTTATAGCTTTTAAATCTTCTAAAAATAATTGATTTTTATTTGGATCTCTAAGGATTGCAGAAGGATGAAAAGTTGTTGTCATATAAAATCCCTTTCTTTCAATCCATTTGCCTCGATCCCTTGTAATTCGCCAATCTGTTCCCAATATATATCTCATGGCAGTTGCACCTAAGCATACTATGATTTTAGGTTTTACAAGTGCAACTTGATTTCTTACATATTGAAGACATACCTTTGCTTCATCTTCATAGGGTGTTCTATTTTTTTCAGGTCTGCATTTGCAAATATTACATATATAATAGTCTTTATTTCTATAAAGATCTAATTCTTCTAAATACTTTGTCAGTAACTGTCCTGCTCTGCCTACAAAAGGAATACCAGTTCTATCCTCGTCTGCTCCTGGTGCTTCACCTATAAATATAATATCAGCCTTGGAGTTTCCATCTCCAAAAACCATATTTATTCTTGTATTTCCCAGAGCACATTTATGACAATTTATACATTCATCATAAAGTTCTTTCCACTTAAGCAATTTTATTCACTCCAATTAAGCATCGTATAATAATATTATTATACATTCTAATTTTAAAATATACAATTTATACTATAAATATACATATTTCTAAAATAAATTTTATTGTGCATATTTAGGTATGTCAAAATACATCGTTTGATATAATGAAGGTGCCATATTTATCATATTAATTATATTTGATATCTGATTATATGACCAGGAAATATCTGTCGCATACTGATGCTGACCTGGATCTGCTGGATTCCATCTCATCTTGTAGATAGTATCCTGTTTATAATCATCATTATTTATATAACTTTTAGAAAGCCATTGAGCTCCACCCGATATAGCAAGTTGAGGTGTAAACCATCCTTGTTCGTATGCCTTTTTGGAACCTTCACCATTTGGATCACTATCTACTGCCCCTATTCCAAAAAAGTTATAAACAACTTGCCCATCGTATTTTGCTTGTCCGCTTGAAAGATATGAAGTTCCAAGTGCCGTTTCAAGCATTGCATGAGACACTAAATAACTTACACTTATATTATTTGCCTTAGCAGCATTTATAAAGTCCTGTCCATGTCCTTTAAAAATACCCTTGTTTGCAAGAAAATTATTTAAATCATCTGCACTTATACCATCTTCATAACTAAGCTTCAAAAATTGATATTTTCCATATGAATCAAGAAAGTTACTTGGATTCATATAGTATTTTATCTGATTGGCAGAGGCTAAATTAGTAAAACTAGCAGTTTTAGAAAAATAAGGTCCCTCATTGGAATATCCTTCCCATGCCAATTGCTTGTTTACTCCATAACTCAATGATGTACTATAATTGGTATATTGAGCATTTGGAATACTTGAACTATCAACGCATCTAAAATAATTTACATAATAGTTGTCATAATCTGTATTCATATCTCTATGAGCTCCAGTAGACACCCCTGCTCTTCTTACATATATAATTGCTTTATATTTTTGTCCATTTGTTCCAGAAGCCAATTTCTTATTTGCTGTAACTACACCATTTACGGGAGATACATAGTTTTGAGTTATTTCTTGGAATGCTCCATCACTGTATGGATTGTCCTGTGCTACAAATATTCTATATTTAACATTCTGACCAGCTGTGGAATTCAATATAAAACCTTGATTTTGAGAATTTAGCAATGGTGTGTACTTAAAATCATTTGATGTTATAGCAGGTAATGCTGAATAATTTGTACCATCGGAATACTTATTTACAAGAGTAAACTTCAACGTACCGGACTCACTTAAAGGTACACCTGCTGAATCTTTAACTCCTTTACTTACATTTACAGTATATTGAGCACCAGGTATATATCCTGAAGTTTGTGGACTAATAAGCACTGTATATTTATCTTGAGATAAAGTTATAGCTACAGGTATACTATTGCCACTTGCATCCTTAACAATTATATTACTGCTGTTGACCGTATCTGATTCTAATGTCTTGTTAAATTTTACAGACCACTCCTTGTTAACATCTACACTATTTTTAGTGCCTGAATAAGCACTTGCAGTTATCTTAAATTGAAAACTTGTAAAAGAAATAGCTGCAACCAAAATCAATGTTCTTAACCTTTTATTCAAAATATTTCCCCCCATGTTATTTATTGAATACTATTTTCTTTATTATTTGTGCATATCGTATTCAGGATCTTTTAACCTTATCATGAACTCATTCATACTATGATTGGCACTCATATAAACTCTATGCAATTTGTATATTCCCTGAGACTTGTTTCCCCAGCCACTTTCTGTACTAAATGCCATTTTATATCCTGACACTTGAGCAGCCTTAATGGTATTTTGATTAAAGTGCCCAAATGGATATGCTATATAATCTATTTTTTTATTTAATATATTTTCTAAAAACTCTTTTGAATTTCTTAAAGTCTCAAGTTGCTTTTCATAACTTAATTTATCTAAATCATCATGATTTACAGTATGGCTTTCAATATCTATACCATTTTCATTCATTTCCCTCAACTGCTTTGAGGTTAAGTAGGAACTATCTTTATCTACCGTACTAGTTATGACAAATATAGTAGCATGAAATCCAAATTCCTTTAAAACAGGATACGCATTTACGTAGTTATCTTCATATCCATCATCAAACGTTATAAGTACGGATTTTTTAGGAACAGGTTTATTTTCCTCAATAAATTTATAAAACTCAGTTAAAGTCAATGTAGTATATCCACTATCTTTTAAAAATTTCATTTTTTCTCTAAATACATCCTTTGGAATTCTCAATTCATTACCTTTTTCATAATCTATGGAATGGAACATTAATACAGGTACTGAACTGTTATTATATATTACATCTCCTGTAAACTCTCTCGCTTTAGGAATTTTATAATCATTAGAATCTACTACCTTTACTGATTTATTAACATTATTTTTATGATTTATGGTTAAACCTGATTTTATATCCTGCAAAAAATCAAGTTTTAAAATATTACAAACGCCAACTAAACCTGCAGCAATTATTATACATGCTATTATTGTTTTCAATCCTCTTTTGTTCATGTATTCACTTCTCTCTACATAGTTTTTATAAAATATTATTTGGATTAATATGATAAATATACATAAAATAACATATATACTAAATTTAATAGTTACATACCTATTATAATAATATATAATGCTAATAACAATCATATTTATCAACAAAATTTTTAAATACTCTGTATAACTATGTCTATATGTAAGTTATAAACATTATCCACAAATTATATATTTATAATTTTTTATTATTTTAATATAAAAACAACCTAATTTATAATTTTATGCACATTATCCACAGATTGCTTGTTTATAAGTTGTTCAATACCAGTTATTATTATAATTTTCAGTAAATAAAATATTTTTTAATAATTTTTTTATTAATATATATCAACATTATCCACAGATTTGTGTATAACTTGTGCATAACTTTTTTATAGCTTATCTTAAGATTTATTAAAATTTAAATATATGCAGTAACAAATTAATAATATTCTTCATATAATATATTACCCGAATGAAACTGCCTAGCTCAAAAGTACTATTTCTTAAAACACATTATTTTACCTTTTTATCCTTATGCACAATATTTATTTTATAATAAATTCCTAAGTCTCTGAAATCAGAACTTAGGAATTACACCTCTTAAAATGCTGAATTATTTTTATATGGTATTTATTAAATAAATATTGTGTTTAAAATTTATCATGTTAATACATTTCAAGTCAAATATTTCTTACTATTTTATTAACAATGATATCAAAATATGATATCATTTAATTAGATACAATTTAAGGAAGGTGGGAGCTATTATGAAAGATAACGTTATCACAATTGATTTTTCAAAAGTAAGAAAGAAGAAACATGGAAAATTTAATCTTGTCACTTTTTTGAAAAACTTGTTTAATAATATATTTAGCCCTACAAGAGAAAATTCTTCAAACAAAAGTATATCTAATAAAAAAGTAATAAATTATTCAAAATATATCTCTTGATAGTAATTCAAGGTGCATTTTAAAGCACCTTTTTATTTTATAGGAATAAATTTTTACATATTATGGAGGATAAATATGAGAATTGGAATAGGTTACGATGTGCATAAATTAGTAGATGATAGACCGCTAATACTAGGAGGTATAACTATACCTTATCCAAAAGGTCTTTTAGGACATTCAGATGCAGATGTACTCACACATGCAATAATGGACAGTATGCTTGGAGCATTGGCTTTAGGTGATATAGGAAAACACTTTCCTGATACCGACTTAAAGTATAAAAATATATCCAGCATAAAATTATTATATTATGTAAATAATTTAATAATTAACAACAGGTATACTATAGGCAATATAGATTCTATAATAATTGCTCAGGAACCAAAAATTTCTCCTTATATAGATAAAATGAGAAATTGTATAGCCAAAACATTGAATCTTGATGTTAACTTAATAAGTATAAAAGCAACTACTGAGGAGGGTCTTGGATTTACGGGTAAAAAAGAAGGCATAGCATCTAAAAGCATATGCCTTTTAAATAAGAATATTGAATAACGTTTTAAATTTCTTTTTCATAGTTATTTACTATACTGTGTACTAAATTTTTTATTGAACTTGCTTGACAGATTAAAGACATGACTGAAAAAAACAATACTATTCTTTCCTCTTCTTCACTGGATTTCAAATTCATGTCTTTAATCATATTATTTAATCTTTCCTTATCAAATAAATCCTTTGCAATAATCTTTTTAAAACTATCTTTTTGTATATAAGAAAATACTTTATATGCCTTTTCCCATGATATTATATCATCTTCACCATCATTTATCTCATTAAAGGCTAATCTGAATACTTTCTTAATTTCCTCGGTAGATAATATAGGTCTCATATAACTTAATAATACAAGTTGAGCTAAATGATCTTTAGTATATCCTCTTTTTTTACCATTTACAGGTTTTGATATTACTTCATTTTTAACATAATTTTGTACTATGTTGTTTGTATATTTTTCTCCTGAAAATTTATCATTTAAATAATCTATTACCTGAGATAGGAATAAATCATATCTTGGTAAATCTTCATATGGTATAATTGTATTTTTAGATATTTCTTCAGCAGTATTTTTTACGTATTCCATATCAAATTCACTTTTTTTCAATTTTGATCCCTCCAATGATAACTTATAATATCATTATAAGTTATTTATAAACGCTTTACAAGGTAAGTATCTTTAGGATTTAATCATCTATATATTAGAAATTCCGTGTTATTGCAATACATAATTAGATTTATAATGAAATGTTGGCTAAATAGTTCATATTATTTCAAAATCGGATAATATAGTACTTGTAACATGGTATATTATACTGTATTATATAATCATAACTTATATTCATAATGATAAGTTAACATTATTATGGTACTATATTAATAAAAAAACAAGCATTTTATTGGAGGTGTCCAAAATATTTAAAAAGAAATCTTATATAGCTATATTTCTTGTTTTTTTATTTTTATTAATAAATACTATTTTACCAGGTTTTTTACATAATAAGGGTAATACTGCATATGCTAAATCCCCAACTCTAATAAGTTTTAAATCTGGAAGCTTTTCATCACATTCTTCCTCAAGAAGTTCTTCCCATAGTTCAAAATCTCAGGGTGGAAGCTTTAAATCAGGAAGTTTCTCAAAACCTAAATCGGATTATAAAAGCAATAAGAATTCTTCTACTAGTAGTGGAGATTTTAAGTCAGGAAGTTTTTCAAATTCTACAAAATCTGATTCAAAATCCTATAATAAAAAAGCTAATAATTCTTCATCGACACAAAGTTATAATAATGGAACTAATAGAAGATCATTTTTACCTATACCCATTCCAATTCCTTGGGGACATAATTACAGCTCAGGCAGCAATTATGGACAATCTAGTCTTTTATCACGATTTTTCTGGGGTTTTGTTAAATTTATAGTAGTAATATTAATACTACTATTTGTTATTAATAGAATAAATAAATTTAGAAAAAAATAATCTAGGAGGTTACTTAAATGAGTGTTTTTAAAAGAGTATCAAATATCTTCAGAGCTAAGATAAACAATAAATTAGATGAGGTTGAAAATCCTATAGAACTTTTGGACCAAAAATTACGTGACATGGAGGATAGCTTAAACAAAGCAAAATTATCATCCGCTCAAATACTAGGCAATGTTCATGAAATAAAAAAGAAAATGGAGGATTCCAAAAGAACTTCCGAAGAATTTGACAGTAAAGTTAAACTAGCATTAAATAAAGGTAATGAGAAATTAGCAAAAAAAGCATTGGAGAGAAAAATAACAGCAGATAAAACTTATGCATCTTTAGAGACAAGCTATAAAGACGCACATTCTAAAGCTGAAGCTATAAAAATAAAGTTAAAAGAACTAGAAGATGAAATTCAAAAAACTAGAAATTATAGAGATGAAGCTGCTGCAAGATATAACAATGCGGAAGCAAGTAAAAAGGTAAATGAAATTCTTGCAAATGTAGATGATGGAAGCAACAGGATAAACTTAGATGATGTTGAAAGAAAAATTCAACAAAAAGAAGCTTTGTCCAAGGGGATTGAAGATTTAAAAGAAGATAATTCATTAGATAAGGAATTTGAGAAATTAGATGACGTCAACTTAGATGAAGAACTTAAAAAGTATAAAGATAATAACCAATAGACTGTTAAACTTTAATGAGGTGAAAACAATGAGTAAAGTTGATGAATTTATAAATCATGAAAAAACTCATTATGGAAAAATATTTGTAGATATAAGCTATGCAATAGATAATATCTCTCCTTTTTTAGATAACAATATTTTATCTAGAAGAAAATATGTAGTAAAACTTGATATATTAAAAAAGTATATGGAGCTCCTTGAATCTACTGAATCAGAAATTAAGCACAGCAGCTTTTTTAATAAATTCAAAAGTGACAAATATATCTATCTTTTAAATGCCTATAAAGAAGATAATTTAGAATCAATTGAGCAACTAAAAAATTGCAGTACTTGTCAATGCCTCAATTGTACAACAGATTGTAAATTCGACAGTTGTCTTGGCTGTAAAAGTAATTCATATATTAACTATTGTGATAGAAAAAAGATAAATGCCACAAGACACTATAATTTCAATTTAACGCTTACAAATAATAAAACCAATCAAGACAGCAAATATACTACCTTGGCAACTCTGCAAAATGTAGAAAATGATAAAAAATATATAATAATACAAGATGTTCTTACAAAAGAAAAATTTATATTATATTATTATCCTGGAATATCAGAAGATAATTATAGTGAAATAACTGATTCTGATGAATTTGATTTTATAGTCTCTACATTTCAAACTATCGATAAATAAGTAATTTTATAAACTTATCCACAATACATATAAAGTTATACACATTTTCTGTGTATAACTTTATACATTGATACTATTAATTTAGACATAAATTCAAACAAACTTATCCACAGTGTTGATAAGTTTGTTTGTCAATAACTAAACATATATTATAATTTAGCCAACTTTATTTTTTTCACATATTCTATAGCTTGATCTTTTGTATTTATCTTTTTCAAATATCTGAGCTCATCAACGTTTTTTATAACATCGCCAACAATAGAACCTGTTTCCCCAAGAATATCTGAAATATAATTTCCATCTATAATTTTATTATTTTTTATTTCATCATATATCTTATATTCATAAAGCATATCTTCAACAAAACTTTTATATTTTTCTTTTTCATTTTCTTTATCTAAGAGCATCCTAGTAGCATAATTATCACAAAATGAAACTATAAGTATAGCTTTCGAAAGCTTATTATATCTAGAGAAAAATTTATAATAACTTTTTCTTTTATTCTCATCAGTATCTTTAAAATATTTAAGTGGATACATATGAGCTCCTACACTATCTTCTACAAGCTTAGATGCTTTTTGAGGAAATTTTAAATTTTCACATATTGTTTTACATATTTGTGCTCCAATTTCTTCATGTCCGAAAAAACTTATATTTCCATCTCTATTTTTTATATAAGCTTTGTACTTTCCTATATCATGTAAGAAACAAACTAGTCCAATATACTCTCTAGTACTAAACTCTCCAATTTTGCTGCTAAATTCAATTAAATCAATACCTTTTATATTTATTCTTTCCTTTATGATATCCTTAAAAACCTTATAAGTTAAATTACTGTGGGTAAAAACATCTTCTACATGATATTTGCATCTTCCAATAGTTTTTAACTCTTCTGTATATGGTATTAAATACTTAAGTACAGAAAAAGTATCCAATAACTCAAAAACTTTTCCTTCTGTATCATTTTCTATCATAGTCATCAATTCAGAAAAAACCCGTTCCTTTGGTGACTTAACAATCTTATATGCTTCTTTAACAAGCATATCCTCTGTCTCCTTGTTAAAATGCATTCCCAAGGTCAAATACATCCTTATTCCTCTTAAAATTCTTATAGGATCATTATCAAAGCTCTCTTGAGATACCGATTTAATTATTTTATTTTTAATAGCTCTTCTTCCATAAAAGGGATCTATTATTTTGTTTTGTAATACTTTCATCGCTATGGCATTTATCGTGAAATCCCTTTTACTTAAATCTTCCTCAATAGAATTCCCCTTAATTTCAGAAATATCTATAATATTTTCATCTAACAAACATCTATATATTCCTGCTGATTTTTTTATCGGGAAAAATTTATATTCCAATTTTTCAAGCCTTTTTATCAACTTTTCTATATTTCCATCATATATAAAATCTGCATCCTTTGGTTTATTTCTATAACTTATTAATTTATCTCTTATATATCCTCCAACCAAATAAACATTTCCACCAATTTCATTTAATATTGGATCCAAATTTTTAATAAATTGTTTTACATAATCCATATATATCACCTACTCTAAGTACTATTCTATCATATAAAAGTAATTTATTCCTATATAAAATTACTTTTATATGATAACTAAATTATTCTCTATCACACAATATTTTCGACATATATTTCTTATTAACCATATAATAACTATTTTATTATAAATAAAATTTTAATATTTTTTTCTATTAATTATTTAGAACTATAATCTTTTAAAACGCTTCATATAACTAGGTTTATAAGTTATATACACTTTATATTTATAGGTGTTATATTAGCACTCCAATGGAATTTAATAAGAAATATGTAAATATTTTTTGAAAATGTATTGACTTTTAATGTAATTTTTGCTACTATTTAATTATATTCATGTCGAATTATGGAACTTAAGGAGGAAAACAAATGAAATCAACAGGTGTTGTAAGAAGAGTGGACGAGTTAGGAAGAATTGTAATTCCTATAGAATTAAGAAGGACTTTAGACATTGCTGAAAAGGATGCTTTAGAAATATACGTAGATGGTGAACAAATCATATTAAAGAAATATCAACCAGCATGTATTTTCTGTGGTGATGCAAGAGATGTTGTAAATTACAAAGGAAAAAATATATGCAAGAATTGTTTAAATGAATTAAAAGAAGGAAGATAATTCTTCTGTAAAAATAGACTATTTTAAATGGTCTATTTTTTATTGGAATAATTTAATTCAAATATTCATATTAGTATATAATAGAATAAAAAATAAAAGATACATAGTCTTATTACTATGTATCCTTAGAAAAAACATTAGTTAACTCTTCTGCCACCACTAAAATCTGATCTGTCTACTGGAGCTATTTTAACTACATCACCAGTTTTAGGGGCATTTATGTATGAACCATTTCCTACATATATTCCTACATGATATGCAGGTGATCCGAAGAATACCAAATCTCCTGGTTGAAGATCTGATCTAGATACAGGAGTGCCCACATTTTGTTGATCCTGTGAAACTCTTGGAAGTGAAATTCCAAAGTGAGCATATACATATTGAACAAATCCTGAACAATCAAATCCAGATGGAGTAGTTCCACCCCAAACATAAGGAACTCCCAGAAAATTAGATGCATATGCTACTACTGCACTTGAAGAAGCTGATGCTGCTGATCCACCTCTTGAAATAGATTGAGAATTTCCTGATGAAGATGATTGAATTTTAGGTGCCGCTTCCCTAACTTTCTGTACATTAACTGCTGCTACAGCTACTACTCTTTTACTTTCAGCATTTGCTGCTGCTGCCTCGAGAACTTTTTCTTTTTTGTCTAAATCTGCTATTAATTTAGTCTGTGTAGACTTATCACTGTTAAGCTTGGCTAATTTATTCTCATTATCAGTCTTTAAAGCAATAAGTTTATTGCTTTCACTATTTAATTTTTCTTTTTCCTGTGCCAATTGCTGCTTTTTATCCTTTAAATCACTTATTACATCTTTATCCGAAGCCATTACTCTTTTTACTGTATCTACTCTCGACATAAAATCATTTATACTGCTTGAATTTAATATAACACCAAGGTAACTATCTACGCCATTTATGTACATTGCCCTTGCTCTTTTATTAAATAACTGTTGTTGAGTATTTATACTATCTTCTGCATTTTTTAGATTTTGCTTATTTTGATCTATATTGTTAGCTATAGCTTTAATGTCATTTTTATTATTGTTAATTTTATCTAATACTTGAGATATCTGATTGTCTAATTTTTCAACCTTGATTTGCAATTCCTGCTGTTGTTGTTTGACTTGATCTACAGAGCTTGTACTACTTGGTGCAGCCAAAACACTTCCACCTGTTGACAATGCTAATGTTAATGCAATAGCAACAGATATAGTTTTTCTATTCAAAATTCTGTACCCCCCCTATTAACTACTCTTTAACAAATGTTACTGACAATACTAAAAATTTTAATAATACTATTAGCAAATGCTGCAAATTGCTGTAAAATTAAATCTACTTAATAATAATAAGATAGATAAATTCTAACTGAAATGCTAATAATTTAGATTTGATGTATTAAAAGATCGAAAATGTACCGCTATATATATTGTCATGCACAATTAAATTAAAGATACAAGCTGACGATTTATTATCAATTTAAACTCATGTTTATTATTATACAATAAAATTAACAATATCACAACTTTTGCAATATATTTTTTTAAAATATTATAATCCGAAATTATATATGTTTTTATTAATAATCTAAAACTTTTCTTAGATCGGTTTTGACAATAAGTCAATATTTAAATTAAAAAGGTTATAAAAATACTATAACCCTATAGAATGTTTATAAATGTCAGATTTAGATATGTTTCTATCTTTAGCCACTTTTTTCACCGCTTCTTTTTTATCTAGTCCTCCATCCATATAACTTTTTATATGATCTGTGATACTTATATTATCCCAAGCTTTCTTCCTTTCTTCTATGACTTCTTCTTCAGACTTTCCACTAACTACTAATACTATTTCACCCTTTATATTTTGATCTCTATAATACAATAAGGCTTCTTCAATAGTAAATCTTAATATTTCTTCATGGATTTTTGTAAGTTCTCTACATACGGCTATTTTTCTGTTTCCCAGATTATTCTTTAAAAATGACAATGTATCTTTTAATCTATGTGGTGACTCATAAAAAATCAAAGTATCCGTTCTATCCTTTAGTTCTTCTATTATCTTTATTTTATCTTTATTTTGTCTTGGTAAAAACCCTCTAAAAGTAAAATGACTGCTATCCAGTCCTGAATAGACAAGTGCCGTAGTTACAGCTGTAGCTCCAGTAAGAACCTCAAAGTGAATTCCTTCTTCTATACATTTTTTTGCTATAACACTTCCTGGATCAGAAATTCCAGGTGTTCCTGCATCACTTACAATTGCTATGTTTTTTCCTTCTCTAATTTTGTTTATCAATACAGAGCTTTTATCATTTTCATTAAATTTATGATAACTTACAAGAGCCTTTTTTATCTCAAAATGATTTAAAAGCTTTAGAGTCTGTCTAGTATCTTCCGCTGCTATTATATCAACTGTTTTTAATACGTCTAATGCCCTCAGTGTTATATCCTGTAAATTTCCTATAGGCGTAGGAACCAAAAAGAGTTTACCTATTGCCATTTTTATCACTCCCATTTCTTCCATATATAATATTTATTTCTTCAGTATAATCACCATTTTCCCTATGAATTGCAAGAGGAGCTTCCCACTTTAGAAATTTTCCCCCATTTTTCTGACCTTCTATTAAAACCATATTGGGAGCTTTATTAATAGTTGGTTGAACCATTCTCATAAGTTTAGGCTCTATTGAATATTTTCTCATAATACACATTATATCTACAATACGCTCCGGTCTGTGAATCATATAAAACTTTCCATTATCTTTTAATACACTGGTTGCAGCTTTTATTACATCTTCCAAAGTACAGCATATTTCATGTCGTGCTATAGCATTCTTATCGTCTTTACTTACAATACCCGAATTTTTTAATTTATATGGTGGGTTTACAGTAACTACATCTACTTTAGACAAACTATTCATAAAATTTAAGTCTGACAGATCTTTATGTATGAATTCAAGTCTTTGCTCCATATTATTAAAACAAGCAGATCGTTTTGCCATATCAACCATATCTTTTTGTATTTCGATACCAGTTATGTGCTCCGCATTTGTCTTTCCTGCTAATATAAATGGAATTATTCCAGTTCCACTACATAAATCTATTACTTTCATCTTTGATTTTACTTTTGCAAAATTAGCAAGTAGTACTGCATCCACTCCAAATCTGAAAGCTTCTCTTTTTTGTATTATACATATACCGTTAAGTTGTAAATCATCAAGTGTCTCATCGTTTTTTAATAATTTTAATTTCAAAAAAATACCCTCGTTTCAATAATTTAAATTAATATCTATATATTAATTTAAATTAAGAAAAGGGTCAAATATTATATACTCTATTATTTTTTATTATTTTGAGAGTTTGCTGTATTGCTGTCAATACCATTAAATTTACTGTTTTCTATAATTATATCTACACGTCTGTTTTTGGCTTTATTAACATCCGTTGAATTATCTGTAATAGCTCTGTATTGTCCATATCCTACAGATGTAAGTTTTTCTGGACTAATCCCAACTTTATCTTGTAAAAATTGAGTAACATTAGCCGCTCTAACACTTGACAATTGCCAATTGGATTTATATATACCATTACTAATAGGAACATTATCTGTATGTCCCTCTATTCTTATTGAACTTCCAAGTTGATTTACTATCTTCCCTATTCCTATTAGTTTATTCTTGATATTTGGCTTTATATCGGCTTTACCTGTATCAAAAAACAATGTATCATTTATACTAACAACTAGTCCTCTTTGATCTACTGCAGTACTTACACTTTTACTCATACCATTTTTGCTTAAATATTGATCTACTTCTTTTTTTAAGTTTTGAAATTTTTGCTGTTCAGTCTGAGATGTGGTTTGACCATTGTCTCTTTCAGGTATATCTATCTGATTGACATTGTCCTTAACACTAGGTGTATTATCAGTTCCTATTATAGTTTTTCCACCTCCCATGGCTACTTTTAATGACTGAGAAAGTTGTTTGTATTTGTTTTGGTCAACCTGACTCATTGAATACATTACAATAAAAAATATCATAAGCAAAGTTATTAAATCAGAATAAGTAAGCATCCATCTCATACCATCTGGCTCTTTACCTTTCTTCTTTTTCTTCATACATCAGCCTTCCCATCCATTTGTTTATATTTTAACAATTCATCATTACTTAAGAAACTCTTTAGTTTCTCTGCTATAGTGTTTGGATTTATACCTTCCTGGATGTAAAGTATTGCTTCAATTATAAGTGTTTTTTCTTTATATTCTTTTTCATCTGCCTGTTTTAATCTAGTGGCTATTGGCAACCATAAAAGATTAGCAGACCCTATACCATATAATGTAGCTAAAAATGCAGTAGCTATTTTAGAACCTAATGTAGATGTATCTTCCAAGTTTCCCAAAACATGAACTAACCCCATAACTGTACCTATAATACCCATAGTAGGTCCATATCCTCCTGCACTTTCAAATATATTGGATCCCTGAGTATGTCTTTCAGATGTAGATTCAAGTTCTAATTCCAATATATCTCTTACAGCCTGTGGATCTACTCCATCAACCACAAGTTGCAGACCTTTTTTTATAAATGAATCTAAATTAGGATCATTTGATACTTCACTCTCCAAACTCAATAATCCATTTTTTCTAGTCTTAAATGATACATCCTTAAAATATGAAATTAAAGCTGGTAAATCACTTTTTCTAGGGCTAATAATTACTTTAATCATCTTTGGAATTCTCTTTAATATATCTGGGGGAAATGATAATCCTACTGCTCCTATTGTGCCACCAAATACTATCATAGCTGCTGTAGGTCCCATAAGTGCTCCTGCTTGTCCGCCTTCAATTACATATCCAACTACTATCGATAGTAGTCCAAAAATTAAAAATATAAAAACAGATATATCCATTCTTTTCCTCCATAATTAATTAATTTTACTTTAAGTTAGACTTGTTATAACTATATATTTAATTAATCGTGTAAATTTTTATACTCTTTAATACTTAACATGTTTTTTTATAAATTAAAAAGGCCGCCGTTTTGGCAACCTTTTTGATTTAACTAGTCTTGTTGAACTGGTGCTCCTACTGGACAGACATTAGCACAATTTCCACAATCAATACAAGTATTCTCATCTATAACAAACTGAGCATCTCCCTGACTTATTGCCTCAACTGGGCACTCTGAAGCACAAGCTCCACAGCTAACACAGGCATCAGTAATTTTATATGCCATCTCTAAAACCCCTCCCTCATAAAAATTTTATTTTAAATCATCCTTCGATGATATTTTATCATAATTATATAAATTTTAAAAGGTAAATTTATAACAATGTATATCCCAAATCTTCAAGTATTTGAATAAATAGATCCTTGTTTATAAAGTAATTATCATATACTACACTTAATTCCTTCTTGTCAGAATTTATCTGACAAGCCACTACCCCTTCATTATTTGAAACGGCTTTTCTTATATTATTTATATCTTCTAATGTGCGCATATTTGAAATTTTAAATATTGACTCCATACAGTAATATCCTCCTAATTATTCTTTAAAAAGTTTATCTACTGAATCTTTATCTTGTATATCATTAATTTCAACATCTTTTTTATTAATTTCATCTTCATTGATATTACCTTCATAACTACCTGAAATAAGCTTTACATCTTTAATTGAAACTTTTTCTATCATGTCCTCCCCATCTTTACTTTTTATCTTTACCTTAATACTTTCTTCTACTACAGAATTGCTTAAAACTTCACCTTTTCCATAAGGTGTATCTACAATGGATTGGACTTTAGGAAGTATTCTTCTTATATCTTCATAAGTATTTTGTTCATAATTTAAGCAACACATAAGTCTACCACATATACCTGAAATTTTTGTAGGATTAAGTGATAGATTTTGTTCCTTGGCCATCTTTATTGATACAGGTGCAAAATCTCCTAAAAATGTAGAACAACACATAACCCTTCCACAAGGGCCAAGACCACCTATCATTTTAGCTTCATCTCTAACTCCTATTTGTCTAAGCTCTATTCTTGTTCTAAATATAGATGCAAGGTCTTTTACAAGTTCTCTAAAATCAACTCTTCCATCTGCAGTAAAGTAAAAAATCACCTTATTATTGTCGAAAGTATACTCTACATCTATAAGTTTCATTTTTAAATCATGCTGCTCTATTTTATCTATACATATAGAAAAAGCTTCCTTTTCCTTAGCCTTATTTTCATTATGTTTTTTTATATCTTCTTCTGAGGCAATTCTTAATACGTTTTTCAATGGAGATACAATATCATCTTCTTCTATCTGTTTAGGTTCTACAACACATTCTCCAAATTCTATGCCTCTAGCTGTCTCTACTATAACATAAGTATCTTTTTTTATATCTAAATCATCTGGTGAAAAATAATATATCTTACCAGCTTTCTTAAAACGTACTCCTATAACTGTTACCATATCATACCTCCTGCATGTTTACCAACATAGAGTCAAAAACCAGACTTGGACTTACATTATCCTCTAGCTTCATCCTTGTTCTTTTTATAATATTAATGATACCATTGAACTTATTAAATGAGAATATTTCGCACATATTCTTTATATCATTGAACTTATCATTATTTATAAGAAAATTTTTGTTTCCAGTTTCTTTATATATAAGAGCATCTCTTATATAAGACAATATACATGTAAGTATCTCCTGCCATTCATCTTTATGTTTAAATAAAAATAAAGAGTATTTCGATATAAATTCTATACCTTCTTCCTGTAATTCCAATAAAATCTGTGCAGTTACATCCCTTATTTCATGGAATGAAGAATCTTTTATAAATCTTTCAGCTCTTCCAGGTATTCCATCGCTAAAAGCTATAACTGATTTTCGTTCTTCTTCAGGTAAATTAGGAAAATTCCTATTTAAAAATAGTACTATATCTTCATCTTTCAATCTGTTCAATTTATATGTCTCACATCTTGATTGAATAGTATCTAAAATACTATCTAATTTTTCACATAATAAAATTAAATATATCCCATTTGGTGGTTCTTCTATAGTTTTTAAAAGAGCATTTTGTGCTACTTCAGTAATTTTATCCGCACTGTAAATTATAATTACTTTTTTATCTCCTTCATAAGGTTTCTTATTAACTTCTTCTATTATTACCTTGATCTCATCTATACCAATAGATTTTTTATTGCCAGTTATCCTACATTCAACAATATCTACACATTGATTATCACTATTTTTACCAAGTATATAAGCAGCTGTTTCCCGGGCAATAATACTTTTGCCTATTCCATCCTCTCCTACAATAATGTGTGCATGAGAAAAATCTTTTATTTTTATTGATTTAACTATTTGATCTTTTATTTTATAGTTTCCTATTATTTCATCGAAATTCAACCAAAGATTCCTCCCACTAAACTTTTATAAATTTATCCACATTTACAACAAACACTGTTGCTCCACCAACTTCTATCTCCACAGGATAAGGCATATAGATTCCTGTAGTACCAGCAACACTTGAAGGTGTTGTTATAATTTGATTTCTAGTTTTACAAACTTCTTCTATATCTCCTATTACTTTATCTACATCCTTGTCTTCTACTCCTATCATTAAAGTAGTATTTCCAGATTTTAGAAATCCTCCAGTGGTAGCAAGCTTAGTCACCCTAAAGCCATCTTCAGTCAATCCTTCTATCAAATCACCAGTATCATCATCTTGAACAATAGCTATAATCAATTTCATTAAAAATCTCCTCCCAACATAATTATTTCACATAACTAGTCATCTAATATGTTGAATTTTTCCAAATTACATATAATTACCTAATTTGATTTTATCATAATTTATACTGAAATCACTTCTTTTTTTACTATTGAATATATAATATCATGTATTTCATCTACAGTTTTAATTTTATTGTCTTCTATACATTTTATTTTATTCCAATTTCCCCTATTGGCTATATAAAGTGAATTATTATAACATTTCTTTAAGTACTCATAATTTTTTTCATGTATATCCTTTTTTTCATTTCCAGTAAACTTATTAATTCTATTCTCTATAAGTTTATTACTATACTGTGGCGGCATATCCAGAAAAATAACACAATCAGGTTTTGGAAGTTTATATAAATTATACTCAAGATCACTTATCCACTCTAAAAATTCATCTCTTTTTTTCTCATCATTTATTTTAGAAGCCTGATGAACCATATTTGAAGTAGTATACCTATCTGCTATAACAATACCTCCGTCTTTATAAAATTCCTCCCATTCAGTTTTGTATGATGCAAATCTGTCTACTGCATAAAAAGTAGATGCTGCATAGGCATTTACATCTTCGGGATTACTACCAAACTCTCCATTTAAATACATCTTAACAAGTGCGGATGAATTACTCTTGTAATTAGGGAATTCAATTTTTCTAACTTTATAATTTTCGTCATATAGTTTATTAAATAATTTTTGGGACTGGGTAGCCTTACCACTTCCATCAGATCCGCTTTCTATGACTATCAACTTTCCTCTCATGTTCGTCCTCCAAGCTTTAATCTAATACTACTTGTATATCATTTTCATTTATTCCTATCAAATCTATATTATTGTGTTTATAATATTTTATAGTTTCTAAAGTATTCAAATCTATAATCTCTCCTGCACATATTATAGGTATTCCAGGTGGATATGGTATCACACTGTCTCCACAAACTTTTCCTAAGGAATAATTTAAATCTATAAATTTCCTTTTCTTAAAAATAACTTCATAAGGCAGCAGTTTCATTTTAGGTATTTCATAATTTGTGATCTTTATATTGTCAGTTCTTAAATTCTCCAATTTACAAGTATTTAAAACTTGATATAACTTTTCAAATTCACTTCTGTTATTAAACGGAGAAAAAATTAATACAACATTGGAACTATCACTCATTTCACACTGTATCTTATTTTTCCTTAAATATTTCAATAATAGATGTCCGCTATAGCATTTATCTAAATTTATTACATATCTTGTTGAATCCATATCCCATGCAAAATCTAAATTATCGATATACTGCTTATCCAGCACTCTCATCCCATCTATTGTATTTATTTTATTCTTGTAATAATCAAGCTCACAGATAAGTTTTTCATACTTGTCTTTACCATATGTGGCAAGATAAAATCTTGCATAATCCATAGAACACAGTGCGAGATATGAGGGGCTTGTACTTATAAACACATTGAAATAAAAATCCACTTTATGAATATCGCAATTATTATTAACATGAAGATATGCTGTCTGAGTAAAACTTGGTAATGTCTTATGAGCACTCATAACCACCATATCTGCACCTAGTTTTACTGCATTTTCGGGTAAATCATTACATATGCCAAAATGTGCACCATGAGCTGAATCTACTAATACTTTCATACTATACTTTCTGGATATATTTATTATATATCTTAAATTGGTACATATTCCATAGTAATTAGGATAGGTAATAATTACAGCTTTTGCATCCTTATTTGCCTCTATAGTTCTTAAAAAATACTCCAAATCCAAAGTTCCAGGAGCATTTATTTTAGTATCCACAACATTTTGTACATATATAGGAACAGCTTTTCTCATAATCATGGCATTTAAAATAGATCTATGACAATTTCTTTCAACTATTACTTTATCACCTTCATTTAAACTTGAAAATATCATAATCATATTACCTGAAGTACTTCCGTTAACTAAAAAATATGACTTTTCACTACAATAAAGTTCAGAAAGTTTTTTGCTTGCCTCTAAAATTATTCCACTCTGATCATGTAGATTATCTACTCCATCTACCTCTGTAATATCAAACCTAGCTATATTTTTCAAAAATTCTCTTCCTATGGAAGTATTAAAAAAGCCTTTTCCATTTTTATGACCGGGCATGCAAAAAGATATATTGTTTTCTTTGATATAATCCAGTACACCTTCTAAAAGTGGTAATTTTGACAATTCCATTCCTCTTCTCTTATAATTAAAGGCACTATAAATCTCTTTATACATGTTTTATAATATTTATAAAAGTCAGTATCATGTTTAACATTAATTAATCTTTCTTCACATAATTTACATATACCTCTATTATCTATAATTATACCATCATTTAAAGGTCTGCCACATATAATACAACGTTTTTTATTCATAAAAATCCCCCTAATTAAAATATCTTATTAAGATTATTGACTTCAAAACAAATAATATTCAAGTTTGTTATATTTTTTTATTTAGTGTAACAATATTTAATCCATGGGATTAGTTTTCATTTTCTATATATATTTATTTGTAAATTCATCTCCACTAACAGTATATTCATCTTTCAAAATAAATTTATTATAATAAATAATTATTTTTATCGCATATTCAAAAGTTTATTATATAAGCTATAATATAATAGGATATTTTTTATTTATAAAATAATATTTTAACTAATTTAAACATCGTTCCTAATAATAAGATGTATTACATTACTTACATAGGAGGAAATTAAATGATTTCAATATATAAAACCATAGATCAATCACGTACTCTTGAAGCACTTGATACTATTCAGCATGGTTGCTGGATAAATATTGTTGCTCCTTCTGAAGAAGAATTACAAATTGTATCAAGCGAATCCGAAGTACCTATGGAATTTCTAAAATCAGCTCTAGATGAAGAAGAAACCTCTCGTATAGATATAGAGGATAACAATTTATTGGTTATAGTGGATATACCTTTTACCGAAATGGAAGATAACTCATTAACGTATGATTCCTATCCTTTGGCTATAATCCATACAGAATCCACTATAATAACTATATGTTTAAAGAACAGTAAAATATTAACTGACTTTATAAATAATAAAATTAAATCCTTTTATACATTTAAACGCTCAAGGTTCATTTTACAAATTCTTTATAGAATATCAGTATATTACCTTTTATATTTGCGACAGATAGATAAAAAAAGTGTCCTCATAGAACAAAAACTTCATAAGTCGATGAGAAATAAGGAATTTATTCAACTTCTGTCTCTTGAGAAGTCATTAGTCTATTTTTCTACTTCATTAAAAGCTAATGAAATAACTCTTGAAAAGATGTTAAAATTAGAATTATTAAAGAAGTATCCAGAAGATCAGGATATACTTGAAGATGTTATAATTGAAAACAAGCAGGCTATAGAAATGACTAATATCTACAGTAATATACTAAATGGAACTATGGATGCCTTTGGTTCACTTATATCA
This sequence comes from Clostridium tyrobutyricum, assembly GCF_019144085.1. Taxonomy (GTDB): domain Bacteria; phylum Bacillota; class Clostridia; order Clostridiales; family Clostridiaceae; genus Clostridium_B; species Clostridium_B tyrobutyricum_A. The sequence continues at coordinate 112,330 of NZ_JAHHUY010000008.1, forward strand.
AATAATTTAAATATTGTAATGAAACTTCTAGCTTCAATAACAATAGTTATGGCAATACCTAATATAATATTTGGTTCTTTTGGTATGAATCTTATGGGTATTCCACTATATAAAAATTCTCATGGTTTTTGGTATATATATGGTGTTACAGCTTTAATATGTATAGCATGTGTACTTTTCTTAAAGAAAAAAGACTTATTTTAAGGATGTGATAATTTTGTTAGGTAACAGACTTGTAAAAAATAGTACTATAGGACTTGTATCTCCAGCTGGTCCTCTAAAATCTGAAGATATTCAGGAAAGTATAGAGTTTCTAAAAAATTTAGGTTTCAATGTAAAAGAGGGAAAACATATATATGATAAATGGGGGTATTTAGCTGGAAAAGATGAAGATAGAGTTCAGGACCTCATGGATATGTTTTTGGATAATACTGTTGATATGATATTATGTGTAAGAGGTGGTTATGGTACTATGCGAATTCTTCCTTTTATAGATTTCAATATTATAAAAAATAATCCAAAAATATTTGCCGGTTTTAGTGATATAACTACATTAATAAATAATATATATCAGAAATGTGGTATTATAACTTTTCATTCTCCCATGTGTAATTCAAATTTTCAAGATAAAATAACTTTGGAAAGTTTTTTAAATGTTTTAACTAATGGGTACAAACCTTTCACTATAAAAAACTCCGAAGAAAAATCTTGTAATTATTTTATAAATTCTAATTACTTCAACGGAACTTCAGCTAATGGAATTTTAGTTGGTGGAAATCTTTCTCTAATATCAAGCACTATTGGTACACCTTATGAAATTGATACTAAAAACAAGATATTATTTATAGAGGATATAAGTGAAGATCCTTATAAAATTGATAGAATGATAACTCAGCTTATTCTTAGTGGAAAAATTCAAGCATGTAATGGTATAATATTAGGACAATTTCATAATTGCACCCTTCCAAATTACAATCGCAGTCTAACATTAGATGAAGTGTTAGAAGATAGAATTCTAAGTTTTAATAAGCCTACTATAGTTAATTTTCAATGTGGACATTCTTATCCAAGATTAACGCTTCCAATTGGTGCTAATGTAAAAATTGATTGTATTAACCAAACAATCCATGTACTGGAACCAATTGTAAAGTAATGTCTATAAAATAAGCACACTTATGCTATAATATTGACTAAGAGGTGATCAACATGAGTTATGAAAAACTAAGATCTGCTATAGACTCAAGTAATAATATCGTATTCTTTGGGGGAGCTGGAGTTTCTACCGAATCTAATATACCTGATTTCAGATCTGAAGCAGGATTATATAAAACTAAAAATAATTTTTCCTATCCCCCTGAAGTTATGTTAAGTCATAGTTTCTTCAAATCTCATCCAGAGGATTTTTTTGATTTTTACAGAGCTAAAATGGTATACAAAAATGCAAAACCTAATAATGCACATTATGCTTTGGCCGAACTTGAAAAACGTGGTAAACTAAAAGCTATTGTGACTCAAAATATAGATGGTTTACATCAAATGGCTGGTTCAAAAAATGTACTGGAACTTCACGGATCAATTCATAGAAATCACTGCACCAAGTGTGGAAAATTTTTTGATTTAGACTATGTACTAAATAATAGTAGTATACCCAAATGTGATGATTGTGGAGGGCTAGTAAAGCCTGATGTGGTTCTGTATGAAGAAGGGCTTGACATGGACATATTAAACGGTGCCGTTCAATATATCAAAAATGCAGATGTTTTAATAGTAGGGGGAACATCACTTGTAGTATATCCAGCAGCTGGATTAGTAGACTATTTTAAAGGAAAATATCTTGTACTTATAAATAAGTCTTCTACACAATATGACTATAAAGCCAATATTGCAATACATGACAGTATAGGTAAAGTTCTCAAAAGTGTAATTTAATAATTAAGAATAATAAAAAACGCTAAACAATTATGTTTAGCGTTTAAAAATTACCTGGCAACTACCTACCCTG
>NZ_JAHHUY010000090.1:0-606 GCF_019144085.1 Clostridium tyrobutyricum
GCAAAATAAATTTAAATAATAGTTCCCCTATTATGATAGCAAAATAAGTACTGGTGAAAACTGGTGCTTATTTTCGCTATTATCTAATTTAAAATCAGTATTTAATATACTTGAATGCCTAAAAGAATATAATAAAAACATTTTCACAACCCATTTAATAATAAATAGCAATAAATAATATAAAATTATCAATAATAAGTTGATTTTTTAATAAAATAGTAATATAATATTATTAAAAGTAATTGCCCTATATAAATCATAAATAAAGTTTCAGCACTGAATTTACAGATGGGTATCTATCACCTAAGGTACTTATCTGTAAACTAACAAAATTAATTTAAATCAGTTAATTTGGTAAATAGTAGAATAAATGAATATATGTGTCCTAAACACTTAGTGTTTAGAGGTGGAAAAAGCTCATAGTTTTTATGAGCTTTTTCCTTGTTTAATTATTTATATAAATTAATAAAAATATACCTAATAAAATAAATAGTATGTATTTTATTAGGTAACAATAATGTAAATATTTGTTAATAAATTGGAAATATAAATAACATAGTATATTAACAAATACATAGTAACCTAGACATGAGCATAATTAAAAAA
>NZ_JAHHUY010000091.1:0-584 GCF_019144085.1 Clostridium tyrobutyricum
CCTTTTCAAGTATAAATGCTGATATTCCTCTTGTACCCTTGCTTCTATCAGTCATTGCAAATACTACAAATATATCTGCTGCTCCACCATTTGTTATGAATATTTTTTGACCATTTAATATATAATGATCTCCTTCTAGTACAGCCAAGCTTTGTTGTCCTGAAGCATCAGTACCAGCATTAGGTTCAGTTAATCCAAATGCTCCAAGTTTTTCTCCCTTTGCAAGTGGTACTAGATATTTTTGTTTTTGCTCTTCCGTTCCAAATTGTTCAAGAAGTGATGCACAAAGTGATGTATGAGCTGAAAGTATAACACCTGTTGTTCCGCAAGCCTTTGAAAGTTCTTCTACTGCTAATATATAGGATAGCGTATCTCCGCCTGCTCCACCATATTTTACTGGAAAAGGTATACCCATCATTCCATATTTGCCCATTTTTTCTACAGTTTCTATAGGAAATCTTTCAGTTTCGTCTATCTCTGCCGCTAGAGGCTTAACTTCGTTTTCTGTAAATTCCCTTACCATTTGTTTTACAAATTCTTGCTCTCTCGTCAATGTAAAATCCATTTATTTACCTCCCAATAAA
>NZ_JAHHUY010000092.1:0-580 GCF_019144085.1 Clostridium tyrobutyricum
TTTTTAATTATGCTCATGTCTATATATAAGATTAAATAATATAAGAGGTCTAGATATTCAGAGATATTATAATAAGCTAATAAACAGCAGAAAAAGCAGTAATGTAATAAGAAATCTAAATAAACTCTTAAAATCATTTTTTAATTACTGTATAGCAGAAGGATATATGACAAGAAATTACTGCATGGGAAAATCAATTACTATACCTGATAATAAATTTAAAAGTTCTGATTCTGAAATAGAAAATGATATAACTATATTTACACTTGATGAACAAAATAGATTTATAAAAGCTGTTGAAAATCACAGACTAAGAGCACTTTTCCTCCTAGCACTAGGTACAGGATTGAGGCAGGGTGAACTTCTTGGACTAAAGTGGATTGATATAGATTATAAGAAATGTACATTATCAGTTAAAAGATCAATAAAAAGTGTTTACTTGTTTAATGGCAATAAAAGAGAATATCATCTTATAGAACAGACTCCTAAAACTAAAAATTCTATAAGAACTATTCCAATACCTGAAAATCTAATTCCTGTTTTAAAAAAACGTAAATTAGAACAGAACGAAGAAAAACTT
>NZ_JAHHUY010000093.1:0-578 GCF_019144085.1 Clostridium tyrobutyricum
AGAGTTATGCTCAAGGCTATATATTGTTATATGGGAGGTTAATTAAAATGATTATGGAGAATTTGTTAAGTGAATTACATAAAAATATTTTTATCCCTGATGGATGTTCCGGAAAAACTGCCTGATGGTCCAGGAGCATATCTTATTTGTGTAAAAAATTTAGATGCTCTGCCGGAGAAAATGAATTATCTGGATTATAATTTTGCAGACGGACTTCCAGTGATATATGTTGGTATTGCAGGAAGACCAACTTCAACATTAAAAAGTCTTAGAAGAAGAGACTATAAGAATCACTTTAATGGTACTGCAAGGAGTTCAACTTTGAGAAAAAGTTTGGGTGTTTTGTTTGGAATGGAGAAAGAATTTACTGGAAAGAAAGCCTATAAATATAGGTTTAAAGCTGAGAATGAGGAAAAACTTTCTGCATGGATGAAAAATAATTTGATTATGCACTTTGTTTCTATTGATAATCCAATGAAATTTGAGATTTATATGATTGATCAGTATGAGCCACCGCTAAATTTGAAGGATAATCACAGTGATAAGAATAAAATGTTTAGACCAGCTAGTAAAAGTCA
>NZ_JAHHUY010000094.1:0-565 GCF_019144085.1 Clostridium tyrobutyricum
CCTGCACTGTAACCTATAATCTCACGGTTAAAAAGGTCAACAAGTATACAGATATACTCCCATCTATCTCTAACTCTGACATATGTAAGATTACTTACTACAACATTCCTGTATGGTTGATTCCTAAATTCTCGTTTAACCAGATTACCTATTTTTGACTCATTGAATTTATCCACATGTGGTTTGAACTTTAATTTTGTATAACTGGATACAAGAGTATTTTGTTTCATTATTCTGCCTATTTTTCGTCTTGAAACTCTGTATCCTTTTTTCTGCAACTCAACCTTGATTTTTCGTGTTCCATAATTATTCCGACTTGAGTTAAATATGTCCTTAATCATAGATATAAGAGCATCTTCACTGCTTTTCTTTCTACTTTTATAGTAGTAGGTACTTCTTGAAATCTGCAGGACTTTGCACATTGCTGATATAGAGTATTTGCGGGAATTCTTCCTTATCACATTTACTTTCGTCCCAAAATCAGCGCTGCTTGTTTTAAAATAGCATTCTCCATCATAAGTTGTTTGTTCTTCCTGCGCAGTTCTATAAGTTCCTGTTCTTCCCT
>NZ_JAHHUY010000095.1:0-559 GCF_019144085.1 Clostridium tyrobutyricum
ATAATAGCACTGGTAGTAGGATTCGTAGTTTCATTTATAGTTGCACTAGTTGTCGTTGATAAATTTATAAGCTTTTTAAAGAGAAAACCTATGAGGGTTTTTGCTATATATAGAATCTTTGTAGGTATATTGGTATTGATACTATCATACGCCAACATCATTCATGCATAAAACAGAAATTACATATATAAAATGGAACTGTCGCATTAGCATATTATTTTTAGCTGATGCTACAGTTCCATTTTTAGGTATTTATTTAATAGAAACTTTTATTATACTTTGATTTTAAGTGTAAATTAAGTTGATATTAAAAAAATATATATTTTAAAAGGTCTTCAGTATTATGCCTATTGGGACTTTTTATCTTCTAAAACCAAGTATTAAGTCAGTGTAATCAACTTAGAATTGCATTATACTGTTCAAACTTATCCAAGCGTGTCTTTATGTGAAAAAAATAGAAATGAATAGAATTTTGAAGAATGGATAATCTATATATATAATATATAGATTTATATTAATGAATTTAAATGAAAGGATGATATAATAATATTCGTTGTCA
>NZ_JAHHUY010000096.1:0-544 GCF_019144085.1 Clostridium tyrobutyricum
CGAACCCACGGCCTCTGGATTCGAAGTCCATCACTCTATCCAGCTGAGCTATGGGTGCTCAAAATATAAAATTTCCTTATAAATAAAAATGGAGCGGGTGAAGGGAATCGAACCCTCATAACTAGCTTGGAAGGCTAGCACTCTACCACTGAGTTACACCCGCATAAAATATTTAATTATGGTCGGGGTGACAGGGATTGAACCTGCGACCTCATGGTCCCAAACCACGCGCGCTCCCATCTGCGCCACACCCCGAAAGTACAATGTTTATATTATAACTAATGGTGCGCCATCGGGGATCCGAACCCCGGACAACCTGATTAAGAGTCAGATGCTCTACCAACTGAGCTAATAGCGCAATCATGGTGCGTCTTAAGGGATTCGAACCCCCGGCCCACGGCTTAGAAGGCCGTTGCTCTATCCAACTGAGCTAAAGACGCATAATAATGGAGCGGGTGAAGGGAATCGAACCCTCATAACTAGCTTGGAAGGCTAGCACTCTACCACTGAGTTACACCCGCATAATGGAGCGGAAGACGAGATT
>NZ_JAHHUY010000097.1:0-527 GCF_019144085.1 Clostridium tyrobutyricum
CTGATATAACGGACACATCCTCTGTTTTTCCTGCCATTGAAATATTTTTCATGCTTGCAGGGACACAGAGAATTATCTTTGGATTTTTTAAATGGACAGCAGAATTTTTGCTTGATGTAGGAATCAAAATACTGTCTTCCATCTTTATGCATGGCTAGACCGCCTTGACATATAATATTGCCGGTGGAAGTTAATTTAGGATTTTTCTTTCCTCTTTTGTTCATGGCAATAAAGGCAAGTCCTTTCAGGTTGTTTTTTATGAAATTATGATTTGATTTTGAATCATAGCCTTTATCTGCGATAACGTAACTTCCATTAAGTGAAAACCAGCTGTTTGTACTTGAAAGAAATTTGGTTAAAGTAGAAATTTCATTGATATCAGCAGTACTTGTGTATTCATCTATAGGGAGTCCAGATATTGCATCACAGATAACGTGGTTTTTATAACCCCAGTAAAATTCATATTTTTTACTTGATTTATTGGAGTTATCACTGATTTTAACATTTATAGAATTATTTGCAGTATG
>NZ_JAHHUY010000098.1:0-506 GCF_019144085.1 Clostridium tyrobutyricum
ACTCCAAGTTTACAATCTTTATCAGACTTTGGATGATTCTTCTTTGAAAATTTATTTGATGCGAAGCATTTAGGGTTATTAAGTTTAGTGTTTGCTTTAACTGGAGTTGCATCAACAGATATAAAGTTATTGTCTATAAAACCAAGTTCCTTGAGAGTATTTACTTGATGTCTCATAATTTCTTTCAAGCAAGAGTTTTCGATATTTTTTATGAACCTTTGAAAAGTTCTGTATGAAGGAAGTGGTTTAAGAATATCAAAGCCGCAAAGTTGTGCAATGATTAAATTATTTTCTAAAAAATCTTTAAGATCAGTAATTTGAGCAAATTTTTCACATTTCATGACTATGAAAGCTCTGAAAAGAGCGTGTCTTGAGAAACCGACAGGTCCATATTTGGAAGGAACCCTATCGGGCAGAGGAGATAAATCAAAATTTTCGAAAATATTAGTATAAAAATTTATAGTATTTTTAGAAGTAAAAAGCTCAATTATATTAAAGATTTCTTG
>NZ_JAHHUY010000099.1:0-504 GCF_019144085.1 Clostridium tyrobutyricum
TCTGTTTAATTTTCAAGGATCATATTGCTTAAGTTCAGCAACTCATACATCATATCATGAATAATTTAATATGTCAACATGTGAATTAAATATTTTATACAACCACATAATCACATAAAAAACTGTGTTTCCAAACGACAAGTGACATTTTATCACCAATAGAATTATAATTCTACAATTGTATATATAAATATACTAATTTAATTTTTATTTGCTTTAAAATTCTCATTATTACTATATATCTTATATAGTGATACACTAGGGTAAGTTTATATTGTCAATTTATTATTTAGGTAGTTTTCTTGCTAAAATATAACTTTTAAAAGTTATATAATGTGAATTCTATTTAGTCTAAATCCATACTACAATCCAAGACCTCCTCAGGTAAGAACGTACTCTTTCACCCATTAGATTACGTCCATGCTGGTGAGCGCACCATAAAAAAAAGCAATTAACTTTTAAAAGTTAATTGCTTTTTTTATGGTGGAGATAAAGAGATTCGAA
>NZ_JAHHUY010000009.1:0-98939 GCF_019144085.1 Clostridium tyrobutyricum
TACACAAATCTATACCCATTCCCGAAGAGTTCAATATTTTGAACCCTTCTTAAAATATTTCCATATTCTTAAATGGATATACTCTAAAAATCACATGACCCTTTACATCTTTTATATTTATGGGACCGAGTATTCTACTATCAGTACTATTACCTCTATTGTCTCCAAGTACAAAAATATATCCTTTAGGTATGATATATTGAGTTGTATAAGAGTTAGGCTCTGTAACAGTACCCTTGGGAAGATAACTTTCCTCAAGACATTTTCCATTTAAATATACTCGTCCATTCTTTATATCAACGGTATCTCCCTCAATACCTATTACTCTTTTTATATAATTACTGTTGTTTTCATCTTTGGAGTTAAAAACAACAATTTCACCTCTATTTATTTTTCCTATTGCAGTACTTATCCTTTCTTGAAATATAATATCATTATTGTGAAATGTAGGCTGCATTGACGGCCCTGTTACATCTGATCTCGCAAAAACATAGGTATGAAATACAAATGCAAGTACAACAGCTATTAAAATACTAAGACTATATTGTCCTATTCCTTTTAGAACCATTTTATTTTTCATTATTGTCATCTCCTTGAATCAGTTTTATTTAATTATAACAATATTAGCTATAAATATAAAATAAGCATTCAAAATTTATGAATGCTTATTTTATATTTCAAAATCCACATTTTTTCAATGCCTGTTTTAAATCATCTATAATATCTTCTGCACTTTCCAAACCTATGCTGAACCTTATATATCCATCTCTAAATTCTTCTGGATAAAAGTCAATTCTTTCATCATCAGGACCAGTATAGACAATAAGACTTTCATCATGCCCAAGTGATACTGCAGGTACTACAAGTTCTAATAAATTTATAAATTTATTGTGGACTTCACTATCAGCTTTTAATGCAAAAGCAATTACGCCAGAATACATCTTCATCTGTTTCTTGGCAATATCGTGCTGTGGGTGACTTTCAAGACCGGGATATGCAACAAATTTCACAGCAGGATTTTTCTCCAGGTACTTTGCAACTTCAAGTGCAGTATCACTATGTTGTTTCATACGAAGAGGCAGTGTTACAACACCTCTCATTATAAGCCATGCATTAAAGGGACTTATTGTGCCTCCTAAGTTAACCATTGCTTCACTTTTTATCCTGTCTATAAGATCTTTCTTTCCTATTACAGCTCCACCCATAGCATCACCATGTCCATTTATATACTTTGTCAAACTATGTACTACAAGATCTGCTCCAAGTTCAAGAGGATGTTGTAAATATGGAGATGCAAAAGTACTATCAACACTAAACAACGCCCCAATGGATTTGGCTATTTTAGATATTTCTTCAATATCACTTATTTTTGTAGTTGGATTACCCGGAGTTTCTACATGAATTAGCTTTGTATTAGGTCTTATTGCTTTTTTTATTTGCTCTACATCTGATGTATCAACAAGAGTTGCCTCTACACCATACTTATCAGGTAAATATTGATTCAACAATCTATAAACTGCTATATATGAAACATTGGAACAAATTATATGTGAATTACTGCCTAAAAATGTAAAAAATACGCCTGCAAGTGCAGCAACTCCACTCGCAAGAACTACACAGTCTTCCCCACCTTCTAATGCAGCTAGTCTCTGTTGAAGATACAATTGATTTGCAGAAGTATTTCTAGTATATAGTATTTGATTTGGGTCACTCCAGTTAATTGATGATGCATCTTCTGGAAGTCTGTAGCAGTTTGCCATAGTTATAGGACGTCTGATGGATCCCGTTTCTTTATCAATGCCATTACCTACATGTACACATTTTGTTATAAAGCTAGTTTCCTTGTTCACTATATTTCCCCCTTGTAAGTTTAATAAATAACTATAATAAAAAAGTTGTCTTTCATAAGAAAAACAACTTTAATTGCACAAGATATTCTCCTTATCTTTCAGAACATTCTGCTGGAATTAACACCTTACATTTAATAAAAAATGCTGGTTGTCGGGTTTCAAAGGGCCAGTCCCTCCACCACTCTCGATAAGATATATGTAATTTGTTTTGTGATATTATCATATATTATAATAATATTTTTGTCAATAAATTATTCCTTTGTTTTAATCCTATGATTTCCAAGTAATGAAATTGGTCAGTGAATTTTCACTGACCAATTTTTTATTTTACAGAACACTGCCCACTAGAATTTTAATTTCAAATTATTATTAAGCTAATTTATTTTTGCCATTGTAACCTTCTTTCTTATTAAGCACATAAATACAGTACACAATATCAAGCATATACCAATTGTATAATATGAATAATACACGCCTACGAAATCGTTTAATACTCCCATCAACATACTAATTCCCATAGCTATCAGGGTACCACACATCAATATCAATCCAGTAATATATGATGCCTTCTTTTTGAATACTTTACTTATAGTTGTAATTGTAACTGGGAATATTAAAGAATAGAATAAACCAGATATAGCTATAAGTACAAGTCCATTTTCTTTTAATAGCATCCCAAGTATAGTTATAACTGCAGCTAAAGTGCCGTAAGATATTATACTCCTGAAATGTCCAAACTTGTCTGCAATAAATCCGCCAAAGAATCTTCCCACTGTCATAATTCCAAAGAATAAGGCTACATACAATGCTCTTCTATCTGCATTCAAAGCATACCCTTCACTCATATAATTTACAAACCAGTTACCAGTACCATATTCACATGACAAGTAAAATCCTGCGGCCAATATATATAATATCAGAATCTTATTACCACCAGAATTAGACATGTTTATGTCCTCTTTACTATGCTCTTCCACTTTTTTTGCAGATATCTCTTTCTTGGGTACTTTTATTATTAATAAATATGCAAATAAAATTATACTGACTATAAACATGAACGAATAAAAACTTTCCCATTTTACTCCTTTAAATAAAAGGTTTCCAACAATTTTTTGCACTGAAGTGGTGCCTACTCCATAAGCAAAAACCAAGAAGTTCATCAATACTGCTGTAGATGCTACAGGTAATGTAGGTCCTAAAGTATTAATACTAACATTAAACATAGCCATACCAGCATTTAATCCAAATAAACCAACTATTAAAAATGCATAATTTTTACAAAATATTAATGCCAGTAATGCAAAAATCTCAATTATAAATCCTAATACTATAACTTTTTTATAGGATCCCATTTTTTCAATAAGTATTCCACCCAAATATTGAAAAACAGCATATGCAAATAAACTAGCCGTAAGCATATATCCTATTTGTGTATTATTTACTCCAAATTGACTTTTAAAACTTGGTACGAATATACCTTTAAAGTTATCACTCATAGCTACTATAATATACATCATTACCAATAGTGCTATAATGGAAGCATTTTTATATTTGTTCTTCTTGGCATTCATATCTAAATTTTGCATAGATTCTACCCCTTCCAAATACTTATATTCTTTTTATTGAATAAAAACATTATTTACACCATTTGTTCTAAAAATATCTACTATGGATTTCATTTTTTCTTTTGATGGAGTTTGTACTTGACATAAAGCATATTTTTTTCCTACTTTATCATACTTATTTTTTCCATAGGAATGATATGGTAATAAATTAACCTTCCCATTAAACTGTATCCTTTTAATCATATTTGCTATTGCCTCAAAGTTTTCTCTATTGTCGTTATATCCTGGAATTACAGGCAATCTAAATATGGTTTCTTTTAACTTTGATATTTTTGCTGCATTTTCAAGTATAATATTATTGCTAACTCCAGTATATTTTTTATGTTTTTCATTATCCATTTGCTTTAAATCAAACAGTACTAGATCCATATCCTTAACTGATGTCCAAAATTTTTTCCATTCACAATATCCCGTGGTTTCTATAGCTACATGCATGCCTTTTTCTTTAAGTTTAGGAACAATTTCCTTCAAAAAATTATATTGCAAAGTTGGCTCTCCTCCAGAAAATGTAACGCCTCCACCAGAATTTATATAGAATTGTTTATCCTTTTCTATTTCACTAATCACATCATCTATAGTCATACATTTACCTATGACTTCTTTGGCATTTGTAGGACAAATTTCCAGACATTCACCACAACTTGTACATTTATCAATTTCAAATTCGACTTTTTCATCATTTAATATACAGGCACCAAATTTGCACTTTTCAATACAGGCACTACAATTAATACATTTACCAACTGTAGTCACTACTTGTTGGTTGATACTTTGAGACTCTGGATTAGAACACCATAAGCAACTTAGAGGACACCCCTTTAAAAATATTATTGTTCTTATACCCGGACCATCATTAATGGAATATCCCTGTATATTAAATACTAATGCTGTGTTCTCCACAACCTCATCCCCCATTCTGTAAAATAGAGTTACAGCCTACAGGCTGTGACTCTAATATAAATCTAAAAATTTGCGTATTCAGCTCTATCTATAATGTCATCTTGAACAGCCTTGTCCAACTCTACAAAGAAGGCACTGTAACCTGCTACTCTTACTATTATACCCCTGTATTTTTCTGGACTTGCCTGAGCTTTTCTTAAAGTTTTGGCATCAACAACATTAAATTGAATGTGCCATCCGCCCATATCAAAATAAGATTTTATTAAATTTTTAAGAGCAGATTTGCCAACTTCTGTTTCCATCAACTTTGGAGTAAATTTTTGATTGAGTATAGTTCCGTTATATATTTTTAAGTGATCTAGTTTAGAAGCTGATTTAGCAACTGCTGTAGGTCCTTTTGAATCCGTTCCATGTTGTGGTGCAATACCATCTGATAAAACTTCTCTGCTCTTTCTTCCATCTGGCAATGCTGCTACGTGCAGACCTAAAGGTACATTTGCTGATACTGAGTATATACCTGGTCTATATACTCCCCCTCTTGTATTTTTGTGTTTTGAAACTTCAACACAGTATATTTTTGCTACTTTTTTTCCTAGAATATCAACATAATCATCATCGTTTCCCCATTTAGGAGCTTTATTTAAAAGTATCTGTCTAAAATGTTCTTGTCCTTCAAAATTATTATCCAATGCATCAATTAAATTTTTCATTGAAAACTTTTTATCTTCAAATACTAATTTTTTAATTGCTGCCATAGAATTAGCCACATTTCCAAGACCAACTCCCTGAGGTCCTGTATAATTGTATCTTGCGCCACCAGCTGTAATATCCAAAGCTGTATTTACACAGTCATCCATCAATAATGAAAAATATGGCAAAGGATGATACTTAGCATGAGTTCTTTCTATTATATTTAAAGCTGAAACCATATCATCTACATATGCTGATACTTGTTCTTTAAATGCTTCAAATACATCTTCTATACTACCAAACTCTCTTGGATCTCCAGTTTTCGGGCCAATTTGTTTTCCAGACAATCTGCATACACCATCGTTTAAAGCAAGTTCCAAAGCTTTCGCTATATTGCTCATAGCCGCATTAGTCATACCATTACAATGAGGTGGTACTGCTTCAACGCATCCAGATATACTATAATTTCTGGCTTCTTCTATAGGTACTCCTAAAGAAACCAACATTGGTATGGCTATCCTGTCATTAAAGAATTGTGGTTTACTTCTCCCTGTACTTGAAACTCTTACAGCTTCCATAAAAAACTTTTCAGGAGTATTTTCGTGTATCCTTACAGATAAATTTGGTTGTGACAATTTAGTATCAGCTTCTGATTTCAAACACATATAAGACAATTCATTAGTAACATCGTTTCCATCTGAATCTACCCCACCCAGTACCATGTTTTCAGATATGGAAAATCCAGCATAATATTTGGCACCTTCGTAATCGTAGGCTCTCATAATTTCTGTAAATTTAATCCACAGACACTCTAGTAACTCCTGGGCTTCATCTTTAGTAATTTCGCCATTCTCTATACTCTTCTTATAGAAAGGATACATGTACTGATCAAATCTTCCAACTGAAACAGCAAGTCCATTTTGTTCTATATATAAAACTAAATGACCAAACCAAAATGCTTGAATTGCCTCTCTGAAATTGGTTGGAGGGTTTTCTGGAACTCTACTGCAAATATCTGCTATTGTTTCTAATTGTTTCTTCCATTTTTCATCAGTCTCATTTTGTGCCAATGTACTAGCTTTTTCTGAATATCTATGGGCCCAGTCTACCATAGCATCACATAGAATCAATTCAGCTTGATAAAAATCATATTTTTCTCCATAACCTGGTTCCGTAATATCCAATGTTTTTAATTTTTCTAAAACTTCCTCTTTTAATCCTTTGAAGCCCTTATTCAAAACCTTTTCATAATCAGCTATAATATGACCTATGCTCCCAGTTAAATGAATACCTACAGAAAAAATTTGGTTTTCCAAACCTACCATTTCTCTTAAATGCTCCGGCATAGCATTTAAAGCTAGATCCTGTATTGTTTTGCCTCTCCAGTATGGTACTATATCTTCCAATAATTCTTTTCTTACATTTTTGGGAACGATTAGTCTATCCTGTTCTCTCTTTTCAAATAAATCAATTTCTTTTTCAAGATACAGTGCTTCTGTTTCCGGGAAAAGAGGTGCTGCTCTTAATTTACTTGCCTGATTACCTACTATCATCTGATCTTTTTGAATAAATATAGTCATCTTTCTAAGTACATCTGCAATAGATTTGGCACGCCTTATAATCATAGGTTCTCCTTCGCTTCGCTTGTAGGATTCTGTGACTATTCTCGCTCTTTCAACGCACATTTCAGGTTTAACTAGTAATAGTTCATTGTTAAGTTTAACAGTTCTCCAAAAGTCAGAACATATTCCATAAGGGTTTTCCATAGGTTGATGTACAGCTAATTTTTCCATAAAACATTACCTCCATAAATTATAATTTAAATTCATATAAGTTTTGAATATATAAGTCCTAAGTATGAAATTTTAGTAATTTTAAGTATTTGTGTTTACGATTACACGTTAAAATCCAACTTGTAATCATCTTTCTATAATTTTATTATATCTATATAATAATACTTTTTGTATGACCAAACATACAAAATATATAAGATTTTATTATATGCCTCATGCTATTGATAAATATATTTCATCGACAACATAATATATTTTTTAAACTAATATGGCTTTTTTTAGTTCAAAAAAGCTTTTTTAAGATATATTTAGAATATATAACGCAATTTCCCTAAAGGTATCTTTCCAGGATAGATTTGACCAGTTGAACTAAACTATTAATAAAGATAGAACAGATCATGAAAAATTTAAAGTCAATAATTTACCCGGAACTTTAAAAAGTCCCGGGTTTTTGAACAATCTGATATGTCTGTATATATTCTCCGATTTTTCAATATAAAAGCATGTTAAGCAACTCATATTCTCTATCTTTATTTACATTTGTGCCATTTACATCATTAAAACTTACATCTATTATTTTATTATCTCTAATTCCAACAGCTCTTTCCGTGCAATTTCCAATTAGCAGCTCAACAGCTTTAACTCCCATCTTACTTGCCAATATTCTATCAAAAGCAGATGGATTTCCTCCTCTTTGTATGAATCCCAGAACTGTATTTCTTATGCTTATATTTAGCTTTTTCTCAATATATTTTTGAAGATCCTGTATATTATATATTCTTTCTGTTATTATTATTAAATTATCATTTTTTCCTTTACTTATATTTTCACTTAATTTATCACATATAGCATCAAAATCCAACTTTCTTTCAGAAGTGGATATTATATCCCCACCTCCTGCTAAAGCAGAATATAATGCTAAATCACCACAATACCTTCCCATCACTTCTACAATAGTTGTCTTTTCATGAGAAGCATCTGTATCTTTTATCTTGCCTATACACTCTAATACCGTATTTAATGTTGTATCAAATCCTATACAATAGTCTGTATAGGCTAAATCGTTGTCTATGGTTCCCGGCAGTCCTATAACTTTCATACCCAATTTACTTAGCTTCTCTGCTCCCTGAAATGATCCATCTCCTCCAACTACAACTACACTATCTATACCAAATTTATTCAAAGTTTCCAGTCCTTTTTTTCTACCTTCTTCTTTCATAAATTCTAAGCATCTTGCTGTTTTTAGTATAGTACCACCTTTTTCTGAAATATTGTCTACAATTGAACTATCCAATTTTATTAAATCTTCATCTATCAATCCTTTATAACCGTGTTTTATTCCCAAAACCTCAATATTATTATAATTTGCAGATTTTACTACCGCCCTTATAGCAGCATTCATTCCAGGTGCATCTCCACCACTTGTTAAAATACCAATTTTCACTTGTTTCACCTACTTGATATAAATTTTAATATATTAAGAAATGAAATGCCAAAAGGCACTTCATTTCTTTTAATTTTATTTATAATATTTAGCTTCTATTTCAGCCACTTTAGCCAATCTTTTCTCATGTCTTCCACCCTGGAATTTAGACTTTAAAAAAGTATCAACAATATCCAGAGCAACACCTGTGCCAACTACCCTTTGTCCCAGTGCCAATATATTAGCATTATTATGTTCTCTGCAAGCATGTGCACTGAAAGTATCACTACAAAGCGCAGCCCTTATTCCTGGAACCTTATTTGCAGCTATGGAAATTCCTATACCAGTACCACAAATAAGAATACCAAAATCGCAATTTTTATTTTTTACATTTTCGGCTACTTTAAGTGCATAGTCAGGATAATCACAGGATTCTTCTGTAAAAGTCCCAATATCATTTGTTTCATATCCCTTGTCGTTTAGATAATTTACTATTTCTCGTTTTAGTGGTAATCCCGCATGATCACTGCCTATAGATATTTTCATTTCAAATTCCCCCATATAAAAATTTAGTTATATGCCAATTATAAAAATAGCTAACAATCCCACCCCCCAATATTAGCTTTAAATCCTTGATCCTCCATCATCCTTTTACATAATTCTGCCGTTTCCCATTGACATTCATCAAAATCTTCCATATCATAGTACTCCTCAATCAACTTGTATTTGCTGGATCCTATTTGGTGAAATGGTAATATATGAATCTTATTTATATTGTGATATCGTTTTAGAAATTCTATAATTCTTAAAAATTCATCACCATTATTTACATTTGGTATTAATGGAATACGTACTATGACATTTTTATTTAAACTTAATAGATAGTCAAGATTTTCAAGTATTATTTTATTGTCTACTCCAGTCCATTTTTTATGTTTACTACTAGTTATAAGTTTGATGTCATATAAAAACACATCTGTATTTAGGGCAATTTTTTTTATAGCTTCTCTGCTGCAATATCCACAAGTTTCAACTGCCGTGCTTATGCCTTTTTGTTTAAACTTTTCCAGTAGTGCTCCTGCGAAATCATGGTAAAGAGTTACTTCTCCTCCACTTAAAGTAATTCCTCCGCCACTTTCCTTGAAAAAAGACTCATCCTTTATTACTTCTGAATAAACTTCTTCTACAGTCATTTTCTTACCACATAAAGTTCTTGCGCCAGTTAGGCATACGTCAGCACATTTTCCACAGCCATTGCAATTTACTCTATCTACATTTATTCTTGTATTTCCATCGGAATCTTCTTTATTAAATGTATACTTACATATTTCATAACAGGCTCCACAATTGATACATTTGCTCGAATCTGTCATCAAAACTTGCTTTCCAGAAAAATTTTCAGGATTCTGGCACCATTTGCATCTAAGAGGACATCCCATAAAAAATACTACAGTCCTAATACCTGGTCCATCGTGAACACAGAATTTCTGTATATTGGATATATAAGCAACTTGTGACATAATATCACTCCCTATTTTACAAGTGCTCCTTTGGAAAATCTTTGAATTATATTATCCTGCTGAACTGGAGATAATGCTATAAAGTATGCAGATAGTCCACCCATTCTTATTTTTAAATTCTTGTGTTTTTCAGGATTAACTTTTGCATCTTTCATTTCTTCTACACTGCAAGTTGTAAAAGTAGCTATTTGACCTCCAAGATTACAAAAAGTCTTAAGAATACTCTGCATCCTATTTACTCCAACCTTTCCTAAGAATTCATTCTTATTAAGGGAAATATCCAATGGACACCCGCAATAATATTTCAATAGATCAGGTTTGGTTGCACTTTTTATAACTGCTGTAGGACCATTTACATCAACACCTGGAGTTGGTGCATAATTTGGAGCCAGTGCTTCTTTATTCAGTCTTCCATCCGGGCTAGCACTTAAAGTTCTACCAAGTGCAGCATAATTTTCAAATGTACCAATGCCACATGGAATGAACAATTTATCCTGTTTAGTTCTCCAAGATTCAATTTTAGATTCAAAATCTTTCAAAACCTTTGATAAAATTTCATCTGCATAATCATCATCATTTCCATATTTAGGAGCCCTGTTTAGTACCATAAGACGAAGTTTTTCATAACCTTTCCAATCATTTGCAATAGCATTTTTAAAATCCTCAAGTGTAGCCACTTTATCTTCAAATACAAACTTCTTTATTGCACACAACGAATCCACTACATTTGAAAGTCCTGTAATAAGCAATAGATGAAATGTGTACTTTACAGCATTGGCATCTGTAAGGTCACGTCCTTTTTCCACACAACCATCCATAATAGAAGATATTAATGGATCTGGAGCAATCATTTTTGATAATCCCAAATTATCCAAACGACGTTCAATCTGGAAATCAATCTGTGCATCAACCTGCTTGCAATATGCCTTATAGAAGCTGTCAAAATCAGTATATTTAGATAAATCACCTGTATCTATGCCTTCTACATCTCCAGACTGAAGTGTAACACCTCTTGTAAACACCCATTCAAGACATCTTAAATTCATAATATGTGCATAGCTAAAATGACTTTTACCAGGTATCAAACATTCCCAACATCCATCATTTGAATAGTCTCTTGCCTCTTCTGTTGGAATGCCAATTTCTTCAAAACCAGGTATAATTGCATCATCGTTATAAATTGCTGGCTCACCTTCGCTGTGTTTTAAACATTCTGCAAGCTCTCTCCAGAATTTATCTGGTGTCTTACTGGATACACGTGCAGAAAGAGTTGGCATTAAAAGTCCCATTTCAAAACGCACCCTTAATAATTTGTAAGTAACTTCATTGGTTCCATCTTCGCCATCTGGACGCAAACCACCAATAATCATATTCATTAGCCAATCATTACCAGATTGTCCAAAGTTGAAGTTTGCTTCACTATCATAATCCTGATTCTCCTGCCAACTTAGTGCTCTTATGTCATAACCGCCAGATTCATGGCCGCCGGTTTCTTCTTCACCTGTTGTATATTCAGGTTTCATCCCCTGAGAAAACAAGCCGAAATCATAATGATTTTCCCATTTTTTAGTATCTGTACAAATTCTCTCATTGCATTTGGCAAGGAAAGATCCTAGGATATCTGTTGCAAATTCATCTGTAATAATACCTTTTTCCATATCTTTTTTATAATATGGATATAGATGTTGATCCACACGTCCAAGAGGAACATATTCGCCGCCGCTATTTACCAGGCAATAAGTAAACCAGTATGCCTGAGCTGCTTCATGCAGTGTTTCTGATGGATGATATGGCACACGACTGCATACCTTGTATATTTCAAATAATTCCTTCTTGCGCATTGGATTTTTTTCCAATTCACTGGCTTTCAGTGCAGCTTCTGCATGACGTTTTGCAAAGCTTATAACTCCTTCTATGGCAATCAACATGGCTCTGTATTCATCAATAGCTACCTTGTCTTGAATATCATCTTCATACAATTTCTCAATAGCTGTCTTTATTTCATCCATAATCCCCATAAATCCAATTTTGAGAACTTTTTCCCAATGTGGTGGATGATGTCCCCATACGGAATTCTGATTCATTTTGTAATCTTTAGATTTTTTTAATTCATCATCTGTTGCATAAATTGGAAGTACGGTACCAAATCCTACACTGTTCATGTTGGGATTACCTACAATCAACTCGTCATCTTTTATATATGCAGGCAAATGTTCACCCATATATCGTGTTGCCATACCCTTTCGTACAACAATAGGTTCATCTATATTATCTTCTGTCAAAATACTTGTATCTTTAAAGTGCCATACTCCAGGATTTTTAAATTCTTTCGTGAAAATTCTGTCTTTTATTTTTTCAAGTCTTTTTGTAATCATACTATACTCCTCCTTTAATCGTTTTCTTTTGAAATTCTTTTATTGATTATTTGAGCACATGCTGTAGTTAATGCAACAACTATAGCAATAACATAAAATGCTTGCTGAGCACCAATTATATCATTAAGCAATCCAATACCCATACTTGCCAACATAGCAATCAAAGTTCCACACATCAGTATCAAACCAGTTGCATAAGATGTAGCTTCTTTAAATACTCTTCCAATTGTTGTAATAATTGTTGGAAAAATAATTGAATATGCAAAGCCTGCTAAGCCAAAAATTAATAAACCCTTCTCACCCATTATAATTCCTGCAAAAGACATCAAAGTTGCAATTACACCATAGATAAGAATACTTCTGAAATGTCCTAATTTATCTACAATAAATCCACCAAATAAACGTCCAATAGTTTCACATCCAAAGAATAGAGCTACATAAAATGCACTTTTGTCTGCAGTAAATCCAAAAGATTCATTCATATAATTTACAAACCAATTTCCAATTCCATATTCCGCTGCTAGATAAAGTCCACATATGCCAATATACAAATAAAGCATTTTATTTGAAAATAAATCTTTCTTACTCCAATTTACTATTGCTGCTTTTGGTTTATATGGTATTTTTATAACCAGTAAATATATAAATAATAAAATTACAGCAATTATCATAAAAATATAAAATTTTCTCCATGGAATACCACTTGCTAAAAGATTGCCTGATATCTTTTGAATTGCCGTATTTCCTGCACCATACGAAAAATTAATAAAATTCATTAATACTGCAGTAGATGCAACCGTAAGTACTGGTCCCAACGTATTTACACCAATATTAAACATTGCCATACCTGTATTTAGTAAAAACATGCCTATAATCAACACTGGAAAACTTGGACAATTAATTAAGGTTAATAACGCTACTATAGCTATAATAAATCCAGATGCAATTATTTTCTTGTAACCATATTTTTCAATAAGGATTCCTCCTATGTATTGAAACACTGCATATGCAAATAAACTTGCAGTCAACACATATCCTATTTCCGTATTATCTACTTTAAACTCACCCTTAAAAAATGGTACAAAAATCCCTTTAAAATTATCACTCATTGCAACTACTATATACATAAGCACAAGCAGTAAAACTATCGGCCAATTTTTAACTTTGCTTTTTTCTTGTTGGTTTACTTCCATAAGACACCTCCTGATTTAAGGACTTGTTTTTTGTAAAAGTTTTCTAGGAGAGTATGACAACAAGTCCTATAATAGAATTTATATTAATTATTGATAATATTCTTTAATACATAACTCTTTACCTTGCTCATTTCCTCTAAAGTATATTGAACTCCCTCTCTTCCTATGCCGGTCATTTTAGTACCGCCAAAGGCCATATCCATATGTCTGTAGTTTCCTGTTCCGTTTATGACAACATTTCCAGCTTCTATTTTTGATGCCATATTAATAGCTTGTTTTACGTTCTTAGTTACGATTCCACAATGTAGTCCATATATTGGAGCATTTGCTATTTCAATAGCCTCTTCTTCAGTATTAAAACCAATTACAGGTATTACTGGCCCAAATATTTCCATGTCTTTGGCTATATCCATATCTGTTGTTACATCAACAAGCACAGTAGGTTCAAAAAACGCCTTGTTTCTAGTTCCCCCATATACACATTTTGCACCTTGGGCAATTGTGAGCTTAACTTGCTTTTCAATATTTACAGCTACTTTTTCACTTATCAAGCATCCTATATCTGTACTGTAATCAGCTGGATTTCCCCTACTTATCTTTTCAAGTCTTTTTATAAGTTTTTTTACAAACTCTTCTTTAATTTTATTATTAATAAGTATTCTCTTTGTAGCACAACAAGTTTGTCCAGTATTTGATATTCTTCCAAGCATAGTCTCCTCTACTGCAAAGTCTATATCTGCATCCTCCATTACTATCATTGCATCATTTCCACCGAGTTCCAAAAATACATTATGAAGATATTTTGCTGATTTTGTAGCCACTTCAATACCAACATCTGTACTTCCTGTTAAACTAACAGCATCTATGCCATGACTTTCCACAAGATAATTTCCTACCACAGAGCCCCTTCCTGTTACTACTTGTAATGCATCTTTAGGCACTCCTGCTTCCAATAATAATTCCACAAGTCTCATAACTGTCAATGGATTATCTGTAGCCGGCTTTACTATAACTGCATTTCCCATTACAAGTGCTGGTGCTACTTTGTGACTGAATAATTCAACTGGATAGTTAAAAGGTACTATACATGCAATTACGCCTAAAGGTTCTCTTCTGGTAAATATCAAATCTTTACCGCATTCTGATTGACAATCTGGCATAACGTCACCGCATATGTGATTGGCTCTTTCAATAAATCCTGTAAATAATTTTGCAGCTGTACCTACTTCTCCTTCGCATTCCTTTATTATCTTGCCAGTTTCACTGCATTCTAATTTTGATAGTTCTGCTTTGTGTTCTCCTAAAAGCTTAACATATTTCTTAAGTATCACTGAACGTTCATACAAAGGTGTTTGTGCCCATGTCTTCTTACCACTTTGAGCTACCTGTATAACTTTTTCTATGTCTTCTTTTGTCGCACTTGGTACAGAATCTACGACTTCTTGTGTTGCAGGATTTAAAACCTGTATTTCCTTTTTATCACTTGAACTAACCTTTTCTCCATTAATGATCATTTTCATAAATACAAACCCCCAATTTTGATTTTAAGTATTATTGATCTTTAAATATCTTCTTTTTAATTTAATTAAAACCTTTTCATAAACTTTAGAATGTACTGTTTACCTTTACAATTACTATTGTAATATTTTTAAACATATTTTTGAATAACCATCTCTACAATTTATCAATATTATTATTATACGCTTGTACAATTTACAAACTTCAAATTTTTACTAATCATTGCTTTCAAAGCAATTACAAATATATCTATATTCAAAATATAAGTGAAAAAACTTCTGCAGCTGCTATGCCCCCACACAGTGGCGCAATAACTGGAATCCATGAGTATGACCAGTCGGATCCATTTTTTCCATCTATGGGTAACAAGGTATGTGCAATTCTTGGTGCTAAATCTCTGGCAGGATTTATTGCAAATCCTGTAGTTCCCCCCAATCCTGTACCTATTACTAAAATTATAAATGCTACAAATATTGTTCCAACCCCATCTACAGTCTTTGCAATACCAACGCCCAAGATTGAAAATATCAGTATAAATGTAGATATAAATTCTGAAATAAAATTCATAATATAGTTTCTTATTGCTGGAGTTGTACAGAAAATAGAGAGTATTATATCTGATGGTATATCTTTACTAGCAGCCCAGTGTGGCTGATACTGAATCCAAACAAGAACTGCCCCTATAAACCCCCCAAGCATTTGGCTGCCTACATAACCTGGTACTTCTGTCCATGGAAATTTACCTGTTATAGCAAATGCTATTGTAAGTGCGGGATTGAAATGTGCACCACTTATTCCTCCAAATATTAGTGCAGGAACTCCAACTGCAAGACTCCATCCAATCATACAAAAAAGTGGACCGGCATTTTGACTTTTACTTTTATTCAATGTAATATTAGCACAAACTCCATCGCCTAAAAATATAAGAATTGCTGTTCCTATAAATTCTGCTAAATAATGGGACATGAAATTTCCTCCCTTCACTTATATATAGAAATCCTCTATAAGTTTTCTATATTTTTTATATAATGCCATTTTAAATAAAGCACCTTAATATTTATATTTTTATTAAGATGCTTTAAAGTAATATTATAATGCTAATTTAAGTATTTCTACTATATCTTCTTTATACAACTTCTTAAATGATCCTAAAGGACCATTTATAGTAGCTTTTGATGCCATTTCTTCAAAGTATTTATCGTTAATGTTTAATTCTGTCAATGAGGTTGGAAGGTGCAATTCTTTATAAAAATTTTTATTTCTATTAATTCCCTCCAGCGCTATTTTTTCCAAAGATCCATATTCAAGATCTACGCCCCATACTCTTACAGCATATTGTACAAATCTATTTACATCTTCCTTATAAACATATTTCATCCAAGCAGGAATAATTGCTGTTAATCCTGCTGCATGTGTAACATCATATATAGCACTTACCTCATGTTCAATAAAGTGAGA
This sequence comes from Clostridium tyrobutyricum, assembly GCF_019144085.1. Classification (GTDB taxonomy): domain Bacteria; phylum Bacillota; class Clostridia; order Clostridiales; family Clostridiaceae; genus Clostridium_B; species Clostridium_B tyrobutyricum_A. The sequence continues at coordinate 16,346 of NZ_JAHHUY010000009.1, forward strand.
TGCCCAATCAGATGTTCTTCCACTATCTGTGTATCCATTATGGGAAAAGGAAGCTGCAAGCATTATTTCTGAACGGGCATCTATATCCTTAGGATTTTCCATAACTATTCTGCCATTGTATATCATTGATTTAAGCAAAGCTTCACATAATCTATCAGTGAAATCATTTTTCCAACCAGGTGAAAAATATTTTTCCATTGTATGAGACATTATATCTACAACACCACAAGCAGTCAAAAATGGTGGTATTCCAATTGTTAGTTCTGGATTTAACATGGCAAATGAAGGTCTTAACTTTAAACTGTCAATAGATAATTTTTGTTTTGTATCACTTTTACTAATAACTGCTCCTGTACTTGTCTCACTTCCAGATGCAGGCATTGTAGTAATAACTCCGATAGGAAGAGCTTCTTCTACTGTACCTGCTTTACCTGTAAAATAGTCCCATACATCTCCGTCATAAGGAACCCCTGCTGCAATGCTTTTAGCTGTATCAATTATACTGCCGCCTCCTATTGCCAATATGAAATCTACATTGTTCTTTTTACATATTTCAATACCTTCATGTATTTTACTTAAATCTGGATTTGGTTTAATCCCCTTAAGTTCAATAATTTTCAAATTAGCCTCTGTTAAGGATTTTATAACCCTGTCATAAAGTCCTATCTTTTCAATCAAACCATCTCCATAGTGGATTAAAATGACCTTTTTGTTTTTGCTAATATCATTTATCCTCTTACCTACAGTAGATTCAACTTCCTTACCAAAAATAATTGAAGTTTTGTTGGAAAATTCAAAACTTTTCATGATTAACTCCTCCTTATATAATTAAAATAATAATATGAAGTCAAATAGGAACCAAATAGTAATTTTCTTCAGCCGCCTATCAAACCATATAAGCAAAATATAATTTTTAACTTATTAGCAATGCTAAGATTTTATCAATAAATTACAGCATAAGACATGTTATTAACCAAGCCTTTAATATAGGTGCCATTAATAAAAAATCCAGAACTTATTGTGTGGAAGGATTCAAAATCCGCAATTATTATTATAAGCTTTTAAATACGTTTTAATATAACTTGTTTTACAATTTTTGTTATATTTAATTGTACATTTGTACATTTAAATTTGCTAATTTATACTTTTTAATAAACACGTTTAACTTAATATAACCAAGAACTAAACTAGCTATAAAGAGAGCCTGGATTCAAGTTCTCTTCTAATGAAATTCCTTTCCCCTGCTGTTAAATAAGTAAGCTATTTACATAAAATCAAAAATTTCACTCCTGTGCTTATAAGCTTGACAAAAACATATTATAATTTCATAATTTATAATATATACTTACTTATACTATGGAGGAAGTGATTATTTTGCAAATTATTTTAAATGAAGCTTTAAAACTACATCCACTTAACAAATCAAAGATAATTGCAGGTGCTAATGGTTTAAATCGTCCAATAGATCAATTTGGAGTTCTTGAAGCTCCTGATTCATTTCATTTTGTAAAAAGCAATGAGTTCCTTATGACAACAGGATATATGTTTAAAGACAATCCTGAACTTCAATACAAAATTGTAAAGGAATTGTACAATAGAGATGTCTGTGCTTTAGGGATTAAAATAAATAGATATATAAATAAAATTCCAAAGAAAATTATAGATTTTTGCAATAATAATGATTTTCCTTTATTATATATTCCTAATGAATATGGATGGTATGATTTTTTTTCTCCTTTACTATATTTAATGCACATAATACAATTGGGGACAAACAAGGATGTTCTAAATAAAATGGCATCATTATCGGATATTATATTAAATAGTATTAGTTTCGATGAAATCGTTAAACATATATATAAAGTTTTTAATATTCCCTGTTCTATATATATAAATTACAATAGTATGTCTGCCTGCTATCCACCAAAATCTCCAATATCGGAAATAGACATAACTGAGTTAATTGACGAATTTGAAAATCCAAGAAATAATTTTATAATAAATAATATTAAAAGAATTCCCTTTGAGAATGAATCAATTTTATTCTGTGCTTTAAAGCACAAAATGAGTTTTTATGGTTACATTTTCCTGTATGAAAAAAAAAGAGAACTCAAATCTGAAGATATATCCCTGTTTCAATATGTAATTATTTGTGTACAATCTTATGTAAATCGATTCCTTGGCTCCAACAGAAAGTTTAGTACAAAACAGAATAAATTTTTACTTAACTTAGTTAAAAATAAAAATATAGATAAAAGCAATTTATTATATAAATCCAATGAACTGAAAATAGATTTGTACAAAGACTATATAGTGAGTATATCTAAAAATTTACCCATATCTGAATATGAAGATTTGGATAAAATCTATACATTTATTGAAAATAATATTAATATTAAATATAAAGTATTAAGTGCCTTTGAGTTCAATAAAGACTATATAATATTTAATCCTGTAGACAAAAATATTTCTCCTGCAGGTAATTATAAAAATACCACATCAAAAATCATAAAAATAAAAAAAGAATTGGAAAGTTTTTTTCACGTAAATACTTTTAGTTTTGGAATAGGAACATATCATACTTCCATAGATGGAATAAGGACAAGTTATGATGAAGCTGTGAGAGCATTTGACTCCTATAAAAAATTTTTTAACAATAGCTTTATTATAAATTTTAAGGATCTCGGAATTTACTCTATATTGAGTAATCCCAACATCAATGAAGATATACAAAATTTCGCAAATAAATATATAGGTCCCTTAATTGCTTTTGATAAAAAGAATAACTCTGAATTAATTATAACTTTGAAGAATTTCTTTGAATGTCATAGAAGTTTTCGAAGTTGTGCAAAAGAAATGAATCTTCATCACAATACAATAAGATATAGATTGAAAAAAATAGAAGAAATTTGCTGTATAGATACAACTTCAGAGAATGACTTGTTGGAATTGGAAATTTCATTAAGACTTCTACCATTTATAAGCAAATCTATTTAATAATATTGAAAAATTCTGTACAATTTTGTACAGAATTTTTCAAATCACATCTATTTGCTGATTTTCAATAAAACTTTAAAGTGATCTTTGTCATTTATGGAGAATTTCATAGCCTCTTCCACATCTTCTATATTAAATTCATTAGTTATAAGTCGCTTTAATTTATCATTGAATACATTGTTAATGATAAGATCTAATGCAGCTGCAAAGTTTATTTGTGCATGTATTCTTACTCCTCTTACTTCAAGTTCTTTTAAAGTTATATCTCCTGTATCTACAGTATAACTTTTACTTGGTATACCTATCATCATTATAGTTCCACCTATTTTAGCAGCTTTAGTCATTAGATCTGCTCCTGCCTGAACACCTGAAACTTCGTAAACTACATCAAATCCCATATTATCAGTTAAATTATTGATTTTTGCATTCACATCATCTTTTAAAGGATTAATCATCTCAAATCCCATATCCATGTCTTCAGCAAATTTAATACGTTTTTCATTTATTTCACTTATAACTACTTTAGACGCACCATTAAGTTTTGCAACCATAGCTATTAATATGCCTATAGGTCCGCCTCCTATTATTAAAGCTGTTTGACCTACCTCCAGTTTACTTCTTCTAACATCATGCACAGCTACAGCTAAAGGTTCTACTAATGCTACAGTTTTAGGATCTATATCCTCCGGTACTTCATATACTTTTTTTAAAGGTACTTTTATATATTCTGCAAAACATCCATTACTATGGACACCAAATATATTCAAGTCTACACAAACATTGTCTCTTCCCTGAATACACAATTCACATTTACCACAACCAGTTAATGGTTGTGCTGCAACTCTTTGACCTATTTTAAAGTCTATAGGTTTATCAGTATTAACGTTGACCAATCTTCCTACAAATTCATGACCTGGAATTAATGGTGGTTTGGCCTGTTTATGATGTCCTGCATATATATGAACATCAGTACCACATATTCCTGCATATTCAACTTTTATTAGTGCTTCATCATATCCTAGCTCTGGTTCCGGTACCTCTTTCACTACTATATTATTAAAATCTTCAATGACTGCTGCTTTCATAATTAACTACCTCCTATTTGTAGTTTTTCTCTTTATAACTTTCTCTACTTTGTCAACTATATTAGAACAGTTAAATCCATATTTATCCTTTAAATAGTCTATTGATCCAACTTCTCCATAACAATCAGGCATTCCTATTCTCTCTACCGGTACAGGGAAATTTTCTCCTAAAACTTCTGATACTGCTGATCCTAGACCATTTAATATATTGTGGTTTTCAGCTGTTACAATAGCACCTGTTTCCTTTGCACTCTTTATAATAGCTTCTTTATCAATAGGCTTTATAGTAAACATATTGAGTATTCTTATAGATATTCCCTTATCTTTTAAAATTTTTGCCGCCTTTATAGCTTCAGCTACTAACAAACCTGATGCTATTACTGTAGCATCATTTCCCTTAGCTACTTCTACAGCCTTTCCTATTTCGAAAGTTGATCCTTCTTCATATATTCTTGTGGATATCTTTCTTACAAGTCTTATATAGTACATTCCATATTGGTCTTTAACTTGTTTTAAAATATCCTTTAACATGACAACATCTGTAGGTTCCATAACAGTCATGCCCGGGATTCCTCTCATTATGCCCAAATCTTCATAGCTTTGATGTGTTCCTCCATTATAGGCTGCTGTAATTCCAGGATCACTTCCTATTACTTTTATATTTGCCTTCTCATATGCTCCCGATATAGCAATCTGATCACATGCTCTTCTTGTAGCAAAGACTCCAAAAGTATGTGCGAAAGGTATCTTTCCAGTTAAGGACAGACCACTAGCTATTCCTATCATATTTGCCTCGGCTATACCTACATCAAAGGTTCTTTCCGGATACTTTTTAGCAAAAGGCTTCATACCCATAGATGACATTAAATCTCCATCCAGTGCTACAATCCTTTCATCTTTTTCAGCTAGATCTATAAGAGTTTCAGCATAAGCATCCCTCATAGCTTTTGGATCAATCACATTTTCCTTTGCCAATATAATACTCATAATTTTTCCCTCCTTAATTATTCATTAAAGTATTCAATTTTTTTTCTAGTATTTTAATAGCTTCATTTCCCTGTTCCATTGACACATTTATGTGGTGGTTGTTCAAGGTATTTTCAGCAAAGCTGCAACCTTCACCTTTTTTTGTATTTAATACTATTACTGAAGGTTTTTCGTTTTGTGACTTAGCCTTCTCTATGGCATTTTCTATTTCTTCCACCTTTGAACCATCTATACTTAATGCATACCAACCAAAGTCTTTAAATTTTTGGCATATGTCACCTAAATCATTTATATCCTTTGTATAACCATCTATTTGTTGTCTATTATAATCTACAAATGCAATTAAATTGCTGGTTTTTCTTTGTGATGCATATAATACTGCTTCCCATACTTGTCCTTCTTCACATTCTCCATCACCTAATATTACATAAGTATAGTTGTCTTTCTTATCTAACCTGTGTCCCAGTGCAACTCCTGTTCCTACAGACAATCCTTGTCCCAAAGATCCCGTAGTTACATCAATTCCACGAGTTTTAGTCCTGTCACAATGACTTGGAAGGTTTGTACCATTTTGATTCAATGTTTTAAGCTCTTCTACTGGAAAAAATCCTTTTAAAGCTAATGCAGAATATACTGCCGGACCTGCATGTCCCTTGGAACATATAAACCAGTCTCTCTTATCCCATTTAGGATTTTTAGGATCAATTTTCATAACATCACCGTATAAAACTGCCAGTACATCACATATAGACATAGCACCACCAATATGTCCAAAACCTCTTGTTGCTATTTGTCTTATAGTCTCTATTCTCATTTTTGTAGCAAATATATTCAATTCCTTTATTTTATTTTTATCTAACATTCTCTTCACCCCTTAATTTTATTGAATTTAGAATAAATTTTTATACACAGAGGATATAATACTCTTGTCAAATGGAACATAGTTATTTTTAAGCAGCCTCTGTTGGGTTTCAATTACCAATCCAGCAAACTCATCTATATCATTTTGCTGCATACCATATTCACTGAGTTTTTTCTTGTATAAAAAGTTTCCTAATATTTCGTCAATTTTTTCATATACTACTTCTGCATCATCCTTAACATCCAGGATTGTTGAAAGATAAGTATTTAGTTCCTTTATTTTTCCTTCACTATCCATATTGTAATAGGTTCTCAAAACTTCTGTTAAGAATTGATAATTTGCTTCTCCATGTGCTACATGATATTTTCCGCTTAGTGGATAGGATATAGCATGTACTGCACCTACTCCCGTATTACTAAATGCTATTCCTGCATAATTGCTGGCTATAGCAAAGTTATTCATAATTTCATTTCTGTATTCTTTACCTTTTTCAGCTATTTCTAGATATCCTTCCAATATAATTCTAATTGCCCTTAGACTATATAGTTCTGTATACGCATTTGACTTTGGTGCTAAATAGGATTCAATTCCATGTATTAAGGCATCAATAGAGCTTGTCATAAATGGTTTGAAGGGTAATGTCTGTAAAAATTCTGTTATTAATACGGCATCATCAGCATAAAGTTCTTCAGCAGCCAGTCCAAATTTTGTATTCTTTTTGATAAAACCTACTATTGAAATATTGGTAACTTCACTGCCTGTTCCACAAGTAGTCGGAATAATTACAAGTTTCTTATTTTTATTAAAAGGAATTTTCTTGGTGAAAAGGCCATATAAATCTATATCTTCAGATACATCTGAATGGGTCATTAATTTTGCGATATCGATTACAGTACCTCCTCCAACAGCTATAACTCTTTTATAGTTAAATTCTTGAGCTTCCTTGAATATGCTATTTACCATTTCATCTGTTGGTTCTCCAAGACCATATTTATCCTGGAATATATAGTTACATTTCAAATTTAATGGTTTGAATACTTTATCATATAGAAAACTTAAAGTTAATACAAGATCTCCTTCACCTACTTCAAATTCTTCAGCAAATTCACTAAATGCCTCAAAATTATAAATCGTGGGTTTACACTTGAATAATAACATAAATATCTTCTCCCTCGTTTTGGAATTATGTTTGCCTCTTTATGTAACTAATTATATTACCTATTGGATAGGTTTACATCGTACAATAATATAATATTAGTACTTTTTTATTGTACGAATGTTCATATTTTAAACATTTTTACTAATACCCAGGTAATTTTTGAATTAATTTATAAGGATTAAAATTATATAAGAATACGTTTTAGCACATCAAACTTATATATGTTATAATTTTATCTGTGATTTTAATCTTATAAGGGGAGACTTGACTAATATGGATTTTAAAGAAAATGAAGCAACTGAAATTGAATTGAGCTATGGAATTGATGATAGACCAAAATTGTTGTCGCAGATCTTATTGGGATTTCAACATATTTTTGCAGCTTTTGGAGGAATCATAGTAGTTCCAATAATAATATCATCTTCATTGCATCTCAGCACAAAATCCTCCACAGAATTAATAAGTGCTGCCATTTTAATGGCAGGAATTGCAACATTTGTACAATCCAGAGGAATAGGTCCAATCGGTGCAAGGGTAGCATGTATTATGGGGACAGATATTACATTTGTTGCTCCAGCTATAGCTGTCGGTAAAAGATTTGGACTCGGAGGTATTTTTGGTGCCACCATTTTAGGTGCACTTATAGTAATCATACTTAGTTTTTTTATCAAATACATAATGAAACTTTTCCCGGATATTGTTACAGGCATAGTGGTATGTTTAATAGGACTCACACTGCTGCCAGTTTCAATAGATTGGGCTGCAGGTGGTTCTGGAGCTTCTAATTATGGAAGTTTAAGAAATTTGGGTATTGCATTAATTGTTACTATAATTACTCTACTTTTAAATCACTATGGAAAAGGTCTGCTAAGTAGTGCTTCAATTTTAATTGGAATGGTAGCAGGTTATATTATTTGTACTATTTTAGGAATGGTAGATTTTTCACCTATATCAAAAGCAACTATTATAGCATACCCTAAAATTTTTCGAAATGGAATCAATCTTAATTTAAATGTACTGCTTTCTTTTATTCCTGCATATTTCGTATCTGTTATCAGTACCGTAGGAAACTTAAGGGCCATAAATAAAATATCTGGTGTAAAAGACGATAACATAAGAGTTTCTCATGGTATACTTTCTGATGGATTTGGAAGTTTACTAGCAGGAATATTCGGCGCCATGCCAACTACTTCCTTCAGTCAAAATGTAGGTCTTATTCCACTAACAAAAGTTGCAAGCAGATTTGTTACAATGATGGCAGGAATATTGCTCGTCATATTGGGACTATTCCCTAAATTTGCTTCTATTATAAATGTAATGCCTCAGGTTGTGCTTGGAGGTGTTGGAATTGTAATGTTTGGTACAGTTGCCGCCGCAGGAATTCAAACGTTAAGCAGAGTAAAATTAAACAATAGAAATGTACTTATAATAGCAACTTCAATAGGTCTGGGACTCGGTGTTACATTCAGACCGGAAATTCTATCAAATCTACCGGAAAGTCTAAAAATGATATTTTCATCTGGAATTTCTACAGGTACTATTACAGCACTTATATTAAATCTCATATTAAAGGAAAAAAATCTGGTCGGTGAATAATTCACTGACCAGATTTTTTTCCTACCAAACTTCCTCTGCAATTTCTTTCACTAAATCAATCTTGTCCCACTGCTGCTTTTCAGTTAAAATATTTCCTTCTTCAGTGGATGCAAAACCACATTGTGGACTTAAACACAATCTATTTAAAGCAATGTATTCTGTTGCTTCTTTTATTCTCTTTATTACATCTTCTTTATTCTCAAGTTGCCCTGTTTTGGAACTAATCAATCCTAATACAACAATCTTATCTTTTACAAATCTAAGTGGAGCAAAATCTCCTGCACGATCAGTATCGTATTCCAGATAAAATGCATCTACATTAACGGTACCAAATAGTATTTCTGCTACAGCTTCATATCCACCTGAAGATGCCCATGTTGAATTATAGTTTCCGCGACAAACATGCATTGTAATCACCATATCCTCAGGATGTTCTTTAAGTGCCTCATTATTTATTTTAGCATACAATTTGGCAGTTTCATTTATATCCACTCCTTCTTCCTGACGTGTTTCCCAATATTTTTTGTCACAAAACATTCCCCATGTACAGTCATCCAGTTGAAGACTGCGGCAGCCAGCATCATAAAAAGCTTTTATAGCCTTTCTATAGGCATTGGCTATATCAGATACAAGTTCTTTTGTACTGCTGTAAATTGAATCTGTAATCTCCTTGTTTTCGCCTCTCTGAAGCTCTGCAAGAAATTGTGCTGGTGCAGGTATACTCTGACGTGCAATTACGTCATTGCCTGCAATGCTTTTTAAAAATTTGTAATGTGAAACCATAGGATGATTGCTAAAACCTATTTTGCCGGTAAGTACAGCAGTTTCAGGTCTAGTCTCCAAACCATTGAATTTATATCCCTCATCTATAATCTTCCTATCTACACCATCAAGTCCCCACATAAAATCAAGGTGCCACCATGATCGCCTGAATTCACCATCTGTAACAGCTTTAAGTCCTACAGATTTTTGTTTCTCAACCAATTTTATTATTTCCTTGTTCTCCAGCTGATTTAATTCTTCAGAAGAAATTTCTCCATTTTTGAATTTAATACGTGCATCCTTTATATTTTGTGGACGTAAGAAGCTTCCTACAATATCCGCTCTAAAAGGAGTTTTAGTTCTCTTGTCCGTTTTTTCAAATACTATACTCATTCAAATCTCTCCTTAACTAACTTGTTTTACTGTGAAACAAGTATAACACAGATGGATTTATATGGGTAACTTCAAAAAACTATTACCTGTTATAGGAATTAGCTATATCTAATACTTTTATTGATTCCATACTTCACCGGCAATTTCCACAATAAGCCTTATTTTATCCCACTGTTCCTCTTCTGTAATTATATTTCCTTCTTCTGTAGAAGCAAACCCACACTGAGGACTTAAACAAAGTTGATCCATGTCAATATATTTACAGGCTTCAGAAATACGAGATTTAATATACTGCTTGCTCTCAAGTCCACCATGTTTTGTAGTCACAAGTCCAAGTACAACTATCTGTTTTTTTATAAATCTCAAAGGTTTGAAATCACCTGATCTTTCATCATCATATTCCAGGAAAAATCCATCTACACTGCAATTTTTAAAAATTGTTTCAGATATAAAATCATATCCTCCTGATGCAAACCATGATGAATGAAAATTTCCACGGCATATATGAAGTGTAATTATCATATCATCCGGGCAATTTAAAATACTCCCATTAATAAGATTTAAATAGTACTGCATGAGTTCCTCAGGATCAACATTCATATTTTTGATATGTTTTCTATATCTATCACTGCACAGCATTCCAAGTGCTGTATCATCCAGCTGAAGATATCTGCAGCCGGCTTCATAGAAAGATTGGATTGCACTCTTGTAAACTTCTATAATATCATTCATGAGTTCCTGACTATTTTTATATACACTATTTTCATTATGACTTTGTACAGAGTAAAATAGAGCTGGGGATGGAATTGTAAATTTAGGAATACTGTTACCACAAATACTTTGTAAATATTTAAAATGCTGTATCATGGGATGACCATTAAATAAAAGCTTATCTACAATTCGAAAACTCTCAGCTCTAATTCTTGATCCATTTATACTTTTTCCCTTGTTCAATATAATCTTTTCTGTACCATGTATACCTAAAAAGAAATCCAAATGCCACCATGATCTTCTAAATTCTCCATCTGTAACAGCCTTTAATCCCAATTGTTTTTCCTTTTGTACCAATTTTATAATCTCTGTATTCTCAATATCCGTTAAAGTTTTAAAATTTATATCTCCTTCTTCAAATTTTCTGCGAGCAATTTTAATTTCTTCTGTGCGTAAAAAACTCCCTACAATATCACAACGAAAAGGTGGTATATTTCTTTTTGTTCCTATTGATTTTCTAATCATATTTCCCTCCACTCTATGTTTTATAGCAGATAATAATTGGAATCAAAATAATTTGTGGATACAATATCATTTAATATATTTATAAATTCTTTAGCTATGTTGTTTAACTTTATATTCTTATGTGAAATCCATCCTACTGTAAATATTTCACTACTTTCAAGTGGTATGGACTTTATTTCACTTCCATTTAAATCAGATACTACTACTCCAGTACCAATGGTATAACTTTCCGTACCAATTATTAGATTTGAAAGAGTAGCCCTGTCATTTACATAAATTATTTTATTCATTTCAGAAAGATCCATCATTTCCTCTGAGAAATGTATTGAGTTGTTTTTTCCCTGATCGAATTTAATATATGGAAATGGTTCTATATCTTTCATATTGACAAATTCTCTATTTGCAAGAGGATGTTTAGTATTAATAAAAATGTATGGATTTGTATTAAATAAAGGTGTAAATTTGAGCTCATTGTCCCTGAATATTTTATTTAAAACTTTTGAATTGTTTTCACTTATATATAATATTCCTATGTGACTTTTAAGCATTTTTACATCTTCAATAATTTCATAAGTTCTTGTTTCTCGTAAATTCAATTCATATCCTTCCACTTCAAAATTTTTCATTAACTTTACAAAAGCATCTACTACAAAAGCATAATGCTGAGTTGAAACGGAAAAATGTGCAGGTCTTAGTTGTGTGGCCTTATAATGATTTTCCAATAATTTACTTTGTTCTACAATTTGCCTTGCATATCCCAGGAACTCAATTCCATCTATTGAAATATTTATCCCTCTATTATTTCTATCAAATATTACAATTCCCAGCTCATTTTCAAGCTCTTTTATGGCATTTGAAAGGCTTGGCTGTGATATAAAAAGTTTTTTTGCAGCTTCATTCATAGAACCACAGTTTGAAACCTCAACTGCATATTTTAATTGCTGAAGAGTCAACAGATCACCTCCATTTCAATTTATGTTCAACATAATTTATATAAATATACACTATTATATCATTAAGGAAGCATGAGTCTAATGATAATTTTAAAAAGATCTATCCTGGATAATAATTAAATTATTAACCGAGATAGACCATTTTATTTATTAATATGATTTATTTATATTGGGGTTCCTGTTCCTGAATATATTTCAATCTTCCATTTAAAATTTGTAGTGCATCTTCAAAAGTTTTAGCAAGCTGCTTAAAATCCTGTTTTGCAGTTGGATCTTCTGTCTGCAGTTCAAAAGTTTTCATTGTAGCTGCTGCTGATTGAACTCCAGCTATAGCCTGCTGCATCTGTGTTCCTACTGTCATATTTGTCATCTCCTTTATAAAATGTTGGTTTTATATAATGAACAATACAATAAAAATTGTCATCGTAGTAGATAGGGTTCTAATTTATCCATTAGTCTTTTTATTGTACTGGCATTGTTTGAATACATTTTTTTAGCTTCTGGATTATCTGTTTCCAATGAATATGCAAATAAATCAGCTTGAACTTTGGAAATACTTGCATAAAGCAATTCCTTTACTTTAGGCTGTTGAATTTGTATGGAATCATCAAAGGTGTCTATAAAAAGATCACCTGAAGAATCCACCTGACCGATAAACACATTCTCAAGAATCACTCCAAAATTTGACAGTTGAATTTGGAGCCATTCACGATTTAAGCCTCTGTTTGACAATGCACCATCTATAATCTTACCATTCAATATAACTGTTTCAGGTTCGGATATAGGTGCAACTTCCACTTTAAGGTCATGCGAAGTAACTGGTTTCTTATCTGATTTTAATAAAACATTTACTTCTCCTGTAGTTTCCATTACGGCAAATTGTACATCAGCCAGATTAAATATATTTTTAGATCTTAAATCTCTAAGTAGTTCGTCTCCCGTATATCTTATCGTTTTTAAATTTTCTTCCATTACCTTTCCATCTTTTATTAATACAGTTTGATTTCCATATACAAAGTCATGTATCCATTTGACTTCCAAAGATAGATAATCTATTATAAGAGAAAACAAAACCCAAACACCTAATACAAGAAAGGCAAATATCACATTGGATACTAAGCCAAGTGAAATAAATGTAACAATAATAGCAACTACAATATAATTTATCATCCTAAAAGGTGTTAATTTCGACAAATTGCCTTTTCCATAGATTCTAACTATTGCCAAAGTCAAAAAAAATAGAATAGCAGATCTTAAAATTACCATAATCCAATTTTGCATATTTAATTCTCCTATTTTCCTTTATATTGAGGTTCTTCAATTTGTATTGTCTTCAATCTGTCTTCAATATTTTTAGTAACTGTTTCTGTAGTTTTAAATGCTTCACTATATGCTTTTATTTCATCTTTGTTTTTGCTTTCCAGAGAATAAATTCTCAGGGTACTTTCAATTCCCTGCAGATCTGCCAATGTCTGCTTTACTCTTGAACCTACCGTCATTATGATCAACTCCCAACCTAATTACAAGAATATTATTACCTGTATTGTATTTAAATATTACTGTAAATTTAAGGCAGCTGGTTCTTGTACTGTGTATTGCTTATTTTTTCTATAGGTTCAACGTATTCTTCATCTTCATCCTCATATTCTTCAACTATGTTTTCTCTTCTATTGAATTTTCCAACTGCCTGATAGCTGTCCTCCGCATCAAATCCAACTTCATCTTTATGCTTGTCATATCCTCCATGATTCATTGTATACTTCAAAACATCTTCTTCAGGAGGCCTGTTTTTCATCTCATCAGGTTTGGAATCATCAATATTATCCTGACAATGAATGCAGTATTCAGCATATGGAACACATTTTAACCTGTTGCTGTCTATTTCCTTTCCACATTTCTTGCATATTCCATAAGTACCTTGTGCCATTCTTTGTAAAGCATTATCTATTTTGCTTATAATAATCTCTTCATTCTTTTGGAAAGCCATTCCTCTTTCTTTGTCATATATACTGCTTGCACTATCTGCAGGATGATTGTCATAAACAGATAATTCACTGGACATCTCAGTATTTGACTTTATTGTTTCATTTCTTTCCATCTGTTCTAGTAAATCACATATTTCATCTCTTTGAGATTTTAATTTATTTTTGAGACTTTTTAATAATCTATTGTCCATAATTTATAAACACCTCTCATTTATATTTCAATGTAAATATATTTTAACTAAAAGAGGTCAAGTTTATTCTTATAGACATTAAAATATAAATGGTATTATTTTATATGTTTTCTTTTTATATTCCCTATAAAGCATGCCAAACTTATTTTCCAACATTTTTTCTTCAATTTTAATTCTATATCCATATATAATAAATATTATAATTATAGTTCCCGCCAATCCTGTAAGGCTTCTAAAACATAGTGAAATTCCTACTAAAGATAATATACTTCCACTATAAGCTGGATGCCTGATATATTTATATATTCCATTTTGAACTATTTTTTGTTCTGAGTTCATTTGTACAGATAAAGTAAAAAATTTTCGTAATGACCATACTGAAACTGCTCTTAATATGACTCCGACAATAATTAAAAATAATCCAACAACAAAACATGGAGTTGGCAATAAAATATGAAACATTCTTCTGCAAAATGGATTTAAATAAATTACAGCTATAAAACCCAATACGAGTACTAGATAAGAGCCTTTGTCTCTGCTTTCTCTATTTCCAGATTGCCTTTTACTATAAAGAAAAGTAAAAATCCAAATTAATATTCCTGACATTATAAAAAATATAAATACTGCTTGAAATATATTTTTAAAACCAACTGTATCAAAATACAAATTTCCAAATAAATTCATATAAACATCCCTTCAACTTTTATTATGCTTATATATTATAATCAAATAGACCTGGAGGTAATATGTATTAAGTAACAAATTTCATAAAAAACAAGGCGGTTATATTACTAAAGTAACATAACCACCTTGAAATCACTTGATAAAAAGAGCTGCCAGCTGACTTCTCCTCTTTAGATTCAATTTTTTTAAGATTTTTGACACATAATTTTTAACTGTGCCTTCCGATATAAACAAAGTTTTTGAAATTTCATTATTACTTTTTCCATCTATAACCAGTTCAAGTATTTCATTTTCTCTGTCCGTCAGCAGACTAAAAATTTTATCATTACGAACTTTTTCTCCATTATTAGTATTATTTAAAGCATTAACCAATTTTGGAGTCATACTGGAATCAAATAACATTTTATCCATATAAACATCCTTGATACTCTTTATTATATAATCAATTTCACTATCTTTTAATATGTATCCACTTATTCCATATTTTATACCCTCAAATATATATTCATCCTCATTAAAAGTGGTAAGTATTATTATTTTAACATCTGGATACTGCTTTTTTACAATGTTGGTTGTACGTATTCCATCCATTTTCGGCATCCTTACATCCATTAAAATTATATTTATATTGTAATTGGATAATTGGTCAATAACTTCATAACCGTCTGAAGCTTCGCATACAACCTCTATATCCTTGTCCAAACTTAATATCTTTTTTATTCCTTCTCTTATAATAACCTGATTATCAGCTATCATTACCTTAATCACTTGAAAATCCCTCCGGTATGGAAATTTCTATTGTAAATCCCCTGTTAACTATGCTTATAAAATTAACTTCTCCATTGATTTTGTGTATTCTTTTTACAATTCCATTGAGTCCGTTTGATCTTCTAATAAATTTACAACCTTCACCATTATCTTTAATTTCCATATGTAACCTATAATCTCTAATTTCTATAGAAATATAGATTATAGATGGACTACCATGTTTTAAACTGTTTGTAATGGCTTCTTTTACTGTTGTAATCAAAACTTCCTGTACTTTGCCTGACAAAATTCCAGTATCAATTTTACAGCTAAAAATTATTTTTACAATGTCGAGTTTATTAAACTTTTCAGCAATTTTTTCTATTTCGTCTTGAATATCTACTTCTCCATCCAGTTTTTTTAAATCATATACTGTAGTTCTCAAGGTTTTAATACTTTCTTTTACAAGTTTGTCAATCTCACAGATTTCACTTTGAATTTTTTCTTTATCCTTGAGAGCTTTAAGATATCTTATGTTCATTGAAAGAGCCATAAGACTATGTCCTATGGAATCATGCAATTCCTGGGATATTCTCTCTCTTTCTTCCATAACAACATATTCTCTCTCTTTAAAAGAATATTCTATGAGATTTGAATTCAATACTTTAAGTTTGTCCCTTTCATATCTATAATTATGAATAATAACAAATATCATAAGAGTTAAAATATACGCCACTATATAATACATAATATGATTTAAATTATGTATCAATGGCTTGTACATTATTACGTACAAGATAAATCCAGTAAAATGAAACAATAAAAATTTTATTCTAGTCCTAAATTCACATATATCAAATATATCATCCAATATAATAAAATAATATATATTAATACTTCTATCGATAATCCAAATGGTCATGAATAGAAGGATTGATATAATTAAAAATCTGCTATAGTTTTTCCTGTCCTGCATATAAGTCAAATATATAAAAGTAACCAAGATAAGAATTCCATTTAATATAGCACAAACAATTGAAATTGTTTGCCTAGTACCTGCATATGACAAAATATTGAACATCATATAAAATAATATAAGATATCGTATTATTGGTTTAGCAATTCTCCATATTTTGAATATATTTTTCAATTAATATCATCCTGTCAAAAATTTTTATATTTACTTACAATACTTCTCTCTGTATGTCAATTATCTCCGCATCGGTATTTCCGTCTACAAAATTTATTATATTCTCTTCTGTGGAATCTATCTGGGCTGAACTTCCGCATACTCCTGCAATACCTATAACTATTGTCTGATGAACATCCTGACAGTCTATTTCCGCTGCTGATATATTAAACTTATTTTTTAATTTTTGAACTATACTTTTTACTATCATTCTTTTTTCTTTCAATGAATGTACCCAGGATGCCCTTAAAGTAATTTTCATAATTAAGACTTTCAATATCTATCACCATCTTTTTCATATTCAAATACTATAAACAATATTATATCCATATAATGCCCAAATGACAAAAAATGTATCAAGACAAATAAATTATCTTGATACATTTTTTAATTTATTTTTTTAAGGCCTTAGCTAAAATTGGTGCAATCTCATAGAGATCGCCTACGATACCATAGTCCGCTTGTGCAAATATTGGAGCTTTTTCATCAATATTAATTGCAGCTATAATCTTAGCATTTTTAATTCCACCAAGGTGTTGAACCTGACCGGATATTCCAATTGCAAGATAAAATAATCCTTTAAATTTTCTACCAGATACTCCTACGAATCTATCAAGAGGCATCCAATGTTTTTCTTCTGCAACAGGTCTTGAACAACCAAGTTGTGCTCCTATGTTTTTAGCCAAATCTACTATTATAGGCAAATCATCTTTTGACTTCAATCCTCTTCCTATACTGCATACTCTATCAGCTTCGCCTATGCTTCCATAAACTTCTTCATTGAAATCAGTTTTTATGTTTTCAGATTCAAGATATTTCAAAAAGGCAGCTACCCTTTCTTCTGGTGAACCTTCCTTTATGATAATCTTTTTACGATTTCCAGTTATTGATGCCGAAGCAAGTTTCTTTGATTCTGGTTTATTTGATGCTATAATCGTGCCTTTATTTGAAGTCTTCTTTGGTCTTCCGATTATTGCATTTGAAATAACCAATTTTTGAATTTCATTTGTTCCCTCATATATTGTGCAAATTTTAGCGTCACGATACATACGTTCTACAGGGAATCCTTTAATATATCCAGAACCACCAAATATTTGAACCGCATCATTTACAACTTCCAGACATATATCAGAAGCATATAACTTGGCCATAGCAGATTCCTTTCCATAGGATTCATGTTCTTCTTTCATCTGTGCTGCACTATATACCATAAATCGTGCCGCTCTAATTTTAGTAGCCATTTCTGCAAGTTTAAAAGCTATATCCTGCTGTCTTGAAATTGGTTTTCCAAATTGAATTCTCTCTTTGGAATATTTCAGTGCCTTTTCATAAGCACCCTGTGCTATGCCAAGTGCCTGGGAAGCAATACCAATACGTCCTCCTTCAAGTGTCTGCATGGCAATTTTAAATCCTTCTCCTTCTTTTCCCAAAAGGTTTTCTTTTGGAACTTTTACATTATTAAAAAGCAGTTCAGCAGTGGCAGAGGAACGAATACCCATCTTGTTGTAGTGTGTGCCGAAAGTAAATCCTTCCCATCCTTTTTCTACAATAAAAGTACTAATTCCCTTTGTTCCTATGCCAGGTGTTGTAACTGCAAATATTACATAAGTATCAGCATAATCTGCATTTGTAATAAATACTTTAGAACCATTTAAAATATAGTGATCACCTTTCAAGACAGCTGTAGTTTCCGTTTCACCAGCATCACTTCCAGCATTGGCTTCAGTTAATCCAAATGCTCCAATTTTCTTTCCAGATGCAAGGGGAACAAGATATTTTCTTTTCTGTTCCTCTGTTCCAAATGCCATAATAGGCCATGATCCCAAAGATACATGAGCAGATAGAATAACTCCAACACCAGCATCTATTCTTGACAGTTCCTCTACTGCAATAATATAACTTAGTACATCCTTGCCTGCTCCTCCATATTCCGATGGATAAGGAAGTCCCATAATAGACATCTGTGCCATTTCCTTTACTATATCCTCTGGAAATATACTTTCTTCATCTAGCTGAAAAGAAATAGGCTCAATCTTAGTCTCAGCAAATTTCCTAACAGTATCCTTAATCGATTTCTGTGTCTCTGTCAGTTTAAAATCCATAAAACCATCTCCCATTGTAGTGTATGATAGAAAATAACTTAACTTAGTATAATTTTCTATTTATAAATAATTATACAATACATTACTAATTATTAAAACCAGAAATCAATCTATAGTAATAGCTGTATTTATCCTTTTCTGTAATATCAGTGCTTTTTTGATTTTTTATTTATAGCTGGCAAAGAAGGTTTATTCAATGGTATAATATAGATAATATAAATATTATAAAGGAGTCAAATCGTGAAACTTGAATTTAAAATTATGGGGTTGGAGCTAATTAAAAAGCATTTGTCACAACTTGAAAAAAATAATTCTGTCCATTATAAAGATCTGTTTAATATTGCTTTCATGAAAAAACATACTAAATTTTCCAGTTTTAATGAATTTCTGAAATTCGGTAACTTCACTGTAAATTCCATTGATGATTTTAAAGCCATACCAGATGAAAAAATGGATACACACGTAAAAGAAGCTAGTGATTTTTCATGCTGGCAGGATATGCTGAATTCAGCTGTCAGAAGTTATACCATAGCAAAGTTAGGGCTTTAATAAATATACTGGATGTGTAATTTTTATTAATACACATCCAGTATTTAATATAACTCAGCTATTTATTACGGGAAGTTCTATAGTACAGGAAACTCCTCTTTCAAGCTCACTTGTAATATTGAAATTTCCTTTATGAACTTTTATTATCTGATTTACAATCAAAAGTCCCATTCCATGTCCATTACCATATTGAAATCCTTTATAAAAATTATTTAACCTTTCTTTTTCAATTCCAATACCATTATCATTCAATTCAATTATAAATCTGAGCTTTTTCATGTAAACTTTGATTAAAATATCACATCCATTTGGGTTATGATTTATACTGTTTTGTATTAAATTTGAAATTGCACGTTTCAATAAAGTATAATCACCCAGTATCATATGATTTCCACATTCAGATAATATAATCAAATCTATATTATATTTATCTTCCATGCCATTATTTAGAAAATCTGCAGCTATTTCACGTATTAGCTCTCCTGGAAAAATTTTCACAAGATTAAGAGGCTGCATATCATACTCCAATTTTGATACAAGGTTCAAATCACTTACAAATTGTTTTATTTTGATACTCTGGCGCTGTATAATTGCAGCTTTGTCTCTAACTTCCATTGGAAGTTCAGTGCTTTCCTGAATCTGACTTGCATAGCCCATAACCATTGACAGAGGAGTCCTAATGTCATGAGATACTCCTGCAATCCAATTTGTACGTGCATCATCCCTCTTCTTTAAAGCAATACGCTGCAATTGAATCTCTCTAGACGTCTTGTTTATTGCACTTGATAGATTTCCAAGTATACCTGAGCATGGAAGTTGAATCGGTTTTTTTTGAACTATATTCTCAATACCTTTTGCAACAGGGCTTAAAGATCGATACAGCAATACTCCCAAAAACACTGCAAGCAAAAATGCAAACACTGTATTTAGAATAAGAATTTCTACCATATGTTTAGGAATATCACCAATAAATTTGTTGGTAAATTGCACACTGTATTTCCAATAGGAATTTCTTTCATTTCCTATTACAAGCAGTCCTGAAGGATGATTCCATGTATCAACGGGATAGTCTTTCAAATACCATTTAGAGAAAGATGAAACTTCCGAAATACTATACTGTTTTGGTATGTCTTTAGGCATATTTTTACTCCATATTACTTTCCCCTTGCCATCTAGAAGCATCCCCCATTTGTATTGGGAATTCATAGCCTTCTCTCCCTTACGCCCCAATACATATTTACCATTTTGTAATTTCAAATCCTTTGATATTGTAACAATTTTGCTTCTGCTCTTATAATTTTTGGGAGTTTGAAATATAAGTACAGTCAAAAATGCAGCGTTGAAAATTACAAGAATCAATGCAATTACAACTGTTCCAATTACAAATCTTGTAACTATTTTAAAAACATTCTTCAATTTTATTTCTCCTTTGAAAGTTTATATCCTAATCCTCTTGCAGTTATTATATATACAGGATTAGACGGGTCCTTCTCTATTTTTTCCCTTAACCTTCTTATATGAACCATCAATGTATTTTCATAACCATATAGTCTGTCATTCCAGGCTGTCCTGCATAAACTATCTCCTGTTACAATATTTCCTCTGTTTTCATAAAGTTTTTCAAGAAGTACATATTCCTTGGCAGTCAAGGGAACTTGTTTGTTGTTATATGCAACAGTGATACTATTAAAATCAATTTTACGCTCTCCAAGATAAAATATTGGTTTTTTTATGCTATTTAAAACAATTGGAAAATACGCCCTCCTTAAAACTGCAGACAATCGGAGTATAAGCTCTCTCGGCAAAAAAGGCTTGGTTATATAATCATCTGCACCAAGACCCAAACCTAAAAGTCTATTTTCATCTTCATCCCTCGCTGATAGAAACAAAACCGGAATCTGTGATTTTTCCCTAAACTTTTTAAAAAGTCCAAATCCGTCACCATCAGGCAGCATAACATCCAGTATAATACAATCTGGATTTACTTTATAAAATTGTTCTTCTGCATCACTGCAGGATGAAGCAGTATAGATTCTGGAAAATCCAGCTTTAAAAAGTATTTCTTTTATCATGTCCAACAATTCAACTTCATCATCTACAATTAGGAGTTTTCCATCATAAATGTTTTTCATGTACATCACCTAAAATTATTATATCTTAAAATAAAACAATTTATAATTGTAAATTAAAAGTTTAAGGTTGTTGTAAGGTTTTATTCAGCTCTGTGTAAGGTAGTTATTTTATACTTGCTTTATACTTTACGAGAGGAGTCGTTTTAATGGCAAATATTATTATAACAAAAGGTCTTTCCAAACAATATGGAGGAACTATGAGAGTTAAAGATTTGGACATGGTTGTAAAAGAAGGTTCCATATATGGGTTTCTAGGACCTAATGGGGCAGGAAAGTCTACAACTTTAAAGATGATTTTAGGACTTGTAAACCCAACCTCAGGAAATATTTCTGTATTCAACAAAGAAATAAATCATAAAAATCGTCTCAGTATATTAAAAGATGTTGGATCTCTAATTGAATCGCCTTCTTATTATGGTCATCTAACTGGTGAAGAAAATCTTGAAATTGTCCAAACATTGAGAGGTGTTTCCACAAATAGAATAGATGAAGTTTTAAATATCGTTAGACTTGAAAATCAAAAGAATAAAAAGGTGTCCCAGTATTCTCTTGGTATGAAACAAAGGCTTGGAATTGCCTGCGCACTTATTGGAAATCCAAAACTTCTTATTCTTGATGAACCTACAAACGGACTTGATCCTGCAGGTATTCAGGAAATGAGAGAACTTATATGTTCACTGCCAAAACAATATGGAATGACAATTGTAGTCTCCAGTCATATTTTAAGTGAAATAGATCAAATGGCCACAGATGTTGGCATTATAAGGAAAGGTGAGCTTGTATTTCAAAATAGTCTTGAAAATCTTCATTCTCACAGCCAGGAAAAAATACTTATGAAGACATTGAACAATGCCGCAGCTAGAGCAATAATACTTAAAATTGGTATGAATTGTGAACTGAGTGGTGATTATATTGTATTGCCAAAATTAAGTGATTCTGAAATTGCCCATTACAATCATATTCTTTCAAAAAATAATATAGGAACTGTTAGAATTGAAGAACATAAGAAAAGTTTGGAAGATATATTCTTGGAACTAACGGGAAAGTCGGTGAGTCTATGAAAAATTTATTCTGTCTCGAATTCTTCAAGCTGAGGCATAAAAAAATATGGACTTTGCCATTTGCTCTGATTATTGTTCAATTTTTATGGGGTATGAAAGCAATGATGTCTTACACTACGCTTCATGGATCGGAAGGAATGTGGAAATATATGCTTTATCAGATGAGTTTCCTCAACTGTCTTATGATGCCAATTATAATTTCCATTATAGCATCCAGAATATCGGATATGGAGCATAAAGGATGCACATTTAAATTTATAAATACAATTATATCTCCAGGCAAATTATATTCAGCAAAGTTTCTGTCCGGCAGTACTTACTTGATTTTTATGGTACTGGCACAGACTGTAGTAATGATATTCATGAGTTTTATGATGAAATTCAAGGATGTACTTCCTGTACATCATATATTAATATTTTTTATTGTGACAGTGATTGTAAATTTATGTATTTTTACAATTCAACTTGGAATTTCCATTCTTGTTTCAAACCAGATGATAGCCTTGATTACAGGATTGATAGAAAGTTTTACAGGACTATTTGCAATGTTTTTTCCAAAAGTTATTCAAAGGTTTTTTCTTTGGTCATATTACAGTATACTCAGTACACTAAATCCAATTACTGATTTGAAAACCAAAAGCTTTAATGTAGAGTATACTTCACTGGATCTATGGGGACTTTTTGTAATATGCATTTCATCTGTAATATTGTTTTTAGCAGGAAAATTTATTTTTGAGAGAAAAGAGGTATAATCCTATGTTTATAAAAGTATTTGTTACAGAGTGGAAAAAGCTCAACAGATCCATGATATGGCTAGCTGTAATTATTGTTCCTATATTGGCAGCTTTCATGGGAAGTTTTAATTACGTTCAAAATACAAGCATACTCAAGGACAAATGGTATGACTTATGGACCCAGCTGTGTCTATTTTATGCATATTTTTTTCTACCTTGCCTGATAGGTGTATACTGCTCTTATATTTGTAGATTAGAACATTTAAACCACAATTGGAATTTAGTAATGACCCAGCCTGTAAGTATTTCATATATATTTCTAGGTAAACTTTCTGCAGCATCTGGTCTAACATTTATAACTCAAGTTTTTATGGGTATACTCTATTTGATTTCAGGAAAATTAATAGGTATAAATACAGGAATACCACATGATATATTTTTGTGGTTGATTCTAGGATGGATAACTTCCATTGTTATATCAGCTCTTCAACTTTGTATTTCAATTGTTGTTAAAAATTTTGCAGCCCCAGTTGGAGTTGCCTTTGCAGGAGGAATTTTGGGCCTCCTAGTGCTAGCTAAAGGATATGGTATATTCTTTCCATTTTCTCTACTTTCCTTTGCTATGAATTCAATCAATCCACAAAATGCACTTACATCAGTTACTATAGTGCAAATTTTAATAAGTTGTGCTGCATTTCTATTACTATTTTGCTGGTTTGGAATATTCAAGTTGAAAAAAAGTGAGCTATAAATTTTAGAGAAGATGATTTTTACAATTTAAAAATCATCTTCTCTTTATTTTAAATAACCCAATCGTTAAATTACAAATTCAAATCATATTTACTTTTATTACCGCTCTTTATAAAATTTCCATTGTCAATTTCTTTAAATGCATTTTTGAGTTCCTCCTGGGTATTCATGACAACTGGTCCTCCCCAGGCCACTGGTTCATTAAGAGGATTGCCTGTAAACACTATAAATCGAATTCCATTATCTCCTGAATGTACTCTAATTTCTCTTCCACTGCTAAACAATACTGCATTTTTCTCAGCAATATAATTATCATTTTTTTCATCAAAACATCCCGATCCTTCAAAAATATATACAAACACGGTAGATTTATCATTGATTTCAAAAGACCAATTACTGTTTTTATCCATATCAACATCTAGAATATTCGTTTTTACATAGTCGCCCTCAAATGCTCCAGATGCATTTTTGTAACCACCTGCTATTATTTTTACAGTACATCCTTCCTCTTTTACTTCAGGAACCATTTTCCTTGTTATATCATGATACATTGGTGTACACATTTTGTCTTTTGCGGGAAGATTCAGCCATAACTGAAATCCAAACATTCTCTTTGATGCTTTTGGCATTTCCTGATGAATTATTCCACTTCCAGCAGTCATCCACTGACAGCATCCATCCTCAATTGTCCCTTTATTGCCAAGACTGTCTCCATGCTCAATTCTACCATTAATAAGATATGTTATAGTTTCAATACCCCTGTGTGGATGCCATGGAAATCCTTTGATATAGTCATCAGGATCTGTTGAATCGAAAATATCAAGCATTAAAAACGGATCAAATTCTTTAACAGTAGAAAGTGTTAGTACACGCAAAAGCTTTACTCCTGCACCATCATGCTGTACACTTCCTCTTATAGTCTTGCTTACAGGTCTAATATTCATAATAAATTCCTCCCTTTTAAAATTACGTTTTCAGCTTTAAGGATGACTATTTTGATTAAATTATACCAGAATATTTACCTATTTACATAAAATAATAAAATATTAGATTTTTTTGACAATTCGCATTTATCATTATATAATGAAAACGTAAACCCAGCGTGTATAAAAATAAAGTATTATATAACAAGGGAGGAATATAAAATGAGTAAGGTAGCTATTGTAACAGGTTCAGGACGCGGTATAGGAAGGTCAATTGCATTGAGATTGGCTAAAGATGGATTTGATGTAGTAGTAAATGCACGAAATCCTAAAAATGCTGAAAAAGTTGCCAAAGAGATAGAAGCAATAGGTCAGACAAGTATTGCCATAGCTGGTGATGTATCAAATGAAAAGGACATTAACAACATATTTGAAGAAACTGTAAAAAAATTTGGTAAACTCGATGTTCTAGTAGCAAATGCAGGTATATGCATTGTAAAATCTGCTATCGAAACAACTCCAGATGACATAGATAAAATCTTCTCTATAAATTTCAAAGGAACATTTCTAGCAGACATTGCAGCTGCCAAACAGATGAAGAAACAGGATACTCTAGGTAAGATTATAAACTGCTCAAGTATAGCAGGTCATTCTGGATTTGGATATCTTGCAGCTTATAGTGGCACTAAATTTGCCGTAAGAGGCTTGACGCAGGCACTCGCCGCTGAACTAGCTCCAAAAATCACTGTAAATGCCTATTGTCCGGGCATTGTAGATACCGATATGTGGAAGGAAATTGATGAGAGTCTTGCTCCTTACCTTGGCGTAGAAAAAGGACAGGCTTTTACTCAATATTCAAAACAGATATTGATGGGAAGGCCTCAAAAACCGGAAGATGTAGCGGATCTAGTATCTTTTCTTGCCTCACCTAACTCAGATTATATTACAGGACAGGCCTTCATCAGTGATGGTGGCATAGTTATGAATTAATTTTTTATAAGATATATTTGACTAGAGTATGAAATCTACTCTAGTCATGTTGCTTTCTATGCTTCTGAATAATATCACATGCAATTTCATGAGCATTTTTAGCAGTTTCAATGGAATCCAGTGTTAAAACTTTACCATCTTTTACTACAATTTTTCCGTTCACCATAGTCATTTTTGTCAAACTGGAGTTTCCAAGACAAACTATGGATACAAGTGGATCATGACATCCTGAATATTCAATTCCATTAAGATCTAGTAAAATTATATCCGCTGCTTTTCCTATATCCAGTCTTCCTGTGTCCTGTCTTCCAAGTACATCTGCTCCTCCACGTGTGGTAGTTTTTAAAATTTCATAAGCACTTAAACCTTCTGAGCCATATTTGAGATGATTTAACAGGTAGGCTCGTCTTACTTCTTCCCACATATTTGATCCATCGTTGCTGGCACTTCCATCTACTGCTATACTAAGCTTGCCACCTGCTTTTACTATTTCACTGGTTCTGCAAATCCCACTGTTTAGTTTCATGTTTGAAGATGGACAGTGAGCTATGCCTGAACCTTGAAGAGAATTTATCTCCCTGTCGTTAAGGTGTATTCCATGAGCAAACCATACATCAGGTCCAATCCATTCCAAATCCTCCATCAATTCATAGGGTCTTCGTCCAAATTTGTCCATGCAGAATCTTTCTTCATCCTTCGTTTCAGCAAGATGAGTATGCATCATTACTCCTCTTTTTCTGGCAAGATCTCTAGTTGAAAGCATCAATTCTTTAGTTACAGAAAATGGCGAACAAGGTGCCAGTGCAATTCTAAGCATAGAAAAATCATCTGGATCATTATACTTGTCTATAAGTCTTTCACTGTCATCTAAAATCTGATCTTCTGTTTCAACAACTGACATTGGAGGCAGTCCGCCCTGATCACGCCCAAGTGACATGGAGCCTCTTGTAGCATGAAATCTGATACCGATTTTTTCTGCTGCCTTAATTTCATAATCAATCAAATTTTCAGGTTGATCCTTTGGAAATACATAGTGATGGTCAGAAGTCAGAGTACATCCTGTACGAAGCAGCTCGCTGAATCCCACTAGTGCTCCATAGTAAACAGCTTCAGGCGTTATATTCTTCCAAAATTCATAGAGACCAACAAGCCATGGGAAAAGAGGTTTTTCCTGAACTTCCCTTATGCCTCTGAAAAGAGTTTGATATAAATGATGGTGAGTATTTACAAATCCAGGCAGCGCTACAAGCCCTGAACAGTCTATAACTTCGGTATCTTCGCTTGTTTCAATATTCTTGCCTATATGAGTAATTTTAGAACCACTTATCAGTATGTCAGATTGATTGAATATTTCATCTCTGTCATTAAAAGTAAATATGTAACTTGTGTTTTTTAGTAATATGGATTTCATCTTAATTCCTCCCAGATAAAAAAGCAAAAAATAAAAACCACCTTAAATAGTATTTAAAGTGGTTAACATGACACTGTTGTAAATATATGGTTTTTGCTCTTTAATTGTTTTATTTAATTATATACAATTTATATACATAATTCAACAGTTGGTAGAATATAAAAAACGCCTTGCGATTTATAAATTTCATAAGGCTATGTGGAAAATTTTTAATTGTGTACTATGGAATAAAATACAAAATGACTCTATTCATTTTTATTTTTCTAACTTAATATCAAATCTTTTAATTGCTTGTTATCATTACATTTATAAATAGAATCAAGCCACTCATCGTCCTGAATTTTATTCATTAATTGTGACAACACCGTAAGATGACTCAGAGAGTCAACTGGAGCAAGTCCTACAATAAGATTGACTTTGACTATTTTATTACTTTTAAGAACAGGTATATTTACTGCATGCTTTAATAACATTAAACATATTCCAATAGAATTTACACCATCACCTGGTTTTGCATGTGCAAGCATAATTCCCTTTCCAAGTACCATATAAGGTCCATGAACTTTAGTTAAATTTATGATTTCTTTAATATATCTATATTTTATGATATTTTGCCTTAAAAGAGGTTTATAAGTGATTTCAATAGCTTTATCCCATGTAAGATTTTCCTCACATATTGTAATATGTGAATCAAGTATCAAATCTTTAAGTCCTATACTATTTTCTCCTATTGACTTTTCTCCGCTTTTCAACTTGCTGAAATAATTATCCAATGAATTTTTAAGACCAGTTACATCTTCAATTCGTGCATAATTACTAATTATGTCAAGCAGACTTTCACTATTAACTTGCGGCCTCTCACCTGTATTTAGTCCTGCTTTATCAAAATACTGAGTAATAGCATTCCATTCCAGTACATCTGGAATAGCTGAAACCTGAACTACAGGTATTTGTTTTCTCTCATGCAAATCTATAGTACTTATGACTAGTTTTACTCCTGAAAGTGAGCTACTTTCATATTTCAAAACACTCATAGGAGAAGAAAACTTAATTGAAGGATATCTACTCTTAAGCTGCTGTTCTAAAGCTATTGATGTACCAATTCCACTAGAACATACTACAATTACGTCTGGTTTTTCATCTTTCAAAGTCTTTTCATCAAGTTTTCTAAGTTCACTTCCAAAATAAAGAGCAATAAGTGCTATTTCATCATCGCTTAGTACTCTAGATATAAATTTTTCAAAATATTTTACAGAATATCTTGTAAGACTAAATAATTGATTATATTCAATTTCTATTTGTTTTAAATTTGGATGCTTATAGGGAATATCATACCTTACCCTGTTGTATGTTGAAAGCAAATGAGTAGTTAGTGAAATTTCAAGATTTTCAGCTGGAATCGAAACTCCTGCTGCATGATTGAATCTATCAACTATTGCCCTAGTAATAGGGATCAATTTTTTGATTGTAATATCTGCTTGATTTATTTTAG
This sequence comes from Clostridium tyrobutyricum, assembly GCF_019144085.1. GTDB lineage: Bacteria > Bacillota > Clostridia > Clostridiales > Clostridiaceae > Clostridium_B > Clostridium_B tyrobutyricum_A. The sequence goes on from NZ_JAHHUY010000009.1 coordinate 45,316, forward strand.
AAAATTGGCTTGAATTTATCATTTTAACTAAATATCTTGTCTCAGTTTCATTTACAATTCCTTTTTTATATAAAAATTCCCTGGTACATTTCAATGCAGCACTATCCTCTACAATATCATTTTCCAAAACATCCTTCAATAATTTTTGTTTGTTTTTAATACGATTCAGATACCATAGTATAAAGGTGCTTATAATCATAAGTGCATCATCTGTCAAATAGTTACCTGTTATTTTTTCTAAATTATGAAGATAACTATTTATCTGTGACAGTTTACTTGGATCATTTGATAGCTGACTGTAAACAAGGGAATTATGTTTGCTCAACTGTTCATATACCCAATTTCTCTGAGTTATTTCAGATCCTTCAATTTTCCTTCCTGATTTAGATTTAGTTAATTTCAACCCGTACTTTTTTAATTCCCCGTCTATATTTTTTAAGTCACTTATTGCAGTATTTTTAGAAATATTTGATGTAGATGTAATTGTACTCAGTGAAACTCTTTCACTATTTATAAGTTTCCACATAATAAACTGCTCTCTTTCCATCCGGCTAAATGAAGGTTTTAATAAAAAATTCGAAAAATACCTATTATTACTTAAATACTCAATATTTTCAGGAGTCAGATAATATCCCACACCTCCTATTCTCTGAATAGAATCAAGACCTTTTTTCTTAAACTCCTCATTTACTTTTTTAAGGACATAGAAAACACTCCTGCGGGACAACTTAAGATGTTCTTGCAATTCCTGAAGAGATAAATATCTATCAGCACTTATAAGTAAATTCAAGAGTTCATCCCCATGTCTTGTATGACTAAAACGAATCATAAAATACACCTCTTTTCAAGCTACATCAAAGCCTCCGCATATAAATTCGCGGAGGCAAGTAAATTTCTAATCTTCTGTAATCTGTTTTTTGCTTCTAGAATTTAGTATAAAACTTAAGAGTATAACTATAACTGTAAATCCAATGATAGCAAAAATAAGTGCTGATTGTCCATAGATTCCAACTTTTCCTAGTATTATTCCTGGGATCAGATAATCTGTATCTGCAAATGTAGATGCTGCAAGTTTTAAACCTCCAAGAACCGGAAGTATAAAAAGTGGCAGCCAGCTTATTATCAACCCATTAACCACTGATCCCAATATAGCTCCACGTCTTCCTCCAGTTGAATTTCCATAAACACTAGCTGCTGCACCGCAGAAAAAATGTCCAATCACTCCTGGAATAATAACAGTTGTTTTTATGGCAATCATTGCAAACATACTTAGAGTTCCTACAATAAAGCTTACAAAGAAACCAATTAAAACCGCATTTGGTGCATAAGGAAATATAATAGGTACATCCAATGCAGGTTTTGAATCTGGAACAAGTTTTTGAGCAATACCTTGAAAGGCAGGGACAATTTCTCCTAAAATCATACGTACACCTTGAAGAACTACAATGAATCCGGCAGCAAAAGTTCCAGCCTGAACAAGAGCGTATACTATGAAATTGTTTCCCGAACTAAGTTTACTTTCAACAAAACTTGGTCCAGCAATAATTGCAAGTGCAATATAAACAACTGACATAAGCAACGTAATTGAGACTGTAGAATCTCTTAAAAAGCTCAAACTTTTGGGAATATTCAAATCCTCAGTATTATGTTTACTGTTTCCAAAAAACTTGCCAATCAACCCTGAAACTGCATATCCTATATTTCCAGTGTGACCCATTGCAACAGAATCACTACCTGTGATTTTACGCATAAAAGGCTGACATAATGCAGGTGTAACAGTCAATAGAGTTCCTTCAAATAATCCTCCAAGCAAAATAGTCTTAATGCCAGTTCCCATATTTGCACTTACAAGGATAACTGCAGTTAAGCAAGAAACATACAACATTGCTTGACCAGTTAGAAAAATATATTTAAATCTTGTAAATCGAGCTAATATAATATTAACAATCATTCCAATTAACATAATAAGTGCTGTTGTGGTTCCATATTTTACAAGAGCAATTGCAACCACTGCTTCATTGCTAGGAACAACTCCTTGTACATTAAGTGCAAATTTGAACATTGTAGCAAAAGGAGCCAATGAATTACTTAAAATACCTGCGCCTCCAATTAAAACTAAAAAACCGGCAAAAGTCTTAATTGTACCTTGTACGATTTCCGTTGTCTTCTTCTTCTGAAGTATAAGGCCTATCATTGCAATCAAGGCAACCAAAATAGCTGGTTGCGTTGCAATAGATACAAATAAGTTTAATAAAGATTTCATTTTTAAACCCTCCTCTCAATAGGATTTTATTTAGGAATAGCTTATATTTTCCTTATCAAGAATTTTATTAACGTGTTGTTTGATTTCCTCTTTATCTATCAAGCTTTTTAAAGGTACAAGCTTATCTTCAGGAATACCTCTTAAAGCTCCTGTAAGTGTTGATTCAACGAAAAAATAATCTGCTGAATCAGATGTGACACTTCCTACATCACTGTGTTCAAGCTGTATTGTATCAGAATTTACTCCTTCATCTTTAAGTACCTGTTGAATATTCATCTGAACCATGAAACTACTTCCAAGTCCACTTTGACATACTGCAATAATTTTCATAATTTATCTCTCCTTTTAATATCAATCTTACAAGGTACTCAATTTCCCCTTGTCATGGTTGTTTATAAAATATTTATAATAATCAATATAATTTGATAATATCTGCTAGTTTTTCAACGCTTTTTGCAGACATCATATTTTTAATTACTTGCTTATTCCCAAGTAATTCTGCAAGCTGCTGGATTACTTTTAAATGACTATTGTTGTCTACAGCCGATAATACAAACCATAATTTTACTTTGTGTGCATCATTCACTAAGTTGACAGCTGGATCTGTTTTTAAAAGAGAAATTGCAATTTTGTTTACACCATTTTCAGGACGGGAATGTGCCATTGCAATTCCCTCTCCTATATTTATATAGGGTCCATTTTTCTTTACCGAGTCAATCATGGCATCCACATACTTGTTTTGAATGCTCTTGTTTTTCAAAAGTGGAATAGCGGCTTTATAAATAGCCTCTTCCCAGTTCATATCGGCCTCATCATAAATTTGAATGGTATCCTTGTTCAATAAGTCACTTAACATACCGTTTTCACCTCACTTGTGTTAATATAATAACCTAATCATAAATATTTAATTCGTCTGTCTTAGTTGTGATAACTTAATTATTAAGTATATATTCATTTTAAATTTTTAGTAAAGCGTTTACAAGTGCAAATATGACACTTTTTTTAGTGCAAAACATGGCCCTATTTATAAAAGTTATTAACTAAAAAATAAATAAACACCTGAGATAATTACTCAAAATGTTTATTTTTATTACATTAATAAATAAAAACCTTCCATCATATAAGATCTACCAAACTAAACCGCCCTAGATTTATCCAAATAAATCATATATAATTATCAATAAATCCAGTGAGGTGTTTCACATGTCAAAAGATTTTTTCAAGAGAGTCTATAACATAGTTTCAAAAATTCCAAAAGGCAAAATAGCTACCTATGGTCAAATAGCTTCCATGCTTGGTGAGCCCAGAAGTGCCAGAGTAGTCGGATGGGCACTTAGAAAAGTTCCTGATGATATGAATATTCCATGTCACAGAGTTGTAAACAAGTCAGGTGAGCTGTCACCCGACTATGTGTTTGGAAGTTCTGATATCCAAAGATGTCTTTTGAAATCAGAAGGAATTGCATTTAAAGAAGACGGCAGAATAAATATTGAAAAGCATTTATGGGATGGGAAGTGAACATTTTCAGTTTATCTTCCATGCGATTGCCTTTTTCCAGATCTATACTTGAAATATCCTGCCTTTGTTTATTCATCCACTTCATTTATTCTGTTTTGTTAAAACTCATATTGAGTCAATTACATGAATTAATTATGTATATTTCCATTAAAAAATACAATATCATTTTTGCCATATTCTTTAACTCTATATAACGCCGTATCTGCAGCCTTCAAAATTTCTACCGCATTTTTAGCATCTTGTGGATATAGAGAAATTCCAAAACTTGCACTTGTCTTGAATGTATACTTATCAATTTTAAAGCACTTGCGAAAGCTTTCTTTGAATTTTCTGACATATTCTATTAAATATTCACAATCATGGTACTGCCTTATAATCATGGCAAATTCATCCCCTCCTATGCGCCCAATCACGTCTCCATCATCTACAAGTTCTGAAAAACGTTTCCCTATCTCTTTAAGATAAAGATCTCCAACATAATGACCCATTGTATCATTGATTTTTTTAAAATTATCCAAATCAATAAATACAACGGCAAATTTTGGCTGATTTTTCCTACACAATTCCTCCAAAATTTCCATAAACATCTTGCGATTAGGAAGACAAGTTAAAGTATCATAATTTGCAATATAAAAAAGTTCTTTTTCATCTTCCTTGATTTTATTTGTGTAATTTTCTAATTTTTCAATATATGAAAAATTGGTAAGCACAAGATCTTTATATAATCTATGTGTAACAATACCAATAATAAATGTTAATACAAATATGATGGATTGGAAAATATAAAAGATTGACTCTTTGATACCGTAATGGCTGGCAAAAAGATACAGACTTATCCCTATCGCAGAAACACAGATATAAATAAAAATACTATATTCCATACGCAGTACTGCAAAAATCATCACTACAAATATAATATTCCAGATAAAACCATTTGTAGTTGATAGATTTGGCAAAATAACCGTATAAAATAAAATCAAACTTAAAATACTTATTAAATGACTTTTAAGTTTTTGTGGTATATCCATTGCTGATATCAACCACACTATAAAACTACTAACAGCCATAATTGATGTAGTTATAAATGTAATCTTAACACTATTATGGATCACAATACATATAATTAGATTTGCAATGGTAACCGCAAACCCAACTAAAGAAATTACATATCCAATAATAATTGTTTCATAATGTAAAAAGGTTGCCATATCATGAGATTTATTTATTTGTTTTAGAATATGTGACACAGTATTTGGCAAATTCCAAGCTTTCTGTTTCATAATCTATTGACCTTTCCTGTATTTGCAATATCAACATGATTTAATCAAAATACAGCTTGTTTGTATTTATTATATCATTTAATAAATATGCCTTAAAGATTATACTATTAAGTTTATTTCACTGTAATTGAATAACAATTATATTTATGTTATTATAAATTTATTATATACTAGTGATAATAAATTGGAAAGACGGTGTAAACACTATGGAAATTCACGAATCTGCAGAAAACTATCTTGAAACAATTCTAATTTTGAAAAATCGACTTAATATGGTACGCTCCATTGACATTGCAAATGAATTGAACTATACAAAACCAAGTGTTAGCATTGCCATGAAAAAATTAAGGAAAAATAGATATATTATAGTGGATGACAAGGGGTATATTTCTCTTACGGAATCAGGCCTGTCTATTGCTGAAAAAATATACGAAAGGCACCAAGTCCTTTCAAAATATTTAATGGCCATAGGTGTAAGTAACACAACTGCTATTGAGGATGCCTGCCGTATTGAACATGTAATCAGTGATGAATCCTTTGACAGATTAAAATCCTACATTCATGAAAACAGTATTCTCAGCAATCCCAAATAGCATGTACTATTTTATCATTGTTTTTTAGGAATTAGTATTGCACAAATTATATATAACAATATACCACTTCCAAATATCAATGCAAGGAATGCCCAGATTATTCTTATAATAGTAGCATCAATGCCTAAAAATTCTCCCACTCCTCCACATACTCCTGCAATCATTTTATTTGAATCTGATTTATATAGTTTCATTTGTATGACCTCCTCAATGTAAAACAATTTTCCATATATTATTTCCTTTCAATTTATGAATGAATATATTTTTAATTCATTCATTTGACTGTAAAAAATAATTGCCTTTATAGATTAAATCTATTTCGGGCAATCTGTGAGACCCTTCATTATAAACTCGGCCAAATATCCTGCTACTTCCGGGAAATGACAAATTCCAATTTTGTCTTTATGAGTATCTACATATTCCAAAATTCCAAATAATTCAATTATAATATCATCATCTATATCGGATCTGATCTTACCTTCCTGTTTCCATTTTTTCAATATTCCTATATAAAAATCATAAAAGAAATCTCCATTTTTTTTGTTTTCTTCACTATAGTATTTTTCCAATTCAGCTGTAAGCTCATGATTATTCCATTCTGCAAGTATTTGATTTGATTTCATGGCACGAACATTTTCTGCAATTAGATTCATTGCCGCTGTAACTGGATTTTGATTGAGATCTATGTGCTCCATTACATATTTCTTGTGTTTGTTGCTTTCTTCAATAAAAACTTCAAAAAAGAGTTTCTCTTTTGAAGAATAATAATTATAGAAAGTTCCTACTCCCAATCCAACTAATTTAGTAATATCGGAAACATTTGTATTTTTAAATCCTTTGGATAAAAACAATTCTCGCCCGGCATTAAATATACTTTCTTTTTTATTCATAAATTAAGTTGCCTCCGCAATATGAATGAATATATAAAATATTCATTCATATTATAGCATTGTTAATTTTTATAGTCAATGACAGTTTTATTTTAGCCGTTGTACAATACCCTTGTCACCATCTACAATAATGGCATCCCCGTCTTTTAATATCTTTGTTGCACTTCCACATCCAAGTACTGCTGGAATATTGTATTCTCTTGCTACAATGGCACTATGGGACAATGGTCCCCCAGTATCTGATACTACTGCCTTGGCTAATGAAAATAGTGGAGTCCATGAAGGATCAGTATATTTGCAAACCAATATATCTCCCTCTTTAAGTTTTGAAAATTCCTTACTTTCCTTTTCAATATTGTTGACTTTCCTGCCCCATTTGGTCCAAGAAGTCCATATATGGAATTTCTTCTAACTTTAAGTGATATATTGTGTACAGCCCTTTCATTTTTAAATGTTTTACAAAGATTTTTTGTTTCTAAAATAAAATTCTCCATTAGTATCATCACCTCAATTAGATAATACTCGACAATTATAAGGATTTTATAAGGAACAAAATTTATAAATTAAACCTACAAAAAAAGAACTACCTCAAAATTTATTTTGAGATAATTCTTTGACTAACTTTACAACTACAATATTTTATTTTTCTCCAAAAACTTTGTATTGAAATTTCCACTTCTAAATATTTTATTCTCCATTAATTTCTTATGAAAATCTATGGTAGTATCCACTCCTTCTATAATAAATTCGCCTAAAGCTCTTTTCATTCTATCTATTGCTTCATTCCTATCTCTTCCCCAGGCTATAACCTTGGATATCATTGAATCATAAAATGGAGAAATAGTATATCCGCTGTATGCTGAACTGTCTATTCTTATTCCAATGCCTCCAGGAGCTATATATTTACTGATTTTTCCGGGACATGGCATAAAATCCTTGTATGGATTTTCGGCATTTATTCTACATTCGATTGCACATCCATTTCTCTTTACATCGCCCTGTGAAAAAGATAAATTTTTTCCTTGAGCTATACATATTTGTTCCTTTATTAAATCTATTCCCGTTATTGTCTCGGTAACACCATGTTCAACTTGAACTCTAGTATTCATTTCCATAAAATAGAATTTATTGTCTGCATCCAAAAGAAACTCTACTGTACCAAGGCTATTATACTTTACAGCCCTGCATGCCCTTACTGCCGCACTTCCCATGACCTCTCTCAGCTTGTCATTTAATGCAGGTGATGGTGATTCTTCTACAAGTTTTTGATGACGCCTCTGAATTGTGCAATCTCTCTCTCCAAGATATACTATATTGCCATAATTGTCTCCGATTATTTGTATTTCCACATGTCTTGTATTTTCAAGGTATTTTTCCAGATAGAGTGCTGCATTTCCAAAATAGTTTTCAGCTTCCTTTTCAGACTCTTCAATAGCATGTATGAGCTCTTCCCTATTATGTGCCACTCTCATGCCTTTTCCACCACCACCAGCAGATGCCTTGACTATTACAGGATATCCTATTTCATCTGCTATTTCTACTGCTCTGTCTTTGCTTTCTATTTCACCTTCTGTCCCCATTATTATAGGTACATTTGCATTTTTCATTGTCTCTTTTGCATTGGACTTGTCTCCAAGGCTGTCGATAATTCTATAATCCGGACCTATAAATGATATATTAAATTCTTCACATGTTTTTGCAAAAGTTGAACTTTCTGAAAGGAATCCATAACCTGGATGAATGGCATCTGACTTTGAATGAATTGCTATATTTATTATACTGTTTATATTAAGATATGTATCTTTTGCTGAAGTCTTTCCTATACAATAAGTTTCATCTGCCAATTTTACATGGAGTGAATCTCTATCACTTTCCGAGTAAATTGCAACTGCAGAAATTCCAAGTTCATGACAGGCACGTATGATTCTAACTGCAATCTCACCTCTATTTGCTATAAGAATCTTCTTAAACATACCTACTTGTCACTTCCTTTCACTTCAAATAAAGGTTGTCCGTATTCTACAAAGTCCCCATCCTTTACCAATATATCTGTAATTTCTCCACTAATACCTGATTCTACTTCATTGAACAGTTTCATTACTTCAACCAATCCAACAACTGTATGTTCTTGAACAGTATCGTGAATCTTTACAAAAGGTTCAGAATCTTTTTCTTTTCTTAGATAAAAAGTTCCTGCAAGATTGGATTTAATATGTTGGACATTGCCTTTCTCTATGTTTTTTTCAGTATCATCTATTTTCACCATGTGTTTTGCATCCGCATTTCTATCTATAACTATCCTGCTGCTTTCCTGTTCAAATTCAAAATGGGAGAAATCATGTTTTTCAACAATTTCAATTATTTTGTCTAAATCATCTATATTAATCATATAACTACCTCCCCACAGTATTATTAAATGCTTATTAATTTAATAGATCTTTTTAATTCATCTATATATTTTTGCCTTTTCAAATACAAACTTTCCGCTTCTTCAAGTGATATTTTTTGAAATTTCACTCTGTCAGAAGGTTTGAGCTGAACTAATTTGTGAATGTCACATAAAGCCACATGAGCTATTTTAGGATAACCTCCTGCAGTTGCCCTGTCAGCTAAGAGAATTATTGGATTTCCATCTGGTGGAACTTGAATAGTTCCAAATGATACTTCTCCCGATATCATTTCAATACTTCTCTTAAACTGGATTTTAGGGCCATTTAACCTATATCCCATTCTATCTGATTTAACATCTATGCTAAAAGAAGAATTAAAAAATTTATCTAGACTTTCTTCTTTTACATCCTTGAATTGTCTATCTTCAAATACCCTGATATTTGTAATATTATCATCTATGTTGATGGGATTTTTTACATACCATTTTGCTGAAGTAACGCTTCCATTTTGATTAATTTGTTTTAGTTTATCTATTATTCCTAGAGAGATATTGCCTTTGTGCCCAATTTCAATTACATCATCTTTTCTCAGAGCCCTGCCATCTTTTCCTCCTATTTTTGCTCTTAAATATGTACTTTTACTTCCCATAAAACTTGGAATGTCAAAACCTCCAGCTACTGCCAAATAGCATCTGCATCCATTTACACCTCTTCCAAATTTCAATATGGAATCTTCATTTAAGTAAATAGGTCGTCCAAGTGAAACTTTTTTATCATTAATTGTAGGTGAAAGATCTGCTCCTGTTATAGAAATAAGATTTCCCCTGGTTATTTTCAGTGAAGGACCCATAAAGGTAATTTCAAAGATGCCTTCATTTTCATCATTTCCAACAACGATATTTGCAAGTTTCATAGAATACATATCCATAGCACCACTTACAATAACCCCGTATTTCTGATATCCATATCGTCCCTCGTCTTGAATTGTTGTTAAAAGTCCGGATGTAAGTACAGTTATACTCATAATATCCTCTCCTTTAATCTGGTATATTCAGCATAAGAAACAGGATAAAATTTTGCTATATCTCCACATTTTAAAAGAGTCTTCTCACTGCTTTTCAAATCGAATAATTTCAAAGGTGTTCTTCCAATTATTTGCCATCCTCCTGGGGTTTCTATGGGGTAAACTCCCGTCTGCTTTCCGGCAATTCCAACAGATCCTTCTGGAATTACCGTTCTTGGAGATTTTCTTCTTGGCGTATATAGCCTTTCTGACAATCCTCCCAAATATGGAAAACCTGGTGCAAATCCAATCATATACACTAAATATTTTCCTTTAGAATGTATTTCTATAACTTCATCTACAGTAAGATTGTTAACTTCTGCTACATATTCTATATCCGGAGCAAACTCTCCACCATAACAGACTGGAATCTCAACTATATTTTCTTCATAGCTTTGGGAGAAATCAATGACTCTTAGTATATTTTCCAATTTTGATTTTACTGATTCAAATGGCGCATTACTTTTTATTTTCAGTGGATCATAAATTATAGATACACTTGTAAAATACGGTACATACTCTATAAGCCCACAAAAGGGATTTTTCTCAAGATATGTACAGAATATTCTTATATTTTTATTTATAGTCTTGTCAATTTTATCTCCAAATTCAACCAAGGCCGAAATTTCACTTGTGTGTAAAATATTAAATCTATTTTCCTTCATATTTATCACCTACTGATTTATTTCATAGATCCTCTTTACTCTTTTTCCAATTCCGCATACGAATTCATAATTAAAACTTCCAGCTATTTCAGCCAGTTGCTCAACAGTAATTATATTGCCTCCATCTCTACCAATTAAAGTTACTTCATCTTCAATTTTAACATCGTTTATATGAGTGATATCAACCATCATCTGGTCCATGCATATTCTTCCTATTATAGGAGCATACTGCCCATGAACAAGTACTTTTGCTTTTGAAGAGAGCGCTCTCATGTATCCATCTGCATAACCTACAGAAACAGTTGCAATTTTTGTATTTTTACTTGTAATATAGGTTTTTCCATAGCTTACCCCGGCACCTTCATGAACTTCTGAAATATTGATTATATGTGATTTCCACTCCAGTGCAGGTATGAGGTCTATAGAATTCTTGTTCACATCTTCTGATGGATACAATCCATAGGTAATTATTCCACTCCTTACCATGTCAAATCTATGATCGTCAAATTCCATAATTCCTGCACTATTGCAAACATGTTTAAGTGGAATATCTATTTTAGCCATTTCCAGCATTTTTAAAAATTCATCATATTTTTTCATCTGCATTTTAGTATAATTTTTGTCTTTCTCGTCTGCACATGAAAAATGAGTAAATAATCCTTCAATAATCAGATTATCCATATTCATCATTTTTTTAATATTCAAAATGCTGTTTTCATTTGACTTAAATCCAATTCTATTCATACCTGTCTCCAATGCAACATGAACTTTTGCTTTCTTTTTATGTTCAACTGCACATTTGTACATACTTTCTGCCATCTCCAAATTGTATATTGTTTGAGTAATATCATACTCAATAATATCTCCATATTGCTTTGGAGAAGTGTATCCCAAAATTAATATTGGCAAATCTATATGGTACTCTCTAAGTTCTATTGCCTCTTCTATAGTTGCAACTCCAAAATAATCCACCTTGTCTTGAAGAAAATCTCCTACTATTTTGGCTCCATGACCATAGGCATCAGCCTTTATTACAGCCATAATTTTTACACTGTCGTCTACTTTTTTTTTACCTCATCTATATTGTGTGCTATAGCATTTAAATCTACTTTTGCATAGGTTCTCAAATATTTGTCCATAAATAAAATTACCCCTCTCTATATTATAATGATGATATTTCTATATCTTCCTTATGAAAAGTCTCATTTATCTTTTTAACAAACTGAATTGCCTTTGATCCATCTCCATGTACACATATGGAATCTGCCTTTATGGAAATATATCTTCCATTTATAGTCATTACTTTATTTTCCTTTACCATTTCAACTACTCTTTTAATAGCTGTATCTTCATCAGTAATAACCGCTCCTGGTTTGGATCTTTGAACTAAAGTTCCATCATCATTATAGGCCCTGTCTGCAAATACTTCACTTGCTGATTTTAATCCGGTTTGTTTTGCTGCATCGATCATTCTGCTTCCACTCAATGCAAGGAGTATCAAATTTGGATCAATTTCATATATTCCTTTACAAATAGACAGAGACAGTTCCAAATCTTTTGCTGCCATATTATAAAGTGCACCATGAAGTTTTACATGATTCATCTTTATGCCATGGGATGTACAAAACGCCTTCAATGCTCCAATTTGATATTGTACAATTACCTTGGCTTCCTTATAGGAAATATCCATTTTTCTTCTTCCAAATCCAACTAAATCTGCTAGTCCCGGATGTGCTCCCACAGAAGCCTTGTATTTCTTTGCCAATGCAACTGTCTTGTCCATAACTACTGGATCAGAAGCATGAAATCCACAGGCAATATTTGCAGATGAGATGTATGGAATAACTTCTGCATCTGATCCAATTTTATAATTTCCAAAGCTTTCTCCCAAATCACAATTTAAATCTACCTTATACATAATATCTCCTCAATACTTCAAGTCTATATTTTTTACATCTGTTATCAGCATGTGTCCTGGTGAATGTGTAATGACTATTTTAGGTTTCACATTCATGACTACTGCTTGCGGTGTGACTCCACAAGCCCAGAATACAGGCACTTCACCTTTTTTTATAGTAACAGGATCCCCAAAATCAGGACTGTTTATATCCTCTATTCCTATAACCGACGGATCTCCTATATGAATTGGTGCGCCATGAACCTTGGGCATATCTCCACTTACCAGAACAGATTTTACTATCTGGTCATATGGAAGGGGCCTCATGCTGACAACCATCTTCCCATTGAATATTCCTGCAGGTACACAATCAATATTGGTAATATACATGGGTACATTGCAATTTTCCTCAATATGTCTTACAGGAACATCTGCCTCTATAAGCTCTGATTCAAAGGAGAAACTACAACCTATTAAAAAGCTTACAAAATCATTTCTCCACATATTCTGTATATTCTTGTACTCTCCAGTTAAAACTCCGCTTTCATAAACTCTGTATTTGGGGATGTCTCTGGTAATATCTATATCTTTACCTAAATAATTAAGCTTTCTATTTCCAACATCGCCTACTTCAAGTATTGGACATGATTTAGGATTTCTCTGTGTAAATAATAGGAAATCATAAGCCAGTTCTTCTGGCAAAATTACCAGATTTGCCTGAGCATAGCCTGCACACATTCCTGCAGTAGGTGTTGTAATTTTTTCTTCACGTATCAATTTACGAACATCATAGGGCTTCATCTTTGAATAATCCATATTTTTCACCCCTTAAATAATTTTTGTTAACTTTTGTTTTTCATAAAATCCTAATTCAATTACTTTTTCAAACCATGTAGCACAAGTTTCTTCCAATTTTATTGAAGATTGTACACATTCTCTCATTAAATTAACTATTGAAGTATTCATGGATAGCCCGCATCCATCTATAGCTGGAATCAAATCACCATACATATCTATCATTCCACTTCTGGATGCTGTAACCATGGCTTCCTTTTCCATCTCCTTGGTATGCATTATATTTAAATCTTTCTTCAGATAGGCCAATGCGGCTATAAGTCCGTAGCATCCCCAGTCCGATACTGTAGCGGTTATTATATTGTCAGCTTTTACACTTGCCAGTATTCCTCCATTGCATCCGCAGCTGCAGCCTCCTTTTGCAGCATATGGTACATATTTTTCAAGATGCTCTCTTATAGTAGCCATTCCAAGTTCATTTCCAAGATCTCCTATAGATATATTCAGAACACCTTTTTCCTTTAATTTAGTAAACAGTATGTCCTGCTTTGCCTCCAGTTCAGTTACATCTTTTCCAATAGCATTATGATATACTCCAACAGAATTGGCTCCTGGACATTCTATGCTTATAACAGCACCTGGAAGTCCTTTTGCAATAAGTTCATCAGCTTGTGTTCCCGCCTTCATTGCATCCTTGGTAAATGTTATTCCAGCTATTGAGAGAGGATACTCTTTTAATTCCTCAATATTGTCATGAAAATGAAGTCCAACTACATAAGCCAAATTTTCTACTGCCTTTATATTATCTTTAGGACATACTATTACAGGTTTTACGTTAAAGCCTTTTACTAACGCTCTTGCCAAAAGCATTGTACTTACAATTCCGTCCATTTCAGCTTTTTTAAATGGAAGTAATACAAAACCTGTCATTATATATACTAAATCCCCTTCTTTTAATGTACTTACCAATTTCTTCGCACTATTCATTGTCAAAGGTTCTTTAGTGTATTCTCTTGCTGCACTGTATAAAATTCTACATACACCATACCCTCTTGGATCCAGGTTCATTAGGTTGTCTAAATTTTCTCCTATATTTAATATAGTCAATTCTTCTTGATTCATAAAATCCCCTCCTAAATTTCCTCTGTATCTTTTAAGAACTCATCAAGTAATGCACTCTGTAGTTTTTTAACTATTTCCGGTGCTTTTCCACCTACAGGTTTTCCATCAATTTCACAAGTAGTCATGCAAAATTGTCCTGAACTTGTAACTATGACTTCATCTGCATCCATTAATTCTTCCAGAGTAAATGGAGTTTCATTTACAGGAATCTCAAATTTTTTACACATTTTTATAATGTGTGCTCGTGCTATACCTGGTAAAATCAAATTATCTGCCGGTGCTGTTTTAAATATACCATCTTTTATAATAGATACATTACTGTGTGCACATTCTGTTACTCTGTCACCTCTGTGGAATACTGCTTCCTGACAGTCTTTTTCATCAGCTTTTTGTGCTGCCATTACACTTGGAAGCAAGTTTAATGTCTTTATGTTGCAATGTAGAAATCTGGTATCTTCCAAAGTAATCAGCCTTAATTTTTGTGACATATCCTTTACTTTCTGAGGTTTCAATATTATCCATACATTTGCTTTTACATCATCTCCCGGAAAGATATGATTACGCATTGCTGTTCCTCTCGTAACCTGCCAATATACAAATTGCTCTCCTGAGTCAACTTTTTTAACCATATCATTGAGTAATTCTTTTAATTCATCTTTTGTATATGGAATTTTAATTTTTAACAAGCCCGCACTGTTGAAGAAACGATCTATATGCTCGTCCAATGCAAATATAACATGATTTCTGCTATAGGTAGCATCATAAACTCCATCACCAAAGTAGCATACACGATCATTCATTGGTATTGTCATATTTTCAATCAAATCATACTTTCCATTGTAATATCCTAAATTTTTCATTTAAACGCCCTCCTGTATTTTAATAGTTTAATAATTTTTCACATCTTTTTTTGATAGTTTTAAGTATAATTAAATATTATATTATTAAATAAATTTTTTCAATGTTTCTTAAAATTTATGTACAATTTATTTTTTATTATACTTTGTGCAAAAAATTTTATGTTATTTTATTATATAGGGCAAAAATTTTTCAGTTTGATAATTTAGCGTAACTTACTTTATAAATTTAGCTATATGAAATATGTTATGCTTCACCTTTCACATTTTTTAAAACACAGTAGGTTTTTGTTCTGGATACACCTTCTATACTCTTTATCTGACGATGAATTTTTTCCAACTCTTCTGGAGATTTGCAAAGTATTTTTAATATAAAATCAAAATCACCAGTTAGATAATAACAAAAAACTATATTACTGCTTTCTTTAATTGCATTAGTAAATGATTCATAAAATTTCGGATGATCCAAACTTACTTCCATTAAAGCACTTGTATTATTCCCCATTCTATTTTCATCCAGTATTATAGTATATCTTTTTATTATTCCATTTGTCTCCATTTTTTTAATGCGCTCAAGAACTGCCGAAACTGATAGATGAATTCTCTTGCTTATTACTGATGCTTTAACTCTAGCATTAGATTTTAAACACTCCAATATTTCATAATCCATATGATCCATAATATACCACTCCAAATAATATTTTAAATTATAAAAACAACTAAATTTATTTTATCATATATATCTTTAAAAAATATAAAAAAGGTATATGTAAATAGGCCTCTGCTTCAATTGCCTATTTATATATACCAGTTTAATACTCCAACTACTGTCATGAATTACAAATCAATATTTTAGTCATATTGAATATGATTTACCGCAATTTAAAATTCCCTTTTCATCAAAGGCTTTTTTTATTTTTCTCATATACTCTACATTCATCTTATCCGTTACATCAATAAAATATGGTTTCTTGTTAATTCCTATGCCATGCTCTCCAGATGGCAGTCCATTGAGTTCCTTTCCTTTTCTATAAAGAGCTTTAAGTAGTTGCCTTGATTTTTCATTCCATAGATTTTCTTCCATGCCATTTCTTATTACACATAAGTGTACATTTCCATCACCAGCGTGGCCAAAGCTACTTATCTTAATTCCAAATTCCTTTTCTGCTACTTTCGTATAATTAATAAAATCTGCAGACCTGTCTATTGGAACTACTATATCTATAGGTTCCTGTTCAGATACAGCTTCTACTGCCGTAACCAAAGCTCCTCTTATTTTCCAGGTTCTGTCTATATCATCCTTTTTATCCAATAAAATAAAATCCAGAGCATTATTTTCTAAAGCAACTTCTTTTACTTTTTTATAATTACTCTCTATTTCGAATTCTTCATCTCCGTCAAATGTTAATAATAAATACGCTTTTCCCTTATCACATGGAAATTTTAACTTTAAAAATCTTTCTGCATTTTCAATAACATCACTTTCCATAAATTCAATAGCTGTAGGATTGGCATTCTTTTTTATTATCTTGATAACTGTATCTATTCCTTCTTTTAAAGAGTTAAATGGAATAATAGCACTTATACTCTTTTTGGGTTTTGGTATAAGTTTTAATACTGCCCTGGTTATAATTGCAAGAGTACCTTCCGAACCTATTATTAAATCCTTTATATCAAGTCCAGAACTATTCTTTATTACTTTTCCACCTGTATTTAGTATGGTTCCATCGGCTAAAACTACTTCCAAACCCATAACATAGTTTCTTGTAACCCCATATTTTACAGCTCTCATTCCGCCGGCATTAGTACTTATATTGCCACCTATTGAAGCATTTTTTTCTCCTGGATCCGGAGGATAAAAAAGTCCCTTGTGTTCAACAAATTTTTGAAGATCTACAAGTAAAATTCCCGGTTGGACAGTTACTGTAAGAGTATTTTCGTCTAATTCAACTATATTTTTCATTAAGGATAAATCTAATATAATGCCTCCCCTGGTAGGAATAGTTGCACCAACCAATCCTGTACCAGCTCCTCGCGGAGTAACAGGTATGCCATTTTCATAGGCTATTTTCATTATGCTGCTTACTTCTTCTGTGTTTATCGGAAATATTAATACATCAGCTTTACCTTTATGTCTGTTTAGTGCATCACTTAAATATTTGTCCTCTATATCTTTTCCTATCTTTATCCTATTTTTATCTTTTATAATATCAGATAATTTTTCAAAATCCATAAATCTTCCTTCTTTCCATGAATGCTTCCTATCTTTTTGAATATAGCTTTGCAAATCCATCGCCTATAAATTGTATAGCCTGAACTACAACTACTAATATAATTACTGTAGCTATCATTACTCCAGTTTCATATCTATAGTAACCATATCTGATAGCCAGATCACCTATACCGCCTCCGCCTACAATTCCTGCCATGGCTGAAAATCCAATCAAACTTACCAGAGTTACAGTTATTCCCCTTATAAGACTTGGAAGAGATTCAACTATAAGTACATCTGTCAATATCAATCTTATCTTTGCTCCTGAAGCAACTGCAGCTTCCAGAACACCTTTGTCCACTTCATTAAATGCACCTTCTGAGATTCTGGCAAAGAAGGCAATTGAAGCAATTGAAAGTGGCACAGATGCCGCCTGTGGTCCTATATTAGTCCCAATTATGATTTTAGTTACTGGAAGTAACAATACCAATAATATTATAAATGGCAAAGAACGAATTATATTTACAATAATACCTGCAATAGAATTGATAATTTTATTTTTAAAAAATAACGGGTTAGATGTAAGATATAATATCAACCCTATGAGTCCACCTACAACAATGGATAAAACTATGGCTATACCTATCATATTAAGAGAGTCTCTAATTGCCTGACCCAATTCGTTATGTAATATGTTAAAAGTATTATTCAATTGAATTCACCTCTCTTTGTAAATTGTAATTTTCTTCAATTCCAGATACATTTTCTTTCATATACAATTTTGCCTTTGCTATTTCCTCCTTGTCTCCTGTAATATTTACAATTAAAATACCCAGCGGCTTATCATTTATATAATCAATCTTTCCATGAATTATACTTAAATTAACATTAAATTTCTTTGAAACATCTGATATTAGTGGATCTATACTTCTATCTCCTTTAAAATAAAGTTTCACCAATTCTCCCACTTGAATTAATTTCTCAATTCCAGGTGACAATTCAATGTTCAAATTTTTATTTATCAATGATTTAGTTACTTTATCCTTAGGATTTGCAAATATGGAATAGACATCATTTATCTCAACTATTTTACCTGAACTCATTACTGCTATCCTGTTGAAGAAAGTTTTAGCTACTTCCATTTCATGAGTAATAAATACAATAGTTATACCATATTTCTTATTTATTCTTTTGAGTAGATTTAAAATTTCTTCAGTATTTTCCAAATCTAAAGCAGAAGTTGCTTCGTCACACAACAATATCTGAGGATTGTTTGCCAGTGCTCTAGCAATACCAACTCTTTGCTTTTGCCCACCGCTTAAATTTGCCGGATAAGCTTTTGCCTTATCCTCCAAAGAAACCAGCTTTAATAATTCTTCTACCTTCTGTTTACGTTTATTTTTAGGATAGTTGTTTGCTTTAAGCACGAATTCTACATTTTTATATACTGTTTTACCACTTATTAAATTAAAATGTTGAAAAATCATACCGATATTCAGTCTGATTTTTCTAAGAAGTTCACCCTTTAAATGTGTAATATCCTTACCATCAATTATGACTTTTCCACTAGTCGGTTTCTGTAATAAATTTATAGTCCTTACTAAAGTACTCTTTCCTGCTCCACTTAAACCTACTATGCCAAATACTTCTCCTTTATTTATCTTAAGATTAACATCTTTAACTGCGTAAACTTTAGTGTTTTTCACATTAAAAACCACGTTGATATTCTTTAGTTCTATCAAAAACCTCACTCCTAAAACTCTCATATAAATAATTGAAATTTATAAATTATTATTGCAGGGTAAACTTAATGGGAGTATTAAACTCCCATTAAATAAAATAAATTCATTTTTTATTTTATACCATATTTGTTTACATACCATTCCGGTTTGTCAAAAGACTTAAATTCTCCATTTTTATCTTCGATAGTATTTTTAAATTCTGTAGATTCTACAGCGGACTTTAAATCTTTTCCTAAATCTTTGTTTAAATCCTCTGTCCTTACTGCTACTACATTTTTATAATTTTCTTCTAATTTTTCTACTGCTAAAGCTTTTGAAAAATCCATTCCTGCTGATATAGCATAGTTACCTGTAATAAGTGCAATATCAACACTATCCAAACTTCTTGGTTCCTGAGCTGCCTCTATAGGAACCAGCTTCAGATTCTTCTTATTTTCTATTACATCATCTTGTGTTGCCTTAGTCTCATCAATATTATCTTTAATTTTAATTAATCCTTGATTTTTAAGTAATGTTAAAGCTCTTGCCAAATTTGAAGGATCATTTGGTATAGCTACCTTGGCTCCATTAGGTAAATTTTTTAACGATTTTATATTATTTGAAAATATACCCATACCAGCTGTTGGCACAACTATAACTGCTGATAATTTCAAATTATTATCCTTGGAAAACTTTTTCAAGTATGCTGTGTGTTGAAAAAGATTAGCATCTATCTCTTTATTAGCTAATGCCTTATTTGGCTGAACATAGTCGCTAAACTCCTTAACAGTTACTTTATATCCTTTTTTTTCAAGAGATGGCTGTATTGCCTTTTTCACCATGTCACCATAAGGTCCCGGGCAAACTCCTATAGTAATATTCTTTGTCCCACTTGTACTTGAACTATTATTTGTTGAACCACAAGCTACTGTTCCCAATGTTAATATAGCTGTTAATCCAATTAATAAAACTTTTTTCAACTTATTCATTGTTTTTCCCCCTAAATACTTCTGTATAATTTATTGATGATTACTATACTTAATTCTATTCTTATAGGATTATTATATAATTAATTTTTTATTTGTCAATATTTCTGCTGCATTCGTTGCTTAGTAATGATTCTTTCTTATATTCCTACTAGAGTTACCTATAGAATATGGATGATCTTTAATTACTGGTATTGAATATGATATGGTTTTTTGAATATCCGAGAGATACTCTCTTTCTTCATCATCACAAAATGAAATTGCAATTCCCTCTGCTCCTGCCCTTCCAGTACGTCCAATTCTATGAACATATGTCTCTGGTGTATCCGGTAAATCAAAGTTTATTACATGAGATATTTTCTCTACATCAATACCCCTTGCAGCTATATCCGTCGCCACTAAAACTCTTATCTTCTTTTCCTTAAAATTACTTAGAGCAAGTTGTCTTGCATTTTGTGACTTATTTCCATGAATAGCTTGAGCTTTTATTCCGACTTTAACAAGATCCCCTGTTATTTTATTTGCCCCATGTTTCGTTCTTGAAAATACAAGAACAGATTTAAAAGATTTGTCCTTTAACAAGTGCACAAGCAGAGAAGTTTTGCTTCTTTTTCTTACAAAATATACTTCCTGTTTAATAGTATTAATTGTAGATGAAACAGGCGCAACTTCTACTTTAACTGGTTTTACTAGAATAGAATCCATTAATTTTGAAATTTTCTTTGGCATAGTAGCAGAAAATGCCATGTTATGCCTACTCTTAGGCAGTTTTGCTATAATCTTTTTTACATCATGTCCAAGACCCATATCAAGCATTCGATCTGCCTCATCAAGTACAAAGAACTTTATATTCTGTAAATTTACGTATTTTTGTTGTATTAGATCCAACAATCTGCCTGGTGTTGCAATCAAAATGTCTACTCCAGCTTTTAATGCATTTGTTTGTGATTTTTGTGAAACTCCACCAAATATAACAGTATTTTTTAACCCCGTATATGTTCCGTACGCTGTAAAGCATTCTCCAATCTGTATAGCTAATTCCCTAGTTGGAGCTAATATCAAAGCTCTAATACTTTTTGAAGACCTCTTTTGCATTATTTGTTCATTATAAACAAGTTGTAATATAGGAACAGCAAAGGCCGCAGTTTTACCCGTACCTGTCTGGGCACATCCTTCCAAATCATTTCCTTTAAGTATAACTGGAATACATTGTTCCTGTATAGGAGTAGGATTAGTATATCCCTGGTTCTTTAAAGCTTTTAAAATAGGTTCAATAATATTTAATTTTTGAAATAACATTTTTCTCCTTTTGATGACGAAATTAGGTGCGATAAACGCTGTAGCATTAATAGCCACAGCATTTATTTAAGTTGATTCCTAGCAAACTCTATGTACATCATACCCATAATCATTTAATTTCTTGACTATATCTTCTATATGCTCATATCCATTTGTTTCTACCGTTACTTCCAGACCAACATGTTTCAATCTATCCACTGATTTAAATTGATTATGCTCCAATTTTATTACATTAGCTCCTTCTTCTGCTAGTATTTGAGCTATTTTAAGAAGTTGTCCTGGAGTATCCTGAAGATTAACTGAAAAACAGAATATCCTTCCTCTTGAAAACAATCCCTTGTTTAAAAGTGAAGCTATTGTTACTACATCTATATTTCCTCCACTTATTAAAGATACTACTTTCTTGCCTTTAAAGTTTAATCTCTTTAGTGCTGCAAGAGACATTGCTCCTGTTGCTTCTGCTATAAGCTTATGCTTTTCCAAAATAACAAATACAGCTTCCATGAGTTCCTGATCACTTACTGTAACAATTTCATCTACATATTCTTTTATTACTTCAAATGTAAGATCTCCAGGTTGTTTTACTGCTGCTCCATCTGCAATGGTATCAACTTTATCTGCATAAGTAAGTTTACCAGTATCAAAGGAAATCTTCATTGGATTTGCACCCTCTGCCTGAACTCCTATTATCTTTATATCAGGATTAATGGATTTAGCTGCTACTGATATTCCACTTATCAATCCGCCTCCACCAATTGGTACAATTATTGCATCAACATCTTTTAGTTCGTCTATTATTTCAAGTGCTATAGTTCCCTGACCTGCCATTACATCTACATCATTAAAAGGGTGAACAAAAGTATAACCATTTTCTTCTTTAAGTCTTTTTGCTTCTTCATAGGCCTCATCATAAACTTTACCTTTAAGTACTATGTTTGCACCATAGTTTTTAGTGGACTGAACCTTTATAAAAGGTGTAGTCTCGGGCATTACAATTGTTGCCTTGATTCCAAGTTTCTGTGCAGAGTAGGCAACTCCCTGTGCATGATTTCCTGCTGATGAAGCTATTAGTCCCTTTTGTTTTTGTTCATCACTCAATTTACCGATTTTATTAGATGCGCCTCTTAGTTTAAACGCTCCAGTAATCTGAAGATTTTCAGGCTTTATGTATACTTCATTTCCACTTTCTCTGCTAAATTCCGGGCTATATATCAATTTAGTTTTTACACATATATCTTTTATTCTCTCTTTAGCCTCTAATACATCCTTTAATGTTAAATTTACTTTCATAATTAAAATCCCCCTTCTCGTGTTTAGTATTACATTAATTTATATATTTTTTCAAAAATAAAAAAACTTTCGCTCTTATAAACATAATATTATTATGTTTATAAGGACGAAAGATTATATTTCCGTGGTACCACCTTATTTGCAACTTTAAGTACAAGTTGCCCCTCATTTCAGGTCATTATTCAATAAAATTTGATGTTTACTCAAAAACCCTAACCATATATCGCTGGTATACGTCCTTGTTTACTTGGAAAAACCTTTCTACTTGGAAGCTCCGAAGTGATAAACAATATTCAAATCAACGCCAACTTACACCTTATATTGGCTCTCTTAAGTCAATCTATAAAATATTTTCCTCTTCATCACAGCTTATATTATCTATAATACACTTTGATAAGTATATTATTTTTCTTTAAAGTTGTCAACTTATTTTTTCAGGTTCAGCATATTGTACATCAAAAGTTTCTACAGTAACATTTTTCATTTTCTGATCTTCATATGGCTTATCATTATAATCTGTTTCCTTCAGTACTATATCACTTACCGTCTCTATTCCTTCTATAACTTTTCCAAAGGAAGCATAACTTCCATCAAGATGTGGTGCATCATCTGTCATTATAAAAAATTGTGAACCTGCAGAATTTGGATCCATAGTCCTAGCCATGGATATTACACCCTTTTTATGTTTAAAATCATTTTTAAAATCATTTGATGAGAATTCACCTTTAATTGAGTATCCCGGGCCGCCTATTCCTGTTCCCTCAGGGTCTCCTCCTTGAATCATGAATCCAGGTATGACTCTATGAAAAATTGTATCATCATAGAATCCATTTTTTACTAATGATATAAAGTTATTTACTGTATTAGGTGCAATTTCAGGATAAAGCTCTATTTTTATATTTTTTTCATTTTCCATTTCAATTGTAACTATAGGATTTTTCATTGGTTTGCCTTCTTTCTATAAATCAATATTGTGTTTATTATATGTATATACAATAAATTTTATTGCAGCGGCTGTCAAGTACCACCGATTCTATTTTGTGTTAAGCATTTGAAACAAAATTGATCCCCCTACAATAATACATCCACCAACTATAGTTATAAAAGATGGAATTTCTTTAATTATAATCAATCCCATAATTGTAGATAATAAGGGTGTAATGAACATAAAATTTGTAACAGTAGTAACTTTTTTTGTTTTTGACATAGCTGCCATCCATATTAAATAAGCTATTGCCCCAGGCAAAAATCCAAGGCAGGCAACATTCAATATTTGGAGTGTAGGGGCTTTATATAATTGTATTAAACCATCTTTCAAAAAAATACCCAGCAATATAGTACCTGCAAATATACTATATGTAGTTGATTGAAGTGAAGTATATTTTTTCAATATCCTACGCTGCAGCATGTTATAAATTGCAAATGAAACAGCTGCTCCCATCATCCAGTTAACTCCTCTATTAATTGCAAATACACCATTGTTTACCGCAATAATAATTATACCTAAAAACTCTATTCCTATTGCAAGCCAGCATATCTTATTGATTTTCTCTTTATAAAATATCATTGCAAGAACAGCCGTTATAATCGGAACTGTACTAATAAGAATGCTTGATGTAGATGCACTTAAACTTACTGAGCCTTCATTAAATGCATATATATAAAATGAAAACCCTGTAAATCCTGCCAGGAAAAATATAGGAATATCCCTTATACTGGGCAATGAAATTTTTTTAATAACTGCAAAAGCAATTAATAAAATACTTGCAAATAAATATCTGACCGCTCCCAATGATTCAGGTGTAAAATTTACAAGGGCTACTTTCGTAAACACAAAGGCAGATGCCCATAAAATAACTGTTATAAACGCATATATCATTACACTTTTATTTGTATTGCTCGCTGTATCTGTCAAAGAATCACACTTCTTCCCATATTAAATAAAATAGTATTGCAAAATATTGTTTTTTATAGTATATATAATTTAAAGCAAATTGTCCAAGTTTAATTATACTTTCCTGAATTTATCTTCTATAATTCCTTTTCAAAGGTATTTTATTTTAAATCAAGGAATATAATTTTATATAAATTGTTAACATTGGTAAACTAGGTTTGACACGTGTATCTATCTAATTTATAATTTAATTGCACATTAGTGGGAAAATTTATTTGGGAAGAATGAGGAAGCGAAAATAATATGATAAATATAATTAAAACTGCTATTATAACTATAGTAATATCGTTTATATCCGGGCTATTGTTGGATTATTATAAAAATTTAGCACCCAGGCTATTATGTAATGTAGGAAATGGTATCCCGCTAAAAGTAAACGGTGAAAAATTTTATGCGTACATTATTACAATTAAAAATACATCAAAAAAAATAATTCATCAGTTAAATATAGACATACAAAGTTCTCAAGATAATTTAAAAGCTAGAGATGCAAAGATAACAAAAGGTTTAAAATTTGATTCTTCAGTAAAAAACACCTCTCTGGATGTTTATATACCTTTTTTGAGCAGAGGGGATAAGTTTTCGGTTACTTTATATGTAAAGAATCAATACACAACTCATAATCAACCTGTTATTGCCATTAGGTCTCCTGAAAATTTCAAAAAGGTAGACTCTTCAGGACAAAAAGGTTTTTTATCTTCACTATTAAATATACCTGAAAGTATAGGCAACCTAGTTTCAAGGACAAGCAAAGAGAATGAAGCAGTAACTCCTGATAAAAAAGGAGAGACATTCTATAGAAATAATGCTGGTAAAACTAAAAAAATACTGATAAGTATTGTATCAATTGTATTAGTTGTACTTATTGGAATTTTAACAAAGTACTATTTAAGTGGAACACCTGACAATACACCAACTTCAAATACAACTACCAGCGTTCCAACTCAGTCCAATGATACAACAGGATCATCATCTGGGCAAAAGACTAAAAATACTGATACAAATACATCAAAATATAGAAAAAATAATAGTACAAATACATCTAATACTGGAAGTAATGAAGGAAATACATCAAAGAAGGATTCGACATCAACTTCAAATACAAATACATCAACAGATGGAACTAATTCAAAATCGTCATCAGGTACAAATAGTTCAAATACAAATAAGACTACGAATTCAGATTCAAATACATCAAATAGCGGTACGGACTCAGATAAAAGCACAAATTCAAATACATCAACAGATGGAACTAATTCAAATACAAACACAAATACATCAACGGATGGAACAAGTTCAAATTCAAATACATCAACAAGTGGGTCAAACCAAAATGCTAATACATCCACTGGTCAAACTAATTCAAATACTAATAAATAGTGTGAACTTACAAAAATATTTGATAGTTACCAGTAAAAAGAAATGTGTCTTGGAAAATACATGAATGTATTTTCCAAGACACATTTCTTTTAATATATTGAATTGGATTTTTTAATTATTTACCGCTGGCACCATAGTTTGCTAATACTCTCGCACTAGGGTCATTTACATTGCATCCTTCCCATTCTTTGTTTGGCATCCAGAAATCTACTATCATTTCTGCTTGTCCTGGATAATATTTTTCAAAAATTTCTCTATATAACAATGATTCTTTTGTGAATGGTTCAGCGTGACAATCATAGTTTTTGCATAATTTTTCAAATTTTTCTTCAGAATAGCATATTTCTGCATATTCCTTTAAATAGTCTACCATTGAATGGCCTACAGCATCACTAAATGCTGCTTTTTCACGATATAAAATATCTTTTGGCAGATAGTCACCTTCAAATGAATGTCTTAAAAGATATTTACCCTTGTTGTATTTGTTTAATTTCTTTTCAGGGTCAATCTCCATAACATATTTTACAAAATCTATATCACCAAACGGTACCCTTGCTTCTAAAGAGTTTGAGCTAATACAACGATCTGCACGAAGTACATCGTACATATGAAGTTGTCGTATTCTCTTTTGCGATTCCTTTTGAAATTCTTCTGCATTTGGAGCAAAATCAGTATATTTGTAACCAAATAATTCATCTGAAATTTCACCTGTAAGAAGAACTCTTACGTCAGAAATCTTGTGTATTTTCTTACAAATCAAATACATTCCCATACTTGCTCTTATTGTAGTAATATCATATGTTCCAAGAATCTTAATAACCTCATCAAGCGATTCAAGAACTTCTTCTTTAGTCATATAAACAACAGTATGATCACTATGAATGTAATCTGCAACTTCCTGTGCATATTTCAAGTCGATTGCATCTTCACTCATACCTATTGCAAATGTTTTTATTGGCTTTTCAGGATTCATTTTTTGAGCAACCGCACATACTAGTGAACTGTCCAAACCGCCACTTAGCAAGAAGCCTACAGGAGCATCAGCATCCATACGTTTTTCTATAGCAGTCACCAATTTATCATGAATTTTAGTACAAATAACTTCCAAACTGTCTTTGCAATAATCTCCTTCTGTTGCTGCTATATCGCAATAACATGTAAATTTACCATCTGCATAATAATGTCCTGGTGGAAATGGCATAATCTTGTCTGTAAGACCAATTAGATTTTTTGCTTCACTGGCAAATATTATTTTACCTGATTCTGAATAACCGTAGAATAGAGGACGAATTCCAATTGGATCCCTTGCTGCAATATAGCTGTCTTTTTTTCCATCGTATATAACAGTTGCAAATTCCGCATCTAATTTTGAAAACATATCTAATCCATATTCATAATACATGGGAAGTAATATTTCACAATCACTATCGGAAATAAACTTATGTCCCTTTTCTATTAGTTCATTTTTGAGTTTACGGAAGCCATAAATTTCACCATTGCATATAGCCGCATCCACATTTCTTGTAAATGGCTGCATTCCACTAAAACTTAAATCCATAATAGAAAGTCTTTGAAAGCCAAAAATGCCAGATGGCAAAGTAAGAATTTCAGTCATGTCCGGTCCTCTAGACTCAGTTCTCTGCAATGCAGATGCAAATTTTTCATGTTTCATGTCTGTTCCCGTATAACACATAATTGTACACATATTAATATTCCTCCTCAGATATAAAAGTAGCGTTAATTCGTCTTAATTAATAGGACGAATTAACGCTTATCCGTGGTACCACCTAATTTACCATATCATATTGGTCTCTTTCCAGTTCTACTGGTATCCAAATAACGCATGGAATACGACTCTCCTACTTTATCTGAATCCATCTCAAAAGTTTGATTTAAAATACATCCTTCAGATATTTCAGTTTACAACTCCGGAGTGTTATTCAAAAAAACTCTGCCACTGAGTTCACACTGTCCTCAGCTCACTGTTGGTGAAATATTTTTTACTTATCTCCATCATAGCTTTTATTTGATGAGTTTAATTTTAAACTGTATACCTAGCTTTGTCAATACCTTTTTTATTATAATTGCACCTTTATCTTAACATAATATAGCTTATTTTTAGAATAAGCTTATAAAATTGATTATTTTCAAAGTTATTATTTAACATTTTAATTTTACTGTAAATTTATACAGCAATTTAATATTAAAGTTTGAGTAAAATAATCAATCAATACTTCTTCTCTTTAAAAATTTTTCTATTCCAACTCTTATTTCTTTATCTTTATCAATATTTTGTATCTCAACCTTTTCTTCAAACCCATCCATTTTTACACCATCAAAACAATATAACTTAATCAACAGCTTCCATAGAGTTTCTACTTCTTCTTTAGTAAAATCTTTGAAAATATCAGCCATAAAATTAATACTACCATCTCTGCCACACTTAATCATAATATTCATTCCTAAATCAGTCACACGTACGTTAACTGATCTCCTATCTTTTTTACTGGGTATTATGTACACAAAATTCTTTTTTTCAAGATTTTTAATTAATTGGGTTATATTCTGTTTAGTTGTTCCTAACTTTTTAGCAATGTTAATAAAAGTAGTTTCATCTTTAGGTAAATGAAGAACTGCAAGCATTGCCATATATTGTCTGGATGTTAATGGCTTACAATACTGATCCCCTGTAATTTGAAGTTTATTTGAAACTGAAATAAGACTTGAAAATGCCTGCTCCATAATATGCAGTAGATAAATTCCTTTATTATAATCAATATAATCCATGCTAAAAATCTCCTTCATAAATCTATAATATAATATATAATCTATAAATATTGTATTTAATCAATACATTGTCTATAGATTATATAATTTTGATGAGGAAATATCAATAATCATAAGATTAGCATACTATACTCATTCTTATTTTTTTAGTTTTTGTGATAAAGGTTCCATAAAAAATTCAATTGTTCTTTTCCATGATTCAAACTGTCCTTTTACATTCCCTTCTATAGTTCCACCTGAAGAAAATACTCCTTTCATCATATTCATTGATAAAGTTTCGCTTATAGGAATAATATATGGTATTGGTATTGGATGACCCATTTTATCATATATTAACAATTCTATTTTGTACTTATAGTTGCTTTTTTTTAAATTATGTAGTATCTCCAAACACCCATCATAACTATTCCAGATATTACCTTCTTTTCCTGAAATCATGAGAATATCTGCTTCAGAATTCTCAACTTTTATTCTAGCTTCCTCTTTATTTGATGCTCTTTCAATACTTTTTTTATAGGTACTAGCAAATCCAAATGGAATTCCATTTTCTACAGCGTGCTTTCGATCTTCAAAAAATATATTATTATCAACTTCTATGTATGGAATTGACTGTCCTCTATATGACCAAGATGAAACATTATTTCCGCTCATCATTCCATTAAGTGCTTGAAAGCAATAAGCATGAGGCTCTATCACAACTACTTTTTTAATTTGTTTATATCGTGAAGCAAGTAAAAGTGCTAATTCTCCACCTTTTGATGTTCCATGCAAAAGTATTTCTTTACAATTTGTAATTTCATTAGTTTCAATCCATTCAAATATTTTTTCAAAGTATTCCAATGGAACTTTTTCTAATTTGTCTGGCAATCCTTTTGAAGCAAAGTATGGAACAGTAAGAACATTAAAACCTTTAGAAGCAAGTGGAGCTGCCATAAGAGATAGGCTACTCATATTTCCATCTGATCCACCTAGCATTAAAACTGTTTTGCCATTAGATTTTTCTTTATAGAATAATTGCCCACTAAAATTCTTTTCACATATATTCTTAACAATAACATCTTCTGTTTTAAATAACCTCTTTAAATTAATTTCTCTTTTTTCGTCATCAGATTCAAATACCATATTCATAATTATTGGTTCATTAATAGATATATTTTCTGCTATGTTTTTACCTTGACTTCTAGACTTTTTCAATGAATAAATTAATCCCATACTATCAGCAACTTTATAAGTACCTTCTACAGGACTATTTAAATCTAAATCCACTTCACCTTTTTCATCAGAGACAAATACCCCGTAAGATGAATATTCTTCTTCCGTGCACCATGGTAGTTCCATTTTCATACTAATTCTTAGTTTACTATTTGGACTAAGCTCACAAATTTTTATTTTTATTTTTTCACTTGCAAGTGCTTCTATATTATATATGTCTATTTTCATAATCCCATTCTCCCTGTAATATTATTCTCTATATTTTGAACAAAGCCATCTAATACTAAATTTATTACTTAAATTAAAATTTCGACAATATGTTGACTACTATAGTATATCTACTTAAAATATATTAGTCAATATATTTTCTAATATTTATAGTGATTCTAATATTAGCCCAGAAATTACAAAATAGTCATTTGGTTGTTATATTTCCTTACATTCTCACTTCTCTCAATTAATACAGAATGCCCATATATTTAATAAATCAATTTATTAAATATATGGGCACTTTAAATTTATTTAACAAGTTTATTCATATCTTCAGCAACATTTCTAAGTTCATTAATATTAGCCTCAATTTCTTCACTGGTAGCAGCATTTTGAGAAATTGTTTCTGTCACCATTTCATATTTTGATATTGTACTCTTAGTTATACTTGATATTTCTTCATTAAATTGAACTGCATTTTTAGTTTTTGTAAGTAGCATATTAGATTCTTTATTTATGTCCATTATATTATTGCTAAATAGCTTCAAATCAGAAGTCATTTTATTTATTCCTTTTACCGTTTCAGTTATAATACTATTTCCATCTTTAGAATGTTGATTATTATTGCTCATTTGTTCCTGAACTATATTAATTTTGTTCTTCAATTCATTTACTATTGCACTGGCCTGATTGAGTGATTCTTTTGTTCCCTCCGCCAGTTTTCTTATTTCATCTGCTACTACAGCGAAACCCTTGCCATATTCACCAGCTCTTGCTGCCTCAATTGAAGCATTCAAAGCAAGAAGATTGGTTTGTTCCGATATATTTCCAATAAGATTCAATATTTCATCTACTTTTTTTGATTTTTCTTCTAAGTCCTTTGTTGACTTGAATGTATCTTCTATACCATTTTTTATGTTCGTAATAATTAAAAGTGTATCCTTTAAAGATTTCTGATTTTTATCTGTAGTACTGATAAAATCATTTATTTTATCCTCACTGTCCATGGTTTTATCAACAACTACCTCATTAGCATCTAACAGTGTATTTAATACCTCTTTATTTCTACTCGATTTGTCAAGCATATTATCTGAATCCTTAGACACTGACCTTGTTGCCTCTGAAATTTCCACAAGTGAACCAGTCTGTTCCTCAATAGCAGAACTTAAATTTTCACTTGATGATAAAACAATATTGGAAATTTCAGATATTCTATTAAAAAGATCCAATAATTTTTGATTTTCCGATTTGATTTCAATTTCTTTCTCGGTAATTGATTTCAGTAATCTTGAAGCCATATATACTGTAATAAAAACAAGTGCAAAAGTTATAAAAGTAGCAGATACTGTCATTATTGGATCTGCAATACCCAGGCTTTTATAGTTAAGAATAGAAGGGTTATGTATAAATACTATTGTCTCACATAAAATACTTAAAACTATTGATGCTACAATCATCTTTAAATCAAAAAGCAATGCTCCGAGAACAATAAAAAAGAAAATTATAAGCCATACGGAATTCAAGTGCATCGTAAAATTAAGATATAAATACTGAAAATAAGTTATTATCAAAAGTGCGATTTTCGTTGAATTGAATCCTTTTAAATTGAATTTTCCTCCACCAAGTGTCCATTTATAGCACTTGTAAAATACAATACCATAAATGGTAACAAGTATTCCAAGAATAATTAGGGCATATACACTTATATCATTGTTAAATCCTGCTAATTTCATCGTGGAAAACATTATAAATGACATAATACAACATATCATATAGATTATAAGTACAATTTTGAGAGATTTCTCATTAAATTTTTTTTGAAAACTTTCATTAGAATTCATTTAATACCTCCTAGGAATAAATTTTATTTTTCATAACATATTTTGCCATCTAATATTTATATAAAATTACTATACCCTGGGAACCGGCAGCAAATGTCCAGATCATTATATAGTCTCCCCTTTTGACTTTATTTTTCTTTATTGACTCATATAAGGCTATGAAAGGACTGCTTGTACCTGTATATCCATATTTATTTCCTATATACATGCTTTTATCTTCATCTATATTCATCAGTTCTCTTATCTTTTCTATATTTCTAACCGCAAGTTGTGAAAAGCAAAACATACTAATATCATCTTTTGTCAGTCCATTGTTTTTTAACATTCTTGTCATAATTTCAACAGCACTAGAAACAAAAAAATCACTATCAAAAGGCTGCCATTTCAAATAAAGTTCATCCACATTTTTAGACTTTAAAAAATTAGAAAATCCACAACTTGGATACATGACCTTGTCAATTATAGATGTGTGAACATAATACTCATTATCAATTAAACCGCAATCATCATTTACCTTCTCTAAAATCATAGCACAAGCTGCATGTCCATAATTTCCATAGCATAATTCATTATTAGTGTCAACCAAGGCATTATCATCATCACATCCAATAATCAAAGCTCTTTTTGCATGTTTTGATGCCATCAGGTAATTCGACATGTTTTCTAAAGCAATGGCCATCCCTGCACAATTTGCATTCACATCAATACACATTACGTTGGCTCCCATATTCAATTTTTTATGTATCAGGATTGATGTTACAGGCACTATGTATTCAGACAATATAGAAGAATATACTAATGCATCTATATCATCCCCTTCAAGGTTTGCATTTTTCAATACAGTTTTTGCTGCATTTATGGCTAAAAGCAAACTTGATTCGCCTTCATCAAACATATACCTCTTGTCTCTTCCCATTACATCAACAAGTAAATGTTCTATATCCTTACCTTGCCTTTTAAAATGCTCTAAATAAATATCATTTGGAACAACTTTAGATGCATGACAAACATCGATAGAAATTAATCTTACTCCCATACTGTATCCTCCTTAAGAAATATACTTTATTTTACATTTGACCTATGTCTAAAAAAAATAAAAAGTGCCTATCATTTAATAATAGGCACCAAAAATATACATATAGAATCTCATATCTAAATATAATTTGGAAGCCTGGCAATCATAGAAAAATAATTTTTCTTCAGACCCATGGCTTTGCGACCTTACCTTTCGATAAGTGTGCTATTATCAATATATTATATTGTTATATTACACCCAAATTTTACAAAATTCAATAGTAATATCTATATTTTCACAATTTATTTCTTATATAGACTGATCTACTTCATAAAATAGATACTATATATTTTATTTAACTATATTCTTCTCATAATCACGATGAATAACTTCGAACAGCCATGAATATTGCATGCTGGCAATTCGTAGCTGATACTAACTGTAGAATTATTCTATTAGACATGCTATAATTTACTGGTACAATTGAATATGTTGCGTGTGGGCTACTGGTATCACTCATCCCTGTTGAAGGGAGGTGATACAATGAGTAATGACATCTTAATGTTACTTTTTGAAGCAGGATTATTCCTCATTTCACTATTAACATTTATAGTTTTACTTATTAAAGAAATAAAAAAATAGTAGCCCCGACTCGCAATTGGACGCTACTATTTTTATTTAATAAACATAGTAATACCAGTTGCCTAAGCAACTAGATTGTATACTACAGGATGTTAGCGCATCCTGTTTTTATTTTCTCTCTTTATAAGAGTATTATAACATATTTTATGATTTAAAATCATATTTTCTAAAAATTTTTGCTTATATCAACCCATTACACAAAAAACCTCCGTCATTTGTGATAAGGTTCTCCGTAACAAGTATAACGTAGATTTTTATTTTTTAAATTTACATATATGTAAAAGTTTATTAGTAATTTTTTTACCTTTCAAATATACCATAAACCATACCATATTAAGTAAAGTTCACCCCTTTGTCAAGACAATTTTTATCTTTTTGCTTATATCTATAACATTTGAAATGTATAAATTCTAAAATAGTTAAATAATTATCTGTCTAATAAATTTTTCTGGTCCCTCAAATTTATATCTGCATATTCCAACACCAAAGCTCTTCATTTTATGCAATATTAACCTTTCCAAATCATTATCACATGTTGAAATAAATATTTGGTCCATAAATATATTATTATTTGATTTTTCACTAAGTTGAAACCTCAATAAATCTACAAATGATAATACATTTAAATCATCCATAGTCTGAATAGGTTCATCCATAAAATAACACCGCATTAACTGGTTTTTATTAATCATTGCTTTAGATAGAAATATAGAAATTGCTAATGTTGATATTTGCCCTGAACTTAGTATATTAGCAAATGGGCTTTTATTATTTTTTAAGTCAATTACCTCAAGTTCTGCATTTCCATTCTGAGTATTTGCTCTATGAAAATTTATTCTTCTAATATTTGTATTTCTTGTTATCTTTCTATATATTTCATCTAATGGCTCTGCTATTCGTGAAACTTGATTGATCTCTGTTTCTTTTATAACTTTCTTTATTTCCTTTATAATTTTAGTTATCTTTTTTATTTCTCTAGAAATCTTTTTATGCTCGCCATCAATTTTAACTTCTTGTTCGTTAATACTTTTTATACTACTATTTATATTACTTAATTCAATATTATATTTTATATACTTACAAATATTTATACGCTTTTCTATATCTTTAAGATTCAATTCTTCTATCCCAATTAACAATAAATCATCTACGTCAAAAACTTCATTTTTCAAATTCAATAAAGCTTCATTTAATAAATTATACTTCCTATTTAAAGGTAAGTTTATATAATTTATTTTCTTTAAACTATTTTGAAATTCAATTAACAATGTAGAATGATTATAAGAACTTATTACATTTAGTAATTCTTCTTCCCTTTGCACATTAAAATTAAGTGATTTAATATTATCAGTTAACTCACTTATATTTTCTTCAAGGAATTCTATCGTAATTAACTTATAATCTATTGAATATTTTTGAGCCAAATTTAAATAATTTTCTACTTTTCCTTTTAACTTAATTAAATTTTGTATATTTATTAATTTTCTAATATATATATTACTAGTATAATTGATAATTTCCTCAATTAATACTTGATTACTTTTTTCAAATTCGTTGATCAGCTTTGCTATATTCTGCCTTTGTTCATCTTGTTCTCCTAAATACTTCTTTGCAGTTAAGCCAAGTTCAGATGTACTAAACTTTTCTCTACTTCCGCATAGTGGGCATGTATCATCTGATTCTCTATATTTATTAAATCCATTTATATTATCAACAATTAATCTTAATAATTTTGTAGTTGGATTATCTGTACTGTATAATTTAATTTTTTCATTCAATTTAACAATTTCACTAAAATTACCTTTTATTTTATTATTTTTTTCTTCAACTACTTTTTTTTCATGATTTGAAAGTTGTTCATTAATTCCAACACTAGTATAATTACTTTCAAATTCCTTATATGACTTAATTTTTTCTAAAGCAGATATTTTTTGTTCTATAGAAAGTTTACTATTTTCTATAGAATATAAATCTATTGCTTTTAACTTATTTATAATATTTAAATTATTTTCGTATATCGATTTCAAAGTAATAAAATCATTTAATCTCATACTGTTACTTAAATATTGCTTATACTTACTCAAATTATTATAAATTACATTTACAGATATTTTAGTTAATGTACTAATATGACTATTAAATTCATTATGTATGTCTGTTTTATCATCTTTATTCTTAGCTTTTAAATAACCATATGGATTTGTGTTTTCCCCTCTATAAATAGAATTATTAGGATAAATTTCTTTTTCTACATCTTGACCTATAATAGATTGTACATTTTCCATTACTTTAAGTGAATCATCTTTATTTTTTCTTATACTTTCTAAGTTATCTTTTATCTCTTCTTCTTCCGTCTCTAATCTTTTTTTAACTTCTTCTATATTACTTAATATATTCTTAGCTTCTATATTATCTCTATAAAAACAAGAAAACATTTCATATATATCTTTTCTTCCTTTATTATACAATATTATGTTTTTTTCATATGAACATATATATCTATCATTAAATTCATATATTACTTTCTCTAATTCCTTAACAAATTCATTCTTTATATCGCTATCTTCGCAAGTTACTTTTGGCAATGATAACTTATACCCATCTATATCTAAACTTTCTTCAAATTTTCTCTCTATTACTATACTTTTTTTCTTATATATAGCTTCAACTTTAACAAATACAGGTTTTCTTTCTCCATTTCTATTTCTAAGAATTCCTTTATTAGCTTTGTCAGTTGTAGCTTCCTTATTTTTGCATCTACTTCTAAAATCTCTTTCTAATCTTTCCACTGTACCTGTAAAGCACCATTCAATAGCTTCTAGCAATGAAGTTTTTCCATATCCATTTGCTCCTGTCAATAAAATCATTTTAACATCTTTATTATCACAACTGAATACAAATGGTTCTTTTAAGCTCTCATATCCTCTAAAATTATCTATGTAGACACTTTTTATATAAAAATTACCCATTTATCCCTCCATTAAGTTAATAACTTATTTCTAATTGTTTTAATATCTAATTCTTCATAAGGCTTTAACAATTCATAATAAATATCTTGTCCACCTATTATTGAAGTTATTTTATTTCTAAGTTGTTCTTCCTGTCCTTTAAATTCAATTTTTTTTAAAGGTTTAAATGGCAACACATCCAATTCTAATTCTCCCAATTCACTATCAGAATTAATAAAAATTTTCCTACATATATGTGTATCCCTCTCATATTTAAATATTAAATTGCTCATTTCCTGGTTTAATCTTTTATTATCGTATAAAATTATTAAA
This sequence comes from Clostridium tyrobutyricum, assembly GCF_019144085.1. GTDB lineage: Bacteria > Bacillota > Clostridia > Clostridiales > Clostridiaceae > Clostridium_B > Clostridium_B tyrobutyricum_A. The sequence continues at coordinate 82,479 of NZ_JAHHUY010000009.1, forward strand.
TTTATATTATAAATTAAAGCTTCATTATCTCTATAACAATTTTGAAACCATAAAATTTCCGTTTCATATTTTTTCATTATTTTCTCTGAAATATCTTCTGAAATAATAATATAAGCTTCTGTTTTTTCTTTATTAGAAAAAATATTATCAAATTCAAATTTAATATTTTCTTTACAATCATTAATAAAAAACTCACACTTTGAGTATCCACATATCAAAAGAATTTCTTCAATTTTTGTGTTTATCATTAGACACACATCTCTCCTCAAAAATTCTATTCAATTGCTTAATATTTGCAGGTTCATCTTCCTTAAAACATTCCATACACTCCACAGAAAATGGCTTTTTATAGCCTGGCTTGTCTACTTCCACATCATTAGAATACAAAGGTTTATTAATGTGTAGCTCATAAAAGCCTTCAAACTTTGAGTCTCCAAAAAGCCAAGTATTAGGTGTTTTTCTTGATCTGTAAATCCTTTTAAGTATTCTCTTCCGCATAAGTTTAGGCCTATCATGCGGCTTAGGTAATAGAATGCTTTCTTTATTTTCATACGGATGTTTAAATAACCACATTTCATCGTCAATAGCAAACCAATTTTCAATTTTTAACTTATATTGTTTATTATTTATAGTATATGCATATATAAACTTTATTACTCTGCTTATATAACTACGTATAAATGTTTTATTTTCTAAAAATATATCATATTTTTTTTCTGAATTTAATGTATTATAATCATCTAAGCTCATAAATTCATCTGGAGCTATTGTATTTAAAAATGAATATATATGATTCCTATTTTTAAAAGTTAAAATAAAGTAATTATAAAAATTCTCACTAATATTACAATAAGTCATAATTATATCTTGTACTTCGGTTTCACTATAATCATCTAAAAGTAATTCTTTTATGTCTTTTATAGCAGTATCAAAGTAACTTCTCAAGCTATTAATTAATCTTTCAAAATTAGTTTCGTCTTCATTATCTGATAATTCTTTCAATCTTCTATTAATGTCGCTTAACTTTATATATATCCTCTCAGATTTATTCTTTTTCTTTTGCCAAGAATTAATTATATAATTTATACATAATGAATATAAGATATCTTTTCTTTTTTCTTGGTATTTTAAAAAATAATCGGAATACATATTAGATAACAAATCTTTTATATCACTAATCAACTTTTGTCTATCACTAACCCATGAAACCACTATACATTTATTTATAAACTTATCAATTATTGAATCATTACTTAACTTATTTACAATAGTTTTTACCCTATTTTTTATATTGTTTGGTACTTTACCGTTACCTTTATTGGAGGTTTCATATGATTTTATTTCTGTCATGGACACTTGTGGCTTTACTTCATCTTTCATATAATTATTTAAAGAATCTTTGAAAAAATTTCTAATTTTTTTATTATCCCATCCTTCTTTTATTTTATTGTAATAAAATAATCCACACTTAAAATCAATATCACTACACTTTAAATTAATAAATTTCAAATAAGCATAGTAAAGTAATACAATTGCCTCTTTATCATTAAAATTATTAGATTTAGAGTGATATTTCACTTGAGCAATTCTAATGTACTGTTTATTATCATATATAAAATTTTTAGCATAATCTTCTACCATCTCTATTTCATATTCAGCATCTACATCTTTAGTCAAATCATTAAAAAAATTACCTTCATCATTTTGACTTAACATGTCCATTAGCATTAAATCGAATTGATAAAGGTATCCCCATATACTAAAATCAGCTTTTCTTCTCTCTTCACCTTTATCTAATTTATATAGAATCTCTTTATTTTCAACCATTTTACTTCCTCATGTTTTTATTAAATTTTTCATCAAAAAAATAAGCTCTAGAATCATAATTTTTATCAAAATAACATCTTATTAATTTTTGCGGTCTAAAATTTTCATAACATCATTTCATAACTAATTTAAATATATTTAAATTATTTTTTTATTTTTTACATAATCTAGGTAATCATCATCACTTAAAACTTTATCATATATGCTTTTTACTTTTCCTACTTCTATATCTTCCGTAAGATTACAAATAAAATCTTTAAAATTTTTGTTTTCACCTGCCAATCTGTCAATTGTATCCCAATCAATAATATCATTTTCCTTAGATGGTAATATTATTTCACTTTGTTCTATTTCACTAGAATTTAACAATATAATACCTATTCCAAATGAATTATTTAATCTTCTTAGCTCATCCCTTAAAAGAACATCATCTTCCATATCTAATGCTACTAAATATCCCTCATTAGCCCAACTTGAATTAGATACTGCCTGAAAATAATATTCTCTTAAATCACTAAATGTTAACTTTATCTTTATTTCAAATGAATACAATTTAAATGAACTCATTTTAAAAGCTTCCTGCAATTTTTGAGTTTCACCTAAATAATCTTTAAACGGGAAATATACTCCTACTAAATCTGGATGTAACCATTCATTATATCCCTTTTTTCTTCTACTTGAAAGTTCATGATATATAGTTTTGCTGTAACATTTAAAATGAGAATTTGAATACAAAAACTTAACTAATAATGGATGCAGTTCTCTTTCATTAAACTTATTTTTTTTATTCTTTGTAAAATTTTCAATCTCTTTAATTTTATTATCATTGTACAATTCTTTAAGATAAAATTTTGCTGGTCTTTTACTAACTTGAATAAATTTAGTATTAATATTATCTCTAATATCTATATAAATTTTAGCTCCTATAGTTGCCCATGGCGTTTTTCCATTACTATCAATTTTTCGTGATATATTCAATCGAAGAGCATTTTCCCATATTTCTTTTGCTGTTAAAGGTTTTTTTACAACTTTTAATGTTTCAATAACTAAATCTATAAATGAATATGACATTTATCCTCCAAATTAACAATAAACTAGATATTTTATTATACTTATAAATAGAAAATGCACCACATAATATAGCATATTTTTCTATTTATAAATAATTATACTACATTTTACTTCTCAATTACACAATTAATTCCCATAGAATCCACTAATATACATAATCCTACACCTATGCCAAATCCTAATATGAAATATCCCATTAATATCACATCCTTTTATTAATTCTTCCTACTTATTCAATTTTTTCTTTACTTCCATATACACTGAAATACCAAGTAAAATTCCTGCTGTAAAGAAATCTATTAACTTCAAATCCTCACCTCCCTTCGGAGATTATTTCTTATCATATACATAATGTAAACACACTAAAAGAAGGAGAACCCCCATCACCTGGAGATTCTCCTTCTCTTGATTTTATAAAGTATTTCCGTATTTTTTCATCAAAATGCAGCTCTATACTGTCTATCTGTTTTCTATCTTTGATAGTTATCTTCTTTATTATGACTTGAAGCAGTGTCTTCTGATCTTCTGGAGATGCTATTTCAAGAAGTTTACTAAAATCATTAAGTATACTTTTTACTTGTTCATATGCTATAATTCCTGAATCATTATTTTCAAGTTCTCTTTCAACTCTATCTTTTTTATCTGAAAGCTCATTAATATCCTTTGTTATTTTCTCTATTCTTTCAGATAGTACTTCCTTATTTATTATTCCATCTGTATATAGGTCGAATATCCTATCTTTCTTCTTTGCCATATTATCCAAATTAAAATTTAATTGCTTTATTTCATCCTCTAGCGGTTTTATTATTTCCTGCCTTTTTCTATTCAGATTACTCACAATATCTTTTAATATTCTTTTATTTAGAAGTACTTTCTTAATTCTTGATAATACATATTTCTCTGCATAATCAGCTCTTATCCCATTTGAATGACATGCTGCAGTTCCCTTACTCCTCCAGTTTCCACATACATAATATCTAGTAATTCTATAACCACCTTTTTTTAGCTTGTTCTTTGTTCTACCTGCAACCATAGATGCTCCACACTGAGGACACTTCATGAGTCCTGTCAGAAGATAGTTACTCTCAAATGTCTTCTTAGGTTTTCCACTCTTTATCTTGTATAGTTCATGTACTTTATTCCAAAGATCCATTGAAATTATAGGTTCATGCTCTCCATCAACTATGATTGGATTCTTATTTATGCCCTTTCTTCTCTTTTCAGTCCAGTTTTCTCTTACATTATATCTTATCTTTCCTATATATATGGGATTCATAAGTATATCCTTTATTCCACATGTAGAAAACATATTTCTTTTTTTAGTCTTGTATCCTTCATGATTGAGTTTATTACATATAGCTTTCAATCCTTTTCCTGAAGAATACAATTCAAATATTTTCTTAACAATAATTGATTCTTCTGGTATAACCTTTAGGCTTGTCTCACTTTCTGAAATAGGTACAGACTTATAGCCAAGTACAATTCCACCATTCCATTTTCCTGTTCTTGCCCTCTGTTTCATGCCCATCTTAACATTTTCAACTGTAGTTTCTCTCTCAAATTCTCCTATAGAAGAAAGAACATTCATCATTAATTTTCCTGCTGCAGTAGAAGTATCAAAAGCTTCTGAACAACTTTTGAAACCTACATCATACTTTTCAAATTTCTTTATTATAGTAAGCAAATCATATTGATTTCTGGCAAGTCTATTTGTTTTCCATACCCATACTTCATCAAACTTTCCTGCTTCTGCATCCCTTATCATTTGTTGAAGCTGGAATCTATTTTTCATTGACTTACCACTAATACCTTTATCAGCATATACCTTCACTACCTCCTTTCCTTCAAATTTACACTTTTGTCTTATTATATTTTCTTGTGCATCTATACTGTATCCTTCTTCTGCCTGTTCAGCAGTAGATACTCTTACATATCCTGCTACTTTAATCATTTTTCTATACCTCCAAAATTATAATATATATTTATAAATCCGCTCATTATAATCTTTGGTTAAAATTAATACTGACAACTATTGGCACAGAAATATATTTTTACGGTAATGTCGATAGTGCCGGTATTTTAGATACTAAAATATACTGGACAATTCCTTTTTTATTTTAGTACCTTATATATTAAAAAATATCTCTATTTTATATTTTCATCTTTATTAGAAGCACTTGACTTATTATCAAGATAATTCTTAACTATATTTGAAATAACATCTATCATTATGTCATAACTTACATCTCTTTTTTTCATTAACTTCACCCCATATTTTATTTTGATACCCATTTAAAATTAATTGAATCTTCACTTAATTTTAAATGGGTTTTTATTATATTTTTTGTTGATATTAAGTTAATTCTATTTTTTTGACTTTATTACAGCAATTGTATTTTCTCCATTCTTTATATATTCAGCTTCTTGAAATGTTATAGATGTTCTATTACTAAACTCTAATTCCATGGCTTTTGATATTTCTTCAACGAGTGCCTTGCAATATATGATTCTTTTATTACCGCTTCTTCTAAGTTTATAACTATTTTCATTTCCTAGTGATTGTCCAACTATTATTGTTTTTTCTATTTCTTCTGGATTACCTATTTTCTCTAAAAATACATTTGAAAAAGTAAACCTTGACCCAGTTCTACCATTTACAATTGACATTACCCCGGATCTTCCTATACTTCTTGTTATATCCTTACTTTTTGCTTGAGTAGCACTTTTTAAAATATCATCTATACCTATACTTTCTTCCTCATTATTTATATTATTACTTTCCAATTTTTCCATATTATAATCCTCCAAAAATATTATTTTAATATTAAATATATCAGCTACTTTATAACAACTTTTTTTAGTTTGAACATTCACACCCCTTCACCATCAAAAATATTGGCACTATCGACACTATTAACATAATATCCAAACAAATTAAAAATCAATAATATCAGAATCTTTTACCGAAACATCCATTTCTTTAATTATAGTTATTTTTTTACCTTTGCTGTGATGCCTTATTGTATAACTTATACGATACAATAGAAGATTTGATTTCACTTCATTCAATCGTCTACTTAAAACATTTGGTTCATTGGGCCACAGTTTTGAATTAGTATCTATTTTTTCTTTAAAGGCAACATCGTATAACTTTTCAAGAAATTCCGATATAGTTCCCGACCAATTTTTTCTATCTTTCATAAACGCTATAACTACAGATGCAACTGGATTTGATTCAACAGCTTCATCATTTGCCCTGTTCTGATTATTTAAATACGCTCCAATGAATTTTTCTCCTCCTATACCTGAAACTTCTGAAATAGCATATCCCCATTTTGTAAAGTCAGCCATTCTCCCAAGCTTTTCTACTTTAATAGTTTTATATAATTTCATAGCTTTTGATAACGTTGTAAATATTGCTCCTAAAATTTTCGGTTTTGCATCGTTGAATTCTTTCCATATAGTTTCTTCATCTTTTCTTTCAGTGTCAGGAATTCTCTCAAGTTCAAGTAATATTGAACGATCAAGCAAATCTGGTCTTGTAGCGACAACATTTATACCATTTAATACCACACAATCCTTTAGAAATAGTATTGTTTCATCCTCATCAGTAAATAATTTTCTCTTACTGAATCCACCACCTGTAGCAGCCATACATAAAATGTCGCTTTTTCCAGCACTTATGTTATCAATATTATCAAAACATGGCATATAATTGTTGTTCAAAATAATTCCAAGATCACTATTGCTCGTTGGCATTGCTACAATATCTCTTATTGCAGGGTCAACTATAGACCTGTCTTTTCGCATTGACGTGGTTTTTGAAGAACCTTTTTCTCCATATATTACAATTATTGGATGAGGAATATTTGGTATAAACTTTGTTACAATATCTACCATGTGAAGAATTTTATCATCTTCATTTCTAAACCTATAAAACTTACTCAATATGGAAAGATCTTCGTACTTTTCAGGTATCACTTGTGCTTTCAGATTTTTATTTTTTAAGAACATTGGTTCATTATTATCAATTATTTTCCAATCATTTTCATCTATTACGACAACTTTCCAATTATTATCGCAAAGATCATAATAAATTTTTTCATCATATTTTACACATCTTTTAGATACATATCGGTTTTGTTCCTCTGTAAGTGCTTTCATATTTAAAACACCAATAACTTGCTTCATAGATTCTGACGTTATAGCCTTACCTGTCTTATCAAAAAAAATTTTAGTCAACCACATTTTAAATTTCAAGCTTGACAACTTATATACTTCAACATGGTTGTCAACTCTTATTGAACAATAAGTTTCTTCTGAATAATCTGAAAAAAATTCAGCTTGACTTGCAAGTTCAATGAGAATATCTGATTGACTTTTCTTGGTACTTTCAGCATCTCTTCTATCTTTTTTATTATTCTTTCTCCATCCTGGCTCAAGCTTGTCTCTAAGTGTATACCAATTTTCTTGACTACAATGGTCATGATGGCATCCAGCAACAATAGCTCCATTATCAAATTGAATAATATAGGCAGAATAATCTGTGTGTTCCTCTCTCCAAGGACACTTTTCAAGTACATATACAGTAGCATTTCCCCAATTTTTTTCCTTGAATACTTCAATTCCATATCTTTTCATCCAACTTTTTATATCAATTTTATTATGATTATCAATTCTATTATTTTTTTCTTTCTCATTTGGTAGCATCGACGTTAATTTTTGAAGTTGTTTCACATCAACTTTTTCAAACTTTTCAGGATATTCTAGCACTTTTGCCATTCTATGAGGTCTATCTTCAGTATTATCACCCTTACATGCTACTGAACCATATAATTTGCATATTCTTGCAGCATTATAGACTGATTTATCTATGTCCACTTTTTCATCTGAAAAAATTTCATCTAAAACTTTGAGTACATTTTTTATAAGTTGTACGCTGTTACTGTTATTTTCAAGATCAATATGATATAAAAGGTGTGCTCCATTGCCACTATCAGCTAATATAGGCTCAGACCATCCTTGTTCTTCAAGAAATTCTTCAACTTCTTTTGCTCTTTCTATGGCGCTTTTATGTTCTTCGTCTGTTGATGAAGTACCAGTGGGTCTTACAGCGTCCAAATCAATTAATAAAATTCGCCTTTTAGTAATATCTGCATCTGATGTTGTATTTTTTGCATAATATTTCAATTTATTCTTAGACTTTGAGATTAAATCTTTTTTTACAGGATTCAATGTAAAAAATACATTATATTTCCCAATATAGGGTTTGATATCATCTGCAAGCCTTTCATAATCGTTATAATATCCTGATATTGTTCCTTTATCAGTCTTTAACATACGAATCTCGCATAGCTCATTACTTTCTTTAATAAAATTCAACCCCTTTTTTATTTCTTCTAAATACTTATCATTAATCAAATTAAAGCTTCCTCTCATAAGCATATCTGCAGCTATGCTATAACTATTTCAGTTTTGGCCTTTACTGTATTTACATTATATATTTTTAGATTTTATAATTCATTAGGTATCCTACATTAATTTTTTTTATGGGATAGCAAATTTTTATAAAAGAATGAGTTATTCCAGAAAACCATCCTAGAATAACTCATTCTTTATTATTTATTCTTGTCTATTTATTATTCCGTAATTCAATTCACAAAGAATTCTATCACTTATATTCTTAAACTTATCATCTTTATTCATTTCTCTTAATTCTTTAAGTCGCTTTATAAACTCCTTATTTGTTTCATTTTGTTCTTCATTCTTAATACTCTCAATATGCTTGTCTATTGTACTATCAATAGATGTATTCATATTAACAACATCATGTGCATACTTTAATCGTATTTTCACTTCATTTTCAAGCCTTTCTTCCTGCATCTTTTTATAATTTTCCTCTCCAATATTTTTTTCCCAACTTTCATTTACAGCTTTTATTTCTTCCGGCGAATCAAAAGACATAGCAAAGTTATCTAAAGCCTTCCAATAATCCTCTTCTTTTTTAATTATTGCATCTCTCTCTTTTACAAAATCACTGTTCATCTCATTTTTTAATACCTGAGCCATATATTTATCAAGACTTATATTTTCATACTCTCCAAATAGCTGATTTTTGAACTCTTCTCCTTTACTATTATCCATATCCTTTTTATCTATATATGACGATAAATAATAATATATAATTACTTCATTAATTTGATTATCTAAATTCAGCCACATTTCTACTCTCTTCTCTATTGGTAACTTAGATATGCAGTCAAACATTAATTTTATTTTTGTGGATATGTTTTCAATAATCCCTGTTTCCATTATTGTACTAGTATATACAGGATGTATTTGAGTTTCTCTTCTAAAGTTCTTAGGTAATTTATCAGCTACAACTTTTAAACATTTTTTATTATATTCTATTATGTCATTCAGATTTACACTTTCAGCCGTACTATTTTTTCTATAAAATGGGTTTTCAGAAAACATAGTAAATAATACGTATGCTATATCTTTCCATTCTTTTTTGAAACAAAAATTTCTATCATCTTTCTTGTAATCTAGCTTAGCTTTGCCAGCTTTTCTGAAATTATTAATATCAATGTCATACACTTCCTTACTGCACATTCTTTTAATATTATTATAAAATTTATTGTTGCTCCAACCCAAAGATTTTATAAAATCTTTAAAATTCATATCCTCTTCATTCATAGATAAATCAAGCTCCTCTTATTAATTAGTTTTAACACTTTGTAGTAAAAATTATCTAACAATGCAATATTATACTACATATTTCTACAAGAGCATATAAAATTTACTAGTATCAATAAAAAAATAATAACCATATAAGAAAGATATACAAAATTTTCTTCCTACATAGTTACTATTTTTAATAATCTCAATTAACTCCTAGTCATATTTACAGATACTCTTTTATCTTCATTATTAGTAAATACTGCATCAAAGCTATTCTTATTTTTCATATACAATATGAAAGTTGTATTTATTGGTTCATCTGAAAATACTGCACCACCGCCATTATTGCTATCTGCTCTCACAGTCATATTATATAAATATAGCTTATAAGCATTCTTCCCTAGCTCTTCTACTTTATATCCATAGGTTGAATCAATATTTGGTATGTACTTACAATGCAGGTCAAGTGTTTGTCCATCATTTATATTCATATCTATTGTCATTTGACTATTTAATATTTGCTGTTCTGCCCCAACCCAGTTTCCTATGAGAAAATCTCCCGATATTGTATTCTTTGGTGTTTTAACTGGTACAAATCTTCTTATGAAATCAAGATAACTCATAGCTTCATATGATTTATCTCCTGAATGATCTTCTAATTTGCCACTACTTGCATCTTCCTTATAGTCACCTGGATCATTATAATTATTAGTAGACAAATTTTCATTAGATACATATATAGAATAGTCAAATGCACTATCATCTTTTGTAAATGTATATTCAGTATAATGTATTCCATCTGTATACTTCTTACCATCTGGCACATCTACCTTTGCTCCATCATTATCTATAAAATGTCTTATATTATTTGGAGAAAATCTTATATTATCATTTATAGTTTTACTTCCATCTGCATCTATTGTCATTTTATCTCCAAGACTATTCAAAGTTGAAACTTTAGGAACCACAGACCCATTGGCATCAAAAGGTTTATTTTTTGAAATCTCTGTTTTATTATTATTATTTGATACTGAGGTTTTAAGTTTACTTGGTATCTTGCTTAAAACAATTTTCTGCATCTTATCATATTCCACTCCTGAACCTAATACAATAATTCCTACAATAACAGCACTTACAGGTAGAATTCCTATCTTTCTACACTTGGCAGTCTTAATAAGTATCAATATCAAACTCAGTAATATCATCAAAAATCCTATTAGAAATAATATTAAACTTATATATTTCATTTTTATCCCACCTATTTAGATGTAGTTTTACTACTACCCGATACTTTTGATATTATCCATATTATTATGGAAATCAATATCAGCCATTTTGCCATATCTATTTTTTATTAAAAATACATTATTACATCTAATAACTTTGAGATATTAAATATAATAATGTAACTATTAATAATTTTTTATATTCTTATATATCTTATTTATTTTAATAATAGTAATCTACATTACAATTGGGTAATGTTATTATATTTTTAGTATCATCACTTATTGAATTTCCTCCCAAATAAAGAGACTGTAAGTTAGTTAAATTATTTATATAACTTACATCTGTTATTTTATTACCCCTTAAATCAAGATACTCCAGTTTTTTTAGCTTTTCTAACGAACTAACATCCTCTATAAGATTACCCTGTAGATCAAGCCATTTCAAATTACTTAAATTAATCAAGGGTGTTATATCCTTTATTTGGCTATTTTCAAGCTCACTACCAAATAAATCTAAGTGTTGCAAATTAGTTAAATTCTTCAATTCACTGATATCCGTTATATGATTTCCACCTAAATCTAAATATTGTAGGTTGGTCAAATCTTTTAATGGACTTATGTCGCTTATTTGATTTACACCTAAAATAAGAGTCTGTAAATTAGTTAATTTATTTAATACATTTATATCTGTCAGTATAAAGTTACTTCTTAAATCCAAATCGTGTAAATTAGTTAAATCTTTTATTGGAGCTATATCGCTTATTTCATTCCCCTCTAAATTAAGAATTTCTAAACTATTTAAAGATTTTAATTTACTTATATCTGATATTTCATTCCAACTTAAATCAAGGGTTTTTAAATTAGTTAAATTTTCAATTCCACTAATATCAGTTATACTATTTTCATAATTTTCATTTTTAGCAGATAAATTAGTTATTTTGTCCACATCACTTTTATACAACTTACCAGTTGGCTTATTTATTGTACTTCTTACTGCTTTTTCTAGATTAATATCCTTAAAGGTTATCTCAGCATTTGGAGCATACGCATCTTTATCATTTACTGTAACTACAGATGATGCTGTTTTATTTCCATCATCTGTAGTTGCTACTATAGTTGTTTTACCTACACTTACTGCTGTCACTTTTCCATTGGAATCTATAGTTGCAATTTCTTTATTAGAGCTGTTCCATATTATATTTTTATTTGTAGCATTAGTTGGGGATATTATTGGAATTAAATTGTCTGTATCTCCTACTGTTAATGTATCAGCTGACTTGTTTAAACTTATAGAACTTACTTTAACATCACTAGAACCTGAATTATTTGTATTACTAGATGAAGAATCAGTGTTTCCATTACTATTATTATCATTCTGCTGAGATTTATTAATATTTATATTTATAATATTAACTATAGTATCTGGTACTACAGCATTTCCACCTACTACATTAACAGTGGTTTTATTTCCATCAATATTTTTAGTTATATAAGATATAGCATTATCTGTATTTTGTGTGTTTTCCTTATCAGTCAATACAAGTGGTGATGTGTATTTTCCAGATAAAACAGAAGCTACAAGAGCATCCGCATATCCATTTCCTGTGGCATTAGCAATATAAATCTTGTCATTTTTTAAGTCAGATTTATAGTAATTCAATATTTTAAGATTAGTATCAAACCTGTCGGAACCACCATTTACCCTGTTTATTGCACTAAATTTTGAATATATATTGTCATTTATTACATTGCTTGTACCTATTATAGTAGCCTTTGATTTATTAGCTTTTATGAAATTTAATTGCTGGCTTATATCATTAGAATTATTGTCGGCTAATAATAAGATTTCTCCCTTGGCTGCTGCAATGGGAGCTATAGATAAAGCATCTGAAAAATTTTGGCCTCCTACAACCATTACATTGTCTGCACTTACTCCATGATTATTTACCAGTTCATTTGCTACTGCTACATTAGTTTCATATCTGTTTTTTCCACCAAGTTCTACTAAATTATAGGATTTTTTTAATGTATTCCTTATTGATTGAGACACAGAAGCAGTTCCACCTACAATATAAATATTCTTAGGCTTTAAAGTATTAAGTGCAGATTGAGTATCACTATTTAGAGTATTGGACTGAGTAAGTAGTATAGGTGCGTCTAATGTCTTGGCAAGTGATGAAGCACTTATCGCATCTGCGTATCCTTCTCCAGATACAAGTACTACACTGTTACTTCCATTACCCCAATTTGATGTGGCAACTTGTGCTGATGTAGAATATCTATCTGATGCCCCTAGTCTTGTAACCTTTCCAGCATCAGCCTTGACTACACCTGTTGTTATTGCAGTTGTTAATACCAGAGATATAAGCATAGTACTTGCAAATATCTTTTTACAATTTTTATTCATGTTTTGTTCCCCCTTTAATTATTTTTTAATATAAGTTATCTATAAGTCTATTTTATTAACTTATATAGACTCATATTGTCGCTTTAAATTATTAAAAATGTTATAGAAATATCTTAATATCCACTTCCAATGCTTTAGATAGCTTGTCTAACGTCTTTATAGAAGGTGCTGTTCTTCCAACTTCAAGATCCGAAAGATACGTATTAGATATGCCTGCTTTTTCTGCCAATTCATATTGCTTTAATCCTTTTTTAATTCTTTCCTCTTTTATTTTTTCACCTATATTATCCAAGATTCCCACCTCCATAATATTATTATACGATAATTACGTAGTAATACAAGTAATAATTACGTATATTATATAATATTTTGTAGTTTTAATATAGCATTTTACATTTTTTCTGATTTTGTTTATACTTTAGTTATTACGTTATTTACGGAATAGAAGGAGTTATATTATGAGTATGATAGGAACTAAATTAAAAGAGATTAGAAAAGCCAATAGACTTTCATTAAAAGAACTGTCAAATAGAATTGATGGAAAGATATCAATATCATTTTTGAGTGATATTGAAAATGGAAGGAGCAACCCTTCCTTTGAAAATTTGAAACTCATTGCTGCTGCCCTTGAGACTCCGGTTTCTTTTTTCATTGAGGATTCTAAAGACAATATATTCTCAAATGCCACTAATGATGCTGATTTCATGCATGTAATTAATCTACTCCAAGATTTTAAAGACTGGAACATAGAAGACAAAAAAGAACTACTTTATTATCTGAAAGCTAAAAAGGTTATCAGAGATAATACAGATATTTAGACTTAAAAAAATAAGCACTATCATCACTGTATCCTATTTTTTACAGTGACGATAGTGCCGATATTTTTTGCTACCAAAGTACATATATATCTGATTTTTTATGCACAAATTTTATATTGTTCGTTTAATTCGTAGTTTTAAGGATATTAAGACAAAATTGGAATTTATTTATTAAATGAACCACTCTCAATAAGATTGCCCTCAGGATCTGCAATATAACATGTCCTTTGACCCCAAGATTCTGTTGTTGGTTTCATCACTGATTCTACTCCTTTAGAAATGATATTTTCATATACTAAATCTACATCTTCATGTTTGGGAACACTTAAAGCAATCTCATAATGACCATTTATACCATTAGCATAATTGAATCGTTTATTCGTCATTTTTTTCAAGATCATTTCTTCCGTAAAACATAAACAATACTCAATCTTTTTTTAACATTACATTTGGTTCTTTTCCATCCCAATGAATTTCAAATCCAAGGATATTTTATAAAACTCAACCATAGTTCTCATATCACTAACAAATATTCCAATACCATCTAATTTCATTTTAATCTTCCTTTCAAATCACTTTTTCTTTTTTAATTTTGGAGTAGGAAGTTCTTTGTACATCTCCATAACTAGTTGATATAGGAAGTCTTTATTATCAACATCCTCAACCAAAAGCATTAGTTTTGCACCATCATAAGGTAATTCCTCAATTGCATCTGGAATCAACTTTCTACTTGCCTTAGTTATCTTAATTAAAAAACGATCATCATATATTCCTCCAAAAATCTTTCCTCGAAAATATAAAATATATTCTCCCATCATTTTCTAAAAGAAATATCATCCAGTAAATCTAATTGTCCAATAATAAAATCTAAATATTCTTGACTAGAAGCCATATCTTACTCCTTTTCAAATTATTATTTATATTACTCGGTCGTAAATTGGAAATTCATAAGTCTTAACCAGTTTTATTGAAAATTACTGCATGTTCTTTAAGAGAAATCTTTCCAACTTGATATCCATATTCATTTAGTTCCTTTTTGTATCTTAAAAAAATGATCTATCTTAATTCCTACAATGTCCTGTATTTCATCAAAAGATAGTTTCATTGATAGACTATCTTTCTTTTGAATATATTCCCACAAAACAGCATATTTACTCATACCTTATCACTCCTCACAAATTACTTATTTAAGTAATTTTTACTTCACGATAATAAATACAATATGATCTTATCACACATTTAGAATTTAGTGAACTTATAGTGTAAGATAATTAATCAGCGAAAATATAGATGTATCAACTATTTGCTGGTTTTAGTTATAATAATATTTTTCATTAAATAATAAATAAAATTCTAATTGAGAATACTAAGGATTAGTAATTATCTATAAATATATAGTCAAACAGGTTTATTTATAGATAATGATTTGAAAATATCTCTACACTTAGTCTTTTTATATTTAATAATTATAGAATTTCTATATATTATATAAAACCTTATATGTATATTTAATACTATCTATGCATAAAATGGCTAAATATTATATATGTATTGTATTAAAGTGCATTATATGTTAATATATTAGCGAAGTACCAAAAAAATACATATCAGGAGGGACAAATAATGAAAAATATTAAGACCGTTAGAAATATCTCTTTAGCGTTAACCATTGCAGTAGGAGGAAGTTTTGTAATACCTAGTCTAGTTAGTGCAAAATCTATAGACAAGCCTAGTACAAATATATCCACTACAACGACTTCTAATACTAAACAAAGTTCTATAAGCCAAGCCTTAATAAATAAGGCAACTCCATACATAAAAACTACTAAAAATAGTTTTTATCTCTCCAAAGAAGGTTATTCTAAACTTAATAAGGATGAATTAAAGACAGTATTAGATTGTATTAAAGATAATAATCAAAATTTAAAAGAAGTTATAAATTCAAATGATATAACTAAAAATGGTAATACATTTATTCAATCTTTAACTACTGATAATATGTCAGCTAATAAATCAAACGGTAAGTTAAAAATGTCAGTAGCTTCAGTATCATCATCATCAAGTTATATGAGTGTAAGATATACTTGGTGGGGAGCTCAAATTTATTTTTCGCATAGAGCAATAAATGATTTTAAAGATTATATGTATTTAGGAGGTACGGTTGGTGGATTTTTAGCTAAGGCTGGAAAATCAGTAGCTAGTGGGTATTTATCTTCAATAGCTTTAGTTGGAGGTGCTCTTGTTTGGTCAATGACCAAAGTTGATGAAGGTCGTGGTGTTTATTTAAATTGTGTTTTATATGTACCAGCTACATTCACTCCAGCTTGATTTAACTTAAATTTTACTTTATATAATAATTGAATAGTCTTTTGCAACAAAAAATAATAAGAGTATAATAAAAAATTATACTCTTATTATTTTTTGT